>NZ_CP041764.1:2549026-3186282 GCF_009817885.1 Serratia rhizosphaerae
CCCGTCAGGGACGCTAAAGACACAGGCACAGTGTGAAACTTTGTGTTATCCCTTTACCCCGCCGGCGGTCAGGCCGCCCACCAGCCAGCGCTGCGCCAGCAGGAAGACGGTGGTGATCGGAATGGCTGACAGCACCGCCGCGGCGGCGAAGTCTCCCCACAGATAGTTCTGCGGATTCAGGTATTGCTGCATTCCCACCGCCAGCGTGTAACTGTTCACGTCGCGTAACAGCAGTGAGGCGACCGGCACCTCGGTGATGGCGGCGATAAACGACAGAATAAACACCACCGCCAGGATCGGCACCGACAACGGCAGCAGCACCAGGCGGAAGGCCTGCCACGGCGTGGCGCCGTCCAGCGCCGCCGCTTCCTCCAGCGAATTGTCGATGGTTTCGAAGTAGCCCTTGATGGTCCAGACGTGCAGGGCAATGCCGCCCATATAGGCGAAAATCACCCCTCCGTGGGTATTGAGGCCGATAAACGGCAGGTATTGGCCCAGACGATCAAACAGCGCGTACAGGGCGACCAGCGACAGCACCGCCGGGAACATCTGAAAAATCAGCATGCTTTTCAGCAGGGCGCTTTTACCGCGAAAGCGCAGGCGTGCAAAGGCATAGGCGCAGGTGGTCGACAGCGTGACGATGCCGATGGCGGTGATCGCCGCTACCTTCACCGAATTCCACAGCCACAGCAGCACCGGGAACGGCGGCGGCGTTACGCTGCCGTCGGCGTGGGTAACGCTCAGACCCAGCGCCAGCCGCCAGTGGTCGAAGGAGACCTGATCCGGGATCAGGCTGCCGGTGGCGAAATTGCCGGCGCGCAGCGAAATTGCCACCACCATCAGCAGCGGAAACATGATCAGGGCGATAAAACTCAGCATTGCCAAATGGGTCAGCCACAGGCGCAGACGCTGGGATTTCGGTTGGACCATAGCCATGGGTGTTCTCCCTAATCAAAGTTCATTTTGCTGGCTTTCAGATTCAGAATCGCCAGTGCGCCGACCAGCAGGAAAATCAGCGTGGCGATGGCGGCCGCCAGCCCGAAGTCCTGTCCGCCGCCGCCTTCAAAGGCGATGCGGTAGGTGTAGCTGACCAGCAGGTCGGTATAGCCGGCCGGCGTGGTGGTGCCGATCATGTCCGGGCCGCCGTTGGTCAGCAGCTGGATCAGCACGAAGTTATTAAAGTTAAAGGCAAAGCTGGCGATCATCAGCGGCGTCAGCGGTTTGATCAGCAGCGGGAAAGTGATGCGGAAGAAGTTCTGCAGCGGCCCGGCGCCGTCGAGGGCCGAGGCTTCATACAGATCGTCCGGGATCGCTTTGAGCAGGCCCATGCACAGGATCATCATGTAGGGGTAACCCAGCCAGGTATTGACGATCAGGATCATGCTCTTGGCGGTCAGCGGATCGCTGAACCAGGCCGGCTTAATGCCGAACAGCGCGCTGAGCATCATATTGATTTCGCCGAAGCTTTGGTTGAACAGCCCTTTGAAGATCAGAATGGAAATAAACGACGGCACGGCGTAGGGCAGGATCAGCAGCACGCGGTAGGCGGCTTTGCCCTTCAGCGCTTCCCACTGCACCACGCAGGCCAGCACCATGCCTACCGCGACGGTCAGCGCAACCGACAGCAGTGAAAACACCAGCGTCCAGATAAAGATCGAAATAAACGGCTGCTTGATGCCTTCATCCTGCGCCACCCGCAGGAAGTTCTTCCAGCCGCTGACGACGGTATAGCCCGGGCTGAGGGTTTCCTGCCCCCACTGCCCGTCGGCGTTCACCGCCTGGTAGAAGCCGGTGTCGTCGTTTGGCCGGTACTGCACCTGAGTCTGGTTATTGGTCAGCGTTTTGCCGTCGTCGGCCAGCGTGTACAGCGGGCCGGTGCCGGAGAACTGGCGCAGCGAACTCATCCGCAGCACGCCGCCGTCCGGCAGTAGGGCAGACAGCTGACCCAACGCCTGACGGTGCTGGGTAATCACGCGCAAGGTGGCGCGTTCGCCGGCGGGCGCGGCGTCGGAGACGGTCAGCGTCACCTGCTGCGGCGCATTAGCGTTATTCAGGCTGAACGGTGTGGAAAGCAGCGATTCACCGCTGTCGGGGTGCGTCAGCAGCAGCTGCCACTGCCGATCGGCCGTCGGGTAGAGGCCGAAGGTAAAGGTCTTGCCGGTTTGCAACTGGCGCTGCATCAGCACCGACTGCGCGCGCTCGAAGGTGAGCTGGTTGCTGCTGCTGTAGTTGGTAAAGGCGATGGTGATGGTGCAAATCAGCGGGAACAGAACAAACAGCCCCATGCCGGCCATGCCGGGATAGACGTAGCGCCAGGCATAAGCGCGGCGGTTGGCGAAAATATACAGCCCGGCGCTGACCAGGATCAGCGTCATGATGGCGAAAAGATATTCCCCCTGTGCATACATCAACACAATCAGATAGCAGGTAACCAGACCGAACAGGCTAATCGTCAGCCATTTCAGTCCGTCATGCTGCCACCACTTCGATTTTTGGCGCGTCGGCAAGCCGTCATGGGCGAATTGCATAGGGTGTTCCCTCTGTCTACGTAACCCGCTCCCCCCTCCCGTGCGGGAAGGGGGAGGGCCGGGCTTATTTATTGATGCGGGTCTGGGCGTCTTTCAGCGCGGCGTCCACCGTCTGGCGGCCGTTGATGGTGTTGAGCACGGCGCTGCGCATCGCATACCAGAACGCGCTCATCTGCGGAATATTCGGCATGATTTCGCCGTGTTGCGAGTTCTGCATGGTGGCGGCGATCTTTTCATCCTGCGCCAGCTGCTGCTGGAAGGACTTCAGCGCCACCGCGCCCAGCGGCTTGTCTTTGTTGACGTCCGCCAGCCCCTGGTCGGTCAGCAGGTAGTTTTCCAGGAACTCGGTCGCCAGTTCTTTATTCGGGCTGGCGGCGTTGATGCCGGCGGTCAGTACGCCGACGAACGCCTTCGACGGCTTGCCTTTGAAGGTTGGCAGCACCGCGACGCCGTAGTTGACTTTGCTCTGGTCGATATTGCTCCAGGCCCACGGCCCGTTGATGGTCATCGCGGTCTGCCCTTTGTTAAAGGCGGCTTCGGCGATCGAATAATCGGTGTCGGCGTTGATATGCTTATTTTTCACCAGATCGACGATAAACTGCAGGCCGGCGCGTGAACCGGCGTTATCGACGCCGACGTCTTTCACGTCGTAGCTGCCGTTGGCCTGCTTAAAGGCGTAGCCGCCGTCGGCGGCGATGATTGGCCAGGTGAAGTAGGGCTCCTGCAGGTTCCACATGATGGCGCTTTTGCCTTTGGCGCGCAGCTGCTTGTCCAGCGCCGGGATCTCTTCCCAGGTTTTCGGCGGCTGTTTGATCAGATCCTTGTTATAAATCAGCGACAGTGCCTCTACGGCAATCGGGTAGCCGATCAGTTTGCCGTCGTAGCGCACCGCATCCCAGGTGAACGGGAAGATTTTGTCCTGCAGCGCCTTGGACGGGTGGATCTCCGCCAGCAGGCCGGACTGCGCGTAGCCGCCGAAGCGGTCGTGCGCCCAGAAGATAATGTCCGGGCCGTCGCCGGTTGCGGCTACCTGCGGATATTTCTCTTCCAGTTTATCGGGGTGCTCGACGGTCACCTTGATGCCGGTGTCCTGCTCAAATTTTTTGCCGACCTCGGCCAGGCCGTTATAGCCTTTATCGCCGTTGATCCAGATGACCAGCTTGCCTTCTTCGATTTTGGCAAAGGCCGAGGATGAAAGCGCCAACGTCGTCAGCGCCGACAGCACCAGCGTGCGGGCGGCGGTAGTCATAGTACGAGTCATAGTCCAATCCTTCTGTGGGCACTGCGGTAAGTTGGCAAATAGTGGGCCACAACCGGCGTGCCGCTCATCCTCCTGTGCTCTACGCCCCATCGCTGAGTTATGTGATCTAGTTAACACTCCGTTCCATTCTGTGGCCTTCGGCACACAAAATGCCGGCCGTTTTTGCCAAACAGATCACAGATTTGTCTGACGTGCGTCGCCGCTCCTCCCCATGCTGCTTTCCTCATCCTCCCGCCTCCTCCCCCATGAAAAATCCGGTTGCGGATGATTACCCGCGGCGGCGATTCGCCCACCATCGGCCCATGACTTTGATTACCCGGGAACATCCCGCAGAGCGCGGGGGGGACGGAGCGCGCTTCGTCCCTTTCACCCGGCACTGTAACTGCGAAAGCAGGGGAGTTACGCATGGCTAGCGTCACACTGCGCAGCGTTTATAAGGCCTTTGGCGAGGCCGTGATTTCCAGGGACGTCAACCTGACCATCGACGACGGCGAATTTGTGGTGTTTGTCGGGCCGTCGGGCTGTGGCAAGTCGACGCTGCTGCGCATGATTGCCGGGCTGGAGGACATTACCTCCGGCGATCTGCTGATCGGCGAGCGGCGGATGAACGAGGTGCCGCCGTCGGAGCGCGGCATCGGCATGGTGTTTCAGTCTTACGCGCTGTATCCCCACCTGTCGGTGGCCGACAACATGTCGTTCGGCCTGAAGCTGGCCGGCGCCAACAAAGCGCAGATTGGTCAACGGGTAAACCAGGTATCAGAAGTGCTGCAGCTGGCGCATCTGCTGGAACGGCGGCCGAAGGCGCTGTCCGGCGGACAGCGTCAGCGGGTGGCGATTGGCCGCACGCTGGTGGCGGAGCCGGAGGTATTCCTGCTTGATGAGCCGCTGTCCAACCTCGACGCCGCGCTGCGGGTGCAGATGCGCATTGAGATCTCCCGTCTGCACAAGCGGCTGCGGCGCACCATGATTTACGTCACCCACGATCAGGTCGAGGCGATGACGCTGGCGGACAAAATCGTGGTGCTGGATGCCGGGCGCGTGGCGCAGGTCGGCAGGCCGCTGGAGTTGTATCACTACCCGGCCAACCGCTTCGTCGCCGGTTTTATCGGTTCGCCGAAGATGAATTTTCTGCCGGTGAAGGTGACGGCAGTAGAGCCGCAGCAGGTGCAGGTTGAACTGCCCAACCGGCAGTGGGTCTGGCTGTCGGTGGACGGCGATCGGGTGGAGGTCGGCGCCAATATGTCGCTCGGCATTCGCCCGGAACACCTGCTGCCGAGCGGCGAGAGCGATGTGCAGCTCAGCGGCGAGGTACAGGTGGTGGAGCAGCTTGGCCACGAAACGCAGATTCATATCCAAATCCCGGCAATTCGTCAGAACCTGGTTTACCGCCAGAACGACGTGGTGCTGGTAGAAGAAGGCGCCACATTCGCCATCGGTTTGCCGTTACAGCGCTGCCACCTGTTCCGTGAAGACGGAACCGCCTGCCAGCGCCGTTATCGCGAGCCGGGCGTTTAAAGCGCCACGCACCCCGGCCTGTCCCGCGCGTGGTCGCTGCGGGCGCGCCGCGGGGAACGGTCTGTATAACAGGAGAATAATGATGACTACTCTGCGCAAACTTCCTCTGGCGTTGGCAGTCGCCGCCGGCGTGCTGACCACGCAGGCGATGGCGGTCGATTTTAAAGGTTACGCCCGTTCCGGCATCGGCTGGAGCGGCAGCGGCGGGGAACAGCAATGCTTTCAGGCCACCGGCGCCGGCAGTAAATACCGTCTCGGCAACGAGTGTGAAACCTACGCCGAGCTGAAGCTGGGCCAGGAAGTGTGGAAAGACGGTGATAAAAGCTTCTACTTCGACACCAATCTGGCCTACTCGGTATCGCAGCGCAGCGACTGGGAAGACACCACGCCGGGCTTTCGTGAAGTGAACGTGCAGGGTAAAAACCTGATCGAATGGCTGCCTGGCTCCACCCTGTGGGCCGGTAAGCGTTTCTATCAGCGTCACGATGTTCATATGATCGACTTCTACTACTGGGATATCTCCGGCCCGGGCGCCGGTCTGGAAAATGTCGATCTGGGCTTTGGCAAACTGTCGATGGCGGTGACCCGCAACGGCGAATCCGGCGGCTCTTACGGTTATCTGTACAACGAGTGGGACGAGCGTCCGACGGTCAACGATGTGTTTGACGTGCGGCTGGCCGGGCTGGAAACCAACCCCGGCGGTACGCTGGAGTTAGGGGTGGACTACGGCCGCGCCAACGTGCAGGACGGTTACCACCTGGCGGACGGCGCGTCGAAGGACGGCTGGATGTTTACCGCCGAGCATACCCAGAGCATCCTGAACGGCTACAACAAGTTCGTCGTGCAGTACGCGTCGGACGCCATGAGCTCGCAGAACAACGGCCGCAACGAAGGCTCCTCGGTCAACAATAACGGCAATATGTTCCGCGTGCTGGATCACGGCGCCATCGACTTTAATGACAAATGGGCGCTGATGTATGTGGCGATGTATCAGGATGTCGACCGCGATAATGACAACGGCAGCACCTGGTACACCGTGGGCGTACGCCCGATGTACAAATGGACGCCGATTATGAGCACCCTGCTGGAAGCGGGCTACGACAACGTGAAATCCCAGCGCACCGGTGACCGCAACAGCCAGTACAAAATCACCCTGGCGCAGCAGTGGCAGGCAGGCGACAGCATCTGGTCGCGTCCGGCGATCCGTCTGTTCGCCACCTACGCCAAGTGGGATGAAAAATGGGGCTACGCCACCGACGATTCCGGCTCGGCCTACGCTTCCGGTACTGCCTACCGCGACAGCAGCGCGCACACCTTCAGCCGTGGCGACGATGATGAAGTCACCTTCGGCGCGCAGATGGAAATCTGGTGGTAACGACCGCACGCAGGGAAGGGGCCGGTGCCTCTTTCCCTCTCTGATTACCGGCGGCGCGGCGCTTGCCTGCCGACCGCCGGAAGGTATGGGGATATAACAATGAACAAAACTCTGTTGTCGTTTTATCTGTCTGCTGCGCTGGCCGTCAGCCTGTCGCCGGCCGCCAATGCCGCGACGCCGGCCGATGTCGCCGTTGCGCCGGCCATCAGCGCCGCCGCGCTGCAAAACCTGCCCTGGCAGCCGCTGGTGCCGCCGGTGAAACAGGACGTGACGCTGAACGACGCCAGCCCGCAGATTCGTCAGGGCGATATTCAGGGCGCGGTAGCGGCGTATACGCTGCCGGCCGACCGTGGCTCACTGGAGATCACCCTGAGCAGCATCGCCAGGGATAATGCGCTGTATGCGCCGAGCGTGCTGGTGCTGGATGAGCAGCGGCGCCCGGCGGCCTACTATCCCAGCAGCTATTTTCCGTACCAGCCGCCGGGCGTGATGTCGGCAGACCGGCTGGAGGGCACCATGAAGCTGACGCCGGCGCTGGGGCAAAAGCAGATTTACCTGCTGGTGTACACCACGCGGCAGGATCTGGCTAAAACCACACGGCTGACCAATCCGGCGAAGGCCTATGCGCGCGGCGTCGGTAATGCGGTGCCGGATATTCCCGATCCCGTTGCCCGCCACGCCGGCGGCGGCCTGCTGAAGCTGAAGGTCAGCGCCGAGCAGGGCAGCGGCAATATCATGATCGGCATGCTGCCTGCGGCGTCGAGCACGCCGCCGGTCACGGTCGGTGCCACGGTACAGCCGGCCAGGGCGACTGCGTCCGCACCGGCGGAACCGATGCTGAACGACACCGAAAGCTACTTCAATAACGGCATCAGACAGGCGGTGAAGGCGGGAGATATCGACAAAGCGCTGAAGCTGATGAATGAAGCGGAAAAATTGGGTTCCACCACTGCGCGTAACACCTTTATCAGCAGTGTGAAAGGCAAGGGGTAATCCCCACGCTGCCGATGCTGGCTCGATGATTGGTGCGCTGCGGCGCACCTTTTTTCGTTTGGCGGCCGTGCTTTTTCCTGCCGGCGGGATACCACGAATCATTCTGCCGCTTTTAATTTTCTGCGTTACAATGGCCGCCTGTTAACCGTTTGTAGTGTCGATGATGTACGTTGTTGACGTATGTTGCCGACCGTTGGAGTAGAACAATGCCAGGCAATAGCGAATCCATTTTGCCCCCGCTGGAATGGCTCACCGAGCAGCATCCTCCCGTGCCCGCCGCGATCAATGACTGGTTGATGGAGCTGGGATCGATGACCCAGCGCTTCGAGAAACACTGCCGCTGCGTGCGGGTTGAGCCGCAGCGCGAGGGCTTTGTCAGCCGCGAGGAGCTGGGAGAAGAGGCGGAACATCTGCCGGACAGCCCGCGTTACTGGCTGCGCGAAATCGTCCTGCTGGGTGACGACCAGCCCTGGCTGCTCGGCAGAACGGTGATCCCGCTGGAGACGCTGACCGGCCCCGATCAGGCGCTGGTTGATTTGGGCACCGTGCCGCTGGGACGTTACCTGTTCAGCAGCGATGCGCTGACCCGCGACTATATTTTGGTCGGCAGGCAGGATCGGCTGTGGGCGCGGCGTTCCCGCCTGCGGCTGGCGGGCAAACCGCTGTTGCTGACCGAACTGTTTTTACCTGCCGCACCGCTGTATGAAGCGGACGGCAGCGAACCGGCCTAAGGGGGAAAGAGATCTTGGAAGGAAGCATTAGCCAAAGTAAATGGCGGGCCTATTGCCACCTGATGCGCATTGATAAACCGATCGGCACGCTGCTGCTGTTGTGGCCGACGCTGTGGGCGCTGTGGCTGGCGGGCGAGGGCGTGCCGTCGTTCCCTGTTCTGCTGGTGTTTGTACTGGGCGTATTTTTAATGCGCGCGGCGGGCTGTGTGGTGAATGATTTTGCCGATCGCGCCTTTGACGGTCATGTGAAACGCACCGCCAATCGTCCGCTGCCCAGCGGCCGGGTCACGGAGAAAGAAGCGAAAATTTTGTTTGTGGTGCTGGTGCTGATCTCCTTCGCGCTGGTGCTGACGCTCAATACCATGACTATCGCCCTGTCGCTGGCCGGGTTGGCGCTGGCGTGGATTTATCCGTTTATGAAGCGGGTGACCAATCTGCCGCAGCTGGTGCTGGGCGCAGCCTTCGGCTGGGGCATCCCGATGGCCTATGCTGCGGTGAGCGAATCGCTGCCGCTGAGCTGCTGGCTGTTGCTGCTGGCGAATATCTGCTGGACGGTGGCTTACGATACGCTGTACGCGATGGTGGACCGCGACGACGATCTGAAGATCGGCGTGAAATCCACCGCGGTGCTGTTCGGCCGTTTCGACAAACTGATTGTCGGCCTGCTGCAGTTCGCCACGCTGCTGCTGCTGTTGTGGATTGGTTACCTGTCGCAGCTGGGCGGGGCGTTTTACTGGTCGCTGCTGCTGGCGGGCGCGCTGTTTATTCATCAGCAACAGCAGATCGCCGGCCGTGACCGCGACGCCTGTTTCCGCGCTTTCCTGCACAACAACTACGTCGGGCTGGTGGTGTTTATCGGCGTGGTGCTGAGCTTTATCTGACGATACTGACGCGATGCGCTGATAAAAAAAGGCACCCGATTGATGGGTGCCTTTTTCGTTATGGCCACGTCGGTTTATTCGGCGCTCTTGGCGTCCGTTTCGGCCGGCAGTGCTTCAGGTTCCGGCGGCGTGCTGACGCTTTCAATCGTCAGTTTGATCTCCGGGGTGATCAGGTCGCTCAGCATGGTGTAAACCTCCATGGTGTGCTCACGGATCGCATCGCCGATATCGTTGATGTAGCCTTCTTCGCGCAGCGTCGCCACCAGAGTGGAGAACACCGCCTTATCGAAGAACTCCGGCGCGTTGATGCCGTGCAGCACCGACAAACGCTGAGCCATAATGCGGCTCTCTTTTTCCAGCGCGCCGCGGTTGATGCTCGGGTTGGCGCTGAGGATCGACATGGTGATGGCGTAGCGCTGCAGCGTTTCACGCACGCCGGCCGCCAGCAGCTGCAGCGGACGGATGCGCGCGGCGTTGAGCGACAGCTCGTCGCCGTTGACGCAAATCAGCGACTGACGCGCCATTTCGTCGGTCAGCGTTTGCAGCACTTCCGGCAGCTGTTCCTTATCGTAATGCAGGAACAGTTCGGCCTTCAGCATCGGATAAATCAGGCCGATCTGGCGCAGCAGTTCGGCGCGCGAGACGTGGCGGTGATGCATCACAATGCTGGCGATCAGCGACGGCAGCACCAGCAGGTGGTGAATATTATTACGGTAATAGGTCATCAACACCGCCTGCTCACGCGGCAGGATGATGATATCGCCGATATTGTCCTGCTCCACCTCGAACTTGTTCATGTTGAGCGCGTGGTCCAGCAGCTCGGCCGGCGAATGGTCCGGCACCGTCACGTCGTCGGCGTACGGCGCATTGCGCATCAGCTGCAGATAGCAGTCCAACTGCTCGATCAGCTGTTCACGGGTCAGTGAACGCTGGCGCGAGGCCAGCAGCGCGGTCGAACACAGGTTCATGGCGTTGGCGGCGGCGGCGTTGTTGATACGCACCATGATTTTCGCCGCCAGATCGTTCACCGTCGGCGTCAGCCAGCTCGGGCGCTGCGCTTCGATCGGGTCGATGGAGTCGCGCCACTGCGGCACGTTCTGGTTCAGGTAGGGGGTCAGCGGCAGCGGTTCGCCGAAGTTGACGTAGCCCTGGCCCAGGTTGCGCAGTTTACGCAGGCCGCGCAGCATCTGCAGCAGGCTCTCTTTCTCTTTGGTCGCGCCGCGCAGCTCCTTGGCGTAGGTGCCCACTTCCATCACGTGCTCGTAGCCGATGTAGATCGGCACCAGGGTGATCGGCCGGGTGCCGCCACGCAGCATCGCCTGAATGGTCATCGACAGGGTGCCGGTCTTCGGCTCCAGCAGACGCCCGGTGCGCGAACGGCCGCCTTCGACGAAGTATTCCACCGAGTAGCCGCGGGTAAACAGCTCGCCGAGGTATTCGCGGAACACCGTCGAGTAGAGCTTATTGCCTTTGAAGGTGCGGCGGATAAAGAACGCCCCCAACCGGCGGAAAATCGGCCCGGCCGGCCAGAAGTTCAGGTTGATGCCGGCGGCGATATGCGGCGGCACCAGCCCCTGGTGATACAGTACGTAGGACAGCAGCAGGTAGTCCATATGGCTGCGGTGGCAGGGCACGTAGACGATTTCGTGGCCGTCCTGCGCCAGCTGGCGCACGCGTTCGGCGTTGGTGACGTTGATGCCCTGATACAGCCGGTTCCAGGTCCAGCTTAGCACGCGGTCCGACAGACGTACGGTTTCATAGGAGAAGTCGGCGGCGATCTCCTCCATCAGCGCGATGGCGTTTTGCTGCGCCTTCTCGTGGGAGATCTTTTTGTTGCGCGCTTCATCTTCCACCGCTTTTTCAATCGCCTTGGAGGCCAGCAGCTTGTTGAACAGATCCTGCCGTGCCGGCAGGCTCGGCCCTACCGCCGCCAGACGCTGACGCGAGAAGTGCATACGCGCGACGCGCGCCAGCTTCTGCGCGATAATCTTGTCGGTGCCGTGCTCGGTCGCCATCTTACGCAGCGACACGGTGTTGGAGAAACGCACGAAGCTGTCGCGGCCCAGCCATAAAATGGCGAAGAATTTCTGCACGCCGTTCAGCAGGCGCAGGTGCGGGGTGCCCTGGCCTTCGCGCCCCGGTGAGCGGCCGAACATCACCGACGCCGGCAGCATCTGAATATCCAGCCCCGGGTTATTGCGGTGCAGATCCAGATAGTCGTGGAACAGTTTTACCGACTCTTCCTTCGGCGTGTAGTAGCGGAAGACGCGCGGGCCGTCGTGGATAAACACGTAGCTGGGCAGCACTGCGCCGTCGATCTCCAGCGGTTCGAGCGGGTCGGGCAGATCCTGCGCCAGGCACTGGGCGCGCAGCGTCAGCAAATCCGCCTTGGAATGGTAAGGTAAAACGTACAAAATCGGTCGTGAGGGATCGAGCCCCAGCTCCGTGACCGGATCCGCAGGGATAACTTTGCTTCTTACCAGCAGTTTGAGTGGTAGATTCAATAATTTATAATAAATTTTACGCCAACCTGACATAACTATGTGAAGCCTCTTGTTAGCAATGCGCCGCAAGCATACCAGAAAGCGGGTAACAGATCTGTGGTGTTAAAGAACCCCGAACCGTTAAAATTATGACTGACCTCTTGTAAAAGGCACACAGCAAAATGGCAAATCAAACGACCGGCTTGACCCGGATCATCAAAGCGGCGGGTTACTCGTATCAAGGATTAACGGCGGCCTGGCGCAATGAGGCGGCGTTTCGCCAGGAGTCGGTGGCGGCGGCGATTGCCGTGATTGTGGCGCTGTGGCTGGATGTCGACGCCGTGGCGCGCATTTTACTGATTGGCTCGGTGCTGTTGGTGCTGATCGTCGAAGTGCTCAACAGCGCCATTGAGGCGATCGTCGACCGCGTCGGCACCGACTACCATGAGCTGTCCGGCCGTGCCAAGGATATGGGATCGGCGGCGGTGTCGCTGAGTATTATCCTGGCGCTGTTGGTCTGGGTAACGCTGCTGTGGCGGCATTTCGCCTGATTTGCGAAGCGGTGCGCTAATCCCTGATTTTTATTCATTCTCCGGTTCCCAATCCGCGTTCACCTGTATATACTCACAGCAAGACTGTATAAACAAACAGGGGGCGGAATGAAAGCACTAACTACCAGGCAGCAAGAGGTCTACGATCTGATTCGCGAGCATATCTCGCAAACCGGCATGCCGCCAACGCGTGCCGAGATCGCGCTGCGCCTGGGGTTCCGCTCGCCTAATGCCGCCGAAGAGCACCTGAAGGCGCTGGCCCGCAAGGGCGTGATCGAGATCGTTTCCGGCGCCTCGCGCGGCATCCGCCTGCTGATGGAAGATGAAGACGGCCTGCCGCTGATCGGTCGGGTCGCTGCCGGCGAACCGCTGCTGGCGCAACAGCATATCGAAGGGCACTACAAGGTGGATCCGTCGCTGTTCAAGCCGAACGCGGATTTCCTGCTGCGGGTTAACGGCATGTCGATGCGTGATATCGGCATTCTGGACGGCGACCTGCTGGCGGTGCATAAAACGCAGGATGTGCGCAACGGCCAGGTGGTGGTGGCGCGCATCGAAGACGAAGTGACGGTGAAGCGCTTAAAACGCAGCGGCAATCTGGTCGAGCTGCTGCCTGAAAACAGCGAGTTCACGCCGATCAAGGTTGACCTGCGCGAACAGAATTTCACCATCGAAGGTCTGGCCGTCGGCGTCATCCGCAACGGTGACTGGATCTAAAGCGCATCCCCCTGCGTTTAATCGCCTCGGCCATGTCCGGGGCGATGTTATTTCTTATCTGATCCATCCTTTCTGCTACGGGAACATGTGACTATGCGCCTGCTTGCCTCCTTGACTAGCGACACGGACAAAGCCCTGTGGCGTTTGGCGCTGCCGATGATCTTCTCCAACATTACCGTGCCGCTGCTGGGGCTGGTGGATACCGCGGTGATCGGCCACCTCGACAGCCCGGTCTATCTGGGCGGCGTGGCGGTGGGGGCGATGGTCACCAGCTTCCTGTTTATGCTGCTGCTGTTTTTGCGCATGAGTACCACTGGACTGACGGCGCAGGCGCTGGGGGCGCAAAACCCGCAGGCGCTGGCGCGCGCTTTTATGCAGCCGCTGCTGCTGGCGCTGCTGGCCGGGCTGGCGATTGTGCTGCTGCGCCACCCGCTGATCGATCTCGCACTGCAGATCGTCGGCGGTGACGGCGAGGTGCTGACGCAGGCGCGCGCGTTCCTGGAGATCCGCTGGCTCAGCGCGCCGGCGGCGCTGGCGAACATGGTGCTGCTGGGCTGGCTGCTGGGCGTCCAGTACGTGCGCGCGCCGGTGATCCTGCTGATTGTCGGCAACCTGCTGAATATCGTGCTGGACCTGTGGCTGGTGATGGGGCTGGGCTGGAACGTGCAGGGCGCGGCCACGGCCACCGCGGTGTCTGAATACGCCACCCTGCTGCTCGGGCTGTGGCTCAGCTGGCGCGTGATGCGCATGCGCGGCATTTCGCCGTCGATGCTGCGGCACGCCTGGCGCGGCAACGTGCGCCGTTTGCTGGCGCTCAACCGCGATATCATGCTGCGCTCCCTGTTGTTGCAGCTGTGCTTCGCTTCGCTGACCATTTTCGCCGCCCGCCTGGGCAGCGAGGTGGTGGCGGTCAATGCGGTGCTGATGAACCTGCTGACCTTTACCGCCTACGCGTTGGACGGCTTCGCCTATGCGGTTGAGGCGCACTCCGGGCACGCCTACGGCGCGCGTGACGACAGCCAGCTGCGTCTGGTCTGGCGCGCCGCCTGCCGTCAGTCCTGTCTGGTGGCGCTGGGCTTTGCGCTGGTGTACGCCTGCGCGGGACAGCAGATCGTCAATATGCTGACGTCGCTGCCGGAGCTGCGCACGCTGGCGGCTCACTATCTGCCGTGGCAGATGGTGTTGCCGCTGATTGGCGTATGGTGTTATCTGTTGGACGGCATGTTTATCGGCGCGACGCGCGGCGCAGAGATGCGCAACAGCATGGCGGTGGCGGCGGCGGGCTACGGCCTGACGCTGCTGAGTTTGCCGCTGTTGGGCAACCACGGGCTGTGGCTGGCACTGTGCGTCTTTCTGGGGCTGCGCGGCGCGGCGCTCGGTTGGATTTGGCACCGGCACCGCGTCAATGGCACCTGGTTTGCGCAGGGGAAGGCGGCTTAGCGTTACGCGCAGTAAGCCGCTTGGCGGGTTACTTCTTCTTCACCACGATGCTGTGGTCGTGATCGCAGTCATGCTGGCTGTCGCAGGCTTCCACCTCAACGCAGCCGGCGCACAGGCCGTGAGCTTCCACCACGCTGTGACGCAGCACAAAGCCGGATTCCTGCGCCAGCTTTTGCAGCGTCTCTTCCACGCCCTCCGTCGGGCGCTCGGTGACCTGGCCGCAGCGGTCGCAGATAAACAGCGCCGAGGTATGCATCGGCTCTTCGAAGTGGTGGCACAGCACGTAGCTGTTGGCCGACTCGACGCGGTGGATAAATCCCTGTTCCAGCAGAAAATCCAGCGCGCGGTATACCGTCGGCGGTTTGGCCTGCGGCTCCACGACGCGCAGCAGGTCGAGCAGATCGTAGGCGCTGATCGCACCGGGCTGCTGCGCCATCAGGCGTAACACTTCCAGCCGTTGTGGCGTCAGGCGCACATTGCGTTGCTGGCAGAGTCGTTCTGCCTGCGCGAGCAGCTTTTCCTGGTTGGTTGGGGTCATGGCGAATATCCCGGTACGTTAAAAATGCGATTTTACCATGCCTGCGGCAAATCACCGATAGCCGGTGGTTTTTCTTGTCGCTTCGACCACAAAAATAACCAATTTTCAGCAGGATAATGCCGATCGCCGCGCCGGTTTCGCCTCGGCGGCGGTTTACGTTATAATCAGCGATTACTTTTTTGTCCGCCTGATGCTGAATAGATACCGTAATGACCGATTCGTTAACACCAGAACACTCTCCGCTTGCCGACTTAAACGGCACTGAACGGCCGTTTAGCGCGAGCCGTTTTTCCATCGCGCCTATGCTCGACTGGACCGACCGTCATTGCCGTTATTTCCACCGCCTGCTGAGCAAAGAGACGCTGTTGTATACCGAAATGGTAACCACCGGCGCGATCATTCACGGCAAAGGGGATTATCTGGCGTACAGCGACGAGGAACACCCGCTGGCGCTGCAATTGGGCGGCAGCGATCCGGCGGCGCTGGCGCACTGCGCCAGACTGGCGGAACAGCGCGGCTATGATGAGATCAACCTGAACGTCGGTTGCCCGTCCGACCGGGTGCAGAACGGTATGTTCGGCGCCTGCCTGATGGGGCAGGCCGCGCTGGTGGCGGACTGCGTTAAAGCGATGCGCGACGTGGTGTCGATTCCGGTAACGGTGAAAACCCGTATCGGCATTGACGATCAGGATAGCTACGCCTTCCTGTGCGACTTTATTGACACCGTTTCCGGCCGCGGCGAGTGCGAGACGTTTATCATCCATGCGCGTAAAGCCTGGTTGTCCGGCCTGAGCCCGAAAGAGAACCGCGAAGTGCCGCCGCTGGACTATCCGCGCGTTTATCAGCTCAAGCGCGACTTCCCGGCGCTGACCATCGCCATTAACGGCGGCGTCAAGTCGCTGGCCGAGGCGCAGCAGCACCTGCAGCACGTCGATGGCGTGATGATGGGGCGCGAAGCCTATCAGAATCCGGGCATTCTGGCGCAGGTGGACCGCGAGCTGTTTGGCTCGCAGGCGGCAGTGCGCGACAGCGTCGAGGTGGTGGAGGCGCTGTATCCGTACATCGAGCGCGAACTGGCGAACGGCACCTATCTGGGCCATATCACCCGCCATATTCTGGGTCTGTTCCAGGGGATCCCGGGGGCGCGCCAGTGGCGGCGCCACCTGAGTGAGAATGCCCATAAGGCGGGGGCCGACGTGCGCGTGGTGGAGCAGGCGCTTAGTCTGGTGCGCCAGCCGCGCAGTGAGGTGGCGTAATTCGCCGCTTATTACGCTAATTGTTGGTTATTTTCACCAGCTGCGTCGCGTCCTGCGGCGCAGCTTTTATTGCATTTCAACGGGTTGCCGATAGCATCAGGGTTGGCACGCTTCTTGTAATAACGTTGGCAGATGCCAGTTTTGCCAAGGAGCTTCCTTATCATGCTAGAAATTTTCTTTTTTATCGGCTTCGTGCTGATGCTGCTGGTCACCGGCGTTTCGCTGCTGGGTGTGTTGGCCGCGCTGCTGGTGGCCTCGGCCTTTATGCTGTTGGGCGGCCTGTTTGCGATGATGATTAAGCTGTTGCCGTGGCTGATTCTGGCGGTGGTTGGCGTGTGGATTTATCGTTCGTTGCAAAAGCCGCAGACACGGCGCTATTGATTTTTGCTGATTTATCAGTCAGTCATGATGAAAACAACGTAATAAGTCAGAGAGGGAATGCGGCAGAGATCACACCTTAAGGTATAAAACGCCGTTGCGATGCGTTTAACGTTCTTTTTGCGTTTAGCGGCTGTTAGGATGTGCGCCATAGCAGTGAAGTGATGCTGACAATTTCATCACCGTGCGAGGCAGCCCTAATAATAATCGTGTTGCAACAGCAACCTCTGTCTCATGCGGACTCTGCTCTACCCTACAAAACGCAGTATCAGAAAGGGCTCCTGAGGGAGCCCTTTTCTGTTATCAGCCTGGAATCAGCAGGCTGGAGCCGCTGGTCTGACGGCTTTCCAACAGCTGGTGCGCGCGCTGCGCGTCGCCCAATGCGAATTTTTGCTCGTCGTTCACTTCAACCTTGATGGCGCCGCTGCCAATCAGCGCAAACAGCTCATTGCTGGCATATTCCAGTTCCGCACGGTTGGTGATGTAACCGTTAAGGGAAGGACGGGTGACGTACAGTGAGCCTTTCTGATTCAGCAGCGCCAGATCGACGCCGGTTACCGGCCCGGAGGCGTTGCCGAAGCTGACCATCAGGCCACGGCGCTTCAGGCTGTTGAGCGAAGCCTGCCAGGTGCTTTTGCCGACCGAATCATACACTACGCCGACTTTTTCTCCGTTGGTCAGCGCCGCCACGCGTTCGGCAATATCTTCCTGCTGATAGTTGATGGTAGCCCAGGCGCCGGCCTGCTGCGCCAGCGCCGCTTTTTCCGCCGAACCGACGCTGCCGATCAGCCTGGCGCCCAGCGCCTTCGCCCACTGGCAGGCGATCAGCCCGACGCCGCCGGCGGCCGCGTGGAGCAGGAAGGTTTCCCCCGGCTGCAGATTATAGGTCTGCCGCAGCAGATAGTGCACGGTCAGCCCCTTGAGGAAGGAGGCCGCGCCCTGTTCAAAACTGATGTTGTCGGGCAACTGCGCCACTTTCTCTTCCGGCACGTTGTGCACGTCGCTGTAGGCGCCCAGCGCCGCCTGCGCATACACCACTCGGTCGCCCGGCTTCAGCGCGCTGACGCCGGCGCCCACTTTGGTCACCACGCCGGCCGCTTCGGTGCCCAGACCGCTCGGCAGCGATGGCGGCGCGTATAAACCGCTGCGCACATAGGTATCGATGTAGTTGATGCCGATGGCCCGGTTTTCAATCTGTACCTCGCCGGCGGCCGGATCGAGCGGTGTAAAATCAACGTATTGCAAGACTTCCGGTCCGCCGGTGGCGGAAAACTGAATGCGCTTGGCCATGGCTCCTCCTCAGTGTGCGCTGTCGCCGTTAGATCCTAATGTTAGGACATAGCGATGGGTCATTAATGTATACCCGTCATACTGCAAGTTACAGCGGTGTTGGCTGAGTTCAGTCACCCGAATCCTGACCTGTGTCAGCGCATCGGGATTGCTTCCCTTGCCGCTTGCCTGTAACTGGAATTATTTAGGGTATATACTGCCGCGTTGTCACTTCATAACAGGTAATGCGTCCCCACTATGGCAGGAAAGAAACCCACCAACAAATCTAACGAGGCTCAGGCACCGCGCGATCGCCAAATGGAAGGGCTGAAGATGCCGCCGCATTCGCTGGAGGCGGAACAGTCCGTGTTGGGCGGTTTAATGCTGGATAACGAACGCTGGGACAACGTGGCGGAACGCGTGGTCGCCAACGACTTCTTCAGCCGTCCGCACCGCCTGATCTTTACCGAGATGCAGCGCCTGCTTGAAATGAGCAAGCCGATTGACCTGATCACCCTGTCCGAATCGCTGGAACAGCGGGGCGATCTGGATTCCGTCGGCGGCTTCGCCTATCTGGCCGAGCTGGCGAAAAACACCCCGAGCGCCGCCAACATCGGCGCCTATGCCGATATCGTGCGCGAGCGCGCGGTGGTGCGCGAGATGATCGCGGTGGCCAATGAGATCGCCGACGCCGGCTATGATCCGCAGGGGCGCACCAGCGAAGATCTGCTCGATCTGGCGGAATCGCGGGTATTCCAGATTGCGGAAAACCGCGCCAGTAAGGACGAAGGGCCGAAAAGCGTCGATCAGATCCTGGAAGCCACCGTTTCCCGTATCGAGTCGCTGTACCAGACGCCGCACGACGGCGTCACCGGGGTGGATACCGGCTATCAGGATCTGAATAAGAAAACCGCCGGCCTGCAGCGTTCGGATCTGATCATCGTGGCGGCGCGTCCGTCGATGGGTAAAACCACCTTTGCGATGAACCTGTGCGAAAACGCCGCGATGCTGCAGGACAAGCCGGTGCTGATCTTCAGCCTGGAGATGCCCGGCGAGCAGATCATGATGCGTATGCTGGCCTCGCTGTCGCGCGTCGATCAGACCCGTATCCGTACCGGCCAGCTGGACGATGAGGACTGGGCGCGCATTTCCAGCACCATGGGCATCCTGCTGGAGAAGCGCAATATGTATATCGACGATTCCTCCGGCCTGACGCCGACCGAGGTGCGCTCGCGCGCCCGCCGTATTTTCCGTGAAAACGACGGCCTGAGCCTGATCATGATCGACTACCTGCAGCTGATGCGCGTACCGTCGCTGTCGGACAACCGAACGCTGGAAATCGCCGAAATCTCGCGCTCGCTGAAGGCGCTGGCGAAGGAGCTGCAGGTGCCGGTGGTGGCGCTGTCGCAGCTGAACCGCTCCCTGGAGCAGCGCGCCGACAAACGCCCGGTCAACTCCGACCTGCGTGAATCCGGCTCCATCGAGCAGGATGCCGACCTTATCATGTTCATCTACCGTGATGAGGTGTATCACGAGAACAGCGATCTGAAAGGGATCGCCGAAATCATTATTGGTAAGCAGCGTAACGGCCCGATCGGCACCGTACGTCTGACCTTTAACGGCCAGTGGTCACGCTTTGACAACTATGCCGGCCCGCAATATGACGATGAATAATTAATCCTCAGCTAAGGAACGGAAATGAAAGCGGCAACCGCTGTAATCGACCGCCGCGCTCTGCGACACAACCTGCAACAGGTACGCCGTCAGGCGCCGAACAGCCGCCTGATCGCGGTTGTGAAAGCAAACGCTTATGGACATGGCCTGCTGGAAACGGCCCACACCCTGCAAGACGCTGACAGCTACGGCGTCGCGCGCATCGGCGAAGCGCTGATGCTGCGCTCCGGCGGCATCGTCAAACCGATCCTGCTGCTGGAAGGCTTCTTCTGCGCGGACGATTTGCCCGTTCTGGCGGCAAATCATATCGAAACCGCGGTACACAGCATCGAACAGCTTGAGGCGCTGGAGCAGGCAACCCTGCCGCACCCGGTGACGGTATGGATGAAGCTGGATACCGGCATGCACCGGCTGGGCGTGCGCCCGGAGCAGGCGGAAGCGTTTTATCAGCGCCTGTGCGCCTGCCGTAACGTGGCGCAGCCGGTGAATATCATGAGCCATTTCAGCCGGGCGGATGAGCCGGAATCTGACGCGACGCTGCGGCAAATCGCCTGTTTTGAACAGTTTGCCCGCGGCAAGCCGGGGCAGCGCTCCATCGCCGCCTCCGGCGGCACGCTGCTGTGGCCGGATGCACATAACGAATGGGTGCGGCCGGGAATTATTTTGTACGGCGTCTCGCCGCTGGAAAGCGGTGACGGCGGCGCCTTTGACCTGCAGCCGGCAATGACGCTGAAATCCAGCCTGATCGCAGTGCGCGAGCATCGGGCCGGCGAGCCGGTCGGCTACGGCGGCAGTTGGGTCAGCGAGCGCGATACCCGCCTGGGCGTGGTGGCGATAGGGTACGGCGACGGCTACCCGCGCAGCGCGCCGAGCGGCACGCCGATCTGGCTGAACGGCCGCGAAGTGCCGATCGTCGGCCGGGTGTCGATGGATATGATCTCCGTCGATCTGGGGCCGAACGCCGGGGATAAAGTGGGTGATGAGGCGATACTGTGGGGCGCCGCACTGCCGGTGGAGCGCGTCGCCGCCACGACCGGCATCAGCGCCTATGAGCTGATCACTAAACTGACCCAGCGCGTGGCGATGGAGTATATCGGCGACTGAGCCTGCCTATGCTGTCCCGCTCAGGGGAGCTGAGCGGGATGGGGTTATACCATCAGCTCCACCGGGATCTCTGTCAGCGCCGTGCCGCTGATGCCGCTTTCCACCTGACGGAACACTTCCGTCATCATCGCGCCGACGTCCTGTTTCACCATCATGATATCGTCCCCCAGCATGGCGACGAAGGGATCCCAGTCAAAACAGCCCATTGCCCGCCGCGGCTCGCCGCGCAGCATGCCCTGGCCGCTGAGAAAGCGAACCACGCCTTCCAGCGAAATGGTGGAGTTAACGAAAAACCCGCTCTGGGCGTCGCGGTGGCCGTGAAAATAGTTCGCCAGCGCCGCTTCCGCTTTTTCCGCCCGATAGCCGCACAGCAAAATATGCGTCTCGGGCACCGTCAGGCCGGCTTCCTGATGCGCGGCCAGAAAGCCCCGCAGGCGTTCCCGGGTATTGTGATCGCCGCCGCGGCCGCCGATAAACAGCAGCGGGGCGTTTGCCGGACTGTGTTGCAGCAGCCGGCGGGTCAGCGCGCGGGCGCCGTCAAAGTTGGCGGAAATCACCGACGGCGCGCGGCTGCCGGGCAGATCCAGATTCAGCGCGGGCACGCCGGCATTGGCGCAGATCTCGGCGATTCTGTCCGGATCGGTGGCGCCGGTGACGATCATGCAGTCAACCTGCCAGGAGAGCATGGTTTTGGCGGCTTCCGCCTCCAGCGCCGGATCGCGCCGGGTGCAGGTAATCACCGGGAACAGGCCGCGTTCGCGCGCCATCTCCTCGAATTTCTCGACGATCGAGCCGAAATAGCGGTTATCGTACTTCGGTACGATCATGCCGATGGTTTTGGAGCGCGCGCTGCGCAGCAGGCTGGCCTGTCGGTTGACCGCATAGCCTTGCTCTTCGGCAATCCGCGTCACCTTTTCCGCCAGGCTGGCGCTGATACGGCGTTTTTTCCAGCTGCCGTTCAGGATCGCGCTGACCGCGCTGGCGGATACGCCGCTGAGCGCAGCCAGATCGTAGATGGTGGTTTTCTTGTTTTTGCCGATCTCGCTCACAGATCCCAATCCTCTAATCACATTTCTTTTGCTGATTGCCGCCGATGATGATAATTAAGCTTCATCGATTGAGCAATGTGTTGCGCATCGTGCGCCAGATAGTCCGCCACGGTGGTATTGCGGCGGCGCATCAGGGTAAATCGTTACCGGCTCAACAGTAAACATCAATATTTTCACTGTGTTAAATACGTCCTGCGCGCAGATGTCGCGCGCTCTGCGACCTGACAACGGTATAAGGATTATAAGATGAACGCTTCTGTCTTCTCTATGAATACTTCCCTGGCGGGCAAAGTCGCCGCCGTCACGGGTGCTGCGTCCGGTATCGGGCTGGAGTGCGCCAAAATCATGCTGCAGGCCGGCGCCAAAGTGGTGCTGATCGATCGCGATGCGGACAAACTGCGCGAGGTGGTCGGCGAGCTGGGCGAGCAGGCGCTGCCGCTGCAGGTTGACCTGATGGACGGAGCCCAGGTGGACGGCATTCTGGCGCAGATCCTCAAACTGGCCGGCCGGCTGGACATTTTCCACGCCAACGCCGGCGCCTATATCGGCGGCGCGGTGGAAGAGGGCGACCCGGACGTGTGGGAGCGGGTGCTGAAGCTTAACACCAGCGCGGCGTTTCGCAGCGTGCGCGCCGTGCTGCCGCAGCTGATCGCGCAGAAGTCCGGCGACATCATTTTCACCAGCTCCATCGCCGGCGTGGTGCCGGTGGTGTGGGAACCCATCTATACTGCTTCTAAATTCGCCGTGCAGGCGTTCGTCCACTCGACCCGCCGACAGGTGGCGCAGCACGGCGTGCGCGTCGGCGCGGTGCTGCCCGGCCCGGTGGTGACCTCGCTGCTGGATGACTGGCCAAAAGAGAAAATGGAAGAAGCGCTGGCGAACGGCAGCCTGATGCAGCCGATTGAGGTCGCCGAGTCGGTGCTGTTTATGGTGACGCGCTCGCCGAACGTGACGGTGCGCGACCTGGTCATTTTGCCGAACAGCGTCGATCTCTGAAGTTGATGACAACGTCGTCTGATGACCCGAGATACCCGGGCCTAGCGTAACGAGGGGCACTCCGGCGGCTTATGCCGCTACGACCCCATCGCCACGCTTTCCCTAATAACTGATTTTGTCAGCAGTCTGATCTCTGAGCCATTATTTAAGCGAAAGGTAACCAGATATGAGCAGTAAAGCCAGATACCTGATTGGCGTTGACGTCGGTTCCGCCAGCGCGCGGGCGGGAGTGTTTGATGCAGACGGCAATCTGCTCGCTTCCGCCAAAAAGAACATTGCCACCTTCCACGCCAGCGGCCACCGGGTTGAGCAGTCCGGCAATGATATCTGGCGCGCGGTGTGCCACTGTGTCAGACGCGCGGTGACGCAGTCCGGCATTGAGCCCGCCGCGGTGGCGGGCATCGGCTTTGACGCCACCTGTTCGCTGGTGGTGGTCGGTGAGGAGGGCGCGCCGCTGGCGGTCAGCCCGGGCGGTGAGGCGGAGCGCAATATCATCGTCTGGATGGATCACCGCGCCGCACAACAGGCGGACGCCATCAACGCTACGGCGCATCCGGTGCTGAAATACGTCGGCGGGCGCATCTCGCCGGAAATGGAAATACCCAAGCTGCTGTGGCTGAAGCAGCATCACCCGGAGACCTTCACGCAGGCCTGGCAGTTCTTCGATCTGACGGACTATCTGACCTGGCGTTCCACCGGCGATCTGGCGCGTTCGCAGTGTACGGTCACATGCAAGTGGAACTATCTGGCCCATGAAAACCGCTGGGACGCCGACTATTTCCATACCGTCGGTCTGCCCGAACTGGCGGAGGCGTCGTTCGGCCGCATCGGCCAGCGCATCGTGGAGCCGGGAACGCCGTGCGGACAGGGGCTGTCGGCCCAGGCGGCCGAGGATATGGGGCTGCCGCAACATACGCCGGTGGCGGCCGGTATGATCGACGCGCACGCCGGCGGCATCGGCACGCTGGGGGTGGACGGCTCGCCGGAAGAGAAGCTGGCCTATGTGTTCGGCACCTCCTCCTGCACCATGACTTCCACCCGCACGCCGGCCTTCGTGCCGGGCGTCTGGGGGCCGTATTATGCGGCGATGGTGCCGGGATTCTGGCTGAGCGAGGGCGGGCAGAGCGCGGCGGGCGCGGCGATTGACCGCCTGCTGGAGCTGCATCCGGCGTCGGCGCAGGTGAAGGCGCAGGCCGAGGCGGAAGGGCTGTCGCTGCCGGTTTACCTGGCGGATCTGGCGATGAACAGGTTCGATGCGCTGTCCGACGCGGTGCAGTGCGCCCGTGAGATGCACGTGGTGCCGGAGTTTGCCGGCAACCGGGCGCCGCTGGCGGATCCTTATGCCCGCGCGCTGATCTACGGCCTGGATATGGATCGCGATCTGGACAGTCTGATTGCGCTGTATATCGCCGGCGTGTGCAGCCTGGGCTACGGGCTGCGGCAGATCATCGATGCACAGCGTGAGAACGGTATCGCAACGCGTGATATCGTCATCAGCGGCGGCGCCGGCCAGCATCCGCTGGTGCGTCAGCTGATTGCCGACGCCTGCGGCTGCTCGGTGCTGGCGACCAAATCGGAAGAGCCGGTGCTGCTGGGCTCCGCCATTCTGGCCGCGGTTGCCGGCGGCCAGCGCGCCTCGGTGACCGACGCCATGCAGGCGATGACCGCGCGCGAGTGCGAATATTCGCCCAACGCGGCCTACACATCGCTGCATCGCCGCCGCTATCAGGCGTTCCAGCTGCTGCAGCAGACGGCGAAAAATATCCGCGAAGATCGCTATTAATACGCCGTCTTGATCGTGGCGGTGGGGGTTACTTCTTCACCGCCAGCCACTTATCAATAATTTTCTGGTACTCGCCGCTGGCTTTGGTCAGGTGCAGCCACTGGTCGACGTACAGCTTCCAGCTTAAGTCGTCACGCGGCAGCATGTAGGCCTTCTCGCCGTACTGCATGGGTTTTTTCGGGTTGACGGCGCACAGCTTCGGGTAGCGCTTTTGCTGATACAGCGCCTCGGAGGCGTCGGTGATCATCACGTCGGCCTTGCGATCGACCAGCTGCTGGAAGATCCCCATATTGTCGTGCGACAGCGTCAGCTTCGCTTTCGGCAGGTGCGCGCGGGCGAAGGCCTCATTGGTGCCGCCGGCCGGTTCGATCACCCGTACCGACGGTTTGTTGATCTGGGCGATGGTGCGGTATTTCTTCACGTCGCTGCAGCGCACCAGTGGGATCTTGCCGTCGGTATCCAGTTTTTCCGCGAAGAAGGCCTGTTTTTGCCGCTCCAGCGTGACGGAGATACCGCCCATCGCGATATCGCACTTGCCGGCGTTAAAGTCCTGCATCAGGGTTTTCCAGCTGGTTTTGACCCACTTCACCTCGGCACCGAGGCTTTTGGCCAGCGACTGGGCCATCTCGATATCGATGCCTTCATAGCCGCCTTTTTCCGGCAGAAAGGTGTAGGGCTTGTAATCGCCGGTGGTGCACACTTCCAGCTGCTTTTGCTGCGTCACCTTATCCAGGTGCGACTGGGCGCTGGCGCCGCCGGCGGCGAGCAGTAAGGCGAGAGGCGCTAATTTTTTCATCATTTTCCCTTTCTTATACATTCGTGGCTTTATGCGTCGGTTAGCCGTGGGTTGTGGTTGGTTTGCGTGAATTATCCGTTTTTTATGTCGCCGATAAACGGCGTCAGTCTGATTTGCTGCTACGCAACGCGCATTCTCTGACGCGGAACGATAACAACACGAAAAAAACTGATAGTCTGAACGTCAATATTTCTTAACACAGTTTACAGGTGGCTATGTACAACATTGACGATTTTGATATGAAAATCCTGACGCTGCTACAAGCCAACGGCCGACTGACCAACCAGGAACTGAGCGAGCTGGTGGGGCTGTCCGCGTCGCAGTGTTCCCGGCGGCGCATCAGCCTGGAGCAGGCGCAGCTGATCCGCGGCTACCATGCGCGGCTGGCCCCCGAGGCGGTGGGGTTGGGCATGGTCGGGCTGATTGAGGTGAGCCTGACCAGCCACGGACCGGAACAGGTGGACAGTTTTCATTACATGCTGGAGCATACGGAAGCGGTGCTCGACGCCTATAAGACCACCGGCGACGCCGACTACCTGCTGAAAGTGGCCGTCGCCGATCTGGCCGCGTTGAGCGAGTTTATCAGCCAGACGCTGCTGACCCACCACAGCGTGGCGCACGTCAAGACGGCGGTGGTGCTGAACCGCATTAAAGAAAACGGCCTGCTGCCGGTGGCGCGTTAAGCCCCCTGTTGCTGAGCATTTTTTACCGCGGCGGCCTGGCAAGATAACCACACTTTTTATGGCGGATATTTCCCCGCGGATAGCGTCTATATTAGGTGCATTGGCGTGTGCGTATGCTGTCGGCGCGCCGGTCTCTGTACCTTAAAAATAACTAAAGCAAGGAGAACAACACCGTGTTCCAGAACGTTGATGCCTATGCCGGCGACCCGATACTGTCGCTGATGGAGAAGTTCAAACAGGATCCGCGCGAGCATAAGGTAAACCTGAGCATCGGCCTGTATTACAACGAGCAGGCGATTATCCCGCAGCTGCAGGCGGTCGCCGCCGCCGAGGCGCAGCTGAGCAGCGCCGATCACGGCGCCTCGCTGTATCTGCCGATGGAAGGCCTGCAGCCTTACCGCAGCGCTATCCAGCAGCTGCTGTTCGGCGCCGAGCATCCGATGCTGCAGCAGGAGCGCATTGCAACGGTGCAGACCGTCGGCGGCTCCGGCGCGCTGAAGGTGGGGGCCGATTTCCTGCATTACTATTTCCCGAATTCGCAGGTGTGGGTCAGCGACCCGACCTGGGAAAACCACGTGGCGATCTTCAGCGGCGCCGGCTTCAAGGTGAATACCTACCCGTACTTTGACAGCGAAAGCCTGGGCGTACGTTTCGACGCTATGCTGAGTACGCTGAAAACGCTGCCGGCGCAGGGCATCGTGCTGCTGCACCCGTGCTGCCATAACCCGACCGGCTCCGATCTGACGCCGGCGCAGTGGGACGAGGTGGTGAAGGTGCTGGCCGAGCGCGAGCTGATCCCATTCCTCGACATCGCCTATCAGGGCTTCGGCGCCGGCATGGAGCAGGACGCCTACGCCATTCGCGCCATTGCCGCCGCAGGGCTGCCGTGCCTGGTGAGCAACTCGTTCTCGAAAATCTTCTCGCTGTACGGCGAGCGCGTGGGCGGGCTGTCCGTGGTGTGTGAGAGCGGCGAAGCCGCCGGCCGCGTGCTGGGCCAGCTGAAGGCGACCGTACGCCGCAACTACTCCAGCCCGCCGAACTTCGGCGCGCAGGTGGTGGCCAAGGTGCTGAACGACGCGCAGCTGAAGCAGCAGTGGCTGGATGAAGTAGAAAGCATGCGCGCCCGCATTCTGGAGATGCGCCAGACGCTGGTGAATGCGCTGAAGAGCGCGCTGCCGCAGCGTAATTTCGATTACCTGCTGCAACAGCGCGGCATGTTCAGCTACACCGGCCTAAGCGCGCAGCAGGTCGACCGCCTGCGCGAAGAGTTCGGCGTGTACCTGATCCACAGCGGCCGCATGTGCGTCGCCGGTCTGAACCACCGCAACGTGCATCAGGTGGCGGAAGCAATCGCCGCCGTGCAGTAAGTCATAAAATAGAACGGGGGCGATATCGCTATCGCCCCCGTCCCGTCAGCCGCGCCGCTATTTGTCGGCGCTGTCTTGCGCCATCTGCGGCGGCAGCTGCAGCAGGCTGCGTTTCTCCGCCACCTCATCCTTCGTTATGGCCGGCGCCGCATTGCCCCAGCTATTGCGGATGTAGGTCGTCACCGCCGCCACCTGTTCGTCCGACAGCTTCCAGGCAAAGCTCGGCATCGCGCCGCTGGTGGGATTGCCCAGGGTCACCGCGCCACGGCCGCCCTGCAGAACGGTGGTCACCAGCGATGCGGCGTCCGGCGCCATAATCGCCGGGTTGCCGGCCAGGCTGGTGGCCAGGTTCGGGATGCCTTTGCCGTCGCTGTTATGGCAGGCGGTGCAGTTGGCGGCATAGACGTTGGCGCCCATCTTCATCTGTGCGCTGTCCGCGGCCAGCTGCGCCGGTTTTTGCCGATCCGATCCCGGCTGGGATTTAAGATACACGGCGATGGCGCGCAGGTCCTGCTCCGTCAGATGCTGGGTAGAGTTGCTGACCGCCTCCGCCATCGGGCCGGAGGCGACGGCGACGTGGTTGCTGCCCAGCCTGAGGTAGTCCACCACCTGATCTTCCGTCCACTCGCCGATGCCGGTGTAGCGGTTGCCGGTGATTTCCGGCGCGTACCACTCGCCCAGATTGCCGCCCTGCAGATAGGCGGAGGTATCCCCGCCGATGAGGTTCTTCGGCGTGTGGCAGGCCGCGCAGTGCTCCAGTCCCTGCACCAGATAGGCGCCACGGTTCCACTGTGCCGACTGGCCGGCATCCGGCGTAAAGCCGCTGTTGTCGAAGAACAACAGGTTCCAGCCCATCATCGCCAGACGAATGTTGTACGGGAACGGCAGCCGGGTTTCCGGCACCTGGTTTTTCACCGGCTTGACCGAACGCATATACAGCCACAGGTCGTGCATATCGGCGTCGCTGACTTTGATATAGGCGTTGTACGGCATCGCCGGGTAGAGGTTTTCCCCCTGTTTGCCCTTGCCGTGGCGCACCGCGCGGAAAAAGTCGCGTTCGCTCCAACTGCCGATACCGTCTTCAACGTCCGGGGTGATGTTGCTGGCGTAAATACCGCCGAACGGCGTGTCGATCCGATAGCCGCCGGAGAACGGCTGTTTGCTGCCCGGCGCGGTATGGCAGGCCACGCAGTCGCCGGCAATCGCCACGTATTTGCCGCGTATCACCGCCTGCGCGTCCGCCGCGGACGGCGGCTGGCTGGTCAGCGTCCGGTCGCCCGCCACGTTATCGGCGCTGGCATCGCCGTTTTTCCACAGCAGCCCAACCACCACAGCGGCGGCGACCACGGCGATCCCGCCCGCAATTTTGATTTTTTTCATCTCACACCTTTACCAGCGGGCCGGGGTTTTTGACGTACTGTTCGATAATCGCTTTCGCCGTCCACAGGCTCAGCGCGCCGATGGTGCCCGTCGGGTTGTAACCGGCGTTGTTAGGGAAGGAGGAAGCGCCCAGCACGAACAGGTTATGCATGTCCCAGCACTGCTGATAGCGGTTCAGCACGCTGGTTTTCGGATCGTTGCCCATTACCGCGCCGCCGATGGTGTGATCGCTGGCGAGGTTGTACGGCGAGTAACGGCCGGAGGCGGAGTTGGTGCCGATGACGATCTTGGCGCCCATCGCCTTGCCCAGCTCCACGCTTTTCTCTTCGATAAAGCGGGCTGTGCGGCGGTCGTTTTCGTTGTAGTCAAAGGTGACGCGCAGCAGCGGGTTGCCGTTATCGTCCGTGTATTCCGGATCCAGATCGAGGTAGTAATCTTCGTGCGAGTAGCTGGTGCCCTGGCCGAAGATAAAGGAGCCGTTCTGGAAGGCGTGGGTATAGGCTTTTTTCCATGCCTTGCCCCAGCGTGGCGTGCCGGGCGGCAGCGCGTCGGCATTGCCGATCGGGCGTGCGCCGCGGGCGACCACCAACAGGCCGGCGCCGCCGATAAAGCCCAGTCCGCTGTGGTCGAAATTATCGCCGTTATAGTCATCCACCTGCTGCGACAGCGCGCCGGCGCCGATAAACGGGTTAAGGTTTTCGTCTTCGAAGAACAAATTGGCGCCGGCCACCGTCTGGAAGCTGTAGGCGCGGCCGACCACGCCGGTTTTACTAACGGGATCGTAAGGCTGGCCGATTTTCGACAGCAGCAGCAGGCGCACGTTCTGCATCTGGAACGCCGACAGCACCACGATATCGGCCGGCTGTTCCCACTCTTTTTTATTGCGGTCCAGATAGGTGACGCCGGTGGCGGTTTTGCCGTCAGCGGCCTTGTTGACCCGCACCACCGCCGAGTCGGTGAGCACGGTAAAGTTCTCGCGCTGCATCAGGGCCGGCACCACGCAGGCGTTAGGGCTGGATTTGGAGAAGTTGCCGCAGCCGTAGTACAGGCAGTAGCCGCAGTAGGTGCAGGGGCCCATGCGCACCCCCAGCGGGTTGACGTAGGCGCGGGAGGTCTGGCCCGCCGGCACCATAAACGGGTTCAGCCCCAGCGACGTGGCCGCGTCGCGGAACAGGTCGGTCAGGCGCAGCCCCTCCAGCGGCGGCAGCGGGTATTCGCTGCTGCGGTTGCCTTCAAACGGGTTGCCGCCCGGGATAATTTCGCCGTTCAGCTTGCCGGCCTTGCCGGAGACGCCGGCGATCTTCTCGAAGCGGTCGTAGAACGGCTCCAGCTCGTCATAGGTAACGCCCCAGTCCTGCAGAATCAGGCCGTCGGCGATCTGCTGTTTGCCGTAGCGCTCGACGGTCTGGGTGTACGGCTGCAGGTCGAACGGCGTAAAGCGCCAGGCCATGCCCGCCCAGTGGGTGCCTGAACCGCCCACGTTATACCCCAGCTCGTTCAGGTTCCAGTCGCGGGTCGGCAGCGCTTTTTCGCTGCGGTGGTTGCGGAAGGTGGTGGTTTCCACCGCCGGCGGCAGCAGCATGCTGCGGCGGGTATCCCAGCGCAGTTCATCGGTATCGATGGAGGGTGGAAAATCGGTGGCGGTTTCAAACCAGGGGCCGCGTTCGATGGCGACGACGTTTAATCCGGCGCGGGTCAGCTCTTCGGCGATCAAAGAACCGCACCATCCCAGGCCGACGATAACCACATCGGCTTTTGGACGTACATTTTTCATAGTTGGACTCACAATTGCTCGGCGCGACAGCGGCGCGGGATCAAAGCGTGTTATCGATTAAACTGGTGGGGATGATGTTCAGCTTTTGCCCTTTCTTACCGAGCAGATCGCGGAAGTCATAGCGCGCGCCCGGGAAACCAATCATTTTCCAGCTGGTCATGTCTTTATTGCCGCCGTAAATCGGATCGGCCAGGAAGCCTTCGCGTACGTTTTGCAGCAGCAGCTCAAACAGCGCCTTGGTTTCCACCTGCGGGCCGAGGTCGTAGCGGTCGGCCTCCATGGCATGCAGGATGCGCTCCTGCTGCTGTTGGTCGAGCGCGATAAAGTCCTTACCGAACTGCGCCCGGGTGGCGCTATCCAGCGCCGCCAGGCCCTGGCGGTAACGCTGCGCCGGCGTCAGCGGCGACTGCGGCCCCTGCTGCGGGGTGCCTTTGACAAAACGTCCCAGCCGGTAGAGAGCGACGGCATTGCCGTAGTCGCCCGCCAGCTGACGGTCGATAAAGGTGGCGCAGCCGGCCTCTTTGCCGCCGAGGCTCAGTTCATCGGCCGGAATAAAGCGCTCGGCGATGATGGCGACGGTATCGAATTCATGCTGCGTGAAGTACTGCAGGCCGCCTTGGCGCGGCGGCGCTGGCGGCGTGTTGATGTCGCCGGGGTTCCAGGGCTGCCCGCCGTTGATGACGTCGGCCTGTGCCGTAGGCAACGACGAAGCCACCCCCAGCGCGACCACTGAGGTGAGAAATTCTCTGCGTTTCATAAATTCCCTGCCGATTAATTGCTCAAAAAACTATTTTTTTATTTTTTACGTTTCACGTCCGCGCCATGAAAGGGGGACGCGCCCAGCGCTGTTTTTTACATGCGAATAAAGAAATTAATAAAGTGTTAACAACGCGGCGAGAATAATTTCTTCCGTGTCGGCAGGGAAGGTTTTCGTTGATGGTTTTCCATCATCGGCCCGGTTTCTTTCCCGCTTTTGGCTTCCTATAGTGAGTTCACGTTGTCCTGACAGCACGCCGTCCCGCTCATCAAACACACGAGGAGAGCCTTATGTTTCCCACCGCCTTACCTCAGCCGACGCGGCTGGCGCCTGAAAGCATTCCCGTTTTGCGCTGGGGGATTATCGGCCCCGGCTGGATTGCCGACCATTTCGCTGCGGCGCTGCGCGGCCAGACCCGGCAGCAGCTGGTGGCCGTGGCGGGACGCAGCGCCGAGAAAACGGCGGCGTTCGCCGCGCGCTGGGATATTCCCCAGACCTGTCAGAGCCTTGGCGAGATGCTGGCGCTGAACCAGCTGGATGTGGTTTACGTCGCCACGCCGCACAACCACCACTTTCCCGACGCCATGCGGGTGCTGCAGGCCGGTAAACACGCGCTGATTGAAAAGCCGCTGGCGCTTAACGCCCGTGAGGGGCGGGCGCTGCGGGATGAAGCGCGGGCGCGTGGCCTTTTCTGTCTGGAGGGGATGTGGTGCGACTTTACGCCGAAATATGATGTGCTGCGCCAGCTGCTGGCCAACGGCGATCTGGGGGAGCTGCACACCCTGATTGCCGACCACGGCGAGTTCTTCACCCCGGAACACCGTATTTTTAATGCCGACCTGGCCGGTGGTCCGATGCTGGATCTGGGCAGTTACCTGATATCATTCAGCATCGGCATTGCCGGCGATGTGCCGGAGGCGATCGTCGCGTACGGGCAGCCCGCGCCGGGCGGCGTGAACGGCCAGGCGTCTATGCTGTTTAACCACGGCAATGGCATGCAGGCGGTGCTGAATACCACGCTGTTCAGCCATACCTCCGGCGCGGCGACGATCGCCGGGCGCGACGCCACGCTGTATCTGGACGGGCAGTTTTACGCACCCGGCGACTTCACGCTGCAGTCCAGCCAGGGCAACCGACGGCTGCATTGGCAGGACCGGGGCGGACGCTATGTACAACTGAGTTATGAAATTGAGCACGCGGCATGGTGCATCGGACAGGGGCTGACGGAGTCGCCGGTGCGCCCGCTGGATACCTCGTTGATGACGCTGCGCACGATGGATGAAGTGCGCCGCCAGCTGGGTATCGTCTTTAACGAAGAGCGCGCGGCGGCACGGCCGGCTTAGCCCGCCGCGCGGGGAGCAGAGATGAAGAAGTTAACCATCGGCAGGCTGGCGCAGCTGGCCGGCGTCGGCGTGGCGACGGTGGATCGGGTGCTGAATGAACGCGGCGGCGTAGCGCCGGAGACGGCGCGCAAGGTATTGCTGGCCGCGCGCGAGCACGGTTTTAACCGGGTATTGCCCGAGGCGTACCAGCACCCCTGGCGCATCGAGGTGATTCTGAGCGGCAACGGCTCATTTTTTTTCAAAAAGCTCGATAACAGTTTCAGCGAACTGGCCGGCGCGCTCGGCTACCGCCGAGTGACGCTGCACCGGACGTTTATCTCTGAATCCCACCCGGTCAGGCTGGCCGAGCATATCATGGCGTGCAGCCGTCAACGGGACGGCATTATCGTGTTTGCGCACGATCACCCTGCGGTCTATGCGGCGCTGGCCGACTGCCGGGCGCGGGATATTCCGGTGATCACCATCGTGACCGATCTGCCGCATGCCGAGCGCCTGTGCCATGTCGGCGTCAATCAGCTGCAGGCGGGCCGCACCGCCGGTTTGCTGATGGGGCGCACCCTGAAGGCGCCGGGCGAGGTGGTGATGGTCAGCGGCCGCAGCGACTACAGCGCGCACCGCCAGCGCATTGAGGGCTTCCGGGCGGTGCTGCGCCAGCGCTTCCCGCAGATTGACCTGAAAGAGGTGCTGGTGGGGCGTGACGAACGCCATACCATCCGGCGTCTGCTGGCGGAAACGCTGAACAAAAACGGCCATATCGTCGGGCTGTATAACACCGGTTCCGGCAACACTGAAATCAGCGCCGAGCTGGCGAAGCACCGACTGCTGGGAGAGTGCGTCTATATCACCCATGAGCTGTACAGCCTGACGCGCCGGCTGTTGGATAACGACAGCCTGTCTTATGTGATCGACCAGGATGCCCGCCAGCATGCGCAGCTGGCGATCGACCTGATGCTGGGTCAGCTGGGAGGCGGCGACGCCGTCGACATGTACCAGAGCGGCAAGGTAGATTTTAAAATCTTCACCGCAGAAAATTGCGAGTAGGGCGTACGTCCCCGGCGTGAAAAGCGTGGTATCTCCCTCAATTCCTTCTATGCTCAAAATGTAGCCAGTATTCTTGACGGCGGCTGCGCCGCTTCGCCACGGACGCGCGGCGCAGCACGCCGGACGACGGACATTTATCGAAGGACTAACTCCATGAATTCTTCAGCATTATTGCAATATTGCATGGCGAAACCGGGCGCGCAGCAGAGCGACCAGAATCAGTGGCAGGCCAGCCAGGTGAAGGTCGGCGAGGTGATGTTCGCCATGGTGTGGGAGATTGAGGGCCGCCCGGCGCTGGCGGTGAAATCCAGCCCGGAGCAGGCGGAAAATCTGCGTGAGCTGCATCCGGAAATTGTCCCCTGCGAGCATCTGAACAAGGCGCACTGGAATGCGGTCTATCTGGACGGCGGCCTGCCGGACTCGCAGTTTTATACCCTGATTGACGGTTCGTACCAGCTGGTGCTGTCGGGGCTGCCAGAGCAGGTGCGCCAGGGGCTGCAGGCCTGACTACGGCCATTTTCCCGTGTACGCCTCTTCAACGGGCTTCAGGCGAGGGTGTGATCGTTAACACATATTGGGAACGTTCCCTTTCTCATCGTCGACGCAAGCGTCTAGGCTGATGGCCGTAGAGCGAATCGCAAAAGGGAGCGTCTGATGGCCACAAGTGAAGAAAAACGCAAGATGATCGCCGGTGAACTGTATGACGCCGGTGATGAGCTGCTGCGCAGTGAACGCCTGCGGGCGCGCCAGCTGCTGCATCAGTACAACCACTGCGCACCACAGGAGGGCGAGCAGCGCAGGCAGTGGCTGACGCAGCTGCTGGGGCAGTATCAGGGCGGCACCATCGAACCCAGCTTCCGCTGCGATTATGGCTACAATATCTATCTGGGAAAAAAATTTTACGCCAACTTCGACTGCGTGATGCTGGACGTCTGCGAGGTGCGCATCGGCGATAACTGCATGCTGGCGCCGGGCGTGCACATCTATACCGCGACGCACCCGCTGGATGCGGCGACCCGCGTCGGCGGCGACGAGTACGGCAAGCCGGTGACCATCGGTGATAACGTGTGGATCGGCGGACGGGCGGTGATCAACCCCGGTGTGACCATCGGCGATAATGCGGTGATTGCTTCAGGCGCGGTGGTGACCAAAAACGTGCCGGCCAACTGTGTGGTGGGCGGTAATCCGGCGCGTGTCCTGAAGCGGCTGTAAAAGTCGGGCGCCGCAGCGGGCGCCCGTGGTGCGCTTAGGCGCGCAGCGAGTCGATGTCCACCACAAAGCGGTATTTCACATCGCTTTTCAGCATGCGTTCATAGGCTTGGTTGATCTGCTGCATCGGAATCAGCTCGATATCCGAGGTGATGCCGTGCTGACCGCAGAAATCCAGCATCTCCTGGGTTTCCGCAATGCCGCCGATCAGCGAGCCGGCGATGCGGCGGCGCTTCAGAATCAGGTTAAACACCTGCGGTGACGGATGATCGTGTTCCGGCGCGCCGACCAGCGTCAGCGTGCCGTCGCGGCGCAGCAGGTCGAGGAACGGGTTCAGGTCGTGCTGGGCCGCCACCGTATTGAGGATAAAGTCGAAGCTGTTGGTATGCTGCGCCATCTCCTCCGGGTTGCGGGAAATCACCACTTCATGAGCGCCCAGGCGTTTGGCGTCTTCGATTTTCGACGGCGAGGTGGTGAACAGCACCACATGCGCGCCCATGGCCCGCGCCAATTTCACCCCCATATGCCCCAGCCCGCCGAGACCGACGATGCCGACCTTTTTACCCGGGCCGACGCCCCACTGGCGCAGCGGCGAATAGGTGGTGATACCGGCGCACAGCAGCGGCGCGACGCCGGCCGGATCGAGGTTGTCCGGCACCCGCAGCACAAAGTCCTGATCCACCACCATATCGGTGGAGTAGCCGCCGTAGGTGACGGCGCCGGTCTGGCGATCCTGGCCGTTATAGGTGCCGGTAAAACCGTTTTCGCAATACTGCTCCAGCCCTTCCTCGCAGCTTGGACAGCTGCGGCAGGAGTCGACCATGCAGCCGACGCCGACCAGATCGCCGACCTGATAGGTGGTCACGCCGCTGCCGACGGCGCTGACGCGGCCGACGACCTCATGGCCCGGCACCACCGGATAGAGGGTGTTATTCCATTCGTTGCGCGCCTGGTGCAGATCGGAATGGCAGACGCCGCAAAACAGCACCTTGATTTGGACATCGTGTTCGCGCAGCGTGCGCGGTGAGTAATCGAAAGGCACGAGCGCAGACTGCGCGTCATGCGCGGCATAGGCATGCGTAATATTCATGGTTACTCCAGTTATCAATCAGTGCAAAGGGTGTTTTTTCCGGCAGCAGAATGCCGGTGAGGTGCGGCCTGAGTGATGAGGCGGCCGCTGAGGGAAGGTTGATAATAAGTGCTGCGCCGGGGGAGGGAAATGCCTGATAATGTTGGAATCTTGCCTGTTTCTGTTCAATGTTCGCACGGCGGACGGTCAGCGTGACCACCCGCCGTGCGCATCAGGCGTCAGCGTTTCAGCAGCGGCTTGAGGAAGCGCGCGGTGTGTGACTCCTGACATTCCGCCACGGTTTCCGGCGTGCCGGACACCAGGATCTCGCCGCCGCCGCTGCCGCCTTCCGGCCCCAGATCGACAATCCAGTCGGCGGTTTTGATCACGTCGAGATTGTGCTCAATCACCACGATGGTATTGCCTTGATCGCGCAGCTGGTGCAGCACTGCCAGCAGCTGCTGGATGTCGGCAAAGTGCAGGCCGGTGGTCGGCTCATCCAGGATATACAGCGTCTGGCCGGTGCCGCGCTTGGATAGCTCGCGCGCCAGTTTGACGCGCTGCGCTTCACCGCCGGACAGCGTGGTCGCCGACTGGCCGAGACGGATATAGGACAGGCCGACATCCATCAGGGTTTGCAGTTTGCGCGCCAGCGCCGGCACCGCGTCGAAGAACCCGCGGGCTTCTTCGATGGTCATCTCCAGCACTTCGTGAATGCTTTTGCCCTTGTATTTGATCTCCAGCGTTTCACGGTTGTAGCGTTTGCCTTTGCACTGGTCGCAGGGCACATAAATGTCCGGCAGGAAGTGCATTTCCACCTTGATTACGCCGTCGCCCTGGCAGGCTTCGCAGCGGCCGCCTTTCACGTTAAAGCTGAAGCGGCCCGGAGTATAGCCGCGGCTGCGTGATTCCGGTACGCCGGCGAACAGCTCGCGCACCGGGGTGAAAATGCCGGTGTAGGTGGCCGGGTTGGAACGCGGCGTACGGCCGATCGGGCTTTGATCGATGTCGATCACCTTGTCGAAGTGTTCAAGGCCGGCAACCTCGCGGAACGGCGCCGGTTCGGCGAGGGTGGCGCCGTTCAGCTGGCGCTGGGCGATCGGGAACAGCGTATCGTTGATCAGCGTCGATTTGCCGGAGCCGGACACCCCGGTGATGCAGGTGAACAGCCCCACCGGCAGCGTCAGCGTCACGTCCTTCAGGTTGTTGCCGCGCGCGCCGCTCAGTTTCAGCACTTTGTTCGGGTCTGCCGCCACGCGCTCCTGCGGAATGGCGATTTCGCGCTTGCCGCTGAGGAACTGGCCGGTCAGCGAGTCCGGCTTGGCCATGATGTCTTCCACGCTGCCTTCGGCGACGATCTGGCCGCCGTGTACGCCGGCGCCGGGGCCGATATCGATCACGTGGTCGGCGGCGCGGATGGCGTCTTCGTCATGCTCCACCACGATCACCGTGTTGCCCAGGTTGCGCAGGTGGATCAGCGTTTCCAGCAGGCGTTCGTTGTCGCGCTGGTGCAGGCCGATGGACGGCTCGTCCAGTACGTACATCACGCCCACCAGGCCGGCGCCGATCTGGCTCGCCAGGCGGATGCGCTGGGCCTCGCCGCCGGACAGCGTTTCCGCCGAGCGCGACAGCGACAGGTAGTTAAGGCCGACGTTAACCAGAAACTTCAGGCGGTCGCCGATCTCTTTCAGCACTTTCTCGGCGATTTTGGCGCGTTGGCCACTCAGCTTGATGTTCTGGAAGAAGGTCATCGCGTGGCCGATGCTGAGATCCGAAATCTCCGGCAGCGTGGTGTCTTCGACAAACACGTTGCGCGCTTCTTCGCGCAGGCGGGTGCCGTGGCAGGAGGTGCACGGACGGTTGCTGATAAATTTGGCCAGATCTTCGCGCACCGCGCTGGATTCGGTCTCTTTATAGCGGCGCTCCATATTGTGCAGCACGCCTTCAAACGGATGGCGGCGCACGGTGGTGTCGCCGCGATCGTTGATGTATTTAAACTCGATCGACTCTTTGCCGGAACCGTTCAGCACTGCCTTTTGCACGCTGGCGCTCAGGCTGTTGAACGGCGCTTCGACGTCGAACTGATAATGCTCCGCCAGCGAGCGCAGCATCTGGAAATAGTAGAAATTACGGCGATCCCAGCCGCGGATGGCGCCGCCGGCCAGCGACAGCTCCGGGTTCTGCACCACGCGATCCGGGTCGAAGAACTGCTGCACGCCCAGGCCGTCGCAGGTCGGGCAGGCGCCGGCCGGGTTGTTGAACGAGAACAGGCGCGGCTCCAGCTCGCGCATGCTGTAACCGCAGATCGGACAGGCGAAGTTGGCGGAGAACAGCAGCTCTTCCGCTTTGTCATCGTCCATATCGGCCACCACCGCGGTGCCGCCGGACAGCTCCAGCGCGGTTTCAAACGACTCCGCCAGCCGCTGCGCCAGGTCTTCGCGTACTTTAAAGCGGTCGACTACCACCTCGATGGTGTGCTTCTTCTGCAGCTCCAGCTTCGGCGGATCGGACAGATCGCACACTTCGCCGTCGATGCGCGCGCGGATATAGCCCTGCGTCGCCAGGTTCTCCAGCGTTTTGGTGTGTTCGCCTTTGCGATCTTTGACGATCGGCGCCAGCAGCATCAGGCGTTTGCCTTCCGGCTGGGTGAGCACGTTGTCGACCATCTGGCTGACGGTCTGCGCCGCCAGCGGCACGTGGTGGTCCGGGCAGCGCGGCTCGCCGACGCGGGCGAACAGCAGGCGCAGATAGTCATGAATTTCGGTGATGGTGCCGACGGTGGAACGCGGGTTGTGCGAGGTCGATTTCTGTTCGATGGAGATCGCCGGCGACAGCCCTTCAATATGGTCGACGTCCGGTTTTTCCATCAGCGACAGGAACTGGCGGGCGTAGGCGGAGAGCGATTCGACGTAGCGGCGCTGCCCCTCGGCATACAGCGTATCAAAGGCCAGCGAGGACTTGCCGGAGCCGGACAGCCCGGTGACCACAATCAGTTTGTCGCGCGGGATGATCAGGTTGATGTTTTTGAGATTATGGGTTCGAGCACCACGAACTTCGATATTGTCCATTTACACTTCCCGTCTTGGTGATACGCCGTGCGGCTTTACGGTTGGTTTTGTGACCAGGTGCGCAAAAAAACGCCACATCCAGTACGAAACGCATAATTATGACACAAAAAAGCCTGAATGAATATCCAGTGTTCGTATGAAACGTTGTCGATCGCGATGACAATTGTGGAATACAATGCGCAGTTATCAAGGCGGGTGTGGTTTCAGCTTTCGCGTGGTAAACTGACTCGTTTATACTGTGTAAAAATCATTCTTCAGGAGAGAGTTCATGGCCAGCAGAGGCGTAAACAAAGTAATTCTGGTCGGGAATCTGGGCCAAGACCCCGAAGTCCGTTACATGCCGAATGGTGGCGCGGTCGCCAACATGACCCTGGCTACCTCCGAAAGCTGGCGCGATAAAGCGACCGGCGAGCAGAAAGAAAAGACCGAGTGGCACCGCGTTGTGCTGTTCGGCAAGCTGGCGGAAGTGGCCGGCGAATATCTGCGTAAAGGCTCGCAGGTGTATATCGAAGGTTCCCTGCAGACCCGCAAATGGACCGATCAGAGCGGCCAGGACCGTTACACCACCGAAGTGGTGGTAAACGTCGGCGGTTCCATGCAGATGCTGGGCGGCCGTCAGGGCGGCGGCGGTGCACCGGCAGGCGGTGGTCAGGGCGGTCAGGGCGGTTGGGGTCAGCCTCAGCAGCCGCAGGGCGGCAACCAGTTCAGCGGCGGCCAGCAACAGCAGTCGCGCCCAGCGCCAAGCAGCGCGCCGGCGGCCAGCAGCAACGAACCGCCAATGGATTTTGACGACGATATCCCGTTCTAAAAAATACCTCAGACATTTCTGCCAATGTCCGCGCCAGAAGCCCCGATACACGGGGCTTTTTTTATGTCTGCAAAGGAAAAATTTGACTGGGTGCTTTTGGGGTATCGGTTAGGTCGGAGAAGGTAAAAAAACCGTGACCGGTTTAACAGTTAGACCTGCAGTTCAGTCGATTGTACGCGCTGAATGGTAAACCGGACGGTATCAAGATCGTGCCGCTGTCCGAGGTCGCCACCAAAGACGATTTTTTCAACATCAAGAACGTCAGCCGCGATGACCTGCTGAGCGCCCACCGCGTCCCGCCGCAAATGATGGGGATTATCCCCAGCAATACCGGCGGTTTTGGCGACGTCAAAAAAGCCGCTCAGGTGTTTGTCCGTAACGAGTTAATCCCGCTGCAAGAACGCATGAAAGAGGTAAACGACTGGTTAGGGGAAGAGGTGATCCGCTTCAAAGATTATGAATTGCCCTCTGAATAACAGGAGCCGCCCCACGGGCGGCTTTATTTTCATATGCAACATTTTTCAGGCACAACTACAAGCCATGACGTTTTTTTAACCTTTCCATTTGAACTATAATCAAATCGCTTAACGTATCACAGGAATCATAAACATAATCGACCGCTATACGGTCTCGAGCTTCCCATTTTTTATTTTCAGTATTAAAAACGAAAGTATCAGTATCATTTGAGCCAATAACAATAAATCCATCCAGGGCTTCATTATAAAAACCCTTTTCCTCAGACAAAATATCATTATTCAAGAAAATATTATTCTCATCTTCTTTGCTCAAAGGGTGAAAGATTATCCCATCAAAATCAACCCCATCACTGATACGGACAAAATCGCCGTATTGCTTCCAAAACTCCGGCTGTTCGTCTTCAATACCCCGGCTAAAGTGATAATTATTAACTTCGCCTTGGTAAGGCGGGTTAGGCTCCCCTCCTAGTTGCTGGCAAACCCCATTAAATAAATTTACTGCTTTATTAATTTCTGTCATACGTCCCCCTTAAGGATAGACTATACCCTTTGGAACAGGCCATAAAATCGATTTGCTTTCTGATGTACCAAGAGCCTTTGTTACTCTTATTTGCGCAGTCGTAAACACCGCATGTTCATGCGCCCTATTAATCAACACAAGATTATCAAAGTTATTTGTCCCACTATCATCCAACGGTAGTTTATGATGAACCTGATAGCCTTTTGGAACAATGCCTTTTAGCATATTAGTTCTAACATCATTATCGAACCTAGAAATAACATCAGGACTATCGGCAATGCTCTTTATAAATTTACCTCTTACTTTATTATCAAATTCAGAGCGTAACGCCACTAACTCACCTCTCGGCCTCTGAATATAATCCATTTTAATAACATCAATATTGTTGAGTAATTTTTTATCGCCCTTGTAAGTCCCTAGAAAATGCTGAAGTTCTTCTAACGACTTCATATTAGCAATGTTGCCGCCGGGCATACGAGTAACAGCAGCTATTGAAGATAGTGCAACCAGCGAACCTATTGACTGAGGGTTAGCCACCTGGGTAAAACCTTCGGCCGCATCGCCACCAAGCTGCTTAGCCGTCTGTGCGAAACCTTCCACGTTCTGATTGTATATCCCCCCGGCGGCTAGCAACCGCCCAACGGCTTTACTGTTCAACGTGCTAAGCTGCTTTTTTGCTGCTTGAGCGTGCTGGGGTGGCGTGTAATATTCCGCAGGCCTTACCGTTGGCAAAGGTCGCGAGCGTTCCCCCCTGCGCCTTATTGCCTGTTCGTAGTAGTCAGTGATGCGGTTACCACCGCCCAGCATGAATGAATTAACCCCACCACAACCTACCAAACGACCATTATCATTGATATAAAAAGCAAAACGTGTGCTGCTCCACATTTCTTTATCATCAATGTAAACAACATTGCCGCACTCTATATCACCCTTTAACTTACTGGCGTATCTACCGGTTTCATTCACTGTCTGGGTGTCCCACGGGGAGCGAGGCTGTATGTCATCCCCGAACATGTTAAACCCGCCGGAGCTGCCAGAATCCAACACATAATGTCGGCATATCTCGCGCCATGCTTCACGGGGGGTGATGATCCTGTCATAGCGTTCGGGCGGTAACTCGTCATAAAACAGGTGATACAGGTTGCCGGGTAATTTCTTCATGATATGAGCAACTCCCTTGCGGTAAAAAACGTCATTTCCGTGACATAGCGAACCCTTATAGCAGTTTCAATCTACGACCAGCAACCCTAAGCGCCTTAGACGCCCGTCACGGCGTTTTAACCAAACAAATCGCAATGCTATTCCCGCCTCTTTTTGAAGCATGGATAAAATATCAGCGGCAATTCCGCTCCTGCAAGCTTCAGCTCTGCTTTGAGTTGGATTAATGCTCCTCCTGCAGGGGCGTGTTTATCATGCCGGAATTCTGTTTCTGAATGGAGCAGGATTTTGGGATAGGGTCAGTACTTTTGGGTTATCGGTTACGTCGGAGAAGGTAAAAAAACCGTGACCAGTTTAACCGTCAGACCTGCAGTTCAGCCGCTTATGGCGGTTTTGTGCCAGAAGCGGAGGGCAAGGCGCGTTTTAGCCTCATTGACAGCATGAAGTGTGGTCACCTTTAATTAATAGACTTGAAAGTCTGATAAATGTTAGTAGACTCATCAGTCTACTTAATGACTGTTGTGGAAACCCTGATGACTAACTCGAAGTCCTTTTTGCTAACGCTCTGCTTATCCCGTGTTTTATTGACTTTTTTCTTCTGGATGGCCGGTGTTTTTGGCGTATTCAATTTTGGGGTGATCGTCCAGGAAATGGCGACGGCGGGTCTTCCCTGGCCGGTTCTCTTCGCGGTTGCCACCATCCTGTGTCAGCTCTGTGGTTCCGCACTGATAATTTTTAATTGTGCAGGCTATGGCTGGATTGGATCGGTAATGCTGATTGTGTTTACACTGCTGACTATCCCGGTGGGACATCCATTCTGGACATTCAGTGAGCCAGAACGTACGCAGGAGTTCCATATTGCTCTTGAACACATTACCGTTATCGGGGGGTTAATCATGAGCGCCCTCCTTTCAGGCCATAAACGATGAACGAAAAAAACCGCCAAAAAGGTCGCCCTAAAGATCCGCTCAAAGAACGCGCGATACTTCAGGCTGCGCGAAAATTATTTCTGGAAAAAGGACTGGAGGTCACCACGGAGGAAATTGCCCGTGTCGCTGGCGTGGCAAAGGCCACCCTGTACGCAAACTTTGCCGACAAAGACATCCTCATTGAAGCGGTATTACGGCAGGAATCAGATTTAACAATCAGTGATGAAGATTTTTCAAAACGGCATAACCATTCACTGACGGATACGCTGACTGCATTTGGAAACCGGTTCGTCCGTTTTATAAATCAGCGTGAGCTGACCGGATGGGATCGGCTGATTGCCTCTGCTGCCATTCGTCATCCGGATTTACCACGGCGATTTTACGTCGCAGGCCCCGGCAGGGCGCAGCAGATGTTGGAATCTATTATTGCTGAAGCCGTTGACGAAGGCGTGCTGATATCATGTAACCCGCGCGAAGCCGCTGATGATTTAGCCGGATTATGGTTGGGCATGACGAGTCTGGAGATAAAGCTCGGCGCGAGAAAGACACTGTCTGATGAGGAAATTAAGCATCGGGTGTCGCATGCGCTCGGTGTTTTTATGCGCTTTTATTCAGTCAAATAGCGCTTACGAGCGGCTATGTGCTGAAAGCCGGCGAATAGCTATGCTTGATTACGAAAAGTATCCAATTCTTTCGAGCTGACTAAGTTAAAAGGTTTGCATGCCGTATGAGCGCTGGCTGGTGGTCTGAAGCATGCTAATTGCATCACTTTTTAGATGGTGAAGAAAGTGAAACCCTGCTTCGGCAGGGTTTTTATGTGTTGCACTATCGATTTTGGATGGTTCTCAATGTGCTTTTGATAATAATTGACTGCGTTTGTTTAAGTAAATACAGATAGAAAGAGCAATCAGAGGTAGGATGGATGATGCAATAAATGCATGCGATTCGCTAATGTTCAGGCCGTTCGAAATATTAGAATCGGTCATTAAAGAATAAAATGCCACCCCGACAGCAAAACCCATTTGGCGTAATGTACTTGTTATCGCGGCAGCAAGGCCTGAGTTCTCTGGCGCGACATTATCCATCACTACTCGTGCCATAATCGGATTCAATATGGCTGCCCCACACCCCATAATGAAAAGAGTGATATCCAATAGTAACCCCTGGTGTTTCACATTGGTATTGAAAAGGTATGCCAATGCCAGCAAACCGAGAGCGATGAAAACAAACCCACTCATGGCATTTAGTTTTAGTTTATCTTGCAGTGTAAAAACAGGTATGAGTGTTAAAGGAATGGAAAGACATAGCATAGACGTCATGACCATCATCGGGGAATAATTAAATTTCACCGTGATGTATCCGGGGAGAGTCACGAAAAGACTCCAGTAAGAGATAGAAAAGAAAATAGGGAGTAATAAAGAAATAAGAAAATTTACGTTCTTCAGTTCAGGCAGTCGAGTAAAACTCTTTGAAGAAAATAGATGTAATGATCCAAGTACAATAAGGCAAGCTATGATTATAGCGTAAAAAAGATGCCTGCCAAGGCCGGAGAATGTCTGATTGAAATACGGATTCATGGTGATGAACAGAAGGATAATCGTCGCAGGAAGCGTACTCGTTAACGATACCTGACCAAGAGCCCCTTTTTTGAACGTCTCCATGGCAGTACTGCCAACAAATGGGAACAGTACCACCAAGCTCAGCGGGATGTTGATAAGCATAATCCATCCCCATGAAAGGTAGGATACAATCAGGCTGCCTAAAATAGGCCCAAGAGCAAAACTTAAGCCAAGAAACATTGACCATTTTTTAAATGCACCTGCCCGGTCACGGGGGCCGCCAATGGGATACAGTACGTTAAGTAGTGCCATTGCCGAAGTATTCAGGAATGCTGCAGAAATTCCTTGAATCAATCTTATGGTGGTGAATTCCGTGAGGGTTTCACAATACGTTGAATAAACGGATGAAAGCACAAAAACAGATAATGAAGATAACAAGGTTAAACGGTAGCCAGTTTTATCGGTAATAATTCCTGCTGGCAATAGAAAGGCGGCAAAACCTGCCGTATATGAAACGCTTAACCAGGTGCCTTCCTTTATGCCAAAACCTAATCTGACGGCAATGTCAGGAATGGCGACTCCTAAACCGGTGGTATCGAAACCGATCATGAATGTCACAATCATGACGGATAAAAAAAATAGATCTTCCTTTTTTCGTAACATGCGACCTTCTTTATTATGCATAACAATAAAGAGCAAAGAGGTTCTCTTTGCTCATGGCGTTTAGCCGGTAATCAGCAAAGAATACTGCCATCAAGGAAGCGAGAGACATTTCTGTCAATCAGACAGGCGCAACGATCCCCCATTACGCCTAATGCCGTCAACCACATCTCCTCCAGTCTGGCTCTTGCCATATCAGGGCCTTTTTCATGTGCCAGTAATGACAGCATATATGTTGTTCCTGAAACTGTGTATCCGGCAAGCTGCAATCGTTCACATTTTTCAGATAATATGGCAGGGTTGGCTGTCATTTCTTTTATCGTTTCTTGAATGAACCGATGGCGAGATACGATGGCGCTAACTTGTTCAGAATTAAGGAAAAGTGAGCGTGCTGTTTCATCACTGATGAAGTGCTTTAATGAACTCATCAAGTGATAGCTCTCCATGGGTTTTATGACCGAAACATCAGCACCATGCCATATATCCATCAGGGCCCATAAGTCCATTTCGATGATGTTTCCAGGTAGAATCTTTTGTCCCGTATTATGACCGACGCTATCAAGGTATACATAGGCTGTACTCGTCTCACTATTTTGTGAGAATGAGTAAATTTTCGTGTTTCCGCCTCCTGAAACAATTCCTTTTTTTGTCATCTTGACTTCTTCAGGAATCCGTCCAAGTGTAACGACACCATGAATCTTATTGATGGAAAGGATGTATCCGACTTTTTCCAGAAGCTCATACGTTCTCTCTTTATCAAAATCTCCCTGTGAATTTTTAACGCCCCATTGGCCGTCCTGCGTTAACGCAAGACCAAAAGGATCAACGATCAGGTTTATGTCCAAACCCACCAGTTCGCGTAGAATAAGAGAAATCAGCGTTTCGAACTCCGATAACCCGGCATTAATATCATCATGTTTTGATGCGTTAGAGACAAAGCGAAGTGAAATGTTTTTCACCCCCATAGAATGTGTTTTTATAATTTCCTCTGCTGCTCTCTTCCAGCCATACGTGAAATATCCCGGGAGGCCTTTTGCTGGTTTTTGTGCATTTTTATCTACATGCGAACTTACATCAACGGCCTGCGAGAGTATTGAAGGGGAAATCACCACGCTGGATTGAGTAATGACACGGCGGGTGAAGGTCGGCTTTAAAATCTCATATTCAATATTACTCATAACATACATCCCTTATATATATTTGATTTGAGAACAGCACATATTTTTTAGTTGTGTTTTTATTTTTCCGCCTTTCCAATGTGTAAATAAATTTTTGTTTATTTATGGCCGAGAATTGACATTAATTCATTGCGAACTTGAATTAATCTCATGTTTACGCCTGGATGGATATATTATTAATAATCACAGGTTGAAATATCTATCAGATGTTTCAATCAATGATGGCTGCTTATCTAGGATGAACGGTTGTTAATGATGACGTATTGAGGGCTTTATACTGCCATATTGCTTTGTAGGCTTTTAGTAAAATATTATTACGGTTACGGATGGATAGCCTATTTTGTTTGCTTATTTTATTCTGAAAAAAATCAAAGTGCAGGTATGGCCGTGGTTCTGCCGGAAAATTCTTTTTTATTCTGATTTTTTACTCGTCATATCTCTATAGCAGTAAAAAACTATTGTATTGATGTCTTTTTGTTCGCATTTTCACAATTTTTGAAACGTTTTGATATAGATTGCGGTGGGCAGTTTTTTAATTAATATTTATATTTTTTAGTATGTTATGTTGATTTTTCTGTCTGGTGGCGTACTGAATCCTCAATAGGAAGTTTTAGGCGTGCATATTAATGTTCTAAAAGAATTGTTATCGCCACACGTTGCATAGCCTCTAAAACCACAAAAGCCCCGGCAGGGGCTTCTGGCTTCTTGTCGCTGTGCAGACGGCTTAGTTAAAGATCTCTGCGGTGCCGTGCAATTTATTCTGACCGCCGGCGGAGGTGATGCGATAGCTGCTGGCGCCGGCCGCGGCGGCTTTACTGGCCAGTGCGTCTTCCAGCGCGCTCAGGCTGGCGGCGCCGCTGACGGAAATCACGCCCATTTTCTGCGCGTTAGCGGCAGGCTGTGCAGCAGGTTGTTCGGCAGCCGTTGCGGTAAAGGCTGCGCCGGTCAGCAGTAAAGCAGTAGCAAATTTTTTGATGTTTTTCATGATGCAATCCTCAGAGTATTTTTTTATGTGAGTCGCCGCTGCGTCTCGATGTGTTAAATATTAACCAGGTGCTGGTGAAGTTAAAATCAGAGAGTTTTGAGTGTGTCTGTCAAAAAAATTGATTTTCTGTGAGGGGGCAGGCTGGCGGAGCAAACCATTCACCGCTACCTTTAAATAAAGTGGGTTGGTGGAGGATGAGTGATGACGACAAATGCATTTGTTGGCAGCTGGTCACTGGTGTCTTCGGTATTCAAGAGCGAAGCGGGTACGCTAAGCTATCCGCTCGGCGCGCAGGTGGTGGGCCGCATCAACTACGAAGCCAACGGCACCATGGCGGCGCAGCTGTATAGTGCGGAGCGTCCGCGTTTTGCTTCGGAAGATCTGGCGCAGGGCAGCGACCAGGAGCTGCGGGCGGCGTTTATCAATATGATTTGCTACTTTGGTCGCTACCAGATTGATGAGCCGGACCAGCGCGTGATCCATCAGGTTGAAGGTTGTTCGTTTCCCAACTGGGTGGGCAGCCGTCAGGTGCGCTTTTATACTTTTGTCGGCGATAAGCTGACGCTGCGCACCGCGCCGCTGCAAATCGGTAACGGCGTGCAGATTGGCGAGCTGGTCTGGCAGCGCATCGGGGACGTCGGATGATCATTGTGCACCATCTGAATAACTCGCGCTCGCAGCCTATTTTGTGGTTTTTAGAAGAGCTGGCGCAGCCCTATCAGGTGCAGCGTTATCAGCGTGAGTCGGGAAGCCTGCTGGCGCCGCCGGCGTTAAAGAAAATCCATCCGCTGGGTAAGTCGCCGGTGATTGTCGACGGCGATTTGACGCTGGCCGAGTCCGGCGCAATCATCGAATATCTGCAGGAAGCCTACGATGCGCAGGGGCAGTTTATGCCCACCGACTTTCATGCGCGTCAGCAGTACCGCTACTGGCTGCACTATGCGGAAGGGTCGCTGATGCCGCTGCTGGTGATGAAGCTGGTGTTTGGCCGCCTCGGTCAGCCGCCGGTGCCGTTGCTGTTGCGCAAGCTGGCCGGCGCCATCGGTAAAGGGGTGCAGCGTAACTATCTCGATAGGCAGATCGCCGTGCACCGTGACTATCTGGAACAACACCTGCGCGCCAACCCCTGGTTTGCCGGTCATGATTTCAGCGCTGCCGATATCAAGATGAGTTTTCCGCTGGAGGCGATGGCCGCGCGCGGCGGCTTGGACGGCTGTCCGCAGCTGCGTGATTTTCTGCGGCGCATTCATCAGCGCCCGGCTTACCAGCGGGCGCTGGAGCAGGGCGGCCCTTATCATCTGCTGCTTTAACCGTCTGGACTATACTCGATAGGTCACTGCTTCTCGGAGATGGCCCATGACGACTCAAATCTTTGTGAATTTGCCGGTCAGCGATTTGCCCGCCTCGATGGATTTCTTTGGTCAGCTGGGCTTTGCATTCAATCAGCAGTTCACCGACGACAGCGCCGCCTGCATGGTGGTGAGCGACACCATCTATGTGATGCTGTTAACCCACGATAAATTCAAAATGTTTACCCCCAACCCGATCGGCGATGCCAAACGGGCCACGGAGGTGCTGCTTTGTCTGTCGCGGCCCAGCCGTGCGGCGGTGGACGATCTGGTTCGCAAGGCGATCGCCGCCGGCGGCAACACCTATAACCAGCCGCAGGACCATGGTTTTATGTACGGCCACGGCTTTCAGGATCTGGACGGCCATATTTGGGAGCTGATGTTTATGGAGCCGCAGGCCATGCCGTCCTGAGCACGGGAGCCTCATCATGCGGCGGCCGAGTCCGCCGCGCTCTGCGCCAGACGTTAAAATCGCCGGATCGACGACTTTCTGCTTTGCTCGTCGCGATCTTTAGTTGATCGGACGGTATAGAAGGCTGGATAATCGTTTGCTTCAGTAAAAACACTATAAATTCACCCGTACCTCATGCCGAGAGTTAATCGTTTGCCTTGTGCGCGGCCGCTATCTGCCGCGCGGTGCAAGGAATTGGGAGCAAACGTGACGGAAACGATTCTGTCCTGTCGGCTGCGGACGTTAAAAACACCTTCTGCAACAGACGAGCAGTGATTACAGGGGACAGCAACATGTCGAATTCTCAAGCGAATAACGCCGCAACAGCAAAAGGCGGGCTTGATGGTTATTTTAAAATTTCGCAGCGCGGCAGCAGCGTGCGGCAGGAAGTGGTGGCGGGCCTGACCACCTTTTTGGCGATGGTCTATTCGGTGATTGTGGTGCCGAGCATGCTGGGCAAGGCCGGTTTCCCGCCGACCGCGGTGTTCGTCGCCACCTGTCTGGTTGCCGGCTTCGGGTCGCTGCTGATGGGGCTGTGGGCGAATCTGCCGATGGCGATCGGCTGCGCCATTTCTTTAACGGCGTTTACCGCCTTCAGTCTGGTGCTGGGCCAGCAGATCAGCATTCCGGTGGCGTTGGGTGCGGTATGCCTGATGGGGCTGCTGTTTACCGTGATCTCGGTGACCGGCATCCGCTCATGGATCCTGCGTAACCTGCCGATGGGCGTGGCGCACGGCACCGGCATCGGTATTGGCCTGTTCCTGCTGCTGATCGCCGCCAACGGCGTCGGCCTGGTGGTGAAGAACCCGCTGGACGGGCTGCCGGTGGCGCTGGGCGCCTTTACCTCTTTCCCGGTGGTGATGACGCTGCTCGGGCTGGCGGTGATTTTCGGTCTGGAGAAGCTGCGGGTGCCGGGCGGCATTCTGCTGGTGATTATCGCCATCTCCGTTATCGGCCTGATTTTCGATCCGGCGGTGAAGTATCAGGGGCTGTTTGCCATGCCGAGTTTGGCCGATGAGCAGGGCAACTCGCTGATTTTCAGCCTGGATATTATGGGGGCACTGCAGCCGGTGGTGTTGCCGAGCGTGCTGGCGCTGGTAATGACCGCGGTGTTTGACGCTACCGGCACCATCCGCGCGGTGGCCGGGCAGGCGAACCTGCTGGATAAAGACGGCCAGATCGTCAGCGGCGGTAAGGCGCTGACCTCTGACTCGGTCAGCAGCATTTTCTCGGCGCTGGTGGGCGCGGCGCCGGCGGCGGTGTATATCGAATCGGCGGCGGGCACCGCAGCCGGCGGTAAAACCGGCCTGACCGCTACCGTGGTGGGGTTGCTGTTCCTGCTGATTCTGTTCCTGTCGCCGCTCTCCTACCTGGTGCCGGTGTATGCGACGGCGCCGGCGCTGATGTATGTCGGCCTGCTGATGCTCAGCAACGTCACCAAGCTGGACTTTGACGACTTTGTCGACGCGATGTCCGGCCTGCTGTGCGCGGTGTTTATCGTGCTGACCTGCAACATCGTTACCGGCATTATGCTGGGCTTCAGCGCGCTGGTGATCGGCCGCGTTTTCTCCGGTGAATGGCGTAAGCTGAATATCGGCACCGTCGTCATTGCCGTAGCGCTGGTGGTGTTTTACGCCGGTGGCTGGGCCATCTAAATCCTCTGCCGGGACGCGTTTGGCGCGTCCCGGTTTCAGATTACTCTCCTTAATCTATTTCGCCGTTTTGAAAGGCACAACAAGCTTTCACCGACGTAAAAAAAGTGATCTACTATTTGGCACATACTCTGGCAATGCGCCGTTGAGGTCGAAACCGTAGAGTCTAAGGAAAGCATGGAAATCTTTTTTACAATCCTCATTTTGATCCTGGTGGTCTCCCTGTCTGGGGTGGTGACGCGTATGTTGCCGTTCCAGGTGCCGCTCCCCTTAATGCAAATCGCCATCGGTGCGCTGTTGGCCTGGCCGCATTTCGGGCTGCACGTGGACTTCGATCCGGAACTGTTTTTAGTGCTGTTTATCCCGCCGCTGCTGTTTGCCGACGGCTGGAAAACGCCGATGCGCGAGTTTATTCATCATGGCCGCGAGGTGCTCGGGCTGGCGCTGGTGCTGGTGCTGATCACCGTGGTCGGCGTCGGTTACCTGATCTACCTGATGGTGCCGGGTATTCCGCTGGTGGCGGCGTTCGCGCTGGCGGCGGTGCTGTCGCCGACCGATGCCGTGGCGCTGTCCGGCATCGTCGGCAAAGGGCGTATCCCTAAACCGATTATGGGCGTGCTGGAGGGCGAGGCGCTGATGAACGACGCCTCCGGCCTGGTGTCGCTCAAGTTTGCCATTGCGGTGGCGATGGGCACCATGGTGTTCACCGTGGGCGGCGCGACGCTGGAGTTCCTCAAGGTGGCGATCGGCGGCCTGCTGGCCGGCGTGGCGGTAACCTGGACTTACAGTAAGTCGCTGCGCGTGATGAGCCGCTGGAGCGGCGACGACCCGGCGACGCAAATCGTCTTTTTACTGCTGCTGCCGTTCGCCTCTTACCTGATTGCCGAACATATCGGCGTATCGGGGATCCTGGCGGCGGTCGCCGCGGGGATGACTATCAGCCAGTCCGGCGTGATCCGCAATGCGCCGCTGGCGATGCGCCTGCGCGCCAACAGCGTCTGGGCGATGTTGGAATTCGTGTTTAACGGCATGGTGTTCATCATGTTGGGCCTACAGCTGCCGGGGATTCTGGAAACCTCGATGCTGCAGGCGGAGCTGGATCCGACGATTCAGACCTGGTACCTGTTCGCCGACGTGGCGATTATCTATGCCGCGCTGCTGCTGCTGCGCTTTACCTGGCTGTGGCTGATGAAGGGCGCCAGCAAACGACTGCTGAAAAAACGTCCGCTGCAGTTTGGCAACTACACCACGCGTGAGCTGTGGGTAGCGTCGTTTGCCGGGGTGCGCGGGGCGATTACGCTGGCCGGTGTGCTGTCGATTCCGCTGCTGCTCAGCGACGGCAGTGCCTTCCCGGCGCGTTATCAACTGGTGTTTATCGCCGCCGGGGTGATCCTGCTGTCGTTGATTGTCGGCGTTATTGCCCTGCCGCTGTTGCTGCGCGGCGTACAGGTGGCGGACTCGAGCGTCAGTAAGGGCGAAGAGCGGATGGCGATTGCGATGGCGGCGGAAGTGGCGATCGAGAGCATCAACAAAATGGAAGAGCGGCTGACGGCGGATACCGAGGAAAATATCGATCCGCAGGTGCTGAAAGAGGTCAGTTCGCGCGTGGTCGGCATGCTGCGCCGCCGGGTTGCCAGCAAAGACGATATTGAAAACGCGCTGGAGCTGGAAAACCTTGAGCGGCGCTTCCGCCTGACCGCGCTGCGCGCCGAACGCGGTGAGCTGTACCATCTGCGCGCGACGCAGAAAATCAGCAATGAGACGCTGCAAAAGCTGCTGCACGATCTCGACCTGCTGGAGGCGCTGCTGGTGGAGCGCGAGGGGTAAACCGGCGCGTGCCGGACTAAGCAGAAGGGGCTGAAGAGATTCAGCCCCTTCAGAGTGCTGACAAAGTTAGTTATTAGGGAGAGCGTGGCGATGGGGTCGTAGCGGCGTAAGCCGCCGGAGCGCCCCTCGTTACGCTAGGCCCGGGTATCTCGGGCCATCAGACGACTTTGTCATCAACCTCAAGGGGCTGAAGATATTCAGCCCTTTTTTATTTCATTGTCGACAGATGGTCGCGGCAGCAGGCGATCCAGGCCTGAGCGCTGTGGGACAGGTAACTGTCCTGACGCCAGATCAGCCCGACCTTCCACTCCATCAGCGGTTCCAGCGGCAGCCAGAGCAGGCTTTCCTCATCCAGCCACTGACAGACCGGCTCCGGCAGGGCGGCGATGCCGACGCCGGCCTGCACCATTGAGGCCAGAAAATCCCACTGGCCGCTGCGCACCGCGATGCGCGGCTCCAGTTCGGCGCGGCGGAAGGCTGCCATCAGCATCTTGTACAACGCGAAATCTTCGTTATAAATCAGTATCGGCCATTCGGCCAGCTCATGAATGCTGATGTGGCTCCGCTGTTGCCAGTGCGCATTGCGCGGCACCACAACGGACATCGGGTGGGTCAGCAGCGGCAGAAAGGTCAGCTGCCGGTCGGTATCGGGCGAGTAGACCGTCATCGCCAAGTCCAGTTCGCCCGCCAGCACCCGCTGTTCGCCGGACAGACCGCCCAGCTCGGAGATGCGTAGTTCAATACCGGGATAGGCGTGGCGAAAGTGGCGGATGAGATCGGCGATTTGCCGGCCGACCATCGGCGGGATGCCCAGCCGCAGCACGCCTTTTTTTACCGCGCTGATGTCTTCCAGCTCGGCCTCCAGCTGGCGGAATTCGTCGAGGATCGCCACGCCGCGCTGATAGACCGCCTGGCCGCTGTCCGTCAGGTGCAGCTTGCGCCCCTCGCGGATCAGCAGGGTGCACTCCAGTTCATCCTCCAGATGGCGCAGCATCTTGCTGATGGTCGGCTGGGTGACGAACAGTTTTTCCGCCGCGCGGGTAAAGCTTTGCTGACGCACGACTTCGACAAAGTAGCGTAGGGTACGAACATCCACAATCTGTTCTCCGATGGGCGATACCGGCGGGAAACTATTCCCTTGAGGCATGAAGTGGATAATTTTAATTCATTTCAGTACGGGTTTCCCGGCTGCGTATACTGTAATCCGTCATTTTTTTGCTTGAGGCCGCTCTCCATGTCCCTGGCGTTACGTCGTGCTGCGCCATCCCTGCTGGCCCGCCTGCAGGTTCCCGTTCAGGTTGTTTTATACGCGCTGCTGTTTTTGCTTGCCGAGCAGTTGGTGGCGCATTTCCATCTACCGTTGCCTGCCAATATTGTCGGTATGCTGATGCTGCTGGCGTTGATCGTGCTGCGCGTGCTGCCGCTGCGTTGGGTACAGGCCGGTGCGCGCTGGCTGCTGGCGGAGATGCTGCTGTTCTTCGTCCCGGCGGTGGTGGCGGTGGTTAACTACGCGCAACTGCTGATGGTGGAAGGCTGGAAGATTTTTCTGGTGATTGCCGTCAGCACTATGCTGACGCTGGGGGCCACCGGGCTGGTGGTGGACCGCGTCTATCGCTTCGAACTCTGGCTGCAGCGGCGCAAACGTCATGAATGATTTTATCCTCAGCCTGCTCTGTCTGGCCGCTACGCTGGCGCTCTATTTTGCCAATAAGCGGCTCTATCGTCGTCGCCGCAGTCTGTTGCTGATGCCGCTGGTGCTGACGCCGATGATTCTGGTGCTGTTGCTGGTGGTGACGCATATCTCCTATCGGGACTATATGGGGGAGACCCACTGGCTGCTGTGGCTGCTCGGGCCGGCGACCATTGCCTTTGCGGTGCCGGTGTATGAGAACCTGCATATTATCCGCCGTCACTGGCTGTCGCTCAGCGCCGGAGTGGCCACTGCAGTATGTGTGGCGGTGTACAGCTCGGTCTGGCTGGCGCGGCTGCTGACGCTGCCTGAAGAGGTACAGCGCAGCCTGGCGGTGCGTTCGATCACCACGCCGTTCGCGCTGGAGGCGGCGAAGCAGATGGGCGGCCAGCCGGATCTGGTGGCGCTGTTTGTGGTGATCACCGGGGTGTTCGGCATGGCGGTGGGGGATATTCTGTTTTTGCGCCTGTCGGTGCGCAGCCGTCTGGCGAAGGGGGCCGGCCTGGGGGCGTCGTCGCACGGCGCTGGCACCGCGCGCGCCTATGAAATGGGGCAGGAAGAGGGCGTGGTCTCCAGCCTGGTGATGATGCTGGCCGGCATTATCACCGTGCTGGCCGCGCCGCTGATTGGCCTGTGGATGTGGTAGCGTGTTATTGAAAGGCAATGGCATGTGCGGTGCGGGCGGCATGCCATGGCAAGCCTCTAGTACAGTGAAGGCGCGCCTGTTGGACGGGTCTTAAAGCGGCGGTGCAGCCACATATACTGTTCCGGCGCGCGCATAATCTCTTTTTCCACCACTTTATTCATATAAGCGGCGGCGGCCATTTCGTCGGTAAGCGGATAGTTTTCCAACGCCGGCTGGATCAGCAGATCGTAGCCGGCGCCATTTTCTCGACGAATCAGCACTACCGGCACCAGCGCCGGCTGCGCCATGCGCGCCAGCATAAAGGTGCCGCTGGTGGTCGCAGCCTGATCGACGGCGAACAGCGGTGCAAATACGCTGCCGCGCGGGCCGTAATCCTGGTCGGGCGCGAACCACACCGCTTCGCCGCCTTTCAGCGCCTGCACCATGCCGCGCAGGTTCTTACGGTCGAGCATCGCCTTATTGGAGCGCATACGGCCTTTGGTCTGCGCCCACTCCATCGCCTTGTTATTGTGCGGACGGTACATCGCCATCATCGGCTGGCACAGGCCCATCGCCCGGCCGCCCAGTTCCAGCGACATAAAGTGCACGCCAATCACCAGTACGCCGCGGCCGTTCTGCTGCGCCATTTTCAGGTGATTGATGCCGGAGACGTTAAACCAGCGTTTGACGCGTTTATCTGACCAGAACCAGGCGATGCCGGTTTCCAGCAGCCCCATGCCGAGGGATTCAAAATTGCTGACCACCTTGCGCTCGCGTTGGGCGGCATCCATATCCGGGAAGCACAGTTCCAGGTTGCGGCGGGTGATGGTGACGCGGCGCTTCAAAAAGCGCATTGAGGTGCGGCCCATCCACACGCCAAGCTTATGCAGCAGCGGGTAGGGCAGCTGTACCAGCAGAAACAGCACCGCCAGGCCAAACCAGGTCAGCCAATAGCGGGGGTGCAGCAGGGCACGTTGGAATTCTTGCGGACGTTTCATAGTCACTCATTTATGCATTATGGGTAAAAAACCTGTAACGCATAAAGAAGCCACTCAATAGCGATACAATGACTCAGACACTGGGTCGTGGTTATCGTTTAGTCGGATCGTGAAATTAACTAAAACTTTACATTCGAAGGGCGAATCGCGCTGCGCATCGGTCGGGAAAGGCGTGACCGCGGCAATCTGAGGGGGCTCTAGGAATGGTCAGTATACCATACACTACGGCAGTATACAGGGGAGTGGGATGCGAAAAATCCTATTTAGCCGGCGTTCTGCGTGCGTATCTTGACCGAGATTATATCCCCGCTAGCCACTCGCATTTTAGAGGCGGAACCATGAAAATGAGGGGCAACTTTCCAGACACCCCTTCATCGCAGATGGATAACTCGACCGCAGATATCGTTGAGTTGGAAGCGGATTATCCGGATACGCTCAATGCGGAATTCGGCGCTCGTCGGGGGGATGACGTTACGTTGGAAGGATGGGGAACGACAACAAAGGATTTTTTGGCGCAGACCGGGCTATTAGCGACAAGCCATCTGCGGCAGGAGGTCGAATCATTGATCCGCGTATAGCCAGAAAAGAAAAAGGCGCTTATCAAATGAGATAAAGCGCCTTTTTGCAACACGTTAACTGACTAGTATCAGTTCATGCCGTATTTTTTCAGTTTCTTGCGCAGCGTACCGCGGTTGATGCCCATCATCAGGGCTGCACGGGTCTGGTTGCCACGGGTGTATTGCATCACCATGTCCAACAGTGGCTGTTCAACTTCAGCCAGTACCAGCTCATACAGGTCATTCACATCTTGACCGTTCAGTTGAGCAAAATAGTTCTTCAGTGCTTGTTTAACCGAGTCACGCAGAGGCTTTTGAGTCACTTGATCCTGTGAGTTTACGGTAGAAACGGTCAGTACGTCAGAATTTACGCGTTGTTCGAACATAGTTCTGTCAGCTCTTTTTTTACGCTAGATTTTCGAAATATGCCTCCAACGCCTCCAGCTGTTCGCTGGCATCCTCTATGGCGTTGAATGTGCGCCGAAACTGGTCATTTGGGGCATGCTCCTGGAGATACCAGGATACGTGCTTTCGAGCAATCCGGAATCCCTTGCCTTGGCCGTAAAAGCCGTGCAATTCCCGAATATGTCCGATCAACAAGCGCTTCACCTCGCCAAGCGGCAACGGCGGCAGCAGCTCCCCTGTGTCCAGATAATGCTGGATTTCCCGGAAGATCCAGGGTCTCCCCTGAGCAGCGCGGCCTATCATCAGGGCGTCGGCCCCGGTGTAGTCGAGCACTGCTCTGGCTTTATGCGGGTCAGTAATATCCCCATTCGCAATAATCGGAATGGAAACGTTCTGCTTAACTGCCCGAATGCTGTCGTATTCCGCGTCGCCGTTAAACAGGCAGGCGCGGGTTCGGCCATGAATCGTCAGGGCCTGAATACCACAGTCTTCGGCCAATTGGGCAATCTCTACACAGTTACGGTGTTCCGGCGCCCAGCCGGTACGGATTTTCAGCGTCACCGGCACATCCACGGCGTTAACCACCGCCAGGAGGATCTGTTTAACCAGATCCGGGTGCTGCAGCAAGGCAGACCCTGCAAGTTTCCGGTTCACCTTTTTAGCCGGGCAACCCATATTGATGTCGATGATCTGTGCACCACCGGCGACGTTAATCTGCGCGGCGGCGGCCATATCATCCGGAACGCTGCCGGCGATTTGCACGGAGCGAATCCCAGGTTCATCGCTATGAACCATGCGCAGACGCGACTTATCCGTCCGCCACACCTCCGGATTGGAGGAGAGCATTTCGGATACAGCCATCCCAGCCCCCATTGCATGACACAAGGTTCTGAATGGGCGATCTGTAATGCCGGCCATCGGGGCCGCAATCAGGCAATTTGTTAACTGGTGGTGTCCAATGCGCATAGACAAAGAATGACCGTACTGTGTCCGCAAGGGCGCGTATATTACGCATTTTTTCGCCGAGATGAAAGGCCAAACTTTGACCAATTTGCTGCAGTCTCTCAATAAAAATGAGGTTAACAGTGAAGGGGGAAGATATTATATATATTTAACAATGGTTTGGCTAATTGTGCTTATTTTGTGTTCAGGTAAATAATCACCAAACAACAGAATTTTATCTGTAAATGTCGTGTGTTTAGATGGGGATTACTAAGAACCGGCATGGTTTATCAGGGTAATACTTTGCCTTGGTCGCTGGGTATGCGGTAAGTCGCATGGCGAGTGACTGTGCTATGTGGCCTTTCAGCGCCAGTGAAAGGCCAGCTCGAACTCTAATCGATGATGATACGGCCATTCAGTGGCTGTATAGGGCGATTGTTAGTGTGGTGAATCACGGAGGTGAATTGAGAGATTTGTTGCGCAGAGGCGGTGGCCGGTTTATTCAGCACCATCCAAATGACACCTTCGGAGCACGGTGGTGTGGTCAGCGATCCGCTAAAGCGAAAATAGTTAAATTTTTTCGGCAGCAAGGCTTTGATATCCATCGGGGGAAACAGCGCGGCCGTTTTGCCCACATCGGTAGGCATTTGTTTCCAGGCCTGTGCTAACTGCGTATTGGCGGCTCCCTGGTTAAACATTAATGCTAATACCGCCAAGGCACCGCCGTTATCTTGATAGACAAAATGTGCTTCCAGTGGGAAGCGTTTACCGTCGATCTCGTTTTCACTCGGTGAGTGGAAGTGGAACTGCTGCAGCGTGTAGGTCGTGTTGTCCAACGTCAACGTATTCCCTTCGCTGACATTGATTTGAATGCTGTGGCCGTTGTTGGCGATCTGCTGTTTGCCGGGTTGGAAAGTAAGATTTAATTTACCATGGTGGGTTTTCAGCGCGCTTTGAATATTGACAGGCGATTGGTTTTTTCCGGTACTGCACAGCGAGAAATCCTGCGTGAGTTTACCCCAGTGGTCCGGGCCTTCATCGCCGTCGTAACTCCAATGCGTATGTTCCACCGCAGTGACCGAGAAGCTGCTTACCAGCATGGCGATAATCAGTAATCTACTTTTCATTTCCAATCCCTTTAAAAACGACAACGTATAAGTATTTAGATCGACGACGCCAGCTCCTGAGCGCCGTTATTCTGTTCCATGCAGGATAATACGCTTATCATTTTTATGGGTAAATAAAAGGGTACAGGGGGAAAAACAAGAAATCCACCGGAAGTGATTAAATTTCCAGTGGATTTTTCATAAGAAAGAAAACGAAATTATTTACGTCGGCCGGTGATACGGCACCACTCTTCCCGTTCGGCGACCGGATCGAGTTCGAAGATATCCTGATAGGCTTCCGCCACGCTCTGCGCCTGGGTGGCCAGTACGCCGGACAGGCCGAGATACCCGCCGGATTTCGGCAGGCAGCTAATCAGCGGCGCCAGTTCGCGTAGCGGGCCGGCCAGAATATTGGCGACCACCACGTCGGCCTGCAGCTCAGCCGGCTGGTCTTGGGGCAGATACAGTTCCAGACGCTCAGAGACGCCGTTACGCTCCGCGTTGTCGCGGCTAGCCTGAATCGCCTGCGGGTCGATATCGATGCCGATGGCGCGCGCCGCGCCGAGTTTCAGCGCGGCAATCGCCAGAATGCCGGAACCGCAGCCGAAATCAATCACGGTTTTGCCGGCCAGATCGAGGCCGTCGAGCCACTGCAGACACAGCGAGGTGGTCGGGTGCGTGCCGGTGCCGAAGGCCAGGCCCGGGTCCAGCATGACATTGACCGCGTCCGGGTCGGGCACGTCGCGCCAGCTTGGGCAGATCCACAGGCGTTCGCCAAAACGCATCGGATGGAAGTTATCCATCCACTCGCGCTCCCAGTCTTTATCTTCCAACTGTTCGATCTTATGGCGGAAACCGGCGCCCAGCAGCGGGTGATGCTCCAGCATGGCGACCACTGCGGTCATATCGGTTTGGGCGTCGTACAGGCCGATAACGTCGGTGTCGCCCCACAGCAGGGTTTCGCCGGGCAGCGGCTCGAACACCGGGTTGTCGTGGGTGTCCTGAAAGGTCACCGAGACCGCGCCGCTTTCAACCAGCGCATCGCTCAGCGCTTCCGCCTGGTTGCCGGTGGTGTTCAGTTTTAGTTGGATCCAAGGCATAACAATTCTCTTTAAGAAGATAAAGATGACGCCGGGCGGCGTTTTTCGCCGACCAGGTTACCAATGTAAAACGCCAGCAGACTGACCAGCAGCGCGGGCACGATGGGGTGCAGGCCCGCGAGCTGCAGATTGAAGCTGGCTAATAGCGTATAGCATACCGCACCTGCCGCCATTGAGCTAAGGGCGCCCTGCGCATTGGCGCGCTGCCAGTACAGGCCCAGCACCAGCGGCCACAGGAATACCGCCTCCAGACCGCCGAAGGCCAGCAGATTCAGCCAGATGATCATTTCCGGCGGCCGCCAGGCGGCCAGCAGCACCAGCAGCCCAAGCACCAGCGTAGTCAGGCTGGAGAAACGCTTGATCAGCGTCTCGTTCTGCTGTTGTTGCGGCCGGACGCCAAGATACAGATCCTTGATGATGGTGGCGGACGACTGCAGCAGCTGCGCGTTAATGGTCGACATAATGGCCGCCATCGGCGCGGCCAGGAAGATGCCGGCGGCGTACGGCGGCAAGACGGTGACCATCAGCGTCGGGATCACCTGATCGGGCACCTGGAGATCCGGCAGTACGGCGCGGCCCAGCGCGCCGGCCAGGTGCATGCCGAACATCAGCAGCGCCACGACGATGGTGCCGAGCACGATGCCGCGGTGCACCGCCTTGCTGTCCTTATAGGAGATACAGCGTACGGCGGTGTGCGGCAGGCCGATGACGCCGAAGCAGACCAGGATCCAGAAGGACACCATAAAGGGCAGGCTGAGGATCTGCTCGCCGCCCTGTGGCGACACCAGCGCCGGGTCGATCTGCTGCAGTTTATCGACGGCCACGTGCAGGCCGCCGGCGGCATGGATCACGCCGGCCAGCAGCAAAGCGGTGCCCAGCAGCATCACCAGCCCCTGCATGGCGTCATTCAGCACGCTGGCGCGAAAACCGCCGAAGGCGGTGTACAGCGCGATACTGACGCCGAAAATCAGCAGGCCGCTGTCGTACGGTACGCCCGCCGCGGTTTCCAGCAGGCGGGCGCCGCCGATAAACTGCACCGTCATGGCGCCGAGGAAGGCGACCAACAGGCTCAGGCTGGCCAGCCACACCAGCAGGCGGCTCTGATAACGGGCGAACAGCATATCGTTGAGGGTGATGGCGTTGTAGCGCCGCGCCAGGATGGCGAATTTTTTACCGAGCACGCCCAGCGACAGCCATACCGCCGGCAGCTGGATCATCGCCAGCAGCACCCAGCCGAGGCCGTATTTGTAGGCGGCGCCGGGGCCGCCGATAAACGAACTGGCGCTGATGTAAGTGGCGGTCAGGGTCATCGCCAGCACAAAGCCGCCCATCGAACGGTTGCCGAGAAAATATTCGCTGAGGAAGTTACCGCTCTGCCGGCGGCGATAGGCGTATATCGACAGGCCGAATACCAGCAGCAGGTAGGCGACCAGCGGTACGATCACTTCAGTTTTCATCGTGGTCCTCCAGCGGAATATCGCGGAAGATGACGCGCACCATCAGCCAGCACAGGATGATGAACAGCAGCGGAACCAGCAAACAGGCCATTTCGAACCAGTGCGGCAGGCCGGTGACGCCGATTCGGCTGTCCGGCAGATAGGCGGCCAGCGCCCAGGCCAGCACGTAGAAGAGGGTCAGACCCAGCGCCCAGCGCGCTTCGCGGTGAGCCTGAATAAAGCGTTTTTCCATCCGTTTCTCCCCCCCTAACCCATGTATTGCCGCGTATAACGCCGGCGTGAAATGCATCGGGCAGAGGCTTATGGCTATGGATTTACCAGAGGAAGGGGATTGTACGACAAGCACGGCGTTTGCCAAGCGCTTCAGTCGTAAAGAAAAGGGCCGGTGGAACACCGGCCCTGGTCAGATGACGTAAGAGGCTAAAGCGTGCGTTACTGCAGGCCCAGCTTCTTCTCCAGATAGTGGATGTTGGTGCCACCATGCTGGAAGTTTTCGTCATTCATGATTTTTTGCTGCAGTTCAACGTTGGTTTTAATCCCGTCGATGATCAGTTCAGCCAACGCATTTTTCATGCGGGCAATCGCCACGTCACGGTTTTCACCGTAGGTGATCAGCTTGCCAATCATGGAGTCATAGTACGGCGGCACGCTGTAGCCGGCGTAGATATGCGACTCCCAACGCACGCCGAAACCGCCTGGCGCGTGGAAACGGGTGATCTTGCCCGGGCTTGGCAGGAAGGTATTCGGGTCTTCGGCGTTGATACGGCATTCCACCGCGTGGCCCTGAATCTTCACTTCTTCCTGTTTGATCGACAGCGGCTGACCGGCAGCGATACGCAGCTGCTCTTTGATCAGATCCACGCCGGTGATCATTTCGGTAACCGGGTGCTCCACCTGAATACGGGTGTTCATTTCAATGAAATAGAACTCGCCGTTTTCGAATAGGAACTCGAACGTACCCGCGCCGCGGTAGCCGATATCCACACAGGCTTTGGAGCAGCGTTCGCCGATATAGCGGCGCAGTTCCGGCGTGATGCCCGGTGCCGGCGCTTCTTCCACCACTTTCTGGTGACGGCGCTGCATGGAGCAGTCGCGTTCCGCCAGATAGATAGCGTTGCCCTGGCCGTCGGCCAATACCTGGATCTCGATATGGCGTGGATTTTCCAGGTATTTTTCCATGTACACCATGTCGTTGTTGAAAGCCGCTTTGGCTTCCGCTTTCGTCATGTTGATGGACTGTTCGAGCTCTTTATCGCTGCGCACAACGCGCATGCCGCGGCCGCCGCCGCCGCCGGACGCCTTGATAATGACCGGGTAGCCGATGCGTTTGGCAAAGGCGCGGTTCTTATCCATATCGTCGGTCAGCGGGCCGTCGGAGCCGGGTACGCAAGGCACGCCGGCTTTCTTCATGGCGTTGATGGCGGAAACCTTGTCGCCCATCAGGCGAATGGTGTCTGCTTTCGGGCCGATAAAGATAAAGCCGGAGCGTTCAACCTGCTCGGCGAAGTCGGCGTTTTCCGACAGGAAGCCGTAGCCAGGGTGAATGGCTACCGCGCCGGTGATCTCCGCCGCAGCGATGATCGCCGGGATGTTCAGATAGCTTTTGACTGACGGCGCGGGACCAATGCACACGGTCTCGTCGGCCAGCAGTACGTGTTTCAGATCGCGATCCGCCGCCGAGTGCACGGCCACGGTCTTGATGCCCAGTTCTTTACAGGCACGCAGGATACGAAGCGCGATCTCGCCGCGGTTGGCGATAACAATTTTATCAAGCATGGTGCGCCTCGTTATTCGATGACGACCAGTGGCTCGTCATATTCAACCGGTTGACCGTTTTCCACCAGGATGGCTTTCACCACGCCGGATTTGTCGGCTTCGATCTGGTTCATCATTTTCATTGCTTCAACGATGCACAGCGTGTCGCCGGCGTTGACTTTCTGACCCACTTCCACGAAGGCTTTCGCATCCGGGCTTGGGGTGCGGTAGAAGGTGCCTACCATTGGGGAACGAACGATATGGCCACTCACGGCTGCGGCAGCGGCAGGCGCTTCGGCTTCGGCGGCAGCGACGGCGGTGGCCAGCGCTGGAGCCGGCTGTGCCGGTGCGGCATAGGCCTGCTGCATGACTGGGTAAGCCTGCGCCGGCGCGGCGCGACTGATGCGAACTGACTCTTCGCCTTCAGCAATTTCCAGTTCAGAAATACCTGATTCTTCAACCAGTTCGATCAGCTTCTTGATTTTACGAATATCCATGAGTGTGATTCCGTACTCTTTTTGTGGAGCAATTAGTGGGTTTTTGACAGACGATTAACCGCTGCCTGTAAAGCAAATGTGTAACCGTCCGCGCCGAGTCCGCAGATCACGCCTACTGCAATATCAGACAGATAGGAGTGATGGCGGAAGGGCTCGCGGGCATGCACGTTGGACAGGTGGATCTCGATAAACGGGATTTGCACCGCCAACAGCGCATCGCGCAGCGCCACGCTGGTATGGGTGAACGCCGCCGGGTTAATCAGAATGAAATCTGTGTTGCCGCGCGCCTGATGAATGCGATCGATCAGCGCGTGTTCAGCATTGGACTGCAGATGGCTTAGGGCGATGCCCAACGCGGAGGCCTGATTCTCTAATCCGTTTACGATCTCTGCCAGCGTTGTGCTGCCGTATTTCTCCGGCTCGCGGGTCCCCAGCAGGTTCAGATTAGGGCCATTCAGAAGCAAAATGTGAGACTTGTCCGCCATTGTGCTGGTATCTCCGGCAATAAAACCATCATCGTTCAACATAACCCGATGTTACCGATTTGTCACCTTTTTCGGGGAAAAATCACGCTGTCCTTCAGGACAAGGTCGGGCATTATAACGATATCGTAGCAATTCGCAGCTAAATACTGGTCTTATCAGCGAAGATATTCAACCCCTAATTGGCCGGGGTTACCCGGTTCTGTGAGATCGCACGGTGCGGAAGATGACGGTTTCTAACGCCACCAGGCGCGGAATTTCGGGTAACGCCACGCTAACAACAGCAATGCCAGCAGCGCGTAGATCAGCGGCTGAGGGGAAATGATTTTTACCGACCAAAGGTAGTGTATCGGCGTCAGAATCGCCACCAGATAGACGAAATTGTGCAGCCGCTGCCAGTTTTTTCCCAGGCTGCGCATCGCCCGTTGGGTCGAGGTTGCCGCCAGCGCCAGCAACAGCAGCCAGCTGACGATGCCGAGCGTCAGGTAGGGGCGTTCGAGCAGTTCCCGGCCGAGCAGCGCAATATTATTCAGCCCCAGTTCCAGGGTGGCGTAGCTGAGCAGGTGCAGCGTCGCCCAGGCAAAACACCACAGCCCCAGCAGCCGGCGGCAGCGCATCAGCATCGCCTGGCGGCTGTAGCGCGCCAGCGGGGCGACCAGCAGGGTGAGCAGCAGCAGTTTCAGCGCCATACGCCCGGTAAAATGCTGGATGTCCTTGGCCGGGTCGGCGCTCAGCCAGCCCTGATCGATCGCCAGCACCAGCCACGGCAGCGGCAGGAAGGCGGCCAGATGAATCGCGGCTTTCAGCCATTTGATATGCACAGGTTTTAAACGCACTCAGAAATTCTCCCGTAGGTTCATGCCGCGATACAGCGAAGCGACCCGATCGCCATAGCCGTTAAACAGCAGCGTGGGCTGACGTTTCACATCCAGAATGCCGCCGGCGCCGATAAAGCGCTCGCTGGCCTGCGACCAGCGCGGGTGATTAACCTGAGGATTGACGTTGGCGTAAAAACCGTACTCATTGGGCGCCGACAGGTTCCAGGTGGTCGGCGGCTGGTCACGGGTCAGGCGGATATGCACGATGGACTTGATGCCCTTGAAGCCGTATTTCCAGGGGGTGATCAGCCGCAGCGGCGCGCCGTTCTGCGGCGGCAGCGTTTTGCCGTACACGCCCACCGTCAGCAGCGCCAGCGGGTGCATGGCCTCGTCCAGACGTAAGCCTTCTACGTACGGATACTGCAGGCCGCCGCCGATAAAGCGGTCTTTCTGCCCCGGCATCTGCTCCGGATCGTAGAGCGTCTGGAAGGCGACAAAGCGCGCGTTGCTGTTTGGCTCGGCCAGCTTCAGCAGTTTGCCCAGTTCAAAACCGATCCACGGTACCACCATCGACCAGGCTTCCACACAGCGCATCCGATAAATGCGCTGTTCCAGCGGGAAGCGTTTCATCAGATCGTCGATATCGAGCGTCAGCGGTTTGGCCACCTCGCCGTCGATACGCACTTTCCAGCCTCCGGTCTTCAAACCGCCGGCGTTGGCGGCCGGATCGGCCTTATCCAGCCCGAACTCGTAGAAATTGTTGTAACCGGTGACTTTATCTTCCGGCGTCATTGCCAGCTTGGCCTGCCACTGTGGCGGCCGGCTGAATTCCAGCGCTTTGCCCGGCGGCGCTTTGGGGCGATCGTTGCCTTTAAACCAGGAGAGCAGATCGGCCTGGGCGCTAAGCGGCAGCGCCAGCGACGCGGCGCTAATCCCCAATGCCTGCAGCACTTTTCTGCGCTGATGGAACACGCTTTCCGGCGTGGCGTCAGCCTCGGTTAGTTGATGTACCTTTTTCATTAGCCTGTCCTCCACGGTGATGCGTTAAGCATGGCGTGAAAGCAGATCGGAAGCGAGATGCGGCGGGAAAATATGAAATTTCGCAGAACAGGGCGCGGGTGCGTCGGCGCGCACCCGCGGACGGCGTCAGCGGATTTTTACCAGCGTGCGTCCGGTGACTTTATTGTCGAGCAGGTCGCGGGCTGCGGCAGGCGCCTGGTCTAGAGTAATTTCCTGCGTGGCCTGCTGATAAAAGCTGTCCGGCAGGATGCCGGCCAGACGCTCCCAGGCGGTCTGGCGCTGATGCAGCGGCGTATGCACGGAGTCGATCCCCTGCAGGCGTACGTTGCGCAGGATAAACGGCATCACGGTGGTCGGCAGCTGGTAGCCGCCGGCTAGTCCGCAGGCGGCGACGGTGCCGTTATAGTTCATCTGCGCCAGCACGCCGGCCAGCAATTTATCGCCGACGGTGTCAACGGCGCCGGCCCAGCGCTGTTTTTCCAGCGGACGCGGCGCTTCGATGTAGTCACTGCGCGGCAGTACCTCTTTGGCCCCCAGGGTTTTCAGGTAGTCGGTATTGCTGTCGCGGCCGCTGATGGCGGTCACTCGGTAACCGAGCGCCGACAGCACGGCGATGGCAGTGCTGCCGACGCCGCCGCTGGCGCCGGTTACCAGCACGTCTCCATCATCCGGGCGCACGCCGCCGTCTTCCAGCGCCATCACGCACAGCATGGCGGTCAAGCCGGCGGTGCCGATGATCATCGCCTGGCGTTCATCGAGCCCTTTCGGCAACGGCACCAGCCATTCACCGGTGACGCGCGCCTGCTCCGCCAGGCCGCCCCAATGGTTTTCTCCGACGCCCCAGCCGGTCAGCACCACGCTTTGCCCTTCGCTGAAGCGCGGATCTTTGCTGCTGCGTACCGTGCCGGCGAAATCAATCCCCGGCACCATCGGGAAGTGGCGGACGATTTTACCTTTACCGGTGATGGCCAGCGCATCTTTATAGTTGAGGCTGGACCAGTTCACATCGACCGTTACGTCGCCTTCCGGCAAGCGGTCGTCGTCGATATCCTGCACCTGGCTGATGATTTGCTCGCCGTGTTGTTCCAGTAATAATGCGCGCATGTCACTGTCCTCTTGTTTATCTCGGTTTGCTGGCATGTTGCCGAGTCATGACCTCAGTCATAAAGATCGCGAGAATAATTCATTAAAATGATGCTTTAATCCAACTCATTTGACTATATGCATAATAGGTAAGTGATGCTCTGATAAAGAACAAAAAATTACCGTTTAAAGGTTCCTTTCCGCGGCGAGGCTTGGTAGCTTGGATGCGCTTGAATCCGGCCGTAATGTTCCTGGCGGTATTCTGAAAAAACAGACAGTTAACCATAAAATCGGGTTATGCTGTTGCACCTTTATCGGTAGGCTGGCACCTTTTTGTTTCAATGGGTGCATACTCACTTAACCATAGCGGACAAGGCACAGGGATGCGATTTACCACCAAACTCTCTGCACTGATCACCCTGCTCGTTGCGCTGGCCATGTTCTTTATGCTGATGGGGTGCTCATACAGCTTCTTTTATGTCACTCAGGAGCGCATGGAGCGCCGCTTCGATGCGCTGGTCACTTCGCTTGACCAGTCGATGCTGCATAGCTCGCTGCAGGCGCAGACACAGTGGCTGCCGCTGGTGATGAGGCCGCTCGGCATTGTGGAACTGCGCGTTGAAAGCGCCAGCGGCATTCTGCTCAACTATGAACTGCCCGTGTTGACGGGCGAGCCCAGAGCCGCGCCCCGCAGCCATCGCTATACCTCTTTGCCGCTGATGCAACACCCCGGCAGTACGCTGAATATCACTTATCTCGATCCCTTCGCCAGCGATGGCTATTCGCTGCGTTCGACGCTGGCTGTCACGCTGGCGATTGTCGTCATGCTGGTGGTGCTGCTGTTCAGCCTGCGCTGGCTGCGTGAACAGGCCGCCGGCGAAGATCGCCTGGCCTGGCGGGCGCGGCGCATTTTGAACGGTGAGCGTGAAGAGGTGATGCAGGGCGACATGCGGGAGTGGCCGCCGAGCGTCAGCAGCGCGCTGGATCGCCTGCTGGCGGATCTGGCCGAGGCGCGTGAGGAGCGGACGCGGGTGGATACCCTGATCCGCGCTTTTGCCGCCCAGGATGCCAAAACCGGGCTGAATAACCGTCTGTTTTTCGATAACCAATTGACCACGCAACTGGAAGAAGAAGGGTCGCATGGTATTGTGATGATGGTGCGCCTGCCGGATTTTGAAACGCTGCGTGAAACCCATGGCGCCGCAATGGTGCAGGAATTGATGTATTCGCTGGTCAATCTGCTGTCTACTTTTGTGCTGCGCTATCCTTCGGCGCTGCTGGCGCGCTATTTCCACAGCGATTTTACCGTACTGCTGCCGCACCGCACGCTGAAAGAGGCGGATGGCATTGCCGCACAGTTAGTGAACGCTATCGATGCGTTGCCTGCTACGCCGCTGATTGAGCGCGAAGCTTTTTTGCATATCGGCATTGTTGCCTACCGCAGCGGCCAGACGACCGAACAGGTGATCGACCGTGCCGAACAGGCAACGCGCCACGCTACGCTGCAGGGCGAAAACGGCTGGTATGTGTACGACAGTCAGGTGCCGGAGATGGGGCGCGGCAGCGTGAAGTGGCGTACTCTGCTGGAGCAGATGTTGGAGCGGGGCGGCCCGCGGCTGTATCAAAAGCCGGCGGTGACGGTGAAGGGCGAGGTGCACCACCGGGAAATAATGAGTCGTGTTTATGATGGTTCTCAAGAACTGCTCCCTGCTGAATATATGCCGCTGGTGAAACAGTTCGGGCTGGCGGAGCGTTACGATCGTCTGCAGGTGAGCCGGCTCATACCGCTGCTGGCGCTGTGGCCGGAAGAGACGCTGGCGTTTCCGCTGTGTGTTGATTCATTATTACAGCGCTCGTTCCAGAACTGGCTGCGCGATACGTTGTTACAGTGCGAAAAAAGTCATCGGCGACGCATTCTGATTGAACTTGCAGAGGCGGATGTATGTCAACATATCGACCGTTTACGCCCGGTGCTGCGTCTGATCGCGGGACTGGGCTGCCGTCTGGCGGTGTCACAGGCGGGGTTAACCGTGGTCAGTACCGCGTATATCAAGTCGTTGCAGGTGGAGATCGTGAAACTGCATCCCGGCTTGGTGCGCAGTATTGATAAACGCGACGAGAACCAGCTATTTGTTCAGAGTCTATCTAGCGCGTGCGAAGGCACCAGCGCGCGGCTGTTTGCTGCCAGCGTGCGCACGCGCAGCGAATGGCAGACATTAAAAGAGCGTGGGATCCATGGCGGACAGGGTGACTTTCTTGCCCCGCCGGAGCCGATTGACGTTGGGCGCAAAAAATATTCGCGTCGTTATCGCGTTTAACCTGAATATTTGCGCATTTTTCACGTAGAATAACCCGTCTTTTCCCGTCGGACGTTGGTAGGTGCTTACCACCAGTGATAATCAGGGAAAATGTTAGTTTTTATGAGCTGTGTTACGCCGTTTCGCGCGTTGACAGGGGTGGTAAACTGAACCTTGGTTCAGGGAATTCAGGCCTCATCCAATTTCCGTGCATTCGAGCAGTAATAATGCAGATTATTTTCACCGAAGTAGAACGTTTTTGCGCCTTGTCGCTGCTTCGTGTGGTTGGTAAAGTAGGCGGATTTTATTTTTCGCCCCCAGCTTGCAGGATTATCCTTTAGTTATGTTTAAGAAATTTCGTGGCATGTTTTCCAATGACTTGTCCATCGATTTGGGTACCGCCAATACCCTTATTTATGTTAAAGGGCAAGGCATTGTACTGAATGAACCGTCGGTGGTTGCCATTCGCCAGGATCGTGCCGGTTCACCGAAGAGCGTAGCGGCTGTGGGCCATGACGCTAAACAGATGCTGGGACGTACTCCCGGTAATATCGCAGCCATTCGTCCGATGAAAGACGGCGTCATCGCCGACTTCTTTGTGACCGAAAAAATGCTGCAGCACTTTATCAAGCAGGTGCACAGCAACAGCTTTATGCGCCCAAGCCCGCGCGTGCTGGTGTGCGTGCCGGTCGGCGCCACGCAGGTTGAGCGCCGCGCCATCCGCGAATCGGCGCAGGGCGCCGGCGCGCGCGAAGTGTTCCTGATTGAAGAGCCGATGGCGGCCGCTATCGGCGCCGGCCTGCCGGTTTCCGAAGCAACCGGTTCCATGGTGGTGGATATCGGCGGCGGCACCACGGAAGTGGCGGTGATCTCACTGAACGGCGTGGTGTACTCCTCGTCGGTGCGCATTGGCGGCGACCGCTTCGATGAAGCGATTATTAACTACGTGCGCCGCAACTACGGCTCGCTGATCGGTGAAGCTACCGCAGAACGCATCAAGCATGAGATCGGCTCGGCCTATCCGGGCGATGAAGTGCGTGAGATCGAAGTACGCGGCCGCAACCTGGCCGAAGGCGTACCGCGCGGTTTTACCCTGAACTCCAATGAAATCCTTGAAGCCCTGCAGGAGCCTCTGACCGGCATCGTCAGCGCGGTAATGGTGGCGCTGGAGCAGTGTCCGCCGGAGCTGGCTTCCGATATTTCGGAACGCGGCATGGTGCTGACCGGCGGCGGCGCGTTGCTGCGCAACCTGGATCGCCTGCTGATGGAAGAAACCGGCATTCCGGTCGTTGTTGCAGAAGATCCGCTGACCTGCGTGGCACGCGGCGGCGGCAAAGCGTTGGAAATGATCGACATGCACGGCGGCGATTTGTTCAGCGAAGAATAGTCAGCCCCTGGAAGGAGGTATCGTCTAAGATCAATGCATCTTGTACGCTGCCTCCTTCTGTTGTCGAGGAACTCGCATAATTTATGAAGCCGATTTTTAGCAGGGGGCCTTCCCTGCAACTGCGACTTTTTTTGGCGGTGATCGTGGCGATTGGCCTGATCGTTGCCGACAGCCGGCTCGGTACGTTCGTAAAAATACGAAACTATATGGATACCGCAGTCAGCCCTTTCTATTTTTTGGCCAACGGGCCGCGTAAGGTTCTGGACAGCGTCTCGGAAACGCTGGCTACTCGCCAACAGTTGGAACTCGAAAATCGCGCTTTGCGGCAAGAACTGCTGCTGAAAGGCAGCGATACCCTTCTTCTCGGCCAATTCAAGCAGGAAAATGCCCGCTTGCGTGAACTGCTCGGCTCGCCGCTGCGTCAGGACGAACAAAAAATGGTCACGCAGGTGATCTCGGCCGGCTCCGATCCGTACAGCGATCAGGTGGTGATCGATAAAGGCTCCGATAACGGCGTCTACGAGGGCCAACCGGTGATCAGCGATAAAGGGGTGGTCGGTCAGGTGGTGGCGGTGGCCAAATACACCAGCCGCGTGCTGCTGATTTGCGATGCCTCCCACGCGCTGCCGATTCAGGTGCTGCGTAACGATATTCGCGTGATTGCCGCCGGCAGCGGCTGTGCCGACGATCTGCAGCTGGAGCATCTGCCGGGCAACACCGATATCCGCGTGGGTGACGTGCTGGTGACCTCGGGGTTGGGGGGGCGCTTCCCGGAAGGTTATCCGGTGGCGGTGGTTTCCTCGGTGAAAGTGGACAACCAGCGCGCCTATACGGTGATTCAGGCGCGTCCGACCGCCGGTCTGCAGCGTCTGCGTTATCTGCTGCTGCTGTGGGGGGCCGATCGCAACGGCGATATGCCGCGTCAGCCGGAGGAAGTGCACCGTGTCGCCAACGAGCGTCTGATGCAGATGATGCCGCAGGTGCTGCCGTCGGCTGACGCCATGGGGCCGCCGGCGCCGGTGCCGGCACCTGCTACCGGCGCCGTGACGCCGCCGTCGGCGGCCGCCACGCCGCCCGCCGCCGCAGGAGCGCGCTGATGAACCGTTACCGTAGTCACGGGCGCTGGATCATCTGGCTCTCTTTCCTGATTGCGCTGGTGCTGCAGATTATGCCGTGGCCGGAGCAGATTTATATGTTCCGCCCTTCATGGGTGGTGCTGATTCTGATTTATTGGGTGATGGCTCTGCCGCACCGGGTCAACGTCGGCACCGGCTTTGTCTTGGGGCTGATCATGGATCTGATCCTGGGATCGACCCTGGGCGTGCGTGCGCTGGCGCTGGGCATTATCGCCTATCTGGTGGCGTTCAAATTTCAGCTGTTCCGCAATATGGCGCTGTGGCAGCAGGCGTTGATCGTGATGCTGCTGTCGCTGGCGATGGACGTGGTGGTGTTCTGGGTGGAGTTTTTAGTGATCAACGTCTCTTTCCGCCCGGAAGTGTTCTGGAGTAGTGTGGTTAACGGTATTTTATGGCCGTGGCTGTTCCTGCTGATGCGCAAGATTCGCCGCCAGTTCGCCGTACAATAACGACGTAACAAGGGGAGTGTAATGATTTCGCTTTATTTGGCCTCAGGTTCCCCCCGTCGGCGTGAATTGCTGACGCTGCTTGGCGTACCGTTCGACATTATTCTGACCCATACCGAAGAACAACGGCAGCCGGGGGAAAGCGCGGAGACCTATGTCCGTCGCCTGGCGCAGGATAAAGCGCGGGCGGGCGTGGCGCTGGCGGCGGAAGACCGGCCGGTGCTCGGCGCCGACACCATTGTGGTGCTGAACGGCCGGGTGCTGGAAAAACCGCGTGACGCCGCACATGCCGCAGAGATGCTGAACCTGCTGTCCGGTAAGCAGCATCAGGTGATCACCGCGGTGGCGATTGCCGACCGACAGGACATCATGTGCCAGCAGGTGGTCACCGACGTGACCTTCCGTACGCTGTCGCAGCAGGATATCGCCGATTATATTGCAACGGGCGAACCGATGGACAAAGCGGGCGCCTATGGGATTCAGGGAAAGGGTGGTTGTTTCGTCAGAACCCTCACCGGCAGCTATCACGCCGTGGTGGGGCTACCGCTGGTCGAAACACATGAGCTGCTCAGTAATTTTGTCGCATTACGAGATGTAAGAACCGGTTGAGGGCGGCTGTATGCGCTATCGACCGGCTCTGAGGAGAAGACATGACCGCTGAGCTACTGGTAAATATCACACCGTCTGAAACGCGGGTTGCCTATATTGACGGCGGCATCCTGCAAGAGATCCACATTGAGCGCGAATCCAAGCGCGGCATCGTTGGCAATATCTACAAAGGCCGGGTGAGCCGGGTGCTGCCGGGCATGCAGGCGGCCTTTGTCGATATCGGCCTGGAGAAGGCGGCGTTTCTGCACGCCTCCGATATTATGCCGCACACCGAGTGCGTGGCGGGCGATGAACGGAAAAACTTCCACGTGCGCGATATCGCCGAACTGGTGCGCCAGGGGCAGGATCTGGTGGTGCAGGTGGTAAAAGATCCGCTGGGCACCAAAGGTGCGCGCCTGACTACCGACATCACGCTGCCTTCCCGCTATCTGGTATTTATGCCGGGGGCGGCGCACGTCGGCGTTTCACAGCGCATTGAAAGCGAGGCCGAGCGCGAACGGCTGAAAAAAATCGTCGCCGATTACTGTGACGAGCTGGGCGGTTTTATCATCCGCACTGCGGCGGAAGGCATCGGCGATGAAGAACTGGCGCAGGACGCTGCGTTCCTCAAACGCCTGTGGACCAAGGTGATGGAGCGTAAAAAGCGCAACCAGACCAAATATATGCTGTACGGCGAACTGGCGCTGGCGCAGCGTATCCTGCGTGATTTCGCCGGCGCGGCGCTCGACCGCATCCGCGTGGACTCGCGGCTGACGCACGATTTGCTGGTGGAGTTCACCGGTGAATATATCCCGGACATCAGCGGCAAGCTGGAGTTATATACCGGCAGCCAGCCGATCTTCGATCTGTACGACGTGGAGAACGAAATCCAGCGTGCGCTGGAGCGTAAGGTGGAGCTGAAGTCCGGCGGCTATCTGATCATCGATCAGACCGAGGCGATGACCACCATCGATATCAACACCGGCGCTTTTGTCGGCCACCGTAACCTCGACGAGACCATTTTCAATACCAATATTGAAGCGACGCAGGCCATCGCCCGCCAGCTGCGGCTGCGCAATCTGGGCGGCATTATCATCATCGATTTTATTGATATGAATAATGATGAACACCGCCGGCGGGTGCTGCATTCGCTGGAGCAGGCGCTGAGCAAGGATCGGGTCAAAACCACCATTAACGGTTTTTCACAGCTGGGGCTGGTGGAAATGACGCGTAAACGCACGCGTGAAAGTATTGAACATGTGCTGTGCAACGACTGTCCTACCTGTAACGGGCGTGGCACGGTCAAGACGGTTGAGACGGTATGCTATGAAATCTTGCGCGAAATCGTCCGCGTGCACCATGCTTATGATACCGACCGTTTTCTGGTTTACGCCTCGGCTGCGGTAGGCGAAGCGCTGAAAAGCGAAGAGTCGCACGCGCTGGCGGAGGTGGAAATCTTTGTCGGCAAGCAGGTTAAAGTACAGATTGAACCGTTATACAGCCAGGAACAGTTTGACGTCGTTATGATGTAAGTCAGCTGTGATTGGCGGGGTTCGGCATGCGGAACCCATTCATTCCCGTTGCCGGGCAGCGGAAGCAAGGAGATAGAGTGAAGCGACTGCCTGGGATTTTGTTGGCAACAGGCGCCACGTTAATTGTCGCCGTGGCGTTGCTGATCAGTGGACTGCGCCTGGCGTTGCCGGAACTGAACAGTTATCGCCCACAGTTGCTGGCGAAAATTACAGCGCTATCCGGCGTGCCGGTGCAGGCTGACTTTATACAAGGCAACTGGGAAAATTTTGGTCCGCAGCTGGAAGTGCGCAACCTGCGCGCCACGATGGCCAAAAGCGATCTGCATATCGAACGGGTTACGCTGGCGCTTGACGTCTGGCAGTCACTGCTGCACTGGCGCTGGCAGTTTCGCGATCTCACCTTCTACCAGCTGCAGCTGGATATCAATACCACGCTGGGCGGCGATAAAAACAAGGGCAGCACCGTTCAGCCCGGCACCATCAGCGATCTGCTGTTGTATCAGTTCGACCACTTCGACCTGCGCGACAGCCGCATCTCTTTCCTGACGCCCTCCGGTCCGCGCGCCGAAGTCGCCATACCGCAGCTGACCTGGCTGAACAGCGACCAGCGCCACCGCGCCGAAGGACAAATCAGCCTGTCGACGTTTAACGGCCAGCACGGGGCTGTACAGGTGCGTATGGATCTGCGCGATAACAAAGGGCTGCTGAATACCGGCACGGTCTACCTGCAGGCCGATAATATCGATATGAAGCCGTGGTTCAGCCGCTGGCTCAAATCCAACACCGGTCTGGAAAGCGCCGACTTCAGTTTGGCCGCCTGGCTGCAGGTGCAGCAGGGGGAGATTTATGGCGGCAACGCCTTGCTGAAACAGGGGGCAGCCCGCTGGACGGTCGGCGACGATGCGCACCGGCTGGACGTCGATAATTTGGCGCTGGCGATAAAACGCCAGGGCGGCGGCTGGCAGCTGGATGTGCCGCAGCTGAATATTAAAACCGACGGTCAGGCCTGGCCGCAGGGGATGTTGTCCGGGCTGTGGCTGCCGGAAAACAGCCGGTTTATCGGGCCGGAACAGCAGGAAGAACTGCGTATCCGCGCCACCGACATCCAGCTGGAGCGGCTGTCGTCGCTGTTGCCGACGTTCTCGTTCCTCAGCCCGGATATGCTGGAGCGCTGGCAAGATATACGGCCGCAGGGACGGGTAGACACGCTGGCGCTGGATATTCCGCTGAAACAGCCGGAGAGAAGCCGCTTTCAGGCGCGCTGGCGCGACCTGAGCTGGCAGCACTGGCAGCTATTGCCGGGGGTAAACCACTTCAGGGGCGCGCTCAGCGGCGGGGTGGAAAACGGCAGACTGGATCTCGAGCTGAAAAACAGCACGTTGCCGTATGGCGATATGTTCCGGGCGCCGCTGGAAATCAGCAGCGCCAGCGGGGCGCTGAACTGGCGCTATGGCGCGCAGGGCTGGGAGCTCTCCGGTCAGAATCTGGATGTGAAAGCCAAATCGCTGTGGGCGAATGGCGACTTCCGCTATCGGCAGCCGGCCAAGGGCGAGCCTTGGCTGAGTATTCTGGCTGGCATCCGTCTGTCTGACGGTGCCGATGCCTGGCGCTACTTCCCGGAACCGCTGATGGGCACCCATCTGGTTGACTACCTGAGCGGCGCCATCCAGGGCGGCCAGGTGGATAACGCCTCGCTGGTCTATGCCGGCAATCCGCATCAGTTCCCCTATAAGCATAATGAGGGACACTTTGAGGTGTATGTGCCGCTGCGTCACTCAACCTTCCAGTTCCAGCCGGGCTGGCCGGCGCTGGAAGATCTGGCCATCGATCTGGATTTCCGCAACGACGGCCTGTGGATGCAGGCGCCGGCGACCAAGCTGGGTAAGGTGGACGGCAAAAACGTCAGCGCGGTCATCCCGGATTACAGCAAACAGCGTTTGCTGATTGACGCCGACGTGGCGGGCGCCGGGCCGGACGTAGGGGCCTACTTTGCGCAGACGCCGCTGCATGATTCCGTCGGCGGCGCGCTGGAACAGCTGCAGGTTGGCGGCGATGTCAGTGGGCGCTTACATCTTGATATCCCGTTGAACGGCAAGCAGGTGGCGGCTAAAGGTGAGGTAACGCTAAACAATAATTCGCTGCTGGTGAAGCCGCTGGAGAGTACGCTGGAAAAGGTCAGCGGCAAATTTACCTTCGATAACGGCAACCTGGCCAGCAACACCCTGACGGCGAATTGGTTTGGTCAGCCGCTGGCGGTGAACTTCACCACCGAAGAAGGGACAAAGGATTATAAGGTCAGTGTCGGCCTGAAGGGCGACTGGCAGCCGGGCAAGTTCCCGGAAGTACCGCCGGAGGTGGCAAAGGCGCTGTCCGGTAGTGCGCCGTGGAACGGCAAGGTGGCGATTACCCTGCCGCACGGCGGTGCCGCCAGCTACGATATCGATCTGAACGCTGACCTGAAGAGTGTGAGCAGTCACTTACCGCCGCCGCTGGCTAAACCGGCGGGTGAACCGTTGCCGGTGAGCGTCAAGGTACAGGGCGGCCTTAACGGTTTCAAACTGAACGGCAGCGCCGGTAAACAAAACTACTTCAACAGCGCCTGGTCCTTCGGCCGGCAGCAGGTTTCGCTGGACCGCGCCGCGTGGCGCACCGGCGGCGGCGTGCCGCCGCTGCCGCAGAGCCCGTCGCTGAGGCTTAACCTGCCGCCGCTGGACGGTGAAAAATGGCTGGCGCTGCTGTCGCCGGCGCTGCAGCAGTCAGGCGGCGTTCAGGGCAAGGTCGGCAGCTTCCGCTTCCCGACCACGGTGGCGTTGAGCACCCCGCAGCTGCTGCTGGGCGGCCAGGCCTGGCATCAGCTGGAGCTGGCGGCGCGCCAGCAGTTTGGCGGCGTCAGCGTCAGCGCCAAAGGTAAGGAGATCGACGGCAGCGTATTGATCGCCGATAACGGCCCGTGGCGCGCCGATATCAATTACCTGTATTACAACCCGCAGTTTGCCGACGACAAACCGGCACCGCTTGCCGCGCAGCCGTCAGCACCGGCGCAGCGCGTCTCCTTCCGCGGCTGGCCGTCCGTGATGCTGCGCTGCCAGAGCTGTTGGCTCCTCGGACAGAAGCTGGGCAAGGTCGAGGCCGATGTGAAAAACGCCGGCGATACGCTGACGCTGGAGCACGGGCTGATCGATACCGGCAAGGGACGCGTCAGCGCCACCGGCTTGTGGAAGCAGAATGCGCAGGAAGAGCGCACCGCGCTGAAGGGGAAACTGCTGGGGCGCAAGATTGACGATACCGCCAGTTTCCTCGGCATCACTACGCCGTTGAAAGACGCGCCCTATGATGTGGACTTCGACCTGCACTGGCGCGGGCAGCCGTGGAAGCCGAAGCTGAACACCTTCAACGGCACCATGAAGCTGGCGATGGGCAAGGGGGAGATCGACAGCATCGGCGGCGGCCGGGCCGGGCAGCTATTGCGCCTGGTAAGTTTCGATGCGCTGCTGCGTAAGCTACAGTTTGATTTCAGCGACACGTTCGGCAACGGGTTCTACTTTGATTCCATCCGCAGCACCATCTGGATGAAAGATGGCATAATGCATACCGACAACCTGCTGGTTGACGGGCTGGCGGCGGATATCGCCATGAGCGGCCAGGTCGATCTGGTGCAGCGCCGGCTTGATATGCAGGCGGTGGTGGCGCCGGAGATTTCAGCGACGGTCGGGGTGGCGACTGCGTTTGTCATCAACCCAATCGTCGGCGCCGCGGTATTCGCCGCGTCGAAGGCGCTGGGGCCGCTGTGGAACAAGATTTCGCTGATTCGCTACCATATCGGCGGCAGCCTGGATCAGCCGACCATCAATGAGGTGTTGCGTAAGCCAAAAGAGGATAAGGCGTCATGAAAAATGCCAATATTGCGTTGTTACAACTGTGCAGCGGCGATCGCGTCCGGGATAACCTGGCGCAGATTGAGCAGCAGATCAAGCAGCTCAATACCGGTGTGAAACTGGTGATGACGCCGGAAAATGCCTTGCTGTTCGCCGACGCCGAGGCGTATCGTCAGCATGCCGAGCGGGAAGGCGACGGTCCGCTGCAGCAGGCGGTGCGCGATCTGGCGCGCCGTTACGGCGTCTGGCTGCTGATCGGCTCGATGCCGTTAATCAGCCGTGAAGATCCGCAGCGCATCACCACCAGCAGCCTGCTGTTCGACGAACAGGGCGAGCTGCGCGGGCGTTACGATAAGCTGCATATGTTCGATGTCGATATCAACGACGTACATGCGCACTATCGCGAGTCAGATACCTATCAGCACGGCCGGCAGCTGACGGTGGTGGATACGCCGGTCGGCCGCCTCGGGATGACTATCTGTTATGATCTGCGTTTCCCCGGGCTGTATCAGGCGCTGCGCGACCAGGGGGCAGAGCTGATTTCCGTACCTTCCGCCTTTACCCGCGTTACCGGCGAGGCGCACTGGGAGATTCTGCTGCGCGCCCGGGCGATTGAGAACCAGTGCGTGATCCTGGCGCCCGCGCAGGTTGGCCGTCATGGCCAGACGCGCCGTACCTGGGGACATACCATGGCGGTGGACGGCTGGGGGAATATTATGAAAGAGAACCCCGACGCCGTGTCCGCCATTAAAGTGCGCGTCGACACCGAGGTGCTGAAGACCATGCGCGCCCAGATGCCGGTGCGGCAGCACAACAGATTCCAGACGTCGCTGCAGGCGCCGTCTGAACATAAATCCTCCAATCAAGAGTGAAAAAATTATGAGCCTGACGCTTGTCAGTGAGCAGTTACTTACTGCCAATAAGCTGAGTCATCAAGACCTGCATTCGGTATTGGGGCAACTGTCCGAACGCCGACTCGACTATGCCGATCTCTATTTCCAGTCCAGCTACCACGAAGCCTGGGTGATTGAAGACGGCATCATTAAAGACGGCTCTTACAATATCGATCAGGGCGTCGGCGTGCGCGCCGTCAGCGGCGAGAAAACCGGTTTCGCCTATGCCGACCAGATTACCCTTAACGCGCTGAACCAGAGCGCCCAGGCCGCGCGCAGCATCGTACGTGAACAGGGCGACGGCAAGGCGCATACGCTGGGCGAAATTCGTCACCAGGCGCTGTATCCGTTGCTCGATCCGCTGCAAAGTCTGCCGCGTGAAGAGAAAATCGCCCTGCTGCACCGGGTGGACAAGGTTGCCCGCGCCGCCGATAAGCGCGTGCAGGAAGTGTCGGCCAGCGTGACCGGCGTTTATGAGCAGGTACTGGTGGCGGCCACCGACGGTACGCTGGCGGCGGATGTGCGTCCGCTGGTGCGTCTTTCTGTCAGCGTGCTGGTGGAAGAAGACGGCAAGCGTGAGCGGGGTTCCAGCGGCGGCGGCGGTCGTTTCGGCTATGACTATTTCCTGGAAACGGTGGACGGTGAAGTGCGCGCCGACGCTTTCGCCAAAGAGGCCGTGCGCATGGCGTTGGTTAACCTGTCGGCGGTTGCCGCGCCGGCGGGCGGCATGCCGGTGGTGTTGGGTGCCGGCTGGCCGGGCGTGCTGCTGCATGAAGCGGTCGGTCACGGCCTGGAGGGGGACTTCAACCGCCGCGGCTCGTCGGTCTTCAGCGGACAGATGGGGCAGTTGGTGGCGTCGGAGCTTTGCACCGTGGTGGATGACGGCACCATGCAGGGACGTCGCGGTTCGCTGGCTATCGATGATGAAGGCGTGCCCGGCCAGTATAACGTGCTGATCGAAAACGGCGTGCTGAAAGGCTATATGCAGGACAAACTGAATGCGCGTCTGATGGGCGTGGCACCGACCGGTAACGGCCGCCGCGAATCTTATGCGCACCTGCCGATGCCGCGCATGACCAACACCTACATGCTGGCGGGCCAGTCGACGCCGGAAGAGATTATCGCCAGCGTGGAGTACGGCCTGTATGCGCCGAACTTTGGCGGCGGGCAGGTGGATATCACCTCCGGCAAGTTCGTTTTCTCCACCTCCGAGGCTTACCTGATCGAGAAAGGGCGCATCACCAAACCGGTGAAAGGCGCGACGCTGATCGGCTCCGGCATTGAAGCGATGCAGCAAATCTCGATGGTCGGCAACGATCTGGCGCTGGATAAAGGCGTCGGCGTCTGCGGTAAAGAGGGGCAGAGCGTGCCGGTGGGCGTCGGCCAGCCGACGCTGAAGCTGGATAACCTGACGGTGGGTGGCACGGCGTAAGCGCCCAGGCCGCCGTGTCATCCGTCTGATATGCCGGTCAGCCCAGTCTGACCGGTATTTTTTGTCTTTTATTACCGGCGTGTCAGCGGTAGCCCTGATAAAGCTCGCCGACTTTTTGGAAGTATTCGGTCAGGTAGTTGATGCATACCTGCACTTTCAGCGGCAGTTTGTCCTTTTCGGTATACAGCGCATACACCGGGCGCGGATCGGAATGGTAGCGTTTGAACAGAATCTCCACTTCGCCGCGTTTGATTTCGTCGATCACCCACATCAACGGCGCATAGGCGATGCCGGCGCCGGCTTTCAGCCAGCGGATCATGGTTTGTGAGTCGTTGGTGACAAAGCGCCCCTGCGGCGAAATGCGCGTGCTGATGCCCTCCGGGGCAATCAGTTCAAACTCGCTGTCCGGCCGCACGCTGTACTCCAGCCAGGAAAAATTCACCATATCGCTGGGAGTGCGCGGCGTGCCGTGTGCGGCCAGGTAACTTTTGGCGGCGCATACCACCATCGGCATCGAGCCCAGCCGCTTGGAGAACAGGCTGGAATCCTGCAGCGCGCCGACGCGGATCACCACGTCCAGCCCGTCGGCGATCAGATCGGGCGCCGGAATACCGGTGACCAGATTCACCTTCAGGCCGGGGTACTCCTTCAGCATATCGGCGGTCATGGTGGCCAGTACGTTTTGCGCCATGGTTGAAGAGCTGCCGATGCGTAAGTTGCCGGTCGGCGTATTATTAAAGGCGTACAGCTGCTCGTGCACTTCGTTGGCTTCCAGCAGCATGCGGCGGCAGCCCTGATAATAGATTTTACCCGCTTCCGTCAGGCCGATGCTGCGCGTGCTGCGGTTGAGCAGCTTGACCTGCAAATCATTTTCCAGTTTGGACACTGTCTGGCTGATGGAGGATACGCTCATGCCTAACTGGCGCGCGGCGGCGGTAAATGAACCGCACTCAACCACTTTGGCGTATACCGACATCCGTTTTAGTCTTTCCATTATTCACTCTGGCTTAAAAGTGATTTAGATCACAGATTGTTGATGACTTGATAGTAAGCAGGCTAATATAACCAGTGCCGGGTGTAAAAACTTGTGCGCAGAAGCGCGGTATTCAGATGCTGCGTGATGTGCCCGTTGCAGCGTGACCCGGTTGCCCTCGCACTTTCTAATCGCGGATGTATGCCTTGAGTTTAACCTTTTTTCAGGTTTATAGCCTGGACAACCTGTCTGGGCATGAGTTGTGGCGCGCATTCGCTAAAATGTAAATATAATGTGAATGAATATGAGTAAGACGTGTCTTCCCCGGCGTAGTAAACAATAAGGAAAAAATGATGAGTTTGCTTCCGGTGATGGTTATCTTCGGACTGTCGTTTCCCCCGGTTTTTTTCGAGCTGATCGTGTCGCTGGCGCTGTTTTTTGTGCTGCGTCGACTGTTACAGCCGACCGGTATTTATGATTTTGTCTGGCATCCGGCGCTGTTCAATAGCGCGCTGTATTGCTGCCTGTTTTATCTGATTTCGTGTCTTTTTGTTTGAGGTCGCTGTGAAAACATTTTCAATAAAAATAGCCAGAATCGCGATCACTCTGATTCTTGTCCTGCTGGGGATTATCGCCGTCTTCAAGGCCTGGGTGTTTTATACCGAATCGCCGTGGACGCGTGACGCCAAATTTACCGCCGATGTGGTGGCGATCGCGCCGGACGTCAGCGGTCTGCTGAGCGATGTGCTGGTGACGGACAACCAACTGGTGAAAAAGGGCCAGGTGCTGTTTGTGGTCGACCAGCCGCGCTATCAGCAGGCGTTGGCGGAAGCCAGCGCCGACGTGGCGTATTACCAGGCGCTGAGCGCAGAGAAAAAGCGTGAGGCGAGCCGTCGCGTGCGTCTGGGCGTTGACGCCATGTCGCGCGAAGAGATTGAACAGGCCAGCAACGCGCTGGAGACCGCACAGCACCAGCTGGCGAAAGCGATCGCGGTGCGCGATCAGGCCAAACTCGATCTGGAGCGTACCACGGTGCGTGCGCCGGCGGACGGCTGGATAACCAACCTGACCGTGCACGCCGGCGATTTTATTACCCGCGGCTCCACCGCGGTGGCGCTGGTGAAAAAGAACACCTTCTATATTCTGGCCTATATGGAAGAGACCAAGCTGCACGGCCTGAACCGCGGCGACCGCGCGGAGATTACTCCGCTTGGCAGTAACCGCATTATGCACGGTACGGTGGACAGCGTGGCGGCGGCGGTGAACAACAGCAGCAGCAGCAATGACAGCAAAGGGCTGGCTGCCATCGACAGCAACCTGGAGTGGGTGCGTCTGGCGCAGCGCGTGCCGGTAAAAATCATGCTGGATGCGAAAGACCAGCAGCATCCGTACCCTGCCGGCACGACGGCCACCGTGGTGATCACCGGTCAGAACGACCGCGATAGCGACCGCGAGTCGCCGTTCGTCAAGCTGATGCACCGGCTGCGTGAGTTCGGTTAATGAATAACCCAACCTTTATCCGCTTGAGATTTGCGTTCAAACTGAGTTTTGCGATCGTCTTCGCGCTGTTTGTCGGCTTCCATCTCAACCTGGAAACGCCGCGCTGGTCGGCAATGACCGCCGCCATCGTCGCCGCCGGCCCGGCCTTTGCCGCCGGCGGCGAGCCGTTTTCCGGCGCTATCCGCTACCGCGGCTGGCTGCGTATTATCGGTACGTTTATCGGCTGCTTTGTCGGCCTGTTGATTATCGTCACCACCGCGCGTGCGCCGGTGGTGATGCTGCTGCTGTGCTGCATCTGGGCCGGCGTCTGCACCTGGATCTCATCGCTGATCAAGGTGGAAAACTCTTACGCCTGGGGGCTGGCGGGCTATACCGCGCTGATCATTATCGTCACGGTGGCCACCAGCGAGTCGCACCTGCTGGAGGCGCCGCAGTTCGCCGTGGAGCGCTGCAGCGAGATCGTGCTGGGGATCGTCAGCGCGGTGCTGGCGGATCTCTTGTTCTCCCCGCGCTCGATCAAACAGGATATCGACCGGGCGGTGGATAACCTGCTGGTGCAGCAGTATAAACTGCTGCAGATGTGTATCAGTAATGCGGACAAGGAAGAGATCGACCGCGCCTGGGGCAACCTGGTGAAAGGCACCACCGCGCTGAACGGCATGCGCGCCAACCTGATGATGGAGTCCTCGCACTGGCAGAAGGTCAACCGCCGCGCGCGTGCGCTGCATACGCTGTCGCTGACGCTGATTACCCAGGCTTGCGAAACCTACCTGATTCTGCTCAACCATCCGGACGCGCTGAGCGAAAATCTGCGCGAACTGCTGATGGAGCCGGCGGAGACGCCGCAGGATATTCACCGCCGCATGAAAGTGATGCGTCAGGTGCTGACGGTGCATCGCACCGATGACACGCTGTTGACGGTATCCAGCTGGGTCGGCGCGGCGACCCGTTACCTGCTGCTGGCAAAAGGCGTTCATACCAACAGCAGCATCAGCGGCGTGGAGGAGGATATCCTCAGCACGGAAGTCGAAATCAAACCGGTTTCGGCAGAGGGACACCACGCGATGATTAACGGCCTGCGCACCTTTACCGCCACCGCGCTGGGCTGCCTGCTGTGGCTGTGGACCGGCTGGACCTCCGGCAGCGGCTTTATGGTGATTATCGCCGTTATCACCTCGCTGGCGATGCGCACGCCGAACCCGCGCATGGTGGCGATGGACTTTGTACTGGGCATGCTGGTGGCGATACCGCTGGGGGCGCTGTACTTTATGGTGATCATCCCGGCGACGCAGCAAAGCATTCTGCTGCTCTGTCTCAGTCTGGGATTACTGGCGTTTATTATCGGTATTGAGGTACAGAAGCGGCGGCTTGGTTCGCTGGGGACGCTGGCCGGCACCATCAATATTCTGGTGCTCAGCAACCCGATGGAGTTCAACGTTACGCAGTTCCTTGATGCCTCAATCGGCCAGTTCCTCGGCAGCTGCGTCGGTTTGATGGTGCTGCTGCTGATTCGCGATAACTCGCGTGAGCGCACCGGCCGTACGTTGCTGAACAGCTTCGTCAGCAGCGCGGTATCGGCCCTGACCACCAAGGCGGCCAAGCGGCGGGAGAACCACCTGCCGGCGCTGTATCAGCAGCTGAACCAGCTGTTGATGATGTTCCCCAACGATATTGCCAAATACCGTCTGGCGCTGAACCTGATTATTGCGCACCAGCGGATGCAGCGCGCCGAGATCCCCGCCAGCGAAGAGCTATCGGTGTTCCACCGCCAGATTCGCCGCACCGCCGACCGCGTGGTGAGCGCTAAAAACGAGGTGAAGCGGGCGTATTACTACGATCGTCTGCTCAGCGAAATGAATGAATATCAGCAGAAGCTGGTGGATAACCATGCGCCGCTCAGCGTTACCGGTCCGGTACGTCGTCTGGCGGATATGCTGCATCGTTATCGCCACGCGTTAATTGATTAATCCTGCGCTTTAGCACGCCGCCGGCGGTAATCGGGCCGGGGCGTGCTGTCTTGCCGTTCCTCTAAGACTATACTGAAAAAAGATGCGTTTTTCTGTCGTGGCCGCCGCTGGCGGGGCGGTTACGCGTGTCAGCGACGCCGTAAAATGGCATGATAACAGGCGGCGTCGGGCGTTGCGGCGCGGTGGTTGTGCTGCATCAGGCGCCGGTTCGGCGCGTAATGACTCCCGATGGGAAAGGTTACGCGACGTTCATCTTTCATTCATAATATTCATTTATATAACACAGGGGCATACAGGCCCGGATGTCAGGGAAAGTCATGAACAAGCGGATTCTCGTGGCGATAGCGATCGCCGTGGCGGTGGCCGGGTTTAACATGCTGCGCGATACCGGCGATCGGGCGATTTCCAACGTACCGGCGGTGGCCGAGAGGGCGTCGGCAAGTATCGACCAGCTGACGCAGCAGCAGCGGGTAGTAAGTTATTTGCAGCGGCATCAGCGTTTGCCGGACTATTACATCAGCAAGAGACAGGCGCGGGAACAGGGCTGGGACGCACGCAGCGGCAATTTGTGCAGCGTGCTGCCGGGCAAGGCGATTGGCGGCGATCGCTTCTCGAACCGGGAAGGACGGCTGCCGAGCGCCCACAAACGGGTATGGCGTGAAGCGGATATCAATTACCGCTGCGGTCGCCGCGGCGCCGATCGGCTGTTGTATTCCAGCGACGGCCTGATATTCGTTACGCGCGATCACTACAAAAACTTCATTCGGGTGGAGTGAGTTTGATGGGGAAAGTAGAGTTTGATTTCAGCCAGATCCCTGACCTGCCGGCGTTTTATCGCGATTTTGCCGATAAGTTTGCGCTGGGGGACGGTTTCGGTGCCAATCTGGATGCGTTGTGGGACGTGGTGACCGGGGAGATCGGTCTGCCGGTCGAGATTGAGTTCACCAATCTTGATAACCGTCGCAAACGTCGTTTTGGCGCGATCATTCTGCTGTTTGAGGAGGCGGAAGAAGAGCTGGAAGGCAGTCTGTATTTCAATATGCGTGAAGCCGACGGCGTCGCCGCCGCGCATCATCGGGGATGAACGTGTGATTCATCCCATGATGCCGGCGACGCCGTAATGCATTACTCGGCGGCTTCAGCCAGCTCGCGCAGATACTGAAAGATCTGACGGGCAGCCTTGGGCGTTTTGTTGGCGGCTTTCTCTTTCTGCGCGTTGCGCACCAGCGAGCGCAGCTGCTGGCGATCGGCTTGCGGATACAGCTCCAGCACCGCCGGGATCGCCTCATCTCCTTCCTCCACCAGACGATCGCGCAGCGACTCCAGCTTATGGAACAGTGAAACCTGCTGGTTATGGCGGTTTTTCAGCTTGTCCAGCGCGGTCTGAATCGGCTCGACGTCACGGGCGCGCAGCAGTTTGCCGATCAGCTGGATCTGGCGGCGGCGGCCCTCTTTCTTGATCTTCTGCGCCAGTTCGACGGCGGCGCGCAGATCGTCATCCAGCGGGATGCGTTCCAGCGCGTTTTTCCCTAAATCAACCAGCTCGCTGCCCAGGTCTTTTAACGCTTCGGCGTCACGTTTAATTTCACTTTTGCTGACCCAGATAATCTCGTCATCGTCCTCGTTTTCATTGTCCGGGACATCGTCGAGCCAGTCTTCAGGTTGTTTTTTCATGGTAGGCTCCGTTAAAAAGAGGCTAATCCTAACAGGTTGCCGCGGCGAACCCCAAAATAATTGGCATGGCGGCGATCGCGCGCAGATTAGCGTGCGAAATACTGCCGCCGGAGATGCGAAATTCTACGCGCTTCCTGTTAGACTCAAGGCTATGGATTTCTAAATTATGGCAGATTGATGAAAGTAGTCACTCAGGTTGCACAGCAGCGCAAGACGCTGGAAAACGCGGTTTCCCAGGCGCTGGATCTGGCGGCGGTCGGTTGCGATGCGGCAGAGGTCGCCGTGACGAAAACCACCGGCATCAGCGTCAGCACCCGCTTTGGCGAGGTTGAAAACGTCGAGTTCAACAGCGACGGCGCGCTGGGCATTACCGTCTATTATCAGCAGCGCAAAGGCAGCGCGTCGTCGACGGATCTCAGCCCGGACGCTATTGCGCGCACCGTACAGGCAGCGCTGGATATTGCCCGCTACACCTCACCAGATCCTTATGCCGGCCCGGCGGAAAAGGATCTGCTGGCGTTTGAGGCGCCGGATCTCGATCTCTTCCACCCGGCGGAGCCGGATGCGGAACGCGGCATTGAACTGGCGGCCCGTGCCGAACAGGCGTCGCTTGGTGCCGATTCGCGCATCACCAATACCGAAGGCGGCAGCTTTAACAGCCACTACGGCATTAAGGTGTTCGGCAACAGCCACGGCATGCTGCAAAGCTACTGTTCCAGCCGTCATTCGCTGTCCAGCTGCGTGATCGCCGAGCATCAGGGCGATATGGAGCGGGATTACGCTTATACCATCGGCCGCGATCTGAACGATCTGGCCAGCCCGGAGTGGGTGGGCGAGGAGTGCGCACGCCGCACCCTGTCGCGTCTGGCGCCGCGTAAGCTGGCAACCATGAAGGCGCCGGTGCTGTTTGCCTCGGAAGTGGCGACCGGGCTGTTCGGCCATCTGGTCGGCGCCATCAGCGGCAGCAGCGTCTACCGTAAATCCACCTTCCTGCTGGACGCGCTCGGCACGCAAATTCTGCCGGAGTGGCTGACCATTGAAGAGCATCCGCATCTGCTGAAGGGGCTGGCCTCGACGCCGTTCGACAGCGAAGGCGTGCGCACCCAGCGTCGCGATATCGTGAAGGACGGCGTGCTGCAAACCTGGCTGCTGACCAGCTACGCGGCGCGCAAGCTGGGTCTGCACAGCACCGGCCACGCGGGCGGCATCCATAACTGGCGCATTGCCGGCCAGGGCAATGACTTTGCCGGCATGCTCAAGCAGCTGGGCACCGGCCTGGTGGTAACCGAACTGATGGGCCAGGGCGTCAGCGGCGTGACCGGCGACTATTCGCGCGGCGCGGCGGGCTTCTGGGTGGAGAACGGCGAAATCCAGTATCCGGTCAGCGAGATCACCATTGCCGGCAACCTGAAAGATATGCTGCGTAATATCGTCAGCGTCGGCAGCGATATCGAAACCCGCAGCAATATCCAGTGCGGCTCGGTGCTGCTGCCGGAAATGAAAATCGCCGGGCAGTAATCACGGCGCGATGGCCGGTGTAACGCCGGCCAGAATTCCTCTCTCCCGCAGCCTCAGCCTTTAACCTTCCTTACAAATCTCTGGTTTCGCTTTTTCCGCATGCCGCCTATGTTAATCAGCGGTTAATTAAAACAATAACGGAAGGTGAGCATGAACAATACACGCAAAGCGCTGGCGGCGTTGGCGCTGCTGGGCGTCAGTTCTCTGGCGACGGCGGCCGATCTTGATGAAAATATGGACATCATCGCCGGTAACTATAAAACCGCGTTAAAAACCGATTCCGCCGACAGTTTCAAACAAAGCTTGCAAAATATGCGTGCGGCCGCGCAGGACGCCAAGCAGGGCACGCCGCCCAAGCTGGAGGACAAAGCGCCGGACAGCCCGGAAATGAAGGGCTTCCGTCACGGTCTGGATACGCTGATCGGCCAGATTGACGCCTCGCTGGCGCTGGCGAGTCAGGGCAAATTGGCCGAGGCGAAAAAGCAGGCGGAAGCCTTTAAAACCACCCGCGACAGCTACCACCAAAAATATCGCTAAGCGCCGTGGCGGCGGCCCTCCCGCCGCTTATCGCTCCACCGTACCGTCCTGCAGAAAGCTGGAGGGCGTCTGCCCCAGCACCCGGCGAAACATGGCGGAAAACGCCGCGCTATTCTCATAACCCAGATCCAGCGCTATCTGCGTCACGCTGTCGCCGGCGGCCAGTCGCGCCAGCGCCAGCACTACCGCCGCCCGCTGCCGCCATTGTGAAAATGTCATGCCGGTTTGCCGCTGAAAGAAACGGCTAAAACTGCGCAGGCTCATATACAGCCGTTCAGCCCACTGCTGCGGCGGCAGATGAATATCCGGCCGTTGTAAAAACGCATGGCACAGCGCATGCAGCCGCGCATCGGCCGGCAGCGGAATGTGCAGCGGCAGCGCCGGCATACGCGCGATTTCATGCAGCAGCAGGGCGACCAGCGCGCCGTCGCGGCCGTGCTGCGCATATTCCAGCGGCATCTCCACGGCGGCTATCAGCAACTGGCGCATCAGCGGCGAGATGCTGACCACCCGACAGAGCGCCGCACGCACCGTCTCCGGCAGGGCCGCCGGTTCGAGATACAGACTGTGGGTGGTCACGCCGACCATCGTTACCTGATGCGGCATGCCGGGCGGCAGCCATACCGCCCGCTGCGGCGGCACCAGCCAGTTGCCCTGCCGGGTCGTGACGTGCATGACGCCGGTGGCGCCGTACAGCAACTGGGCGCGGCGGTGGCTGTGCATCGGCAGCAGATAGCCGGACGGATAATTTCTGGCGAGGGCGATAACCGGGCGCGCCAGGTGGTCGACCTCGTCGATCGGGACATTGTGCATCGGAGTTGCCGGGAAAGTTGGCCGAAATGCAATGATAGTTGGCATAACGGCGTATGCAAGCCAGAGGCGATCGCTTTTATCCTGTCGCCTTCTTCTCTGGGCAGGACATGGGTTATGACGGATGTCGTTATTCTGCTGGGCGCCGGTTTTCTGACCGGTATCAGCACCATTTTGTTTGGCTTCGGCGGCGGGTTTGTGGTGGTGCCGCTGGTCTATCACCTGATCGCCGGCACACAGCCCGGGCAGGCAATGCATATCGCCGTCGCGACTTCGACCACGCTGATGATTCTCAACGCCGGCTACGCCAGCTATAGCCAATGGCGTCGCGGGGCTTTACGGCGGGAAACGGTAATACCGCTGTTTTACGCGTTGGCGGGCGGCGCGCTGATCGGCGCGTTTATCGCCACGCGGCTGACGGACAGCCTGATCCGCCTGCTGTTTATCCTCTATATGCTGGTGACCATCATCGATTGCGTATGGCGTAAAGGTTTTCTGCAGAAAACCGCGCGTCGTCCATTGTCCGCCGCGACGTTATGGCTGAGCGGGCCGGGCATTGGCGTGATTGCCGCCATGCTCGGCGTTGGCGGCAGCGTGATGACGGTGCCGTTGTTGCGGCGGCACGGCTATGAGATGAAATACTGCGTCAGCGCGGCCAATCCGCTGTCTATCGCCATCGCCGTGATGGGTGCCGGCATGTATGGCTGGCTGGGATACGGCAAGGTCGCCGGCGCGGACTATCTGGGGTATGTCAATCTGGGTATGTTGGTCTGGCTGGCGCTGTCCGGCATGCTGGGAATGGCATTTGCTCGCTATGCGCTGCCGAAGATGCGCGATGAGCTGCATGCGCGGGTGTATGTGTGGTTGTTGGTTCTGGTGCTGGTATCGATGCTGCTGTAACTGTACGGGCGGCGGAGGGCCGCCCGTCGTGCCGTTTAGCGATGATACTCGCCGGCGGCTTCCGGTTGGTACAGCAGTTCCAACACTTCAATATTCGCCTGTTCGCCGTTCGGCAGCGTCCAGGTAATCTGTTTGCCGACGTGCATGCCCAGCAGCGCCGCGCCCAGCGGCGCCATCACGGACAGCTGTTCATTACTGTCCTTGAGTGAGGCGGGGAACACCAGCGTACGCACGTGCTCCTCGCTGGTGTGCAGATCGCGAAAACGAACGATGCTGTTCATCGTCACCACATTGGCCGGGATTTGCGCCGGCGGCAAGATCTCGGCGCGATCCAGCTCGTCATTAAGCGCGGCGGCAATGTCGGTATGGGCGAAAGCCGGCTGTTCCAATAACGCATCCAGGCGTTCCGCATCCAGCTCATTAATCGTAATGATTGGTTTGGTCATTCCACTCTCCCGTTATCCCCGACGCTCTGCGGTCTGTGTGCCGCAAGCAACGGAGCTACATCAAAACACGCCGTGGGGCGTTTTTTCCAAATAGTAAAAAGGCGGCATAAAGCAACACCCCGCGCCTGAAGGTGCGGGGTGTTGGCAATGTCGATGTGTCTTGCCGATAGTAGGCGCTTGGCCGCAGAAAAGAAAGAGATCTCGATCACGAACTTTTCTTCCGCATTTTCGCCCAGGCGCGCGCGCGCAGTGCGTTATCTCATTGTATTTCCATTAACTTATCGCTAAATAATGCATTTTGAGAAACCGATCCCCATCCGTCACCTAATTTCCACTTTGAACTGGAAAAAAACGCGCTACACAAGCCATGTCGTCGGGGTTAGGGTAAAGCCATCAGATAAAGCGGTTTATTCAGCGCCGCTTTGTCACTCAATAATTAACGTCTGTATCCATGGGGTGACTGAAAAGTGAATGCAGGAGCAACTTCGGTAAAAACTGAACAGGCTGATATTGCGCAGGCGGCGGAAATAACCACCCAGCTGCTGGCGGATATTACTGAAATGTTAAACGCAGAGAACATTTATACCAACGAGGTGCAACAGCAAATGCTGGAATCACACGTACGCGCGATGGTATTACGCTCTATTACCGGCGAACCGCTGCCGGAAGTGGATAAATCTCTGTTTGATGAAATTTCACCGCACTCGATGCAGCTGGCGCAGCGGGTGGTCGATCAATTAAAAACCTTGCCCATCGAGGAAGCCTATTTGCTTTCCGTACATTTCGAAGTGGCAAAAGATAATAACCAATAATTAATTATCAATTATTATAAATCAGGAGAATATTTCATGAGTCAAATTACCGTAGTTATCGGCGATCGTCTGGGAAAAGGGCAGAAAGTGGGCCAGGGCGTTGAAAATGCCGGCGGAAAAGCAGTGGTCATCCCCGGCGTGGCGGCGGATATGAAGCTTGGCGATGTGATGAAGGCGGAAAATGCACAGCTGGGCATCTCGTTTTGCGGCAGCGGCGGCGCCGGTGCAATTACGGCGCAGACCAAGCATGGTTATAAAGCGAAATACGGCATGCGTTCCATTGAAGAAGGCGTTACGGCGATTAATGAAGGCTGCAACGTATTAGGCTTCGGCTTTATGGATAAAGAAGAGCTGGGTCAGAAATTGGTGGAAGCCTATATCAAAAAACACGGCGCGGCATAATGAAGGAACAATATACCACCTCAGTCACCGTTGCGGGCAAAGGCGATACGAAGGCCAAAGCCTTTGCCTCCGCATTGGCAAGCGTACAGGGCGCGGTATTAAAGTCCACCAGTAATATTCTGCTGCGTATCGAACCGCAGGACGTCAGCGTATTAAGTGCGGAAGAAAAAATAACAAAAGAAAGGTTTCTCTTTTTCTTCCTGCCGCGGGAAAGAAAAAGCTATGCAGTTTCATTGGAAGTAACCATAAATGTGACGGTCATCAACACTGAAAAGGTGGTCTTCACTACAAGATAAAAAACTGACAGATACCCGGAGTTATTCATGTTACGGCGTTGTTGGCTTTAATTTGCAATGAATCGGGTATACGTGGAGAGATAAACAGATGTTTCTCATAATCTTATTTAAGTCGATTATTATCGGCGGGCTGGTAGGCGTTGGCGTCGGTGCTGGCGCCGCGCGTATGTTCCATGCCCCGACGACTCAGGGAATGGGGGCTTTCCGTACGTTAGGCGAGCTGAATTCTTGCGAGGGCGACCCGGCTTCGCACTTCTCATTTGGTCTGGGCTTCTTCTTTAACGCCTGGGCTTCCTCCGTAGCGGCCGGCGCCTTCACGCAGGATGTCGACCACCGCATTATTCCCAACTGGGGCGCCGCGGCGCTGATGATTAAAAACCGTAACGTGGCGCAAACGCTGCACGATCCGAAGAAAATGGCGATCGCCTGCGGCATCATCGGCATGATCGTGGTGGCCTTCCTTAACTCTACCGCCTCTGCGGTGCCGGCGGCACTGCAGGTGACGGCGATCAAGGTGCTGGTGCCGGCGGCCAACCTGCTGGTCAACACCGTGATGCCGGTGATCTTCTGGCTGGCGGCGATCGACGCGGGTAAACGTTCCGGCTTCTGGGGCACCATTTTCGGCGGCCTGGCGCAGCTGATCATGGGCAACGCCGTACCGGGCCTGGTGCTGGGGATCCTGATCGGCAAGGGCGTGGAAGAGAGCGGCTGGAACAAAGTCACCAAAATCATGATGGCGACCATCGTGCTGCTGTTCGTGCTGAGCGGCTTCTTCCGCGGTTTCGATATGGAACTGCTCAAATCTTTCAGCCTGGGCGTGCCCGGCTGGCTGGATGCGATTCACAACGGCCTGAGCGGTAAATAAGGAGAGCGATGATGGAAGAACAAGTCCAACAAAAAGGCTTCTGGTATGCCGACTGGTCGTTCCCGATTTTTGTCGGCCTGCTGTCCGCCGGCGTGTTTGCCGGGACGCATATGTATTACCTGTACGGCATCGGTGCGTTTAACGAAGTGGCGTTTGTCTCAATGCTGCGCGCCGGCATGGATACCGGCGTCTATGGCGCGGTGGCGGCGTTCGGCGCCAGCTTCCTGTTTGCGCGCATTATCGAAGGCTCTCTGGTGGGGATCCTCGATATCGGCGGCGCCATTCAGACCGGGGTGGGGCTGGGCGTGCCGGCGCTGCTGTTGGGGGCCGGGTTCGTCTTCCCGGTGGCCAACTTCGCCGCATCGCTGGCGACCGGCCTGGTGATTGGCCTGGCGATTGGTTATCTGATCATTCTGGCGCGTAAATTCACCATCAATCAGAGCAACTCCACCTACGGCGCTGACGTGATGATGGGGGCGGGCAACTCCTCCGGCCGTTTCCTCGGGCCGTTGATTATTCTGTCCGCCATGACCGCGTCGATTCCTATCGGCATCGGCTCTCTGCTTGGCGCTTTACTGTTCTACATCTGGGGTAAACCAATCACCGGCGGCGCGATCCTGGGCGCCATGGTGCTGGGGGCGATTTTCCCGGTCGCCATTGCTTGACGTCCGGCTGTTCCCGCAGCAAGACAACTAATGTATACCCAGGCTTCACGCTGCGTACAGCGGCGTGAAGCCGGCGGGGTATAAGGAGTAATGAAGTATGTATGACCTGATAATCCGCCGCGCCCGACTGGCGGACGATACCCTGACGGACGTGGCGATCGCCGACGGTAAAATCGCCGCGGTCGGCCAGCTGTCGGCGGAAATGTCCGCCAAGCGCCAGTGGGATTTGGCGGGCAACTATCGTCTGAGCGCCGGCTGGATCGACGCCCATGTGCACTGCTACCCCTCTTCGCCTATTTATCACGATGAACCGGATCGCGTCGGCATCCATAGCGGCGTCACCTCGGTGGTGGACGCCGGCAGCACCGGCAGCGACGACATTGATGAGTTCTATACGCTGACGCGTAACACCAAAACCAACGTTTTCGCCTTCCTGAATATTTCGCGCATCGGTCTGCTGCGGCAGAACGAACTGGCCGATCTGAGCGATATCAACAAGCAAGGGGTGAAGAGCGCCATCGAGCGTCACAGCGGCTTTGTGATCGGCATTAAGGCGCGGATGAGCAGCAGTGTGGTAGGGCCAAACGGCATTAAGCCGCTGGTGCTGGCGAAAGAGATTCAGCAGGAAAATCAGCAGCTGCCGTTGATGGTGCACGTTGGCAACAACCCGCCGGATCTGGATGAAATTGCCGATTTTCTGACGCGCGGCGACATCATTACCCACTGTTATAACGGCAAACCGAACCGCATTCTGACGCCTGCGGGTACGCTGCGTGAGTCGGTTCAGCGCGCGCTGAAGCGCGGCGTGCTGCTGGATGTCGGCCACGGCACCGCCAGCTTCAGCTTTGAGGTGGCGCGCCAGGCGATCGCGCTGGGCGTGCTGCCGCATACCATCAGTTCGGATATCTATTGCCGCAACCGCATCTCCGGCCCGGTACACAGCCTGGCGACGGTGATGTCCAAATTCTTCACTCTGGGCATGACGCTGCCGCAGGTGATTAATTGCGTGACGGAAAACGCCGCCTCGGCGCTGCGTCTGCCGAGCAAGGGGCAACTCAAGCCGGGCTTCGATGCCGATTTAACCCTGTTTGAGGTGCGTCAGGGGCCGCAGGTGTTTGCCGATTCTGAAGGGCAGTCCGCCACGGGCGAGCAACTGCTGGTTCCGCTGGCCGCAGTGGTGGCCGGGGAAGTCTTATTAACCGATGAAGGGAAGGCCGATCATGTCTTCGATCTATGAAAAATATAATTTAAAACAGGTGATTAACACCTCCGGCCGCATGACGATTCTTGGCGTTTCCACGCCGAGCCCGACGGTGATTGATGCGGTGGATTACGGCCTGAACCATTACTTTGAAATGAAAGATCTGGTGGATAAAACCGGCGCGTACATCGCCAGGCTGCTGAATGCGGAAGACGCGGTGGTGGTGTCCTGCGCTTCGGCGGGCATTGCCCAGTCGGTGGCGGCGGTGATCGTGCGCGACAACGCCAACCTGCTGGTAAACCTGCATTCGGCGCCGGTCAATGAACCGCGTGAGATCGTGCTGCCGCGCGGCCACAACGTTAATTTCGGCGCACCGGTCGACACCATGGTCGCCCTGGGCGGCGGCAAGGTGGTGGAAGCCGGTTACGCTAACGAGTGCTCGCCGCAGCAGCTTGCGGCCTGCATTACGCCGCAGACGGCGGCGATCCTGTACGTCAAATCACACCACTGCGTGCAGAAAAGCATGCTGTCGGTTGAGCAGGCCGCCGAGGTGGCGCGTCAGCATAATCTGCCGCTGATCGTCGACGCCGCCGCCGAAGAAGATCTGACGAGCTACTACCAGATGGGCGCGGACCTGGTGATCTACAGCGGCGCGAAGGCGATCGAAGGGCCGACCAGCGGGCTGGTGCTTGGTAAGAAACAGTACGTTTCCTGGGTGAAACAGCAGTCCGGCGGTATCGGTCGCGCGATGAAGGTTGGCAAAGAGGGCATCCTGGGCCTGACGCAGGCGATTGAAAGCTACCTGACGCAGGAAAAAACCAGCGGTGCGCAGATGGTCGAGCGTATGTCGGCGTTTATCGCCAATCTGAATACGCTGCACGGTGTCAGCGCGCAGACCGTCTGGGACAGCGCCGGGCGGGATATCGCCCGTGCGGAAATTACCTTTGACGAAGCTGCGATCGGCATCTCGACCTCGGAAATGGTGCAGGCGCTGAAGAACGGCGAAATCGCCATTTATTTCCGCGGCTACAAGGCCAACGAGGGCAAGATTGAAGTAGACGTGCGCAGCGTTGATGAAGCGCAGCTGATGACCGTATTTACCTGTATTAAACATTTATTGGAGAAACAAGCATGAAGCTGAAGCCAAACTATTACCGTGACCGCGTTTGTCTCAACGTATTGGCGGGGTCGAAAGACAACGCGCAGGAGATTTACGACGCGGCGGAAGGTCACGTGCTGGTCGGTGTGCTCTCCAAGAACTATCCGGACGTCGCCAGCGCGGTGGCGGATATGCAGCGCTATGCGCGCCTGATCGACAATGCGCTGTCGGTGGGGCTGGGGGCGGGCGATCCTAAACAGTCGGCGATGGTCAGCCTGATTGCGCAGCAGGTGCAGCCGCAGCACGTCAACCAGGTGTTTACCGGCGTCGGCGCCAGCCGGGCGCTGCTGGGGCAAAATGACAGCGTGGTGAACGGCCTGGTGTCGCCGACCGGCCGCGTCGGGCAGGTGAAGATCTCTACCGGGCCGTTGAGCGCCGACGCGCCGGACGGCATCGTGCCGGTGGAGACCGCCATTGCGCTGCTGAAAGACATGGGCGGCAGCTCCATCAAGTATTTCCCGATGGGCGGCCTGAAGTGCAAGGACGAGTATCAGTATGTGGCGCAGGCCTGTGCCGAGCATGACTTCATGCTGGAGCCGACCGGCGGTATCGATCTGCAGAACTTCGAAGAGATCGTCGAGATTGCGCTGCGCGCCGGCGTGAAGCAGGTGATCCCGCACATTTACAGTTCGATCATTGACTCCGCCACCGGCAATACCCGTCCGCAGGATGTGAAAACGCTGCTGGCGATGACCAAAAAGCTGGTGGGCTGACCCCGGCGTAAAAGACGGCGCCGCGCAGTGCGGCGCCCCGTTTTAATGGGCGTGGTCGGTTGTGCCCCTACCTGTATCAAGGATAAATATGCGAAACTGGGTTACCCTGCGAAGCGCTCCGTTATTGGGCGCAGTATCCCTGGCGCTGCTGGCGATGGCCAGTCCGGCGCTGCAAGCTGAGGACGCCATGACGACCACCTCATCCCATTTTGCCTACATCGGCACCTACAATCCCAACGGCGAAGGCGTATACCGATTACGCGTTGACGCCGCCAGCGGCGCGCTGAGCGATAAAACGCTGGTCAGCACGCTGGCCAATCCCGCGCAACTGACGGTCGATGCCCGCGGCAGAACGCTGTACGTCGCCAGCGAAGTCGGCACGGCGGATGACGGTAAGCATGGCACGATTGCCGCACTGCGCATCAATGGCGAGGACGGCAGCCTGACGCCGCTCAATCAGGTGGATTCGCAGGGCGCGGGGCCGGTGTATCTTTCGCTGACGCCGAACGGCCGTCATCTTCTGGTGGCCAACTACCAGAGCGGCAGCGTGGCGGTCTTCCCAATAGACGCGGAAGGCAAACTGGCGGCGGCCAGTTCGGTACGGCAGCAGCAAGGCCCGGCCGGCGCGGCAAAACCGGCGGCGGCGGTAGCCGGCAGCTTTGCCGTCAGCGATCATAACGGACCGCATGCGCATATGATCGCCAGCGATCCGAGCGGTAAGTTCGTATTCTCGACCGATCTGGGGCTGGATCGGATCTATCAGTGGCGTTTTGACGATGCCAGCGGCCAACTGACGCCGAACGATCCGCCGTGGATCGCCGCTTCGTCGGCCGGCGCAGGGCCGCGTCATTTTGTCTTCCATCCTGACGGCAAAACGTTGCTGCTGGTGAATGAAGAGGCGTCCACGCTTACCAGCTACCGTTTTGATGCGCAACGGGGCACGCTGAGCCAGCTGCACGCGGCATCGACGCTGCCGGCGAATTATCAGGGCACCAGCTTCGCCGCCGGGCTGGCGCTGAGCCGGGATGGTAACAACCTGTACGTCGCCAATCGGTTGCACAACAGCGTCGCACAATTTAGCGTCGGCAAGGCGGGCGAGCTGACGCCGGTGGCGGAAACCTGGACGCGGGGTGATTACCCGCGCACTATCACTCTGGATCCCAGCGGGCGCTATCTGTATGCGCTGAATCAGCGCAGCGACAACGTGACGCGTTTCGCCGTGGATCCACACAGCGGCAAGCTCAGTTTTATTGCAGGATATACGCCGGTGGGCAGCCCATCGCAGATAGTCTTTGCGCCGGCGACGCAGTAACTCTCTGGTCGGTTTAGCGCAGCCCGCCTCGCGCTGAGGTGGGCGCTTAACATTGGAATGACAATGGTGAGATTTCCTTATCCTCGTTTAGCTTATCTGTTTGATGCGTTGCAATCGGAAACCCTGCCGCAGGATGAACTGGCGAAACGCCTGGCGGTTTCCACCCGTACGGTGCGTGCGGATATCACCGCACTGAATGATATTTTGGAAAAATACGGGGCGCGTTTTGTTCATAGCCGCGGCGCAGGCTATCGGCTGCAGGTGGATGACGCCAAGTTGTTCAATGCGCTGCAGCTGCAGGAACGCAGAAAGCATGCCACGCCGCGCAGCGCGCAGGAGCGCGTGCACGCCTTACTGGTGCGTTTTCTGACCTCAGCGTTTTCTCTGAAGCTGGAAGATCTGGCCGATGAATGGTTTGTCAGCCGCGGAACCTTGCAGAACGATATGGCTGAGGTGAGGGAGCGGCTGGCCGGTTACCAGTTAACCATAGAAACCAAACCGCGTTACGGCATGAAGCTGTTCGGCGCCGAAATGGCGATTCGCGCCTGCCTGACCGATTTACTGTTCCAGCTGCACCTGGCGAATGCGGAAAATCCGCTGCTGAATAACGATATCCTGCTGCAGCCGCAGGTGACGACCTTTGCCGGCCTGCTGCATCCGCTACTGTCGCAATACAATATTCGTCTGACCGATGAAGGCGAGCAGTACCTGATCTTTTACTGCGCCGTGGCGCTCAAGCGTATCAGCGACGGCTACCCGCTGCCGGAATTTGATGTGGAGGACGGCGACGAGGCGGTGCGCAAGGCGTCGACCTGGCTGGCGGGCGAGCTGAGCAAAGCCGCTGGCAAAGAGGTGTCGGCGGCCGAAGAGGCCTATCTGCGGGTGAATATCGCCGCACGGCGGGTGCAGGAGGTGCGTCCGACCGAAATCAACGCCGACGATGAAGAAGCGCTGGTGGATTACATCCTTTCCTATATCAATACCCACTATAACTACAATCTGCAGGGCGACAAGCAGCTGCGCGCCGACCTGCTCACCCACATCAAAACCATGATTACCCGGGTGAAATACCAGATCAATATTCCCAACCCGCTGCTGACCAATATCAAACAGCACTACCCGATGGCCTATGACGTTACGCTGGCGGCGGTTTCCAGCTGGGGCAAATATACCCCTTACACGCTGAGCGAGAACGAAATCGGCTATCTGGTGCTGCATATCGGCGTCGGGCTGGAGCGGCATTACAACATCGGCTATGAGCGCCATCCGCAGGTGATGCTGGTATGCGACACCGGTAACTCGACGGTGCGCATGATCCAGGCGCAAATCGCCCGCAAATATCCGCAGCTGGTGATGACGCGCACCGTTTCACTGCGTGATTACGAAGTGCTGACGCATATCGACGAAGACTTTGTGATTTCCAACGCCCGCGTCAGCGAGAAGAACAAGCCGGTGGTGGTGATGTCGCCGTTCCCGACCGAATATCAGTTGGAGCAGTTGGGCAAGCTGGTGCTGGTGGACCGCACCAAGCCGTATATGCTGGAAAAGTTCTTCGACGCCAACCACTTTATGGTGGTCAATGAGCCGCTGACCCAGGAGCAGCTATTCCGCAAGGTGTGTGCGCAGCTGGAGCAGGAAGGCTATGTCGGCGAGGATTTTTATCCTTCGGTGGTGGAGCGCGAAGCCATCGTTTCCACCCTGCTGGGGGAAGGCATCGCCTTGCCGCACTCGCTGGGGCTGCTGGCGAAGAAAACCGTGGTGGTGACGCTGCTGGCGCCGCAGGGCATCGACTGGGGCGACGGCGAAATGGCGCACGTAATCTTCCTGCTGGCGATCAGTAAAAGCGACTATGAAGAGGCGATGGCGATTTACGAACTGTTTGTGACCTTTGTCCGTGAACGCTCGATGAGCCGGCTGCTGGGCAGCAATGATTTTGCCAGTTTTAAAGCGGTGGCGCTGGATTGCCTGAGCCGGATATAAACCGGTTATTTCTGAGTGTCCGGCTTCACGAATGCGCCGTCTTTGCATTGACCATTATTTATTTTATCTTAAAAATCAAAGGCTCTCTTTGCTGACAGGAGTCACAAGATGGCCACGTTTCCCCGCCGACCCGTAGAACCCGGCTACTGCGTTGTTGAAACGCCGGGTTCATTAGCCTTTCAAGGAAGTACGCTGTTCGCCAATCCACGCAGCACTGCGGCCCGTTATTTTATGCAGATCAATGCGGATACGCCGTGGCTGAAGCCCGGGCAGATAGTGATTGTTGCCGATCCCGAACATTCACGCCAGGATGCGTTGCTACGGCAGTTATACCAGGCTAAGCGGGCGGTTAACCGGGCCATGGAGCCGGTTAACGTTGAGCAGGCGAACTTCCTCCAGCGCCACTATGCCGCTATTGCGACCATCCTTAACGGTACCAGCCGAGGGCTGGGGATGGCCAGCGATGCCGGCAAGCAGTACTTTATGCGCATCGACACGATTCTTAAGCAGATTGAGGCCAGCTATCAAAACCAGTTCCGCACTCAGGGAACGCTGATCGGCCAGCAGTTTTTTGTGGAAAGACAGCGGTTGTTTAACGAGTTGAAAGCATTGTTGGATAAACCGATCTTCAGTCGGCTCACGCGTAACCTCCTTAACCTGCACCCTTATGAGAGCATCAAGCGAGCGCTGAACCTCTCCAGCCGTTCCATTGTGCATGAGTGGTCAACGGCGGGTGTCGGAGCGATAAAGGGCTATGCGAGCTACCTGGAGGGCGCCGGCAAGGCGGTGAAGTTTATGAAAGGCGCGGGCTGGATTGGGATTGCGACCGCCGGGGCCAGCGCGACCAATGATATTTATCATGCCTGCACCCTTGGCCGAGAGAAGGAATGTACGCGGGTGGCGTTAAAAGGGTATGGTGCTTTCGGTGGCGGAGTATGGCTTGGTGCCGTTGGCGGTACTTGGGGAGCAGCAGCCGGAGGTGGGATTTGCCTGGCATTAGGTATTATCAGTGCCCCAACGGCAGGTGCCGCGGGTTTGGCCTGCGGACTTATAGGCACGGCCGCAGGAGGATTGGCCGGGGGATATGCGGGAGAAAAGTTGGGAGAATACGGTGGTAATAAGATGGCTGATTTACTACTGAAATAAGGGGCAGGGGAGATTTGCGATGTATACCTTTATTACTACGATGTTCTTGGTCCTTTTTTTCGGTGGTATCGTGCTTGGCTTCGCCAGTATGGTGTATTTTGCGTTTATCCGCCGGCGCTATGAGCAGTTGATTTCTCTGTATCAGCAGCAAGGTTTTTTTATGCCCAGCTACCATGGTTTTATGGCGCATTTGGGCTATTTCGGCAGTTTTTATCCCGTACGCTTTTTTTATCTTTTACTGACCGGTAAAAAGATTAAAACGGGCCGTAACAGCTACCTCTCCAATGAGCCTTATGTTTTTTTAAGCTCACGCCCTGTGGCGGAGATCGGCTGGATAAAAGGCTACTATTATTTTTCTTTAGTCTGGCTGGTTTCTGTCACGATAGGCGCGGTGTTTGGCTGTATTGATATGTTATTGAGTCATACGCCGCCATAAAACGCTTGATGAGCCGGGTTCGTACGGTCTTAAAGTGCCATCCGGCGCTTAATCTTCGTCGAAGCCGGAATTAAACAGCGCTATCACCGCGTCCAGCGCTTGCTGCGCCTGCGGGCCGCTGGCCTCGACCTCAATATGCCGGCCCTGGGCGGAGTCCAGCATCAGCAGCGCAATCACGCTGCTGGCTTCGGCTTCGGTACCGCTGTCGTTACGCAGAATCACCTCGGCGTCAAAACTCTGCACCAGTTCAAACAGCTTCATCGCCGGGCGGGCATGCATGCCCAGCCGGTTCTTGATTTCGACCGTTTGTTTGATGGTCATTGCTTGCGTTTTTCCAGCGTGCGGTGGCGCGACTGCACGTTCTTGCCGCGCGAGCGGAAGTAGTCCGCCAGCTGTTCGGCCACGTACACCGAACGGTGCTTACCGCCGGTACAGCCGATGGCGACCGTCAGATAGCTGCGGTTGTTGGTTTCCAGCATCGGCAGCCATTGTTCAAGGTAGCTGCGCGTCTGGTAGATAAAATTATGCACTTCGGTATGGCGGTCGAGGAACGACGCTACCGGCTTGTCCAGACCGGTCATCGGCCGCAGCTTAGGATCCCAGTGCGGGTTCGGCAGGAAGCGGACGTCAAACACGTAGTCGGCATCGATAGGGATGCCGTGCTTGAAGCCGAAGGATTCGAACACCATGGTCAGTTCGCGTTCGCGTTTGCCCAGCAGGCGGGTGCGCAGCATCTCCGCCAGTTCATGTACCGACATTTCAGAGGTGTCGATGATCAGATCGGCGCGCGAGCGCAGCGGCTCCAGCAGGTCGCTCTCTTCATCGATGGCGCTTTCCAGCGACAGGTTTTTGCTGGACAGCGGATGCAGGCGGCGGGTGTCGCTGTAACGACGGATCAGCGTATTGCGGTCGGCGTCCAGGAACAGCAGTTGCGGGGAGAAGCTGTCCGGCAGTTGCGTCATCGCATATTCGAATACTTCCGGTGACTCCGGCATATTACGCACGTCGATGCTGACCGCAGCGGAGCTGTTGCGTTCCGCCAGCGTTTTGGCCAGCTCGGGCAGCAGCACCACGGGCAGGTTATCAACGCAGTAAAAACCCATATCTTCCAGCGCCCGCAAGGCGACGGATTTCCCTGAACCGGAACGGCCGCTGACAATCATCAGCACCATGTGGCAACTCCCCCTGGCATCTCAGCGGCGTTTATGCCGCCGTTGGAAATATGAGCCCGGCGACGGCCGGGATCCGTGACAGACAAACAGTATCGTTATCGCCGGCGGAAGTCACGCCGGCAACCGGTTATTCCGTAATGATTTGATAAAGCTCCTCGTCGCTCTGCGCGGCGCGCAGGCGGCGGCAGACGGTTTTATCGGCCAGACGCTTGGCGACCAGCGACAGCGTATGCAAATGGGTCTTACACTGATCGGCCGGCACCAGCAGGGCGAACAGCAGATCGACCGGCTGGTTGTCGATGGCGTCGAAGGCGATAGGTTGGTCGAGACGGATAAACACGCCAACGGCCCGCAGTGTGTCCTCTTCCAGCTTGCCATGAGGGATAGCGATACCGTTGCCGATACCGGTACTTCCCATGCGTTCACGGGTGAGAACCGCGTCAAACACCACCTGCGGCGACAGGTTGAGCTGTTTGGCTGCCAGTTCGCTGATAATTTCCAGAGCGCGTTTCTTGCTGTTGCAGTGTACCGAGCTTCTGGTGCACTCGATGTTGAGCACCGAGCTTAATTGCATTATTTCGTCGTTCATCTCATCTTCACTTAAAATCACACGCTTAAGCTTGCTTAGCGCTGGTTTGGCGGTGCCAAACGCTCTGCGACGTCGTTGCTTAACGAGGCGATTTTTCGTCTGTTAAACCCTGATGGCTTATCGGCGCGTTATTCCGCAGAATAACGCGCCGATGGCAGCCCGGTAGCACGAAGGCTACGTTCAGGCCGCTGCCGCGGACGGTAGCGGCCCAGATTGTCAGTGTTGCTTCAATTTGTCTTTATGTTTGTTCAATTGCCGCGCCAGTTTATCAATCAGGCAGTCAATTGCAGCATACATATCTTCTTTTTCCGAGGTGGCGTGCAACTCGCCTCCATTCACGTGCACCGTTGCTTCCGCAATCTGCTGCACTTTTTCCACGGTGAGCACGACATAAACCTGATTAATGCGGTCGAAATACTGTTCTAGCTTGGCGAACTTGGTATTCACGAACTCACGTAACGGCTCGGTGATGTCGATGTGGTGTCCGGTAATGTTGAGCTGCATAATGTCTTCCTTCTCTATTGAGGTCAAACCAACTGTTTACGTTGGTTCGACGGCGGGATGGACAAAGACTCTCGGTACTTGGCGACGGTGCGCCGCGCCACCATGATGCCCTGATCGGCAAGCAGGGTGGCCAGTTTACTGTCGCTAAGCGGTTTGGCGGGGTTTTCCGCCGCGATCAATTTCTTCACCAGCGCGCGGATCGCCGTGGAGGAAGCCTCGCCGCCGCTGTCGGTGTTGACGTGGCTGGAGAAGAAATATTTCAGTTCGAAGATGCCGCGCGGGCTGTGCAGGAACTTCTGCGTGGTCACGCGTGAAATCGTCGATTCATGCATCTCCACGGCCTGGGCGATATCCGCCAGCACCATGGGCTTCATAAACTCCTCGCCTTGTTCAAAGAACGCCTCCTGCTGCTCGACAATACAGCGCGTCACCTTCAGCAGCGTATCGTTACGGCTTTCCAGGCTTTTGATCAGCCATTTCGCTTCCTGCAGGTTACTGCGGATAAACTGGCCGTCGGCTTCATTACGCGAGCTGTTGCCCAGTGCGGCGTAGTGTTGGTTGATCTTCAGACGCGGAATGCTGTCGGCATTCAGCTCGACAGTCCAGCGGTTGTGCACCTTGCGTACCAGCACGTCGGGAATGACATATTCCGACTCGCCGGTATTGATCGACTGCCCCGGGCGCGGGTCGAGCGACTGAATCAGCAGCATCGCTTCTTTCAGTGTATCTTCTTTTAGCCGGGTTGATCGCATCAGGCTGCGAAAGTCGTGGTTGGCCAGCAGATCCAGGTGTTCGCTGATGATCAGCCGGGCTTCGGCGAGGAACGGCGTTTCTTTGGCGTATTGAGACAGCTGAACCAGCAGACAGTCGCGCAGGTCGCGCGCCGCGACGCCGATCGGGTCGAAATGCTGCACCCGTTTGAGCACCGCCTCCACCTCATCAAGCGTGACGTCTTCCGCGCCGACGCTTTCCAGAATATCTTCCAGCGAGACGGTGAGATAGCCGGTGTCGTCGACGGCGTCAACGATTGAGGTGGCGATGGCGGCGTCGGTATCGGAGAACGGCGTCAGATCCACCTGCCACATCAGGTAGTCCTGCAGCGTCTGGGTGGTTTCCCCTTGATAGACCGGCAGCTCATCGTCGCGGTAATCGGTGCCGGTGCCCGATGGCGTGCCTGCGGTATAGATCTCGTCCCAGGTGGCGTCCAGCGGCAGCTCGTCCGGCATCTCCTTTTGCTCCAGCGCTTCGCGGGTATCCAGATCTTCGGTGTCGTTGCTCTCTTCCGCGTCGATCTCATCGTGCGGGTCGGTTTGCTCAAGCAGCGGGTTACTTTCTAACGCCAGTTGGATCTCTTGCTGAAGCTCAAGCGTAGACAGCTGCAGCAGGCGGATCGCCTGCTGCAGCTGGGGAGTCATCGCCAATTGTTGGCTGAGCCTGAGTTGCAAACCTTGCTTCATAATGTTCTTTCTATTTTTCCGTTAACCGTTACGTATCGCTGACGCAAGGCATTACAGGCGGAATTCTTCGCCCAGATAAACGCGTTTCACCTGCTCATCGCTCAGAATCGCTTCCGGCGTGCCGTGGGCGATCAGCTGGCCTTGGCTGACGATATAGGCGCGTTCACAAACGTCCAGCGTTTCACGCACGTTATGGTCGGTGATCAGCACGCCCAGGCCGCTGTCGCGCAGATGCTCGATGATTTTTTTGATATCGATAACGGAAATCGGGTCAACCCCGGCGAAGGGTTCGTCCAGCAGGATGAATTTCGGGTTGGCGGCCAGCGCGCGGGCAATTTCGACGCGGCGGCGTTCACCGCCGGACAGCGCCTGGCCCAGGCTGTCGCGCAGATGGGTGATATGGAACTCTTCCATCAGTTCGTTGGCCCGGTCGGCACGCTGTTCGCTGCTCAGATCGTCACGGATTTCTAGCACCGCCATCAGGTTATCGTAGACGCTCAGACGGCGGAAAATTGAGGCTTCCTGCGGCAGATAGCCGATGCCGCGGCGCGCACGGGCGTGCAGCGGCAGGATGCTGATGTCTTCATCATCAATGATGATGCGTCCGGCGTCGCGCTGTACGATGCCGACCACCATGTAGAAGGTGGTGGTTTTACCCGCGCCGTTTGGCCCCAGCAACCCGACGATTTCGCCGGAGTTCACTTTCAGGCTGACGTCTTCGACGACTTTACGGCCCTTGTAGGCTTTCGCCAGATTTTCTGCGATGAGTGTTGCCATAAGTGATTAGTTACTCTTCTGACCGTTTTTATCCTGCAACTGCGACGGCACCAGCACGGTCTTCACGCGTTTGCCCTTGTCGCCGTATGCCTGCATTTGCTGCTGCTGCACCAGATAGGTGATGCGCTCGCCTTTCACGTTGCTGTCGAGCTGCTCCAGATAGGCGTCGCCGGTCAGGGTGACCAGCTGCGGCGCCACGTCATAGCGCACTTTCAGCGAGTGTCCTTTTACCGGTTTGCCGTTGTCCTGCATCTGGTAGAAGGTTACCGGCTTACCGAAGGCTTCGATATAGGTTTTGTTCTGATCGCCGCCCGGACGGGTAACCACTACTTTGTCGGCCTTAATCTCGATGGTGCCTTGCTTGATCACCACGTTGCCGGTAAAGGTGCTGACGTTGCTCTGCATATCCAGAGACTGGTTCAGCGAGTCGATGCTCACTGGCTGATTGGCATCGGATTTCAGCGCCATGGCGGGGGCGCTGGCGGCCAAAACCAAGCTGCCGATCAACAGACTACGGAGTGGTTTTTTGTGTTTGAATTTCATAGTTGGTCTTAACCTTATCAATCAGCTCAGCGGTTTTGTTCCGCAGGTTCCCGCGCATTTTCATGCCGTTAGAATTAAAATTCGCGCCGTAAAGCGTTACTTCATCATCGGAGGACACATCCTGGGTCACCAGATTAACCTGAGCGTTGTCCGTTTTAATTTTTTCCAGCTGTGAGGTGGTGGTCAGGCTGTTCACCTCGACGTGACCGTACAGATACAGCATGCGGTCTTTGGTCAGTTTGGCGCGGTCGGCGCGCACCGACCAGGTGGCGACGGCGTTTTCGTCAAACAGCGTCATCACCGGCTGGGTAAACCAGCTCAGCTCTTCGGCGGTATAGTACTTGGCGCTTTCCGCCACCAGCTTATAGTTTAATTTACCGGCCGGGTTGTAGACGACGGTGACCGTTTGCTGACTCTGGTAAGTCGGGTCCGCCGAATTTACCGGCCCGGCCGTCGGTTCGTCATCGTAATCCGCCATATTCCAGCCGATCAGGGCCAGAACGATCAGCGCCAGTATAATGGTGATCCAGCGTTTGGTTTTGCTCATATCGACAGCCCTTTGGCGTCCTCCAGCTTGTTCTGAGCCAAAAGAATAATGTCGCACAGTTCACGCACCGCGCCGCGTCCGCCGGCGATGCGGGTGACGTAGTGGGCGCGCGGCGTCAGCAGCGGGTGGGCGTCCGCCACCGCCACGGCCAGGCCGACCTGTGCCATCACCGGCCAGTCGATCAGATCGTCGCCGATATAGGCCACCTGATCTGCCGACAGCGACAGTGTATCCAACAGTTCCCGGAAGGCCAAAAGCTTATCGGACTGCCCCTGATACAGGTAGCGGATGCCCAGCGTTTTTGCCCGGTCTTCCAAGAGTTTGGCAGAACGTCCGGTAATGATGCCGACCTCGATGTCAGAGGTCTTCAGGCAGCGGATGCCGTAGCCGTCGCGCACGTTGAATGCTTTCAGTTCCTCGCCGTTATTGCCCATATAAATCAGGCCGTCCGACAGGACGCCGTCGACGTCGCAGATCAGCAGACGGATTTTCCCGGCACGCGCCATGACGTCTTGCGTTACCGGCCCGTAGCAGGTTTCAACCATACTCATTGATTTTCCTAGTTATTCCTTCAATAGGGCGGTATCTCACGCCCTCTATCGCCTGTAAAAACTTATACAACGCCGGCGCGCAGCATGTCATGCATATGTACCACACCCAGCAGTCGGTCGCCATCGGCAACCAGCAGCGCGGTGATATGGCGCTGCTGCATCAGGTTCAACGCGTCTACCGCCAGCGTATGCGGCCGCACGCGCACGCCGCCGCGCGTCATGACATCGGCGATTTTGGCGTTGTTCAGATCGATACCCAGATCGAAGATGCGGCGCAGGTCGCCGTCGGTGAAAATGCCGGCGATGTTCATCTGATCATCGCAGATGACCGTCATCCCCAGGTTTTTGCGGGTGATTTCCAGCAGGGCGTCGCGCAACGTGGCGTCGGTGCCGACGTGCGGAATCTCGTCGCCGCCGTGCATAATATCGCTGACGCGCAGCAGCAGGCGACGCCCCAGCGCGCCGCCCGGGTGTGACAGCGCGAAATCTTCCGGCGTAAAGCCGCGCGCCTTCAGCAGCGCCACCGCCAGCGCATCGCCCATCACCAGAGTGGCCGTGGTGCTGGTGGTCGGCGCCAGGCCCAGCGGGCAGGCTTCCTGCGGCACTTTAATGCACAGGTGGATATCCGCCGCCTTGCCCATCGAGCTTTCCGGGTTGTTGGTCATGCAGATCAGCGGAATCTGCTGGCGCTTCAGCACCGGGATCAGCGCCTGAATTTCACTGGATTCGCCGGAGTTGGAAATGGCGAGTACGATGTCCTGCGGCGTGACCATGCCGAGATCGCCATGGCTGGCTTCTGCTGGATGCACGAAGAATGAAGGGGTGCCGGTGCTGGCGAAGGTAGCGGCAATCTTACAGCCGATATGGCCGGATTTGCCCATTCCCATCACCACCACTTTACCGCTGCAGGCGGCGATTTTTTCGCAGGCGCGGGTAAAGTCGTCATTGATGTAGCTGTCGAGCTGGGCCAGCCCGTCGCGTTCGATCTGGAGCACTTCTTTACCGGCCTGTTGAAAATCAAAGCCAGGTTGCAACTCAATATTCGACATGCTTTTTCTCGTATTCTTAGCCAAAGGTAGCGAATGGGTTGAAAAACAGCAGCGCAAGATACGCAATAAAACCACATAATAACAGAGCGCCCGCCAGATGGCCGATGCGATGTTTGCGCCCGATGCACAGCGCGCTGAGCGCCAGGCTGGCCGCCAGCATCACCCAGTAGTCGCGCTGGAAGGCGGCCGGGTCGAGTCGGCTGGGCGACAGCAGGGCGGGCACGCCGAGCACGATCGCCATATTGAAAATATTCGAGCCGATAATATTGCCGATCGCCATGTCGTCTTCGCCTTTCAGCGCGCCGGCTATCGACGTGGCAAGTTCGGGCAGGCTGGTGCCGACGGCGATCACCGTCAGGCCGACCGCCAGCTCGCTCATGCCGAAATAGTGGGCGATCACCGTGGCGTTATCGACCACCATCCGTGAGGCGAGCGGCAGGATAATGAACGCCAGCACCAGCCACAGCGTGGCGACGGTGGTACTGCCGTTTTGCGGCAGTTCGGCCATCTGTTCCGTGGTCAGGCTGTCGCAGCCTTCGCGCTGGGCCAGCCGCGCTATCTTCAGCATCAGAGCGATAAATCCGGCGGCGGCGGCTAACAGCAGCACGCCGTCCAGCCGGCTGAGTTGGTTGTTCATCAATACCAAACCGCATAATACTGTGACCGCCAACATCAGTGGCAGTTCGCGCCGCAGCACCTCCGATCGGGCCGCCAGCGGATGAACGATTGCGGCAACCCCTAAAATCAACAGGATATTGGTAATATTGGCGCCGAGGACATTGCCGACCGCCATGTCACTCTGGCCATTCAGCGCCGCGGTGACGGAGACGAACAGCTCCGGCAGCGAGGTGCCGATGCTGACGATCGTCATGCCGATAATCAGTGGCGGCACGCTCAGCGAGCGGGCGATCACCGCCGCGCCGTAAACCAGCCGGTCTGCGCCATATACCAGTAAAAACAGGCCAACGATAAATAATGCGATTGCGAGAAACATGCGAGTCCTTTGCGGGCGGTATTCCCCTGACGTTTTCACTGACGATCGCCGGTCTTCGCCAGGGCGTGCGCGGCGACGTGAAATCGACAGGTGGCCCGATGCGTTGGTCTAACCTGGCCGTGATTACTGGCCTGCGCCGATTAGTTGGGCGCCATCGCCAATCTGTGTCGTTATTTTTCGTGATGTGACTAATTTTGACCCTGTGCAGCGTAAAAGTAAAACTAATGGCATCATTGGTAGCGAAATGGCGGTAAGTTTTTGTAAAAATGCGCCGTATGGCGCCCGGTAGATTATTATCAGCGGGTGACATAGCCAATTAAGCCGTACAAGGATCCAAAAACATGCACCAGCAGGCAGATAATCTGGTCGAAGTGCGCGGCATGACGTTCTCCCGCGGCGATCGGCTGATATTTGAAGACATCAACCTGACGGTTCCCCGTGGCAAAGTGACGGCGATAATGGGGCCGTCCGGCATCGGCAAGACCACCTTGCTGCGCCTGATCGGCGGGCAACTGGCGCCGGATAGCGGTGACATCTGGTTCGACGGGGACAATATTCCCGCGTTGTCGCGGCATAAGCTGTACGACGCGCGCAAGAAGATGAGCATGCTGTTCCAGTCTGGGGCGCTGTTCACCGATTTAACCGTATTTGAGAACGTGGCTTTCCCGCTGCGCGAACACAGCCAACTGCCGGAGGCGCTGATTCGCACCACGGTGCTGATGAAGCTTGAGGCGGTGGGGCTGCGCGGCGCGGCGGATCTGATGCCGAACGAGCTGTCCGGCGGCATGGCGCGGCGTGCGGCGCTGGCGCGGGCCATTGCGCTCGACCCGCAGCTGATCATGTTTGATGAGCCGTTTGTCGGGCAGGACCCGATCACCATGGGCGTGTTGGTGAAGTTGATTGATGAACTGAACCATGCGTTGGGGATCACCTGTATCGTGGTGTCGCACGATGTGCCGGAAGTGCTGAGCATTGCCGACTACGCTTATATCGTGGCGGAGCACCGTGTGATTGCCGAAGGCACCACGCCGCAGTTACAAAACAATCCTGATGCACGCGTGCGCCAGTTCCTGGATGGTATTGCCGACGGGCCGGTGCCGTTTCGTTATCCGGCCGGTGATTACCAGGCCGAATTGTTAGGCTAAGGGAGTAGATATCCTCATGTTATTACAGGCGTTAGCGTCTCTTGGACGCCGTAGCATCAATATCAGCACCGCCTTCGGGCGCGCCGGTCTGATGCTATGGGGCGCGCTGATCGGGCGGCCTGAACCGCGCAGGCAATGGCCGCTGCTGATCAAACAACTGCACAGCGTCGGCGTACAGTCGCTGTTGATTATCATGGTTTCCGGGCTGTTTATCGGCATGGTGCTGGGGCTGCAGGGCTATCTGGTGCTGACCACCTACAGCGCTGAAGCGAGCCTGGGCATGATGGTGGCGCTGTCGCTGCTGCGTGAACTGGGGCCGGTGGTGACCGCGCTGCTGTTCGCCGGACGGGCTGGCTCCGCACTGACGGCGGAAATCGGTCTGATGAAAGCGACTGAACAGATCTCCAGTCTGGAAATGATGGCGGTCGATCCGCTGCGGCGTATCGTGGCGCCACGTTTCTGGGCCGGAATGATCAGCATGCCGCTGCTGACCCTGATTTTTGTCGCCGTCGGCATCTGGGGCGGTTCTATGGTGGGTGTGGATTGGAAAGGCATCGACAGCGGCTTCTTCTGGTCGGCGATGCAGGGCGCCGTCGAATGGCGTCAGGACCTGCTGAACTGCGTGATCAAGAGCGTGGTATTCGCGATAACCGTGACCTGGATTGCTATCTTTAACGGTTATGATGCGGTGCCGACCTCTGAAGGGATTAGCCGGGCAACGACCAGAACGGTGGTACATTCGTCTTTGGCGGTGTTGGGATTGGATTTTGTGCTGACAGCACTGATGTTTGGGAATTGAGTCGATGCAAACGAAGAAGAGTGAAATCTGGGTTGGGGTATTTATGCTGATTGCGCTGGCCGCGATCGTCTTTATCTGCCTGCAGGTGGCCAATGTGAAATCTATCGGCAACGAGCCGACCTACCGTATCTACGCCACTTTCGATAACATTGGTGGCCTGAAGGCGCGTTCGCCGGTGAAGATTGGCGGGGTGGTGATTGGCCGCGTGGCGGATATCGAACTGGATCCGAAAACGTATTCGCCGCGCGTCGCGCTGGATATTCAGGATAAATACAATCAGATCCCGGATACCAGTTCTCTGGCGATCCGTACTTCCGGCCTGTTGGGGGAACAATTTCTTGCCCTGAACGTCGGTTTTGAAGACCCGGAAATGGGGACTGCCATTCTCAAGGATGGCGGTACCATTCAGGACACGAAATCAGCAATGGTGCTGGAAGATCTGATCGGCCAGTTCCTGTATAAAAGCGGCGGTCAGGATGAAGCCAAGCCGGATGCTGCGGCCGCAGCGCCGGCAGCCGCCCCGAGTCATTAAAAGAGGATACCTGCATGTTTAAACGTTTATTGATGGTTGCCCTGTTGGTGGTTGCACCGCTGGCGAGCGCGGCGGACCAGACCAACCCATACAGCATGATGCAAGAGGCGGCGGAGAAGACTTTCACCCGTCTGAAAACCGAGCAGCCGAAAATCAAGCAGGATCCGAACTCTCTGCGTTCTATCGTGCACGAAGAGCTGATGCCGTACGTTCAGGTAAAATACGCCGGTGCGCTGGTGCTGGGCCGCTATTACAAGGAAGCGACGCCGGCGCAGCGTGAAGCCTACTTCACCGCGTTCCAGGCTTATCTGGAGCAGGCGTACGGCCAGGCGCTGGCGCTGTATCACGGCCAGACCTACCAGATTGCGCCGCAGCAGCCGCTGGGGGACGCCAACATCGTGGCGATTCGCGTCACCATTATCGATACCAATGGCCGTCCGCCGGTGCGCCTCGATTTCCAATGGCGTAAAAACAGCAAAACCGGCCATTGGCAGGCGTATGACATGATCGCCGAAGGCGTCAGCATGATCACCACCAAGCAGAATGAGTGGGCGTCAACGCTGCGTACCAAAGGCATCGACGGTCTGACCCAGCAGCTGCAGGCGGCGGCTAAACAGCCGATTACGCTGGATCAGAAAAAGTAATGGCCGAGTCTCTGCGCTTTGACGACCAGCCGCAGACGCTGGTGTTGCACGGCGATCTGGACCGGGAAACGCTGCTGCCGCTGTGGCGGCAGCGCGCCGAGTTGCTGAAAGGCAAAACGGCGATTGACGTGGCGCAGCTGCGCCGCGTGGACTCTTCCGGCTTGGCGCTGCTGGTGCACCTGCGGGCCGAACAGCTGCGCAACGGCGTGGAATTGAAAATTTCCGGCGCCACCGACCGTCTGAAAACGCTGATCGCGCTGTACAATCTGCAGGAGATAATGCCTGTTGAGACGCAGGGTTAGGCGCGGTTTACCGGTACGACGGCAGCAACATCTCTGAAAGCCCCTGTTCTACAGGGGCTTTTTCTTTAGTTTAAGAAAGCGCCGTATTCCTCTAAGATAACAGGCTGATTATGATCCTTTGCAGCAGAACGGGATACCATGGAAAATAGCGAAATTAAAGACGTGCTGATGAACGCATTGGCGCTGGAAGAAGTGCAGGTGACGGGCGACGGCAGCCACTTTCAGGTGATTGCGGTCGGTGAACTGTTTGGCGCCATGAGCCGCGTCAAACAGCAGCAGGCGATCTATGCGCCGCTGATGGAATACATTGCCGACAACCGCATTCATGCCCTGTCGATCAAGGCATACACCCCTGAAGAGTGGAAGCGGGATCGCAAACTCAACGGATTTTAAGGCTGCGGGCCTTTCGGGCCGGCAGCGTTGATACCCGGTTGACCAACGGCGCAGGCAAGGGAGCGCAGCGGCGCGCCTACGGGCGGCCAGTGTGCGGCGGCGTGGGTTGGCGGGTATTGTGGACGAGACAACAGAGAGTCATTAGATGGATAAATTTCGAGTGCAGGGCCGTACCCGCCTGAGCGGGGAAGTGGCTATTTCCGGGGCGAAAAACGCCGCCCTGCCGATTCTGTTTGCCGCGTTGTTGGCAGAAGAGCCGGTCGAGTTACAGAATGTTCCCAAACTGAAAGACATCGATACCACCATCAAGCTGCTGAGCCAGCTGGGTGCGAAAGTTGAACGTAACGGTTCGGTGTTTATGGACGCCAGCGGCGTGAACGAACTCTGCGCGCCTTACGATCTGGTGAAAACCATGCGCGCTTCCATCTGGGCGCTGGGTCCGCTGGTCGCCCGTTTCGGCTACGGCCAGGTTTCTCTGCCGGGCGGCTGCGCCATCGGCGCGCGTCCGGTCGATCTGCATATCACCGGTCTGGAACAGCTGGGCGCCGAGATCAAACTGGAAGAAGGCTATGTGAAAGCGTCCGTCGATGGCCGTCTGAAGGGCGCGCATATCGTGATGGACAAGGTGAGCGTTGGCGCAACCGTCACCATCATGAGCGCCGCGACGCTGGCAACGGGCACCACCGTGATTGAAAATGCCGCGCGCGAGCCGGAAATTGTCGATACCGCCGAATTCCTGAATACGCTGGGTGCAAAAATCAGCGGCGCCGGCAGCGACAAGATCACCATTGAAGGCGTTGAGCGTCTGGGCGGCGGCGTGTACCGCGTTCTGCCTGACCGTATTGAAACCGGCACCTTCCTGGTGGCGGCGGCGATCTCCGGCGGTAAAGTTGTATGCCGCGATACCCGTCCTGACACATTGGATGCGGTGCTGGCCAAGCTGCGTGAAGCCGGTGCGGATATTGAAGTCGGTGAAGACTGGATCAGCCTGGATATGCACGGTCAGCGGCCGAAGGCCATTACCATTCGCACCGCGCCGCATCCGGGCTTCCCGACCGATATGCAGGCGCAGTTCAGCCTGCTGAACCTGGTGGCTGAAGGCACCGGCGTTATCACCGAAACCATCTTCGAAAACCGCTTCATGCACGTACCGGAGCTGATCCGCATGGGCGCACACGCGGAAATCGAAAGCAACACGGTGATCTGCCACGGCGTTGAGCAACTGTCCGGCGCGCAGGTGATGGCGACCGATCTGCGCGCTTCCGCCAGCCTGGTGCTGGCCGGCTGTATTGCCGACGGCGTGACCATCGTTGACCGTATTTATCATATCGATCGCGGCTATGAGCGTATCGAAGATAAACTGCGCGCGCTGGGCGCGAATATCGAGCGCGTGAAAGGCGAGTAATCGACGCGCCGTCTGGCAGTAAAAAGCCCGGCTTAGCCGGGCTTTTTCGTATCAGTTGTTATCTTCCGGGAACTCACCCACCGTCATTTGCAGCGTGATGCGTTTGCCGTCGCGCAGTACTATCACCGGAATTGTGGTGCCAGGGCGGATTTCCGCGACCTGATCCATGGTTTCCAGTACGGAGATAGCCGGCTTGTTATTGACGTTAATGATAATGTCGTTGATATGGAAATTGGCGTTGGCCGCCGGGCCGTTCGGCGTAATTTCGGTCACGATAATCCCCTGCAGGCGATCGATGCCGCTGTTGGAGGTGCGCAGCGGGATAATCTCTTTGCCCTGGATGCCGAAGTAGCCGCGAATAACGCGACCATCACGAATCAGCTTCTCCATAATCTTGCTGGCCAGCTCGGTAGGAATGGCAAAGCCCAGGCCCTCCGGGGTTTCGCCGTTGGTGACTTTGTCATAAGTCAGCGTATTGATCCCCATCAGCTCGCCCAGTGAGTTCACCAGCGCGCCGCCGGAGTTGCCGCGGTTGATTGAGGCATCGGTCTGCAGGAAGGTCTGGCGGCCGGTGGTGCTCAGGCTGATGCGTCCGGTGGCGCTGATAATCCCCTGCGTGACGGTCTGACCAAGGTTATAGGGGTTGCCGATCGCCAGCACCACGTCGCCGATATGCGCCATACGTTTGGTATTGATGGGAATAACCGGCAGATTGCCCGGATCGATCTTGAGCACCGCCAGATCGGTCAGGCTGTCGGAGCCGACCAGCAGCGCTTCGTAGCGGCGGCCGTCCTGCAGCACCACGGTGATCTGCTGCGCATCCTTGATCACGTGACGGTTGGTCAGGATATAGCCGTGGTCATTCATGATGACGCCGGAACCGAGCGACAGCACGTTGGGAGCGCCGCTCATGTTGCGGTTGTAAATATTAACTACTGCGGGCGCGGCGCGGCGCACCGCCTTGTTATAACCGGCCGGGGTTTCGTCGGCGGTACTCTCCATTTTCTCTGCAAACAGTTGATTGGAATAACGCAGCACGGGAAGCGCTGCCAATAGCAGGCCGGCAACGATTAAACCAATAACAGTGGAACGCAAGAGCTTAGCAAACATGGAGTTTTAACAGATAAAATAAAGGATGAACGGAGAATAACACGAGTTAACCGGGTGCAGTATGCTACCGCACCCGGTTTTTGTACAAATTAACGCATTAACAGGTAAATGGTTTCGCCGCCACGGACGATATTCAGCGCCATCACTGGCGGTTTCGCCGCCAGGACTTTGCGCAGCGTGGTGATGCTTTCAACGCGCTGACGGTTGATGCCGATAATCACATCGCCTTTCTGCAAGCCCATCTGCGCCGCCGGCGTACCTTTGCCGACGTTGTCGATCTTCACGCCTTTCTCGCCGCCCGGCAGCGCGCCGTTGCTCAGTGAAGCGCCCTGCAAGGCCGGAGACAGGGTTTCCGCGCTGGTAGAAGCGGTTTCGCTGTTATCCAGCGTGACGGAGACCTCTTGCTGCTTACCGTCGCGCAACAGGCCGATCTTGATGGTTTTGCCCGGCGCGGTGGTGCCGACCTTGGCGCGCAGTTCAGCGAAGCTGCCGATTGGCTTGCCGTCGACGGAAACCAGAATATCGCCTGCTTTGATTCCGGCCTTGGCCGCAGCGGATTTTGGCAGCACTTCGCTGACAAAGGCGCCGCGCTGCGCGTCGGTATTAAAGGCTTTGGCGATATCGGCGGTCATCTCGCTGCCCTTGATGCCCAGCAGGCCGCGTTTCACTTCGCCGAACTCGATCAGCTGCTGGCTCAGGTTCTGCGCCATATTGCTGGGGATGGCGAAGCCGATGCCGATATTGCCGCCGCCCGGCGCCAGAATGGCGGTGTTGATGCCGATCAGTTCGCCATTGAGGTTCACCAGCGCGCCGCCGGAGTTGCCGCGGTTAATTGAGGCGTCGGTCTGGATAAAGTTCTCCAGGCCTTCCAGGTTGAGGCCGCTGCGTCCCAGCGCGGAGATAATGCCGGAGGTGGCGGTTTGTCCCAGGCCAAACGGGTTGCCGACGGCGACGGCGAAGTCGCCGACGCGCAGTTTATCGGAATCGGCCATTTTCACCGCGGTCAGGTTCTTGGCGGTGATCTGCAGCAGCGCGATGTCGGTCTGTTCGTCGCGGCCAAGCAGTTTGGCGTCGAACTCGCGGCCGTCATTCAGCTGCACTTTGATTTTGTCAGCGTTGGCGATAACGTGGTTGTTGGTAAGGATATAGCCTTTGGCCGCGTCGATAATCACGCCTGAGCCCAGACCTTCGAACGGACGAGAACTTTGCTTCTGTGTAGGGAAATTAGGGCCGAAGAAATATTTGAACTCTTCCGGCAAACGCTGGCGCTGCACCTGGGTGCCTTCAATATGCACGCTGACCACGGCGGGTAAGACTTTTTCCAGCATCGGCGCCAGGCTTGGCAGCTGCTGCCCCTGAACGGCGAGTGGCAAGGCCGCGTTGGCCACCGGTACGGAGGTAAGCGTCAGGCCAATGCTCATTGCTAATGCACTAAGAATTAACGACTTTTTTTTCATTGATTATAACTCTCTCATTACCTGCCGGTGAAATTAATTAACCACTAAAGGTAAGGTTAAGACCGTGAGTTTGCGTCAGAAGTTCACCGCCAACATCCATTTAAGGCTTTAGGATAGCGCAGGAATTGCATCGGGGGGAGGGGGGAAATGCAAAAGCCCGCGCAAAATTTACGCGGGCTGAAAACGGCGGTCAGTCGCGGCGCGGCGCGCCACGCAGCAGACCGGAAGCGCCTTCGGAATAGTCGCGAGGCATTTCAACCGGCGCCTGATCGTTATCCGCTTCGGATTCGCTCAGACGATAACGGAACGGGTTTTCCTGCATCGGCAGGTCCGGCAGCAGGTTATTGGAGCTTTTCGCCATATGCTGATAGAGCTGGCGATAGTCGCGCGCCATGTTATCCAGCAGTTCCGCACTGCGGGCAAAATGGCCGACCAGTTCCTGACGGTACTCTTCCAGCTCGGTTTTGCTTTTATCCAGTTCGTTTTGCAAAACCTGTTGTTGACGTAGTTTACGGTTACCAAAGCGCATCGCTACCGCACCGATGACGATACCGACCACCAAACCAATCAGCGCATACTCCCAGGTCATGATGACTCCTATTGTGACTTCGTTGTTCCGCAGGGATTTTTCACTTAATAATATCCACTATAACCGTTAACCTTGTCCGAGTGGAATCCTGAAGCGCTTTTACCTTGGCTTTTCCGGGGTTTTCAGTGGGCCGCAATGCGGGTAAATGTGGCGATAACCGGAAATATGACCGGTAACGCGCGGCTAAAATGGGCTAAATAAATTCTTTATCCGCGCTGCGCGTCAGCGGGCGCGGGCGGAGCGATTGCAGGGAACATTAGGCAACATGTATTCACCATCACCGTTAACACGTTACCAGCAGGCGCTGGACGCAGGCGATTATCAGCCCGATGAGGTGCAGCGTCGGGCAGTCAGCCAGTTGGATGCCATTTATCAGCAGTTGATACAGCAAACGCCTGACGCGCCGGCAGCGGCCGGCGGTCTGCGCGGCAAGCTCAGCCGCTGGCTGGGGAAGAGCGGCCGTCCGATGGCGCAGCGCCCGGTGCAGGGGCTGTATATGTGGGGCGGCGTCGGACGCGGCAAAACCTGGCTGATGGATATGTTCTTCCACAGCCTGCCGGGGGAGCGTAAACTGCGGCTGCATTTCCACCGCTTTATGCTGCGGGTGCATGAAGAGCTGGCGCAGCTGCAGGGGCAGGAAAACCCGCTGGAGATTGTCGCCGACGGCTTCAAGGCGCAGGCGGACGTCTTGTGCTTTGACGAGTTCTTTGTTTCCGACATTACCGACGCCATGCTGCTGGCGACGCTGCTGCAGGCGCTGTTCGCCCGCGGCATTACCCTGGTGGCCACCTCTAACATCCCGCCGGACGAGCTGTATCGCAACGGCCTGCAGCGCGCACGCTTCCTGCCGGCCATCGATCTGATCAACGAATATTGCGACGTGATGAACGTGGACGCCGGCATAGACTATCGCCTGCGCACCCTGACTCAGGCGCATCTCTACCTGACGCCGCTGAATGCGCAGACTCAACAGGCGCTGGACGATATCTTCAGCAAACTGGCGGGCAAGGGCGGCGATGAATCGCCGCTGCTCGAGATCAATCACCGGCCGCTGCAGGCGCTGCGCGCTGCGGACGGCGTGCTGGCGGTGGATTTTCACACGCTGTGCGAAGAGGCGCGCAGTCAGCTGGATTACATCGCGCTGTCGCGCCTGTACCATAGCGTTATCCTGCATAACGTGCGGGTGATGGGGCCGCTGAAGGAGAGCACCGCGCGTCGTTTCCTGGCGCTGGTGGATGAGTTTTACGAGCGTCACGTCAAACTGGTGATCGCCGCCGAGGCGCCGATGTTCGACATTTACCAGGGCGAGCGGCTGAAGTTTGAGTACCAGCGCTGCCTGTCGCGTCTGCAGGAGATGCAGAGCGAAGAATATCTGAAGCTGCCGCACCTGCCGTGATATCATCCGGGTCTCCACGTATCGGGGGCCCGCCTGATGCCGCTAAAATGCATTTTTCCTGTAAAAACTGTTCGATCTTTGCGGGTGACTTCTCTATAATCTTGCGACCCCACGTTACAACAAAGTTTTTTTCCCAAAAACTTTATAGTGCCGGCAATGGCTATTCGAAGGGGTAGGTTTGCTGGACTTGATGGTCGTGTGAGCCTCAACTGTTTTCGAGCGTTTGGGTGTTCACCAACGTGTAACTAATTATTGGGTAAGCTTTTAATGAAAACTTTTACAGCTAAACCAGAGACCGTAAAACGCGACTGGTACGTTGTTGATGCGAACGGTAAAACTTTGGGCCGTCTCGCTACTGAACTGGCTCGTCGTCTGCGCGGCAAGCATAAAGCGGAATACACCCCGCACGTTGATACCGGTGATTACATCATCGTTCTGAACGCTGACAAAGTTGCTGTAACCGGCAACAAGCGTAACGACAAGATGTACTACCACCACACCGGCCACATCGGTGGTATCAAAGAAGCGACCTTTGAAGAGATGATTGCCCGCCGTCCTGAGCGTGTGATTGAAATCGCGGTTAAAGGCATGCTGCCAAAGGGTCCGTTGGGTCGTGCAATGTTCCGTAAACTGAAAGTTTACGCGGGCACCGAGCACAATCACGCGGCACAGCAACCGCAAGTTCTGGACATTTAATCGGGATTAATGGCAATGGCTGAAAATCAATACTACGGCACTGGTCGCCGCAAAAGCTCCGCCGCTCGCGTCTTTATCAAGCCGGGCAACGGTAACATCGTTATCAACCAGCGCAGCCTGGAACAGTACTTCGGTCGCGAAACTGCCCGCATGGTAGTTCGCCAGCCGCTGGAACTGGTCGACATGGTTGGCAAACTGGATCTGTACATCACTGTTAAAGGTGGCGGCATTTCCGGTCAAGCTGGCGCTATCCGCCACGGTATCACCCGTGCGCTGATGGAATACGACGAGACTCTGCGTTCTGAACTGCGTAAAGCTGGCTTCGTCACTCGTGACGCTCGTCAGGTTGAACGTAAGAAAGTCGGCCTGCGTAAAGCACGTCGTCGTCCGCAGTTCTCCAAGCGTTAATTTTTTCTGCTGCGGCGGAACAAATTATGCGAAAAACCCGGTGCTTCACCGGGTTTTTTTATGCCTGAAACGCCCTCCCTCCGGTGAAAAATCTGCGCGCTGCCAGACAAATAGTGATGAAATCGCCGCCCGCTCCCCACAAAACGGGCAAAATCTGGTAAACTATCATCCACTTTTGCGCCTGTTCGCCGAGCAGTTGCCGCCAGTTACCTCCGAGGCCGCTTTCCAGACCCAAGGTTACCTGCGTGCTGCTGGCCTGCGGTCAAGATCATTCAGGATAGCGGCCTGATATTCCCAGACGTTTTCACTTTGCCGGGGGCAAGGTGCAAGCTACGGGGCTAAGTTGGCTATTCGCAGTATTTTCTAGATAAAACTTGGAGGTTTTCATGGCTGTCGCTGCCAACAAACGTTCGGTAATGACGCTGTTTTCTGGCCCGACCGACATTTTTAGCCATCAAGTACGTATCGTACTGGCGGAGAAAGGTGTCAGCGTCGAGATTGAGCAGGTTGAACCGGATAACCTGCCACAGGATCTGATCGACCTCAATCCTTACCAAACGGTGCCGACGCTGGTCGATCGCGAGCTGACGCTGTATGAGTCCCGCATTATCATGGAATACCTGGACGAGCGTTTCCCGCATCCGCCGCTGATGCCGGTTTATCCGGTTGCGCGCGGTGAAAGCCGTCTGATGATGCTGCGTATCGAAAAGAACTGGTATTCGCTGATGTACAAGGTCGAGCAGAGCAGCGGCCAGGAAGCCGAGTCTGCCCGCCGTCAGCTGCGTGAAGAACTGCTGGCCATTGCGCCGATCTTTGCTCAGGCGCCGTATTTCATGAGCGAAGAGTTCAGCCTGGTAGATTGCTACCTGGCGCCGTTGCTGTGGCGTCTGCCGCAGTTGGGCATCGAACTGAACGGCGCCGGCTCCAAAGAGCTGAAAGGCTATATGACCCGCGTCTTCGAACGTGATGCGTTCCTGGCCTCGCTGACCGAAGCCGAGCGCGAAATGCGCCTGCACACTCGGGGTTAACCATGGATATGTCGCAGATGACGCCGCGCCGCCCTTATCTGCTGCGGGCGTTTTATGACTGGCTGCTGGACAACCAGCTGACGCCACATCTGGTGGTCGACGTAACGCGCCCGGACGTTCAGGTGCCGATGGAGTTCGCGCGCGATGGTCAGATCGTTCTGAACATTGCGCCGCGCGCGGTCGGCAACCTGCAGCTGGGCGACAACGAAGTGAGTTTTAACGCCCGCTTCGGCGGCGTACCGCGTCAGGTACTGGTGCCGCTGGCTGCGGTACTGGCGATTTACGCCCGTGAGAACGGCGCGGGAACCATGTTCGAACCGGAAGCCGCTTACGATGAAAGCGAAGGCGCTTTCGACGAGCTGGAGACGGTGCCTTCCGAAAGCCTGATGTCGGTTATCGACGGCGACCGTCCTGACAACGGTGGCGATAACGACCCTGACGATGAGCCGCCGCAGCCGCCACGCGGCGGTCGCCCGGCGTTGCGCGTGGTTAAGTAAGCGCTACGTCTGTTGAAGATTGAAAAGGTACAGCATGCTGTACCTTTTTTTATTGGCTGAATCCGGGACAGAACACTGTGTTAATGTCCGAAGGCTTCTGCCGTAAAACGCCATAAAAAAACGGCCTCCCGTCGGGGAAGCCGTTTGACACCGTCTTTAAGCCGCGCGTGGCGAGGTTACACTTCCAGATAGTTCAGGATGCCGTCGGCGGCTTTACGCCCCTCGGCAATCGCCGTCACCACCAGATCGGAACCACGCACCGCATCGCCGCCGGCGAAGATCTTTGGATTGCTGGTCTGGAACGCGTTGTCGCTGCCTTCCGGTGCCACAATACGTCCCTGCTTGTCGAGCTGGACGTCATGCGCCGCCAGCCAGTTCATCGCATGTGGACGGAAGCCGAAGGCCATCACCACCGCATCGGCATCCAGCACGTGCTCAGAGCCTGGAACCGGCTCCGCCGCCTGACGGCCGTTAGCGTCCGGCTCGCCCAGCTGAGTACGCACCATTCTCACCCCGGCTACACGCCCGGCGGCGTTCAGCTCAATGCTGAGCGGCTGCAGGTTGAACTGGAACTCGACGCCTTCCTCCCGCGCGTTGGTCACTTCGCGCTTGGAGCCAGGCATATTCGCTTCATCGCGACGGTAGGCGCAGGTTACCTGCGTGGCGCCCTGACGGATGGAGGTGCGTACGCAGTCCATCGCGGTATCGCCGCCGCCCAGCACCACCACGCGCTTGCCTTCCATGCTGACATACGGCTCCTGTTCAGCACTTTGGTAGCCCATCAGTTGCTTGGTGTTGGCAATCAGGAACGGCAGGGCGTCGTACACGCCCGGCGCATCTTCGTTGTCCAGGCCGCCGCGCATTGACTGATAGGTGCCGACGCCGAGGAACACCGCGTCGTACTCGTCAATCAGCGTATCCAGCGTAACGTCTTTGCCGATTTCAGTATTGAGCTGGAACTCGATGCCCATCTCGCTGAAGATTTCACGGCGTTTGATCATCACCTCTTTCTCCAGCTTGAACGCCGGAATGCCGAAGGTCAGCAGGCCGCCGATCTCCGGATGGCGATCGTAGACTACGGCTTTCACGCCGTTGCGGGTCAGCACGTCGGCACAGGCCAGGCCGGCCGGGCCGGCGCCGACGATCGCCACGCGTTTGCCGGTCGGCTGGACGTGCGACATATCCGGTTTCCAGCCCATTTCGATGGCTTTATCGTTGATATAACGCTCGATATTGCCGATGGTCACCGCGCCGAACTCGTCGTTCAGCGTACAGGAGCCTTCACACAGGCGATCCTGCGGGCAGACGCGGCCGCACACTTCCGGCAGGCTATTGGTCTGGTGTGCCAGATCCGCCGCCTCCATGATGCGGCCCTCGTTCGCCAGCTTCAGCCAGTTCGGGATATAGTTGTGCACCGGGCACTTCCACTCGCAATACGGATTGCCGCAGGACAGACAGCGGTCCGCCTGCGCCTCGGCCTGCGAATCCGAAAACGGCTCGTAGATCTCCACGAAATCGATTTTACGGATCTTCAGCGGTTTCTTCGGCGGATCAACGCGCTGCAGGTCGATAAATTGATAAACATTCTGACTCATTATGACCTACCTCTTACTGCGCCTGAACCCGCAGCTCGGCTGCGGAACGACTACGGTGACCCAACAATGCCTTCACATCGCTGGACTTTGGCTTGACCAGCGCGAACTTCGGCACCCAGGCCGGCCAGTTGGCCAGGATCTCTTCCGCGCGGGAAGAGCCGGTCGCCTGTACGTGCTCGGTGATCAGGCCGCGCAGGTGTTCTTCGTGAATCGCCAGCTGATCGACCTCCAGCACCTCCACCAGTTCCGGGTTGACGCGTTTACGGAATTCGCCGTCTTCATCCAGCACATAGGCGAAGCCGCCCGTCATGCCGGCGCCGAAGTTGATGCCGGTTTTACCCAGCACGCAGACGATGCCACCGGTCATATATTCACACCCGTTGTCGCCGATGCCCTCCACCACGGTGATGGCACCGGAGTTGCGCACGGCGAAACGCTCGCCGGCACGGCCTGCTGCGAACAGCTTGCCGCCGGTGGCGCCGTACAGGCAGGTGTTGCCGACAATGCTGGCCTCGTGGCTGCGGAAGGCGGAGCCGAGCGGCGGACGCACCGCGATGCTGCCACCGGCCATGCCTTTGCCGACATAGTCGTTGGCGTCGCCGGTCAGGGTCAGCTCTACGCCGCCGGCGTTCCAGACGCCGAAGCTCTGGCCCGCGGTGCCGGAGAAGTGCGCCTTGATCGGATCGGCAGCCATGCCCTGATCGCCGTGTACGCTGGCGATGGCGCCGGACAGGCTGGCGCCGACGGAACGGTCGGTATTGCGAATATCGAAGTAGAACGCCTTGCTGTGCTTCTCTTCAATGTACGGTTGCGCCTGCGCCAGCAGCTCTTTGTTCAGCAAACCGTGGTCGAACGGCGGGTTGCTGCTTTCGGTGCAGTACAGCGCTTTGCCCGGATGCGGCGTGGCGGTCTGCAGCAGCGGCGACAGATCCAGCTTGTTCTGCTTGGCGGAAATGCCGTCCAGTTCGCTGAGGAACTCGGTGCGGCCGATCAGATCCACCAGTTGGCTCACGCCCAGCTGCGCCATAATCTCGCGGGTTTCGCGCGCGATAAAATGGAAGTAGTTGGTAACGCGTTCCGGCAGGCCGTGATAGTGATCGCGGCGCAGTTTTTCATCCTGGGTGGCAACGCCGGTCGCGCAGTTGTTCAGGTGGCAAATACGCAGGTATTTGCAGCCCAGCGCCACCATAGGCCCGGTGCCGAAGCCGAAGCTTTCCGCGCCGAGAATCGCCGCCTTGACGATATCGACGCCGGTTTTCAGGCCGCCATCCACCTGCAGGCGGATTTTATGGCGCAGGCCGTTGGCCACCAACGCCTGTTGCGTTTCCACCAGGCCTAGCTCCCACGGGCAGCCGGCGTATTTCACCGAGGTCAGCGGGCTGGCGCCGGTGCCGCCGTCGTAGCCGGCGATGGTGATCAAGTCGGCATAGGCTTTGGCGACGCCGGTGGCGATGGTGCCCACGCCCGGTTCGGAAACCAGCTTCACCGAGATCACCGCTTTCGGGTTCACCTGTTTCAAGTCAAAAATCAGCTGCGCCAAATCTTCAATGGAATAGATATCGTGATGCGGCGGCGGTGAAATCAGCGTCACCCCCGGCACCGAATAGCGCAGTTTGGCGATGTACGGCGTGACTTTATCACCCGGCAGCTGGCCGCCTTCGCCCGGCTTGGCGCCCTGGGCGACCTTAATCTGGATCACATCGGCATTCACCAGGTAGGCCGGCGTAACGCCGAAGCGCCCGGAAGCCACCTGCTTGATGCGCGATACCTTGTTGGTGCCATAACGTGCCGGGTCTTCGCCGCCTTCGCCGGAATTGGAGAAGCCGCCGAGACCGTTCATGGCCACCGCCAGCGACTCGTGCGCTTCCGGACTCAGAGCGCCGATCGACATCGCTGCGGTATCGAAGCGGGTAAACAGCGCTTCGGCCGGTTCTACCCGATCGACCGGAATCGGCTCGCCGTGCGGTTTAATCGCCAGCAGATCGCGCAGCGTGGCGACCGGGCGCTCGTTAACCAGCTTGGCGTAGCGCTGATAGTCGGCATAGTCGCCGCTGTGCACCGCCTGTTGCAGGCTGTTGACCACGTCCGGGTTGTAGGCGTGGTATTCGCCGCCGTGGACGAACTTCAGCAGGCCGCCCTGATCCAGCGGCTTGCGTTTCAGCCAGGCGCGCTTGGACAGGTTCTGCAGATCCTGTTGGAAGTCGCTGAAGCTGGCGCCGTTGATGCGACTGACCACGCCCTGGAAGCACAGATCGGACAGATCGCGGTGCAGACCGACGGCTTCGAACAGTTTGGAGCAGCGGTAAGAGGCGATGGTCGAGATGCCCATTTTGGACATGATCTTGTACAGCCCCTTGTTGATGCCGTTACGGTAGTTCAGCATCACATCGCGGTATTTCTTATCGATAGTCTGGTTGTCCACCAGTTTGGCCAGGGTTTCATAGGCCAGGTACGGATAGATGGCGGTGGCGCCGAAGCCCAGCAGCACGGCGAAGTGGTGCGGGTCGCGCGCACTGGCCGTTTCCACGATGATGTTGGCGTCGCAGCGCAGACTCTTATCCACCAGACGCGTCTGCACCGCGCCGACCGCCATCGGCGCCGGCACCGGCAGACGGTTCGGGGCGATGGCGCGGTCAGAGAGTACCAGCAGCACGGCGCCGTCGCGTACTTTCTGCTCCGCTTCGTCGCACAGTGCGTGGATTTTCTGCTCCAGATCCTGTTCGCTCGGGTCAAAAGTCAGGTCGAGCGTATCGGTGCGGTAGTATTCACCTTCCAGCGTGGTGAGCTGTTTGAAGTCGGAATACAACAAAATCGGCGACTTGAAGCTCAGGCGATGCGCCTGACCTTCCGCTTCGCTAAAGACGTTCATCTCGCGGCCGATGTTGGTGGCCAGCGACATCACGTGCGCTTCACGCAGCGGATCGATCGGCGGGTTGGTGACCTGCGCGAACTGTTGGCGGAAATAGTCGTAGATAATGCGCGGCCGGCTGGAGAGCACGGCGAACGGCGTATCGTCCCCCATGGAGCCGGTGGCTTCCTGGCCAATCTCCCCCAGAACGCGGAGCACCTGATCCAGTTCTTCGCCGCTGTAGCCGAATTGCTTCTGATAGGTTTCCAGCTGTACGTCGTCCAGTTGGCGGCTGCCCACCTGATCTTCCGGCAGGTCTTCGAACGGCACCAGACGTTTGACGTTCTTTTCCATCCAGGCTTTATACGGATGGCGGCTCTTCAGGTCGTTATCGGTTTCGGCGGAGTGCAGGATACGGCCGCTGCGGGTGTCGATGACCATCAGTTCGCCCGGGCCGACACGGCCTTTTTCCACCACTTCGTCCGGCTGATAGTCCCAGATGCCGACTTCAGAGGCGCAGGTGATCAGCTTATCCTTGGTGATGACATAGCGCGCCGGACGCAGGCCATTGCGGTCGAGGTTACAGGCAGCGTAGCGGCCGTCGGACATGACGATGCCCGCCGGGCCGTCCCACGGTTCCATATGCATGGAGTTAAAGTCGAAGAAGGCGCGCAGATCGCCGTCCATCTCCGGGTTGTTCTGCCAGGCCGGCGGCACCAGCAGGCGCATGGCGCGGATAATATCCATACCGCCCGCCAACAGCAGCTCCAGCATATTGTCCATGGAGCTGGAATCGGAGCCGGTTTCGTTAATGAACGGCGCGGCGGAGTGCAGATCCGGGATCAGCGGCGTCTGGAATTTATAGGTTCGCGCACGCGCCCACTGGCGGTTGCCGGTAATGGTGTTGATCTCGCCGTTGTGCGCCAGGTAGCGAAACGGTTGCGCCAGCGGCCAACGCGGCACGGTATTGGTGGAGAAGCGTTGGTGGAACAGACAAATGGCGGATTCCAGACGCAGGTCGGCCAGGTCGAGATAAAAACGTGGCAGATCTGCCGGCATGCACAGGCCTTTGTAGATCGTCACCAGGTTAGAGAAGCTGCAGACGTAGAAGCTGTCGTCCTGAATGCGTTTTTCAATGCGGCGGCGCGCAATGAACAGGCGGCGCTCCATATCGCGCGGACGCCAGCCAGCCGGGGCATTGACAAAGACTTGTTCGATGCGCGGCAGCGACGACAGGGCGATTTCGCCCAGCACGTCCGGGTTGGTGGGCACTTCGCGCCAGCCGACGACCGACAGCGTTTCGTTTTGCAGTTCTTCTTCAACAATGCGGCGGCTGGCGCGGGCTTCCTCGTCGTTTTGGCTGAGGAACATCATGCCGACGGCATAGTTTTTGGCTAAACGCCAGCCGCGCTCTTCCGCAACCATACGGAAAAAGCGATCGGGCTTTTGCAATAACAGGCCACAGCCGTCGCCGGTCTTGCCGTCGGCAAGGATGGCGCCACGGTGTTGCATACGGGCCAGTGCGTGGATCGCGGTACGCACTACCTTGTGGCTAGGTTCGCCTTCTATGTGGGCGATCAGGCCGAAACCACAGTTGTCCCTCTCTTGGGATTTATCGTACAACATATCAGTGAACCTCCCCAGGCTCTGCATGACTCTCACAACCTACTGCGAGGGGGCTTCCCAACATCAGGCGAACGCCGACGGTTTATCCCCTCATGAAAGCCATCATGATAGTGAATAATCCAATCTGCTTTTGCGCCCTCCGTTAATGGCCTCTCGTGACGGTTATCACAAGTGGTGACTACTTGTTTTAAGAGGGAGTCTTTAAATTACTGCATAAATATGACGAGTCGTTTGCCCGTCCAGAAAGCTTCCAGCGGACTTCCAACTTAATCCAGAAAGAATACGCAGGTCAAATATGGGCCTAAACCGCGTTTACATTCGATTGATGTGAGTTATCTGACTGAAATATTTATGTTTTTGTGGGGATTTGCCGGCATGGAGGCGCACCGTCGCCCCGGAAGAAATGTGAGCTGTCTCACTATAGTGCAAGGTTTGAATCTCTGCACCATGCTAGTGCGAGCGGTAATATCAGAGTATTATTCTGATCTATAAGAGTATTCCAATGTTTATCACTATTTTTCATCGTCTTGTCATATAGCGCTAAATAACTGCTAAGGAATTAGAAAAATTCATCGCGGGTGGGGTGATTTTATTTGCGTTTATAATGAATAGTTATGCCAAGGCGAGCCTTTAAGAAAAAGCGTTGATCTCTGTCATCGTGGGAAAAGCCGTTTCTTATTAGCATCGGCGGCTTTGAACACAGAGAACCATTCAGAATATGCAGTTGCCGCAATTAGTCAATATGTTTGGCGCCGATCTCCAGCGTCGCTACGGGGAAAAAATCCATAAACTGACGCTGCACGGCGGCTTCAGCTGCCCGAACCGCGACGGTTCGCTGGGGCGCGGCGGCTGCACGTTTTGCAACGTGGCGTCTTTTGCCGATGAGCAGATGCAGCGGCAGAGCATTGCCGAACAGCTGGCGGCGCAGGCGCATAAAACGCAGCGCGCCAGGCGTTATCTGGCGTATTTTCAAGCCTATACCAGCACCTATGGCGAAGTGGAGCGGCTGCAGGCGCTCTACGGCCAGGCGCTGGCGCAGAGCGAGATGGTGGGGCTGTGCGTCGGCACCCGGCCGGACTGCGTGCCCGCTGCGGCGCTCGATCTGCTGGCGGGTTATCGTGAGGCCGGCTATGAAGTTTGGCTGGAGCTGGGGCTGCAGAGCGCGCGCGATAAAACGCTGAAACGCATCAATCGGGGCCATGATTTCTGCTGTTATCAGCAAACCGCCAGACTGGCGCGGCAGCGGGGGTTGAAAGTGTGCTGTCACCTGATTGTCGGCCTGCCGGGGGAGACGTCGGCCGATCACCTGGACACGCTGCGGGCGGTGGTCGACAGCGGCGTGGACGGCATCAAACTGCATCCGCTGCATATCGTCAGCGGCAGTATTATGGCCCGGGCCTGGCGGGCGGGCCGGCTGACGACGCTGACGCTGGATGAGTACGCCGCCAGCGCCGGCGAACTGATCCGTCATACGCCGCGCGAGGTGGTGTTCCACCGTATCTCGGCCAGCGCGCGACGCCCGACGCTGCTGGCACCATTATGGTGCGAAAATCGCTGGAGCGGCATGCAGGCGGTCGGCGGCTATCTGCAGCAGCATGGCGGCCAGGGCTCGGCGCTGAGCCTCGCCTGCCGTTACCGCCCCTGAGCACCGTTTTGCCGCCTTTTCCACACTTCCGCCGACGTAATCTCTGTTACGGGATGATTTGCGGTATGATTTAAGCCATATGTCTGTAGGGAGCCGTTCATGAAGCAAATTCGGGTGTTGGCCCAGTACTACGTTGATTTAATGGTGAAGCTGGGGCTGGTGCGCTTTTCGCTGCTGCTGGCTTCGGCGCTGGTGGTGCTGGCGATGGTGGTACAGATGGCCGTGACCATGCTGCTGCGTGGCGAGGTCGAGAGCATCGACGTGGTGCGCTCTATCTTCTTTGGCCTGCTGATCACCCCGTGGGCGGTCTATTTCCTGTCAGTGGTGGTGGAGCAGTTGGAAGAGTCGCGTCAGCGGCTGGCGCGGCTGGTCGACAAACTGGAGGAGATGCGCCACCGCGATCTGGAACTGAACCAGCAGTTGAAGGACAACATCAGCCAGCTCAACCAGGAAATCGCCGACCGTATCAAGGCGGAAGAGGCGCGTCTGCAGGTGATGGACAAGCTGAAAGAGGAGATGGAGCAGCGCGAACTGGCGCAGATTGAGCTGGGTCAGCAGTCCGCGTTGCTGCGTTCGTTCCTCGATGCCTCGCCGGATTTGGTGTATTACCGCAATGAAGACAAAGAGTTTTCCGGCTGCAACCGGGCGATGGAGCTGTTGACCGGCAAAAGCGAAAAGCAGCTGATCGGCCTGACGCCGAATGACGTTTATGAACAGGATATTGCGGATAAAGTGATTGAAACCGACGAGAAAGTGTTCCGTCATAACGTTTCGCTGACCTATGAACAGTGGCTGGTGTATCCGGATGGCCGTAAAGCCTGTTTTGAGCTGCGCAAGGTGCCGTTTTACGATCGGGTCGGCAAGCGTCACGGCCTGATGGGCTTCGGACGCGATATTACCGAGCGTAAGCGCTATCAGGACGCGCTGGAGAACGCCAGCAGGGATAAGACCACCTTTATCTCAACCATCAGCCACGAGCTGCGTACGCCGCTTAACGGCATCGTCGGTCTCAGTCGTATCCTGCTGGATACCGAACTGAACGACGAACAGCTGAACTATCTGAAAACCATCCACGTCAGCGCGATTACCCTCGGTAATATTTTTAACGACATTATCGAGATGGACAAAATCGAGCGGCGCAAGGTGCAGTTGGACAACCAGCCGGTCGATTTCACCGGCTTCCTGGCGGACCTGGAAAACCTCTCCGGCCTGCTGGCGCAACCGAAGGGACTGCGTTTCGTGCTGGATCCGCAGGCGCCGCTGCCGCTAAAAATCCTCACCGACGGCACGCGCCTGCGGCAGATCCTGTGGAATCTGATCGGCAACGCGGTGAAGTTTACCCAGCAGGGGAACATTACGGTGCGGGTGCGGCGCGAAGGGCAGGAAAAACTGGTGTTCGACGTGGAAGACTCCGGTATGGGTATTCCGCAGGACGAGCAGGACAAGATCTTCGCCATGTATTATCAGGTCAAGGACCAGCGCGGCGGCCGGCCGGCGACCGGCACCGGCATTGGCCTGGCGGTGTCCAAACGTCTGGCGCAGAGCATGGGCGGCGACATCACCGTCAGCAGTAAGCCGGGACACGGCTCCTGCTTTACGCTGACCATCAAGGCGCCGGCGCTGGAAGAAGCGGTGGCGGAGGAGGAAAGCGAAGAGATACTGCCGCTGCCGGCGCTGCATATTTTGCTGGTGGAAGATATTGAGCTGAACGTCATCGTCGCACGTTCGGTGCTGGAGAAACTGGGCAACAGCGTAGAGGTGGCAATGAACGGCCATGATGCGCTGGCCATGTTTGATCCTGACGAGTTCGATCTGGTGTTGCTGGATATCCAGCTGCCGGATATGTCCGGACTGGATATCGCCCGTGAGCTGCGCGAACGCTACGCCGGGCAGATGCTGCCGCCGCTGATTGCGCTGACCGCCAACGTCCTGAAAGATAAAAAAGAGTACCTTGAGGCGGGCATGGACGATGTCCTGAGCAAGCCGCTCTCGGTACCGGCGTTGACCAAAATGATCCAGCACTACTGGGATCATCAACCTACTCATGCCACAAAGAAAACGGAGCACAACGCGATGCAGATTAACGAGTCGTTACTGGATACCGCCATGCTGGAGCAGTATATGGAGCTGGTGGGGCCGCAGCTGATTCATCAGAGTCTGGAGATGTTTGAGCAGATGATGCCGGGCTATCTGGCGGTGCTGGATTCCAACATGACGGCGCGCGATCAGAAGGGCATTGCCGAAGAAGGGCATAAAATCAAAGGTGCGGCTGGTTCGGTCGGCCTGCGTCATCTGCAACAGCTGGCCCAGCAGATTCAGACGCCCACGCTGCCGGCGTGGTGGGATAACGTGCAGGACTGGGTGGATGAGCTGAAGCAGGAGTGGCAGAACGACGTCGCGATGCTGCGCGCATGGGTAGAGAATGCAGAAAAAAAATGACCCCGACCTAGGCCGGGGTGCGCGAATATTGCGCCAACACCAGGGAAAACGTGAACCTGCGTATTGGTTTTAAGTTTCTGCTTGCGCAGGTTGTAGAAAATTCTGAAACCTCCGAGGAGGATTCCTATACATCATACAGCCAACAACATACCAAATGTAAGCGCTCTTGTTAGAAGATTCATTAAAATGTGTGATGTAGATTAGTGTTTGTCAACTTGGCGCACTAACTCATTGACAATATTGGTGAGGAGAACAGCGATGAAACAGGTCGGGGTAGTACTCAGCGGCTGTGGGGTTTATGACGGTACGGAGATTCACGAGGCGGTGCTGACGCTGCTGGCTCTGGATCGCGCCGGGGCGCAGGCGGTATGTTTTGCACCGAATAAACCCCAACTGCATGTAATTAATCACTTATCTGGGGATGAGACCGGCGAGCAGCGTAATGTTCTGGCGGAGTCGGCGCGGATAACCCGAGGCCATGTGCAACCGCTTTCTGCCGCGCGCGCCGAGCAGTTGGATGCGTTGATCGTGCCGGGTGGTTTCGGCGCAGCCAAGAATCTGAGCAGCTTTGCGACGCAGGGCGCCGAGTGCGAGGTGGATGAGGATTTGGCAATATTGACCCGCGAAATGCATAAGGCACATAAACCAATTGGTTTTATGTGTATTGCGCCGGCGCTGTTGCCGAAGCTGCTCGACCAGCAGGTCAGGCTGACGATTGGTAACGATCCCGATCTCGGGGAAGTGATTGATACCATGGGCGGAGAACCGGTGATTTGTCCGGTTGACGATATTGTGGTCGACGGCGAAAACAAAGTGGTGACGACGCCGGCGTATATGCTGGCGCAGTCGATCGGCGAAGCGGCCAGCGGAATTGATAAGCTGGTGTCACGCGTACTGGATCTGACCGAATGAGAAGAAAGGCGGCGCGCAGATCGCTGTTATCTCTTCCCTGGCGCTGGCTGAAACGCGGGGTACTGACGCTGCTCGGCCTGTGGCTGGCCGGCATTGTGCTGTTCGCGTTCCTGCCGGTGCCGTTTTCCGCCGTGATGGCGGAACGGCAGGTCAGCGCCTGGCTGCGCGGTGATTTTGGCTATGTGGCGCACTCAGACTGGGTGGCGATGAGTGAGATATCGCCCAATATGGCGTTGGCGGTGATGGCCGCCGAGGATCAAAAATTCCCGCAGCACTGGGGGTTTGACGTCGCCGCCATTGAGAAGGCGCTGGACCATAACGAGCGGCGTCCGGCGCGCATCCGCGGCGCATCGACCCTGTCGCAGCAGACGGCGAAAAATCTGTTCCTGTGGGACGGGCGCAGCTGGCTGCGCAAAGGGTTGGAAGCCGGGCTGACCGGCGGCATTGAGCTGGTGTGGAGCAAACGACGCATTCTGACGGTGTATCTTAACATTGTGGAGCTGGGCGACGGCGTGTTTGGCGTTGAAGAGGCGTCACAGCGCTATTTCAATAAGCCGGCCCGGCGTCTCAGCGCGTCTGAAGCGGCGTTGCTGGCGGCGGTGTTGCCGAACCCGCACCGCTTCAAGGCCGATGCGCCGTCGGCGTACGTGATACAGCGTCAGCAGTGGATTTTGCGCCAGATGCGGCAGCTGGGCGGCGAGGGCTTCCTGCAGGCCAATAAGCTGGATTGAGCAGAGAAAAGACGGGGTAAGGCGGGTGCCTCACCCCGTGGGGTATTACTTCACATAGGTAAAGGCGGTGGTGACGTGTTTGACGCCGCTCACCTGGCTGGCGATCTGCGCCGCCGATTGCCCTTCCTGTTCGGTCACCAGGCCGAGCAGGAACACTTCGCCGTTCTCGGTAGTGACTTTCACGTTAGAGGATTTCACCGTGTCGCTGGTCAGGATCTGCGAGCGAACCTTGGTGGTGATCCAGGTATCCGCCGAGGCGGTGCTCAGGCTGACCGGCGTGCCCTGACGGATTTCGTTATACACCTCGGTGGCGCCTTCCACGCCCATGGCGATCTGTTTGGCGCGGGCGGACAGGTCAGAATTTGGCGCCTGGCCGGTCAGCAGCACTTTGCCCTGATAGGCGGTAGCCACCACGCGGGCGTCTTTCTTCAGCTGCTGGTCTTTACTCATTGCGTTTTCGACCCGCGCTTCCAGCGTGCCGTCGTCAACCTGTGTGCCGATAGTGCGCGGATCGGTCGCGGTTTTAGTCGCCACCGCCGCGCTGCCGACCACCACTGCCGGCACGCAGCCTTGCAGCATCAGAGCGCCTAGCAGCACGGCGTAAACAGTATGAAGCTTCATTCGAACTCCTTAATCAATCGTCCTGGTGGGGAAACAGCGTATTATCAATCAGGTCGCATAGGCAGTTTACCGTCAGCATATGCATTTCCTGAATTCGTGAACTGCGGTGTGACGGAATGCGGATTTCCACGTCCTGCTGACCCAGCAAACCGGCCAGCTCCCCGCCGTCGTACCCTGTCAGCGCCACGATGGTCATATCGCGGGTGACGGCGGCTTCAACGGCCTTCACAATATCACGGCTATTGCCGCGGGGGGAAATAGCCAGCAGCACGTCGCCGGTCTGTCCGAGCGCGCGCACCTGCTTGGCATACACTTCATCATGCAACCGATCGTTGGTGATGGCGGTCAGCACCACATTGTCCGCGTTCAGGGCGATCGCCGGCAGGCTGGGCCGTTCGGTTTCGAAGCGATTAATCATGCTCGCCGCAAAATGCTGAGCGTTGGCGGCGGAGGTGCCGTTGCCGCAGCACAGGATCTTATTGCCGTTGAGCAGCGACTGCACCAGCGTCATCGCCGCCCGGGAAATGGCGTCCGGCAGCGCTTCCGCCGCCGCGATCTGGGTCTGAATGCTTTCGGTAAAACAGGTTTTGATTCTTTCTAACACGTTGTCATTATCCAGGCCGGCTGCACCGGCAACGTAGAACTTATCTCATCGGCCATGCCCTGCGGCATACGCTTAATCCGCATTGAAGGCATTGGGTATCCATTCTAACTGGCTGCCGGTGAAGGCCAACACGTCAAAACGGCAAGGCGATGTGTCGAAACTGGCGCCTCGCCCCGCCAGCCAGACGGCGGCGGCGCGCAGCAGGCGCTGTTGCTTGCGATAGGTGACGCTGGCGGCGGCATCGCCAAAGGCGGCGTTGCGTCGGTAGCGGACCTCCACAAACACCCAGGTCTGGCCGTCGCGCATAATCAGATCGAGCTCGCCGCCGCGCACCGCCACGTTGGCGGCGATGAAGGCGAGCCCGGCGCGTTCCAGGTAGCGGCGGGCCTGTACTTCATAGCCCGCCCCCTTGGTGCGTTGGCTCAGGAGGCCGGAACGATCTGACCCTGACGATATTGCAGCCAAGGCAGCTTCCTGTTGATCACGCAGTTAGACGATGCGGTCAGCGCGCCGGTGGCGCCGGACAGCTGGAACCCCGGCAGCTGACGCATTTCGGAGAAGTGGTTCGCCAGCTGCCAGGCGTCCACGCCCATGGCGTACAGACGCATCAGGGAGTAGTCGTTGCGGAACTTGGCGGCGGCCTGTCGCATCAGCTGCGGGTTGGCGCCGGCCAGCATCGGGATATCGCTGAACTGCAGGCCTTCCATTTCCAGACGGAAGTCCGGGCCGGAACCGGCCTGATAGCTGCGTGAGCTGGCGTACAGCGTCGGCTTGCCGCGACCGCTGATATTCATATCGATCATTGGCTTGATCAGCGTCAGCTGTGAGCGGTTGGCGACGATATAAACCGCGTCGACTCGGCCGCCGGTGGCTGCCGGGATATCGCTCGGCGGCGCCGGGATGGTCAGGCCGGCAACGGTGACCGACTGCTGCGCCGGAGCGCTGGCGGCCACCGGGGTGCCGGACAGGCGGATGCCGGAGCGCACCGACTGACGCAGTTCATTCACGGAGCCGATGTTCTGCTGCAGCACGGTGCCGCCGCCCTGTTTCTGCCACTCTTCGGCAAAGGCTTTGGCGACGCGGCTGCCGAACGAACCGTGCGGAACCAGCAGCAGCGGCTGACGCTTCTGCTGCGCCCAGATATGGCGGGCGGCGTCGCGCGCCTCATCTTCCGGCGACAGGGCGAAGTAGCAGACGTTCGGGCTATCCTGCGGCGTTTCCGGCTGGTTGAGCGCCAGTACGTTCAGCGAAGTGCTGGTGCTGGCCAGCTGATCGACGTTGTTCTTCAGCAGCGGGCCGACCACCAGGGTCGCGCCGTCCTGCTGCGCCTGCGTCAGCAGGGCGGACAGCGGCTGGCTGGAGGTGTCATACACTTTAATCTGCGCGTTGCTCATCTGCGGCTGTGCCGGCGCCGGCGTTGCGGCCGGGGCGCTTGGCTGCGCGGCGCTGATTGGCGCGGCGGCGGCTTCCTCTTCCGCCGGCGCGGAGGTGCTCACCGCGCCGTTGGCGTTAAGATCGCCGGACTGCGCGTCAGGCGCCGTCACCGGCTGCTCTGCGCTGCCGCCGGCCGGCTGCTCTGCGCTGCCGCCGGCCGGCTGCGCTTGCGGCTGTGGTTGAGCAGGGGGCGGGGCGTCGGCGGTGCCGTTCTTCGCCGCTTCAAAGCCTTGCTGGATGGCGTCGGCAAACACCTTCGCCTGGCCGTTCATCGGCAACAGCAGGGCGATGTTGGAGGTGGACGCCTGGGTAAGGTTCAGCGCCTGGTTCAGCTGGGTCGGCAGCGACTTGGCGGCCGGGTTTTGCGGATAGCGGTTCTGCCAGTCCTTGATGCCGGCTTTCAGCATTTCCGGATCCTGACGGTTTTCCTGATAGACGCGCAGCAAATCCAGCCAGCCCTGCAGCACATTTTCGTCGGCGTTGATCACCAGGCTGTTCATATCCTGCGGCGTCAGGCCCAGCAGGGTCTTCCAGGTCTGGTCCAGGTTATCCTGGTGCGCCTTGTCGTTCAGCAGCGGCTCCTGCGCGATATAGGCGCGGATCAGCGGCAGTGAGGCCTTGCCCTGGTTGGCGGCGATCTGCGCCTGATAGAAGCGTACGCGCTGGTTCGGCGACAGCGTGTTGTTGTCGATGCCGTTCAGCGTGTTGCGTGCGGCGCTGAGGTTTTTGCCCGCGATTTGCAGCTCGGCGCTCAGCAACTGGCGCTCCGTCTGCCGTTCGCCGCTCAGGTTCTGCGGCAGCGCGCTCAGCTGCTGGTTAGCCTGCGGCAGCTTCCCTTCGCGCAACAATGCGCGAATAGCAAGTAATTGCCAGTCAGCCTTGTTATCATCGCTGCTCTGCTGCATTTGCTGCAGATAGTAATCGGAGCTGGCGCTCGCCTCGTCCTGAATATTGGCGGGCGGAGTCTGCGGAGCCTGGCCTGGGCAGCCTGCAAGCAGCAGGGTGGCCACGATAACAGGCATAAAACGCCCTGCTTTGGTACGAACGAATTTTGAGGAAAGCATACTGTATCCAGTGATGTTTTTTTCAAGATGCTCAATATTAAATCGGCAATCCGGATGAAACAATGAATCAACACCAACAATCAGTCATTTCTGCATCAACGCTGTACGTGGTGCCCACCCCGATCGGCAATTTGGGGGATATCACCCAACGCGCGTTAGCGGTGCTGGAAAGCGTTGATCTGATCGCGGCGGAAGACACGCGCCATACCGGATTGCTGCTGCAACACTTCGCGATTAACGCGCGGTTGTTTGCCCTGCACGACCATAATGAACAGCAAAAAGCTGACCAACTGCTGGCGAAGCTGCAGGAAGGTCAAAGTATAGCCCTGGTTTCCGATGCCGGGACGCCGCTGATCAACGATCCCGGCTATCACCTGGTGCGGCGCTGCCGCGAAGCGGGCATCCGCGTGGTGCCGCTGCCGGGCGCCTGCGCCGCCACAACCGCGCTGTGCGCCGCCGGCGTCGCCTCGGACCGTTTCTGTTACGAAGGCTTCCTGCCGGCGAAAACCAAGGGACGTAAGGATACGCTGCTCGCGCTGGCAGAGGAACCTCGCACGCTGATTTTCTATGAATCCACCCACCGCCTGCTGGACAGCCTGCAGGATATGGTGACGGTGTGGGGGCCGGATCGCTACGTGGTGCTGGCGCGTGAACTGACCAAAACCTGGGAGTCGATTTACGGCGCGCCGGTCGGCGAGCTGCTGGCCTGGGTGCAGGAAGACGAGGTGCGCCGGCGCGGTGAGATGGTGCTGATCGTCGAAGGGCATAAGGCGCAGGACGATGCGCTGCCGCCGGAGGCGCTGCGTACGCTGGCGCTGCTGCACAAGGAGCTGCCGCTGAAGAAAGCGGCGGCGCTGGCGGCGGAAATCCACGGCGTGAAGAAGAATGCGTTGTATAAATACGCGCTCGAGCAACAGGAAGGGTGACAAATCGGTCAGGAACCGATTTGAACGCTGCTTGCAGCGGCCCCGAAGGGGCGAGGCCCTGTGATGGGCCGAATACAAGAAGGTTTACACTGTTGTGCCTTGAGGCGTATACTCCGCGCCGGAGTTGACCAGACAGTCGCCGCTTCACTGCCGTCCTCATTGGGGAGACAGGTGGAGGGGAGGAAAGTCCGGGCTCCATAGGGCAGGGTGCCAGGTAACGCCTGGGGGGCGCAAGCCTACGACTAGTGCAACAGAGAGCAAACCGCCGATGGCCCGCGCAAGCGGGATCAGGTAAGGGTGAAAGGGTGCGGTAAGAGCGCACCGCGCGGCTGGCAACAGTTCGTGGCACGGTAAACTCCACCCGGAGCAAGGCCAAATAGGGGTTCACATGGTACGGCCCGTACTGAACCCGGGTAGGCTGCTTGAGCCAGTGAGCGATTGCTGGCCTAGAGGAATGACTGTCCACGACAGAACCCGGCTTACCGGTCAACTCCACTCCTCTTCAAACAAACGGGCTGGCGCATTGCGTCAGCCCGTTTGCTTTTGTCACGCCGCCGGCGCTAGCGGCGCGAGCGCACCACCTGATAGCGGCGGGTGAAGTACTCCACCGGCGCACTCCAGACGTGCACCAGACGGGTGAACGGAAACAGCAGAAAGATGGTCATGCCGAGCACCAGATGGATGCGGAAGATCGGCGCGACGCCGTCCAGATGCGCCGAGGCGCCGCCCTGGAAGGTGACCACCGCCTGCGCCCAGCCCACCAGCTTCAGCATCTCGCTGCCGTCCATATGCTGGGCGGAGAAGGGAATAGTAGACAGCCCCAGCAGGCACTGAATCAGCAGAATGCTGAGGATCAGAATATCGGCGGTGCTGGAGGTGGCGCGGATGCGCGGATTAAACAGCCGGCGCACCAGCAGCATCATGCCGCCGACCAGCGTCAATACGCCACACACGCCGCCCAGCACCATCGCCAGCTGCTGTTTGACGGCGATCGGCAGGAACCAGGCGTACATCCAGTGCGGCGTCAGCATGCCGAACAGGTGGCCGAAAAAAATCCCCAGAATGCCGATATGAAACAGATTGGAGGCCAGACGCATACCGCGTTTGTCCAGCATCTGGCTGGAGCCGGCGCGCCAGGTGTATTGCCCGTAGTCGTAACGCAGCCAGCTGCCGAGCAAAAAGACCGTACCGCACAGGTAGGGGTAGATATCGTAAAAGAAGACGTTCAGAAACGGGATCATTTCGGGCCTCCTGAACCGACGTCGACATACTGCGGCGCGACGTCCTGGCTAAAGCGCCGCTGGTAACTCTGCTGCGGCGAACTGTCGCAGGCGGCGCTGTTGTCGTCGATAAATTTCACCTGTTCTTCCTCCCACACGGCGTCCATCGCCTGCGGCGTGTCGTCGCGCGTTTCCGCTGCCGCCTGTCGGCTGGCGTTATCGCTGCGCAGCGGACTGTCGGCCAGGGTCAGCAGCGCGTCAAACAGCGGCTGCCACGCCGCGCCGCGCTGCTTCAGCCGGGCGCCGAGCAGCGCCAGAATCGGCGCTACGTTCTGCAGCCCTTCCCGCGCCTGCGCGGGGGGCAGAATGCTGAGGTATTCCAGGTAGAGCGGCAGATAGTCCGGCAGTTCCCGGCAGGCCAGCTGCAGACCCTGCTGCTGATACTGCCCCATCAGCTCGACCATCGCCTGGCCGCGGTCGCGGGACTCGGCGTGCACGTGCTCAAACAGCAGCAGCGAGGTGGCGCGCCCGCGGTCGAAGATCTCGCACCATTCCGCCTGCCGATCCAGCAGCGGGGCGCTAAACAGCGTGCGGGTAAACGGCAGCAGTTCGGGCGCCTGTTGCTCGACCAGCGGCAGCACCTCGTCGGCGCAGGCCCACAGATCGTCGTCCGGGTAGTCGATCAGCAGGCCAATGACTTTCAGGATTTGCATCACTTGCCCTCCGCCTTGTCCTGCACTTCGGTGATGTTGATGGCGTCAATGCGGCTGCTGTTGAACAGGTTGAACTTGGTGTCGGAGCCGTGGCAGCCGTCGCCGAAGGTAAAGCCGCAGCCGTTGCGTTCCGGGAAGGCGTCTTCGGCCATTTCCCGGTGGCTGGTGGGGATCACAAAGCGATCCTCATAGTTGGCGATCGCCAGATAGCGGTACATCTCCTCCACCTGTTCGACGCTGAGGCCGACCTCTTCCAGCGCGCGGGTGTCCGTCACGCCTTCCACGGTTTGCGAGCGTTTGTAGTGGCGCATCGCCATCATGCGCTTCAGCGCGCGCAGCACCGGGCCGGTATCGCCGGCGCTGAGCAGGTTGGCCAGATACTGTACCGGGATGCGCAGGCTTTCCACCGCCGGCAAAATATTGCCGTTGTGCGGCAGCGCGCCGGCGTCGGCCACCGACTGAATCGGCGACAGCGGCGGCACGTACCACACCATCGGCAGCGTGCGGTATTCCGGGTGCAGCGGCAGCGCCAGTTTCCAGTCCATCGCCATTTTGTACACCGGCGACTTTTGCGCCGCCTCGATGACGTTTTGCGGGATCCCTTGTTTCAGCGCCTCTTCGATCACCGCCGGATCGTGCGGATCGAGAAATACCTCACACTGGCGCTCATACAGATCGGTTTCATGTTCGGTGCTGGCGGCCTCCTCGATACGGTCCGCGTCATACAGCAGCACGCCCAGATAGCGGATGCGGCCGACGCAGGTTTCCGAACAGACGGTCGGCTGGCCGGACTCAATGCGCGGATAGCAGAAGATGCACTTCTCCGATTTGCCGCTTTTCCAGTTAAAGTAGATTTTCTTGTACGGACAGCCGCTGATGCACAGCCGCCAGCCGCGGCACTTATCCTGGTCGATCAGGACGATGCCGTCCTCTTCCCGTTTGTAGATCGCGCCGCTCGGGCAGGTGGCGACGCAGCTGGGGTTGAGGCAGTGCTCGCACAGGCGCGGCAGGTACATCATGAAGGTGTTTTCAAACTCGCCGTACATCTCCTTCTGCATTGCTTCAAAGTTTTTATCGCGGGCGCGTTTCTCAAACTCGCCGCCGAGCAGCTCCTCCCAGTTGGGGCCCCACTCGATTTTGTCCATGCGCTGGCCGCTGATCAGGGAACGCGGCCGGGCGGTGGGCTGATGTTTGCTTTCCGGCGCGCTGTGCAGATGTTGATAGTCGTAGGTGAAAGGTTCGTAATAGTCGTCGATGCCGGGCAGGTTCGGGTTGGCGAAGATTTTGGACAGCACGCCGACGCGGCTGCCGAGGCGCGGCTCCAGTTTGCCGTTGATTTTGCGGATCCAGCCGCCTTGCCAGGTGTCCTGATCCTCCCAGTTTTTCGGGTAGCCGATGCCCGGCTTGGTCTCCACGTTGTTGAACCACGCGTACTCCATCCCTTCGCGCCCGGTCCAGACGTTTTTACAGGTGACCGAACAGGTATGGCAGCCGATGCATTTATCGAGGTTGAGCACCATGCCCACTTGTGAACGTATTTTCATTTTTTCGGCTCCTGTACCTGATCGTGACCTTCATCGTCCAGCCAGTTAACGTTTTTCATCTTGCGGATCATGATGAATTCGTCGCGGTTCGAGCCGACGGTGCCGTAGTAGTTAAAGCCGTAGGCCAACTGGGCGTAGCCGCCGATCATATGGGTGGGTTTGGGGCAGACGCGGGTGACGGAGTTGTGGATGCCGCCGCGCATGCCGGTTACCTCGGAGCCGGGGATATTCATGATGCGCTCCTGGGCGTGGTACATCATGGTCATGCCGGGCGGCACGCGCTGGCTGACCACCGCGCGGGCGGTCAGCGCGCCGTTGGCGTTGAAGGCTTCGATCCAGTCGTTATCCTCTATGCCCAGCTCGCGTGCGTCGGCTTCGCTCAGCCAGACGATAGGCCCGCCGCGCGACAGCGTCAGCATCAGCAGGTTTTCACTGTAGGTGGAGTGGATGCCCCATTTCTGGTGCGGCGTCAGGAAGTTCAGCGCTTTTTCCGGGAAGCCGTTGGGCGGCACGGCGCGCATTTTGCTGACGCTCCGGGTATCGATCGGCGGACGGTAGGCCACCAGGCTTTCGCCGAAGGCGCGCATCCACGGATGATCCTGATACAGCTGCTGGCGGCCGGACAGCGTGCGCCACGGGATCAGCTCATGGACGTTGGTATAGCCGGCGTTATACGAAACGTGTTCGCTCTCCAGTCCTGACCAGGTCGGGCTGGAGATGATTTTGCGCGGCTGCGCCTGAATATCGCGAAAGCGGATCTTCTCCTCTTCCTTATTGCGCGCCAAGTGGGTGTGGTCGCGGCCGGTAAACTCGCCGAGCGCCTGCCAGGCTTTCACCGCCACCTGGCCGTTGGTTTCCGGCGCCAGCGTCAGGATCACCTCTGAGGCGTCGAGCGCGCTGTCGATCAGCGGTCGCCCCTTGGCCGGCCCGGTAGTTTTGGTGTAATTGAGCTTGCCGAGGAACGCCACCTCGTTCTGCGTTTCCCAACTGATGCCCTTGCCGCCGTTGCCCAGCTTATCCATCAGCGGGCCGAGGGAGGTAAAGCGCTCATAGGTGGCGGGGTAGTCGCGTTCTACCGCTACGATATTCGGCGCGGTTTTGCCGGGGATCAAATCGCACTCATGGTGGCGCCAGTCCTGGATGTCGAACGGCTGCGCCAGCTCTGCCGGCGAGTCGTGCTGCAGCGGCTGCAGCACCACATCGGTTTCCTGTCCCAGGTGACCGACGCAGGTCTCGGAAAACGCCTTGGCGATGCCCTTATAAATTTCCCAGTCGCTTTTTGATTCCCAGGCGGGGTCGACCGCGGCGGACAGCGGGTGAATAAACGGATGCATATCCGAGGTATTCATATCGTCCTTTTCATACCAGGTGGCGGTCGGCAGCACGATATCGGAGAACAGACAGGTGCTGGACATGCGGAAATCGAGGGTGACCAGCAGATCCAGCTTGCCTTCAATGGCCGCCTGCTGCCACTCGACCTCTTCCGGCTTCACCTCGTCCGTTTCACCCAGCGCCTCGCCCTGAATGCCGCTGTCGGTGCCGAGCAGGTACTTCAGCATATATTCATGGCCCTTGCCGGAGGAGCCCAGCAGGTTGGAGCGCCAGACAAACAGGTTGCGCGGGTGGTTGCCGCCGCTGTCCGGTTGTTCACAGGCGAAACGGATATCGCCGGTTTTCAGCGCCTGCACGGTGTAATCGATCGGGGAAACGCCTGCGGCGTCGGCCTGCGCCCTGATGCGCAGCGGGTTCAGGTTGAGCTGCGGGGAGGAGGGCAGCCAGCCCATGCGCTCGGCGCGCACGTTAAAGTCAATCAGGTGGCCGCTGAAGCGGCCGGCGTCGGCCAGCGGGGAGAGCAGCTCCTGGGCGGTGAGTTTTTCGTAGCGCCACTGGCTGGCGTGGTTGTAGAAGAAGGAAGTGCTGTTCATCTGCCGCGGCGGGCGGTTCCAGTCCAGCGCGAACGCCAGCGGCAGCCAGCCGGTCTGCGGCCGCAGCTTCTCCTGGCCGACATAGTGCGCCCAGCCGCCGCCGCTTTGTCCCACACAGCCGCAGAACACCAGCATATTGATCATGCCGCGGTAGTTCATGTCCATGTGGTACCAGTGATTGACCCCGGCGCCGAGAATAATCATCGAGCGGCCGTGGGTTTTATGCGCGTTATCGGCAAATTCCCGGGCGATACGCTCAATATGCTGCTGCGGCACGCCGGTGATCTGCTCGGCCCAGGCCGGGGTATAGGCTTTGATCTCTGAGAAATCCTGCGCGCAGTGGGGGTCGTCCAGTCCGCGGTCCAGGCCGTAGTTGGCCAGCAGTAGATCGTACACGCAGGCGACCCGCGCTTCGCCGCCGTCGGCCAGCGTCAGGCGTTTGACCGGCAGCTGATGCACCAGCACCGGCGTCTGCGGCACGCTGCGAAAGTGCGGGTTCTCATTGCCGCCGAAGTAAGGGAAGGCGACGCCGGCCACCTCATCGTGCTCGCCCAGCAGGGAAAGCCGCAGCTCCGTTTCCGCGCCGGCTGCCAGCGGCTCCAGGTTCCATTTGCCTTTTTCACCCCAGCGGAAGCCGATGGAGCCATTGGGCGCCACCGGTTCGCCCGTCTGGCTGAACGCCACCGTTTTCCATTCCGGGTTGTTGCTTTCCCCCAGGTTGTCGACCAGATCGGCGGCGCGCAGCATGCGGCCCGGCACGTAGCTGCCGTCTTCGCGCGCTTCCAGCATCACCAGCATCGGCATATCGGTGTAGCGCCGGCAGTAGTTGAGGAAATAGTCGCTGGGGTTATCCAGGTGGAAGGCTTTTAAAATCACGTGTCCCATCGCCATGGCGAGCGCACTGTCGGTGCCCTGTTTGGGCGACAGCCACTGGTCGCACAGCTTCGCCACCTCGGAGTAGTCGGGCGTGATGGCGATGGTTTTGGCGCCTTTGTAACGCACTTCGGTAAAGAAATGCGCGTCCGGCGTGCGGGTCTGCGGTACGTTCGAACCCCAGGCGATCAGGTAGCTGGAGTTATACCAGTCGGCGGATTCCGGCACGTCGGTCTGTTCGCCCCAGGTCATCGGCGAGGCCGGCGGCAGGTCGCAGTACCAGTCGTAAAAACTCAGGCAGGTGCCGCCAATCAGCGACAGATAGCGGGTGCCGGCGGCGTAGGAGACCATCGACATCGCCGGGATCGGCGAGAAGCCGGCCACGCGATCCGGGCCGTAGTGTTTGATGGTCCAGACGTTGGCTGCGGCAATCAGCTGATTCAGCTCGCGCCAGTTGGAACGCACAAAACCGCCGTGGCCGCGTACCTGCTTGTAGCCGGCGGTTTTTTGCGGATCGCTCTGGATGGCATCCCAGGCGGCGACCGGATCGCCGTGCTGCTGCAGGGCTTCACGCCACAGTTCAATCAGGCGCTTGCGCACCAGCGGATACTTCAGGCGGTTGGCGCTGTAGAGATACCAGGAGTAACTGGCGCCGCGCGGGCAGCCGCGCGGTTCGTGGTTGGGCATATCGGGGCGGGTGCGCGGGTAGTCGGTCTGCTGGGTTTCCCAGGTGACCAGGCCGTTTTTAACATAGATCTTCCAGCTGCAGGAGCCGGTGCAGTTGACCCCGTGGGTAGAGCGGACGATTTTATCGAATTGCCAGCGCTGCCGGTAACTGTCTTCCCAGTCGCGGTTACTGTCCATCACCTGGCCGTGGCCGTCCGCAAACGTGTCGCCTTTTTGCTTAAAGTAGCGAAAGCGATCGAGTAGCTTACTCATGACATTTCTCCTGACAGGGCTGCTCACACCCTGTGGTTACACTGCTCACAGATTGCTGATTGGGCCCGCTGCAACGGGTCGATTATTTCTTGGCGTCGGCGCGGCGGCCGTAAACCAGCCAGGTCACCAGCACGCAAACGACGTAGAACACGAGAAAGACCTTCATCGCGCCGACCGGCGAGCCGGTCATCGCCAGTGAGGTGCCGAAGGCTTTGGGAATAAAGAAGCCGCCGACGGCACCGATGGCGGAGATAAAGCCCAGCGCGGCGGCGGTATCGGTCACCGCTTCGTGCTGCGCCTGTTCATCGCTGCCGCCGCGCGCCTTCACCCTGTCGATAGTGATGCGGCGGAAGATCACGGCGATCATCTGGAAGGTGGAGCCGCTGCCCAGTCCGGCGGTGAGAAACAGCCCCATAAACACCAGATAGAACGCCAGGAAGCTGCCGGAGCCGCTGCCGGGCAGGGTCAGGAACAGCAGGGCGGTAAACAGCGCCATAAACACGAAGTTGATCAGGGTGACGCGCACGCCGCCCAGCTTGTCGGAGATCACGCCGCCCATCGAACGCGCCAGCGCGCCGATAAACGGGCCGAAAAACGCCAGCTGCAGGATATCCACCTCGGGAAACTGCGTCTGGGCCAGCATGGCGAAGCCGGCGGAAAAACCGATAAACGAACCGAAGGTGGCCAGATACAGCAGCCCTAACAGCCACAGGTGCAGGCGCTTTAGCACCGGCAGCTGTTCGGCGATCGAAGCTTTCGAGCTGGCGATATCGTTCATGCCGACCCAGGCGGCCAGAGTGGCCAGCAGCAGCAGCGGCACCCAGATCCAGGCGGCGTTGGCCAGCCACAGCGTGGCGCCGTCTTCCTGAGCGACGCCCGGTACGCCGAGCAAGGTAAACAGCGGCAGCAGGATCACCAGCGGCGCGATCATCTGCATCACGCTGACGCCCAGATTGCCGAGGCCGCCGTTAATCCCCAGCGCGCTGCCCTGCCGGGCCTTCGGGAAGAAAAAGCTGATATTGCCCATGCTGGAGGCAAAGTTGGCGCCGGCAAAGCCGCACAGCAGGGCGATAACGATAAACACCCAGTAAGGCGTGGCAGGGTGCTGAATGGCGATGCCGAGCGCCACGCAGGGGATCACCAGAATCACGGTGCTGATCACCGTCCAATGGCGGCCGCCGAACATCGGCACCATAAACGAGTAGGGCACGCGCAGCAGCGCGCCGGAGAGCGAGGGCAGTGCGGTCAGTAAAAACAGCTGGTCGGTGGTGAAGTGAAACCCCACCTTGTTGAGGTTAACGGCCACGGCGCTGAACAGCATCCAGACGCAGAACGCCAGCAGCAGACAAAAAACGGAAATCACCAGATTACGACGCGCGATGCCTTTACCTTTATTGTTCCAGAAGGCCTCGTTCTCCGGCCGCCAGTCACGCAAAAGATAGGGATTATCTTTCTCAGTTTGTTGCGACATATGCCCTCACTAAATGGCTAACCTAATGAAAACACTATTGAATATTATAATTTCCCGGCGGGTTGTTTTTTGACCTGCCGAACGGGTTTTAGATTGAAGCGTAGATGAAGAATGCCGCTTATGTGATATATCGGCTTATTCTGTGGGGTTATGTATGTAACTTTTTGTGTCTGAAGGTGAGGGGGTATATCATTGGCGAGATTAAGCCGGCGGCGTTGGCGCGTGACGAATCAGGCCTGTTGCACCGCCGCCGGCGTTGGGTTGTTACCTTACTGTCGATGGCCGCAGCTTGCCTGGGACACGTTCAGAAACCACAGTCGCTCAGTCCCGGATGATCGTCCGGGCGTCTGCCCAGCGGCCAGTGGAAACGGCGTTCGGCTTCGGCAATCGGACAATCGTTGATACAGGCGAAGCGGGTGGTCATTAGCCCCTGCGCATTAAATTCCCAGTTCTCGTTGCCGTAGCTGCGGTACCCGTTGCCGGAATCGTCATGCCACTCATAGGCGAAGCGCACCGCGATTCTGTGCGTGTCAAACGCCCATAACTCTTTGATCAGGCGGTAATCCAGCTCCTTCTGCCACTTGCGCTGTAAAAACTGCACCACTTCATCACGTCCGTTGACGAACTCGGCGCGGTTGCGCCACCGGGTGTCCGGCGCGTAGACCTGCGCTACGCGTTGTGGATCGCGGCTGTTCCAGGCGTCTTCGGCCAGACGGACTTTTTGCCGGGCGCTGTCAGGCGTAAAGGGCGGCAGCGGGGGACGGGTTTGCATGATACTTTCCTCTTGATATGTAGACAGAGTTGTCTACATGCGCAGATTATCTCGTGTAGACAGACTTGTCTACATGCTGCGATAATGCCTGCCAGGAGGCATTCATGACCACAGCCGATTCACGCAGCGCGCGCGAGCGCATTATTGATACCGCCCACCGTCTGTTTTACCAAGATGGCATCCGTGCCACCGGTATCGACCGTATTATCAAACAGGCCGGGGTGACCAAGGTGACCTTTTATCGCCACTTTCCCGCCAAAAACGATCTGATTCTGGCGTTTTTACGCTATCGGCATGAACGCTGGATCGCCTGGTTCCGCGAGACGCTGGCGCGGGAGATGGCCAACGGCGGCACGCTGCCGCAGGCGTTGCCCGCCACGCTGGCACAGTGGTTCGCCACGGCGGATTTTCGCGGCTGTGCGTTTATCAATACGGCAGTGGAAATGGCCGACAACCTGCCGGAAACGCTGGGGCAGGCGCGCGAGCACAAGCAGGATATGATGCGGGAGATCGCCGCTTTCCTGCCGGATGACCGGCAAGGGGCGCGCGAGGCGCACAAGCTGGCGTTATTGGTCGACGGGGCGATCGTGATGGCGCAGCGTGGGGAAGAGGGGGCGGAGGTGCTCTCGTTGCTGCGCGAATGCGTGGCGGACAGCCTGAAACGCTAGGCGCAGGCGTCCGGCGACCTGCGCATTGATGCGTTTACTCCGGGAGATCGATCAGCAACGCGCGCAGCGGCGTTTCAGCCCGCAGCGTAAGCAGAGTTTCGTTATGCACGAAAGCGCCGTCGCCGCAGGTCAGGTGCTGCGGCGCATGGTGCTCGCCGTGGGCGGAACAGGCGCCGTGGATCGACTGCAGATAGGCCCGCGGGCCGTGCAGCGGCAGCGTCAGAGCTTCCCCAGGCGCTAAATCCAGGTGGTGAACCCACACCTGCTGACGTAAGTGCAGGCTGCCCAGCGCGCCGTCCGGCGAGGCCAGCAACTGGTGGGACTGCGGTTGCAGCGTCAGGCGCTGAATACGCTCGTTGGCGCGTTCCGGGCAGGCGTCCAGCCACAGCTGCATACGCGTCAGCGGCGTGTCGGCGCTGAGGTTCTGCTCGCCGTAGCTGACGCCGTTATGCGCCGCCAGCAGCAGGGCTTCGCCGGCGGCGGCGCGGACGCTGTTGCCGTCGTTATCACGGTATTCTGCCTCCCCCTGCAGGATCAGGTTGATGATGTCGACATTGGGGTAAGTGCGCGGCTGCAGAGCAGCGCCCGGCGCCAGCACTTCCTGGTTCAGCACCCGCAGCGAGGCGTAGCCCATCAGCTTGGGGTCGAAGTAGTGTCCGAAAGAAAAGGTGTAGCGAGCCTGCAGCCAACCAAAGTCAGCTTGCCCGCATTGTTCTGCTGTTCTGCATGTGATCATGGCAATGGGCTCTCTAATTTCATTCTGTAAATGGTAAGCATCTGGACGGCGGATTGTTAGCCAGTTAATCTGGTTGCCATATTCAAATTTCCTGACAGAGAGATGCAATGGCCAGAGATCGGGCGTTAACGCTTGAAGCGTTAAGGGTGATGGATGCCATCGATCGCCGCGGTAGTTTTGCCGCAGCGGCAGATGAGCTGGGCCGGGTGCCGTCGGCGCTCAGCTACACCATGCAAAAACTGGAAGAAGAGCTGGACGTGGTGCTGTTTGACCGTTCCGGCCACCGCACCAAATTCACCAACGTCGGCCGTATGCTGCTGGAACGCGGCAGAGTACTGCTGGAAGCGGCCGATAAGCTGACCACCGACGCCGAAGCGCTGGCGCGCGGCTGGGAAACGCACATCACCATCGTCAGCGAGGCGCTGTCGCCGCCCAGTCTGCTGTTTCCGCTGGTCGACAAGCTGGCGCTGAAGGCCAATACCCAGGTGTCGATTTTGAGCGAAGTGCTGGCCGGCGCCTGGGAGCGTCTGGAACAGGGGCGGGCCGATATTGTGATCGCGCCGGATATGCATTTTCGCGCCTCGTCGGAAATTAATACCCGCAAACTGTATAAAGTGATGAGCGTCTATGTGGCGGCGCCGGATCACCCGATTCACCAGGAGCCGGAACCGCTGTCGGAAGCCACCCGGGTGAAATACCGCGCCATTGCGGTGGCGGACACCGCGCGTGAACGCCCGGTAATTACCGTCCAACTGCTGGACAAGCAGCAGCGGCTGACCGTCAGCACCATCGAAGACAAGCGGCGGGCGCTGTTGGCCGGCCTGGGCGTGGCGACCATGCCGTATTCCATGGTGGAAAAAGATATCGAAGAGGGGCGGCTGCGTGTCGTGGGGCCGGAATACAGCCGTGAGGCGGACATTATCATGGCCTGGCGGCGCGACAGTATGGGCGAGGCGAAAGCCTGGTTCCTGCGTGAGATCCCGCGGTTGTTCGCCCAGAAATAATTAAAACCTCGCCGAATGGCGAGGTTTTTTTATTAGCGGAAACGCTGGTCGCGGCCGTGCGGCTCATTCAAATCCTGCGCCGGGCCGATGGAGATAATGCCGTGCGGATTGATGGTGGCGTGACTGCGATAATAGTGATGGCGAATATGCGCCATATCGACCGTTTCGTCGACGCCGGGCAGCTGATAGATATCGCGCAGAAAACCGTAGAGATTCAGGTAGTCGCTGATGCGCCGCTTATCGCATTTAAAGTGGGTGACATACACCGGATCGAAGCGCACCAGCGTGGTCCACAGGCGTAAATCCGCCTCGGTCAGCCGATCGCCGGTCAGATAACGGTGCTGGCCGAGGATCTGCTCCAGCCGCTCCAGCGACGTGAACACGCCGTTCACCGCTTCATCGTACGCTTCCTGACTGGTGGCAAAGCCGGCTTTGTAGACGCCGTTGTTGACCGTGTCATAAATCCAGCCGTTCAGCCGATCAATTTTTTCGCGCAACTCGGCCGGATAATAATCGCCGGCGCGTGCGCTCACGCCGTCAAAGGCGCTGTTGAACATGCGCAGGATATCGGCGGATTCGTTGCTGACGATGGTCTGCCGCTGCTTATCCCATAATACTGGCACGGTCACGCGGCCGCTGTAGTGCGGATCGGCGCGCAGGTAGAGCTGGTAAAGAAAATCGGCGTGGTACAGCGGGTCGCCGCTGGCGCCGGGGAAATCGTCGGCGAAGGTCCAGCCGTTTTCCAGCATCAGCGGATGCACCACGGAAACCGGGATCATCTGCTCCAGCCCTTTCAGTTTACGCATCAGCAGCGTGCGGTGCGCCCACGGGCAGGCGAGGGAAACGTACAGGTGATAGCGATCTTTTTCCGCGACAAACCCGCCGTCGCCGTGTTCGCCGGGCTGTCCGTCGGTGGTGATCCAGTTGCGGAACTGGGAGGTAGAACGCTTGAAGCGGCCACCGGTGGATGTGGTGTCGTACCAGACGTCTTGCCAAACGCCGTCAACGAGTTGTCCCATGGGAGTCTCCTTCGTCTTGTATGACAGAACGGGAGTCAGGCATGCCTGACTCCCTTAAGGTTAGTTTACCACTTCTTGTTCAGCAGGCGGTCGATGCTGAATGCGCCCGGACCGGCGATGGCCAGCACGATATAACCGCCGGCGATGGTCAGGTTTTTCATAAACATCAGCTGGTTAACACCATCTGCAAAGTTAGTGTGGAACAGCAGCGCGGTCAGAATGGTGAAGCCGGCGGTGAACAGCGCCGTGGTGCGCGTCAGGAAGCCGAACAGAATCGCCAGGCCGCCGCCGAACTCCAGCAGGATGGTCAACGGCAGCAGGAAGCCCGGTACGCCCATCGATTGCATGTATTGCTGAGTACCGGCGTAAGCGTCGCCCATTTTGCCGTAGCCGGCGACGATAAACAGGATTGGCATCAGAATACGCGCCACCAACAAACCGGTATCTTCTAATTTTTTCATCATTCACTCCAAAAGTTTTTTGCGCCACGCTGGCTGTGTTATGTCATCTGGCGGCGCGCAGAGCGTTGTTCTGCCGTGCCGTCCGTTTCGATGGAATGAATGTTAATCGGGAAGCGTACACTTTGTTAGCAAGTAAAATTGCTATAATCTTTCAAAAATCATGAATATTTAGTTTGCTAACATTTTTGGTGCAAATACAGGGCGTCACGGCGCACGACGGACGCCGTGGTCAGAGCCACGAGATGAAGGCAGGAAAGGGCGGGCGGAAAAGGCTAGCGGGAGAGTGTTTTGCGCAGCAGGCGCACGGTGCCCCAGGCGCTGAAGGCCCGGCGTGACCAGCGGATCAGCTTGCTGGGGTGGCGTATGCCGTACAGGGCGACCACGCCGGAGCCGAGCAGCAGATACTTGCGCATGCCGAACAGGGCCTGATAACCGCGGTCAATGTGTTCGGTTTTATCCAGCCACTGCGCTTTGTTGTCGCCCAGGTCGGCGCGCTGTCGCTCGATCCGGCTAATCAACTGCTGTTTTCTGACGGCCAGCGCCCGGCGGCGGCTCATTTTTTCCCCTCCAGCGCGGCGCGGTCCAGCTCCAGCTGTTTGCGCGTTTCGGCCAATAGCGTGGTGCGTTTCACTTTCACCAGCGTCCAGATTACGCCCACCACGGCCAGAAACAGCAGCACGCCGGTCGTGGTGCCCAGCGCCATCACGCGGTAGGCCGGGTCGATCGCCCAGAACAGCAGGATCAGCAGGCTCATCAGGCCGAAAGCGGTAAACAGCAGAGTAATGCCGACCAGCAGCATCAGCTGAATCAGGTTGGCTTTTTCCTCTTCCAGCTCGACGACCGCCAGCTTAAGCCGTGACTCCACCATGCCGACCAGGATGGTGATGATGCGCTGACCGATATCCAGGACCCCTTTGGCGGGGCCCTGCGCACGGGATTGCTCGTGCTCGTTCATGATTAACGGCGCGCCAGCAGAACGCCCAGCACGACGCCGACCGCTGCGCCGATACCGATGCCGGTCCATGGATTGTCGCGCACGTAATCGTCAGCCTGGCCGGCGATCTGCTTGGTCTGGCTGGCCAGCTTGTCACCGGCGTCGCCCAGACGGGCGCGGGTGTCTTGCAGCGCGCCTTGCGCTTTGGAACGCAGCTTTTCCAGTTCGGCCTTCGGCTTATCGGTGGAAGAGTTCAGCACCTCTTCCAGGGTATCGGCTAAGGACTTCAGTTCAGCGCGTAGGTTTTCTGCATTTGCATCTTTTGCCATTTCTCTAACTCCTTAACGTTGACTCCAAGATATCCCAACATAGCGGATTTTTTTGCGGCAGCAAAGCGATTAGCTGGCGAATATCACTGTGGAAACGATTATTTTCCTATGAATATTCCGAACCCAGCGCTTGCCGCCGATGCGAATTTATTCCGCCTGCGCCTGTTTCAGCTCGGCTTCGGCTTCCGCCAGCTTCTGCTGTTTTTTGGCGACCTTGTCCAGCTTGCCGGTTTGCTGGGCTTCTTTCAGCTCCTGGCGACGTTCCGCCACTTTATGCTGTTTCTCTTCAATTTTTTTCTGCCGTTCTGCCTGCAGGCCTGCATCGGTGCAATGGGCCTGCACTTCACCCAGCGCCGTTTTCAGCCCGGCGACGCGCTGGCTGTTACCGTGCTGGGTGGCGTAATCAATCTGCTGTTGAATTTCCTGCGCTTTGGCGGCACAGCCACCCTCGGTCGCCATCGAAAAAGAGGCGAAGGTGGATAAAAAGAGGGCCAAAGGGGCGGTATAGCGTAACTTCATCTATCGGTTCCTTGTTAATGGGATGCATGGGGATGTATCCGTTTTCCTGCTGGGCGATGGGGGATGACACACTGCCATCGCCGTTATTCAGCATAGTCACTAAATCGGCCGGATGGCAAAGATCCGCGCCGAAAAGCCAAACAACTGTTTATAAAATAAGCGGCTGTCGCCCTATCCCAGATCTTGCGGCGTGTTACTGGCCAGCTTACGTATCCAGTGGCTGGGGGCGGGGAGTTCGCTCAGCGCGATGGTATAGCCGGGAGGCAGAATGGCCCGCAGCGTTTCCCGCGCCAGTAACTGTTGCTGGGGGGAGTCCAGGCGGATGACCAGGCCATCTCCTTCCGGCGTAATGCTTTTAATACGGATGCCGCGCGCATCCAGACGTTGGTAAACGTAGAAGCCGTCGGGCAGCGACAGGCCTTGTTGGGTCGAGCGGATGCGCAGTTCGGTTTCAGTGCGCACCATGGCGGGCAGAAAAAACACCGAAAGCGCCAGCAGGGCCAGCGCGATAATCAGTGCGTACTGCCAGCGGGAGCGCGGCGTGGTCACGCGCCGTTGCCCGTATTTTGGCTGGCGCGCTTTTTGCGCCACAGCACGATCAACGACCCGACCAGGCCGACCACCAGCAGCACCAGCGGCAGCATCATCAGGCAGAACATCAGCTGATCTTCGTATTTGCGGAACACCGGCGTTTTACCGAGCGCAAAGCCCAGGCTGGTCAGGATCACCACCCACAGCAGGCCGCTCATCCAGTTGAAGAACTGGAAGCGGGCGTTGCTCAGGCCAGACAGGCCGGCGATGGTAGGCAGCAGCGTGCGTACGAAGGCCAGAAAACGGCCGACCAGCAGCGCTGACAGACCGTGGCGGTGGAACAGCTGGTGCGCGCGCTGGTGGTAGTGGGCGGGCAGGTGCGACAGCCAGCTCTGCACCGTGCGGGTATTGCCCAGCCATTTGCCCTGTATATAACTGACCCAGCACCCCAGACTGGCGCCGACGGTCAAAATAAAGATGGTGAGCGGGAAATTCATGGTGCCTTTGGCGATCAGCACGCCGACCAGAATCAACAGGCTGTCGCCGGGCAGGAAAGCGGCGGGCAGCAGGCCATTTTCCAGAAACAGAATCATAAACAGCAGCACGTACAGCGTCCACACCAGCGAAGGGTTCGCCAGCGTTTCGAAGTCCTGCTGCCATAAGGCATCCAACAGTTGCTTAATGATATCCATCCAGTGTTCCTAAAACGTCTTTGCCTGATTTCTCTTGGCGGCCTGGTTGCCGGTATGCCGGCGCCGCGGGTGAACGGTGAGGTGTTTTTACTTGTGAGTGGTAACCCATGTCGATCATGAATGGTAAGTCAGCGTTCCTCGGTACAGCATGTTGCTCGCTTTCCAGCCGCCGACCCGGCTTTGCTGGTGGGATGTGCGGAGCATCCAGTTAACCTGGTCAAGACGGTTGGACGCCGGCGCCGCCTGGCGCGGATAGCGGCTCTCTCGCCGCGCCTCTGTTAAAGCATAGGCGGGGATGGGGGAAACGGCAGAGAGCGGGGCGCTATGGCAGGGAGGATTGCGCGACAGCAGCAGCGGCCATTTTTTCCCCGGCGTTTTGCTGCGCAGGTCGGCCGGCGGGCGTAGCGCCTGCAGATAGTCGTTCTGGGCAGCTGTCGCGTCGTTCGGCTGGGCGTTTTGCAGCGCAGAAGATGCCGGTTGCATGGTATAGAGCTGGTGGCCGGAGACCGCGCCGGTCCAGCACAAAAGAGCAATCAGCATGGCAAACAACCAGCGCATGAATTCGCGTTCCGCCCCCGCAGTAATAAGGCTAAAAAAAGTGGTCTGATTTTAGCAAAGCCGCCCGATCGGCAACAGAGAAATCTCTGCTGCAGCCGGTGAATTATTACACGGGAAACGGCGCTGACCGCATTGATTCAGCGTATTTTACAATACCTGACATAAGGTAAGATTATTTGACCGCCATTGGCTATTTGTTGCTGCCGGCCGCGCTGTCCAGATGCGGCAGCGGATTCTCGGCAAACAGGTAGCGGTCAACGTTATATTCGAAATCGTCGGTGGTGGCGTTGAACAGCATCTGCTTGGTGTTTTCCAGGTGTTGCCACATCGCCAGCTTGGCGGCGGCGGGGTCTTTGCGCATCAACGCCTTGAGAATCTGGTCATGGTCATCGCACCAGCTGTCGATCGAGCGATCGTCAATATGCTCGTGCAGTTTTATCCAGTAAGGGTTGTGCACCCGCTGGCTCCACATTTTTTCGACGATGGTCGCCATTGCGGTATTCTGCGTCGCAAGCGCGATCTGCACGTGGAACTTCAGATCCCACTGTGAATCGCGGAAGCGATCCTCCCGGCGGGCGTTTTCCTGAATCTCCATCAGCTGCACGATGTCCTGCTTGGTGACCTGCGTGGCGGCGAACTCGGCGATATTGCTCTCAATCAGCTGGCGCGCCTGCAGCAGCTCGAACGGCCCGACGCTGGCGAATTCGATGCTGTCGCCCGGCACCACCAGGTGTTTTTGCTGGTTGGATATCACGTGGATCCCGGAGCCCTTGCGCACTTCGACATAGCCTTCCACTTCCAGCATGATAATCGCCTCGCGCACCACGGTGCGGCTGACGTTCATCTCTTCGGCGATATAGCGTTCCGCCGGCAGTTTGTCGCCAACCGGATAAACGCCGCCTTCAATGCGTTGTTTCAGTTCGGCGGCCAGTTGCTGATATAAGCGTCTGCTTTCGGTGAATTCCATAATGAGTGCTCTGCGCTAGGAAAGGCGGGTTGCCAACAGATTTGTTATACCACTTATCCGGTTTTGCCGCCAGTGAATGGCGGCGGAGCAACCCGGCGCATACGCCGGGCTGAGCGGGGGATTAACCGCCTGCGGCGGCGGTTTGCAGCGCTTCCTTTTCCCCGGCGGCGGCCGGACGATTTTGCAGCACCGTCCAGATCACGATAGCGCCCAAAATATCGAATACCGACAGGGCGGCGAACAGCGGGCTGAAGCCGAGCGTATCCGCCAGCGCGCCGACCACCAGGGCGAACAGCGTGCTGGCGGTCCAGGCCGCCATGCCGGTCAGGCCGTTGGCGGTCGCCACTTCGTTGCGGCCGAACACGTCGGAAGAGAGCGTAATCAGCGCGCCGGACAGCGCCTGATGCGCGAAGCCGCCGACGCACAGCAGCGCAATGGCGATATAGGGGCTGGAAAACAGGCCGATCATGCCGGGGCCGATCATCAGCACCGCGCCAAGAGTCACCACCAGCTTGCGGGATACGATCAGGTTAACCTTGAAATATTTCTGGAACAGCGGCGGCAGATAACCGCCGACGATACAGCCCAGATCGGCGAACAGCATCGGCATCCAGGCGAACATGGCGATCTCTTTCAGGTTAAAGCCATAGGCTTTAAACATAAACAGCGGGATCCAGGCGTTAAAGGTGCCCCAGGCCGGTTCTGCCAGAAAGCGCGGCAGCGCAATGCCCCAAAACTGACGGTTGCGGACGATCTGCCAGGCGGACATTTTCTTGGCGTTGCTGGTCTGATGCTGGGCTTCCTGGCCGTCGAGGATATAGCTGCGCTCCTCGGCGCTGAGCTTCTTTTGGTCTTTCGGATGCTTATAGAAAATCAGCCAGCAGATGGCCCAAATCAGGCTCAGGGCGCCGGTGATGATAAAGGCCATTTCCCAGCTGTGGGCGACGATCGCCCACACCACCAGCGGCGGCGCGATCATGCCGCCGATTGACGATCCGACGTTAAAATAGCCCACGGCGATCGAGCGCTCTTTGGCCGGAAACCATTCGCTGCTGGCCTTCAGTCCGGCGGGAATCATCGCCGCCTCCGCCATGCCGACCGCGCCGCGCGCCAGCGCCAGCCCGCCCCAGCTGTTGGCCAGCGCGGTGCCCATACAGAACAGCGCCCATAAAACGGCGAACATCGCATAGCCCACTTTGGTGCCGAGTACGTCGAGCACATAGCCGGCCACCGGCTGCATCACGGTATAGCAGGCGGAGTAGGCGGCGACGATATAAGAATATTGTTGGGTGGTGATATGTAAGGTGTTTTCCAGCGTCGGCGCGGCGACGGCAATCGCATTGCGGGTCAGGTAGCCCAGCACCGTGCCGATGGTCACCAGCCCGATCATGTACCAGCGTAACCCTTTGATCTTACGCATGAGAAATCTCTCCCCGTCTTTAGCAGTCGTCGCGCTCGTGGATGCTGCGCAACGTAGATAATGGTGATTCCCTGTCAGTAATGGTGTAACGCGTGTTCTGTTCGCCGGGGCTTCCCGCAGCGAGGTGAAGAGGCGAGACAATAACTTGTCATACAGATTTAAAAGTTGAGTGACATCACAAAAGTCATTATTCAGTTACGCAATAATATGGAGGCTATGCTTAGGTTTTTTGGTGATGAATTACGCTGTTAATGCCCGTTTAAGCGCCATTTTCACCGTGAGTACGACGAAAAAAACCTGGACGCCACCATTAATTGGTGTGATAACTTTTTTAAAGAAATGAGGCGACAAAACCCGCTACGCAAGCTGAGGACCTGATATGGCCACGTTTTTAGGCGAAGATTTTTTACTGGATACGGAATTTTCCCGGCGTTTGTACCATGAATATGCGGCGCAGCAGCCGATTTTTGACTATCACTGCCATCTGCCGCCGGAGCAGATCGCTGAGAACTATCGTTTCAAAAATCTGTATGACATCTGGTTGAAAGGCGACCACTACAAATGGCGCGCCATGCGCACCAACGGCGTGGCGGAACGCCTGTGCACCGGTGATGCCGGTGACCGGGAAAAATTCGACGCCTGGGCGGCAACCGTGCCGCACACCATCGGCAACCCGCTCTACCACTGGACGCATCTGGAACTGCGCCGGCCGTTCGGTATTACCGACACTTTGCTGTCGCCGGCGACGGCGGATACCGTCTGGCAACGTACCAATGAGCTGCTGACGCAAGATACGTTCAGCGCGCGCGGGATCATGCAGCAGATGAACGTGAAGATGGTCGGCACCACCGACGATCCGATTGACGATCTGCGCCATCACCGCGCGATTGCGCAGGATGCCGGCTTTAACATCAAGGTGCTGCCGAGCTGGCGGCCGGACAAGGCGTTCAATATTGATGCGCCGACCTTTACCGACTATCTGCAGCGGCTGACGGCCGCGTCCGATGTGGCTATCCGCCGCTTTGATGACCTGCGCCAGGCGCTGAGCAAACGGCTGGACCACTTCGCCGCACACGGCTGCAAGGTGGCGGACCATGCGTTGGACGTGGTGGTGTACGCCGACGCCGACGAGGCGGCGCTGGATGCGATCCTGAGCCGGCGCCTTGACGGCGCGCTGCTGGACGACACGCAGATCGCGCAGTTCAAAACCGCCGTGCTGGTGTTCCTGGCGGCAGAATATCAGCGCCGCGGCTGGGTGCAGCAGTATCACATCGGCGCGCTGCGCAATAACAACAGCCTGATGTTTGAACGTATCGGCCCGGATATCGGCTTTGATTCGATCAACGACCGGCCGCTGGCGCAGCCGCTGTCGCGCTTGCTGGACGCCCAGGCGCGGCAGGGCGGGCTGCCGAAAACCATTCTGTACTGTCTCAACCCGCGCGATAACGAAGTGATCGGCACCATGGTGGGCAACTTCCAGGGCGAAGGGACCCCGGGCAAGATGCAGTTTGGCTCCGGCTGGTGGTTTAACGATCAAAAAGACGGTATGCAGCGGCAAATGACCCAGCTGGCGCAGCTTGGTCTGCTGAGCCGCTTTGTCGGCATGCTGACCGACAGCCGCAGCTTCCTGTCTTATACCCGTCATGAATATTTCCGGCGCATTCTGTGCCAGATGATCGGACGCTGGGTTGAAGACGGCGAAGCGCCGGCGGATCTGGCGCTGCTGGGGGAGATGGTGAAAAACATCAGCTTCGACAACGCCAAAAACTATTTCGCCATTGAACTGGCCTAGCCGTCGCCTACAGGTGCCTTATGCAGAGCTTTATTAAGATTCATGCGCAGGACAACGTGGCGGTCGCCCTGCGGGATTTGGCCGCCGGTGAAACCCTGCAGCTGGATGATGCGCCACGCCTGACTCTGCCGCAGCCGGTGGCGCGCGGGCATAAATTCGCGCTGACGCCGATCGCCGCCGGCGGGACGATCGTTAAATACGGTCTGCCGATCGGCCATGGGGTCACGGCGATTGCGCCGGGGGAGCACATCCACGCGCAGAACGCCAAGACCAACCTGAGCGATCTGGACGACTACCAGTACCAGCCGGATTTCCCGGTGGTGCCGCCGCAGGCGGCGGATCGCGAGGTGCAGATCTATCGCCGCGCCAATGGCGAGGTCGGCATCCGCAATGAACTGTGGATCATTCCGACCGTCGGCTGCGTAAACGGCATTGCCCGGCAGATCCAACGGCGTTTCCTGCAGGAAACCGCCGATGCCGAGGGTATTGACGGCGTGCATCTGTTCAGCCATCCGTTCGGCTGCTCCCAGCTGGGGCAGGATCATGAAAATACCCGCACCATGCTGCAAAACATGGTGCGCCATCCGAACGCCGGCGCGGTGCTGGTGATTGGCCTGGGCTGTGAAAACAATCAGGTCGATGCGTTTCGCGACACGTTGGGCGCCGTAGACGACGCGCGCGTACGTTTTATGGTGTGCCAGCAGCAGGACGATGAAGTGGAGGCCGGTCTGGCGCAGCTGCACGCGCTGTACCAGACAATGCGTGACGACCGCCGCCAGCCGGGCCGGCTCAGCGAACTGAAGTTCGGCCTGGAATGCGGGGGGTCTGACGGGCTGTCCGGCATTACCGCCAACCCGCTGTTGGGGCGCTTTTCGGACTATGTGATCGCCAACGGCGGCACCAGCGTGCTGACCGAAGTGCCGGAGATGTTCGGCGCCGAGCGTATTCTGATGAGCCGCTGCCGCGACAGGCAGACTTTCGACAAGACCGTCGCCATGGTCAACGACTTCAAAAAATACTTTATTGCCCACCAGCAGCCGATTTATGAAAATCCGTCGCCGGGCAACAAGGCCGGCGGTATCACTACGCTGGAGGAGAAATCGCTGGGCTGCACCCAGAAGGCGGGGCAGAGCCCGGTGGTGGACGTGCTGAAATATGGCGAACGTCTGCGTCAGCCGGGGCTGAACCTGCTGAGTGCGCCGGGCAATGATGCGGTGGCGACCAGCGCGCTGGCCGGCGCCGGCTGCCATATGGTGTTGTTCAGCACCGGACGCGGCACGCCGTACGGCGGCTTTGTACCGACGGTGAAGCTGGCGACCAACAGCGAACTGGCGGCGAAAAAACCGCACTGGATTGATTTTGACGCCGGGCGGCTGATTCACGGCATGGCGATGGAGCAGCTGCTGACGCAGTTTATCGATGAGATTGTCGCCATCGCCAACGGTAAGGCGGCGAAAAACGAGCTGAACGATTTCCGCGAGCTGGCGATCTTTAAGAGCGGCGTCACATTGTAAAGCGTCAGCGGCGCGATTAATATAAAACGGCATTTCATTTTTTTGCCGTTTTTCCGCTTCAGGATCTGTCCATGACGTTTTATTGGTTTGCTCAGGCGGTTGGCGTGCTGGCCTTTCTGGTCGGCATTACCAGCTTTTTCAACCGTGACGATCGTCGTTTCAAATTGCAGCTCTCCGGCTACAGCCTGACTATCGGCATTCATTTCTTCCTGATGGGCGCCAACGCCGCTGGCAGCAGCGCATTACTCAGCGCCTGCCGCAACCTGGTGTCCATGCGCACCCGCAGCCTGTGGGTGATGTGGCTCTTTCTCAGCCTGACGCTGGTGATGGGCCTGTCGCGCTACCAGCATTGGGTCGAGCTGTTGCCGATTTTCGGCACCTCGATCAGCACCTGGGCGCTGTTCCGCACCCGCGGCCTTACCACCCGCTGCGTGATGTGGTGTTCCACCGCCTGCTGGGTGACGCATAATATCTGGCTGGGGTCGATCGGCGGCTCGTTGATTGAGGGCAGCTTCCTGCTGATGAACGGCTTTAATATTCTGCGTTTCCGCCGCCTGCAGCGGCGCGGTATCGATCCGTTTGCGGCAGAAAAGCAGGCCGAAAAAAAGGCGTCCGAAGGACGCCTGATGTCAGAACCGCGCGCTTAGCGCATTTTCAGCGGGTCATCGTCCGCCAGCCGTTGATCCTCCGCCATACAGGCGGCGGCGGTGAACAGCACGTCGGTGGAGGAGTTCAGCGCGGTTTCCGAGGAATCCTGCAGCACGCCGATAATAAAGCCGACCGCAACCACCTGCATGGCGATATCGTTTGGGATGCCGAACATATTGCACGCCAGCGGGATCAGCAGCAGCGAGCCGCCGGCCACGCCGGACGCGCCGCAGGCGCAGACCGCCGCCACCACGCTCAGCAGCAGCGCGGTCGGAATATCCACCGCAATGCCCAGCGTATGCACCGCCGCCAGCGTCAGCACGGTGATGGTGATCGCCGCGCCGGCCATGTTGATGGTGGCGCCGAGCGGAATGGAGACCGAGTAGGTGTCCTCATTCAGATTCAGCTTTTTGCACAGCTCCATATTCACCGGGATATTGGCCGCCGAACTGCGGGTAAAGAAGGCGGTGACGCCGCTTTCGCGCAGGCAGGCGAACACCAGCGGATACGGGTTGCGGCGAATTTTCCAGTAGACGATCAGCGGGTTGAGCACCAGCGCCACCAGCAGCATACAGCCAATCAGCACCATCAGCAGCTGGGCGTAGCCCCACAGCGCATCGAAGCCGGTTTCCGCCAGCGTAGACGCCACCAGCCCGAAGATGCCCAGCGGCGCGGTGCGGATCACCGCGCGCACCACCAGCGTGACGGCGTGTGAGGCATCGGTGATCAGCAGTTTGGTGCTGTCTGCGGCGTGGCGCAACGCCAGCCCCAGGCCGATGGCCCAGGCCAGAATGCCGACGTAGTTGGCATTGATCAGCGCGTCGAACGGATTCGCCACCACGTTCATCAGCAGGCCCTTCAGCACCTCGGTGATACCGCCCGGCGGGCTGATATCGACATTGCCGGTGACCAGCGCCAGGCTGGACGGGAAGGCGAAGCTGAGCAGCACCGCCACCAGCGCCGCAGCGAAGGTGCCCAGCAGATAAAGGAACAGGATCGGACGGATATTGGTCTTCTGCCCCTGCTTATGGTTGGCGATGGACGCCATCACCAAAACCAGCACCAGCACGGGGGCGACCGCCTTCAGCGCGCCGACGAACAGCGCCCCGAGCAGGCCCACGGCCGATGCGGCGGCAGGGGAGATAAATGCCAGCAGGATGCCGGCCACCAGGCCGATCAGAATTTGTTTAACCAGGCTGCCCTGTGTAATGCGTGTCAGTATTTTATGCATGATGCTTATGTGCGTTTCCGCTTCCTGATGATGTTGCGTAATGGGTGCCGCGCCTCGGCAGGAACGGTGCCGGGCGAATTTTATGCGCACCTGTAACCAAGTGTGTTTGCTATTTCAGTATTCAGTAAACGCGCGGGGTTGGGAAGTCTCGGATGTGAAATTCTGCGGGCGGATCAACTCTTGATAACATACTGGTTACATTTGTGTGATCGCAATAACATTTGGCGTTTGTCGCAATGAACAAACGATTATGGGGCGGATAACCGCCCCGGGTAACAGATTATTGCGCCTTACGCGCCAGCCGGTCATTGCGATGATTGACCCAGGCGTTAATCGCCAGCGTCAGCAGCAGGATACCGGCCACCACGCCTAACGAAATGCCGATCGGAATATGGTAGAAATCGACGATCAGCATTTTGACGCCGATAAACACCAGAATCACCGACAGCCCGTACTTCAGCATCGAGAAGCGCTCGGCCACGTTGGCCAGCAGGAAGTACATGGCGCGCAGGCCCATAATGGCGAACAGGTTAGAAGTAAGGACGATAAACGGGTCGGTGGTGACGGCGAAGATGGCCGGAATACTGTCGACCGCGAAGATCACATCGCTCAGTTCCACCAGAATCAGCACCAGCACCAGCGGCGTGGCGAACAGCAGACCGTTGCGGCGCACAAAGAAACGCTCGCCTTCCAGGTTATCGGTCATACGCAGGTGGCCGCGCAGCCACTTCACCAGCGGCTTGTCACCGATGGCGCCGTCATCCTCTTTCGCCAGCGCCATTTTGATGCCGGTAAACAGCAGGAAAGCGCCGAACAGGTACAGCAGCCACGAGAACTGGGAAATCAGCCAGCTGCCGGCAAAGATCATGATGGTACGCAGCACAATCGCGCCCAGTACGCCGTAAATCAGCACGCGGCGCTGCAGGTTGGCCGGCACGGCAAAGTAGCTGAACAGCATCAGCCAGACGAAGACGTTGTCCACCGCCAGCGCTTTTTCAATCAGATAGCCGGTCAGGAAGGCCAGCGCCTGCGTATCGGCCACGGCGCGGCCGGCGGTTTCGCTCAGGTAGTACCAGAAACCCAGGTTGAACAGCAGAGAGAGGGTGACCCACACCAGCGACCAGCAGGCGGCCTGCTTCATCGACATGGTGTGCGAGCCTTTGCGGCCCTGCAACAGTAAATCAATGGCGAGCATCACCACGATAACGGCGGCGAAGCTGCCCCATAACCACGGAGTGCCAACGGTATTCATCATTATGTATCCTTCAAAAAACAAAAACGGCCAACGTCGGAAGGACGCCAGCCGCTCTGTGAACGCTGCAAGCAAACCTCGCCTTCCGGCAAGGTCTCACTTACAACGTCGATGAAGGTGTTACACCTTGACCATCGGGTTGCCCGGTAACCGGATGCTTGCGCATCGTAATGACGATTAACCGGCAATGAAGTTACTCCCCTTTGCTGACGTAAAAAGTAATGCAAAATGTGTCAGCGGTCAACGTCTAATCTTCATCCGGCCAATGCCTGCTGCGCGCCGAGGCTGACGACAAACCCCTGCAGCAGCAGCCTGCTGAACGGCGTATCGTCCACCTGCCGTTGTTTTTGCTGGTATTGCGCCTGCTGCTCCGGGTTTAATTCGGCCAGCCAGTGCAGATAGCTGCGCATGGTCGCCGCGTCGAATTCCGGGTGGAACTGGGTGGTCAGCGCATTATCACCATAGCGCAGGATCTGGTAGTCATCCTGCGCCGAGCGGGCCAGCACGTCGGCGCCTGGCGGCGGCGTCAGCACGCTTTGTGAATGGATCAGGTTGGCTTTGAAACGCGGCGGCAGCATCATCAGCCGGCGGTCGCTCGCGCCGGCCGGCAGCAGTTCAATCTCCAGCGTACCGACTTCCATCCCCTGCGGGTGATAGCCCACCTCACCGCCGAGCGCATGGGCCAGCAGCTGGTGGCCGTAGCACGCGCCGAAGATCGGCAGGCGGAGCGCCATCGCCTGACGCAGCCATTCGGCCGCCTGTTCGCTCCACGGCAGCCGTTCGGTCACCATCGCCGGTGAGCCGGTGATCACCACGCCGCAATAGTCAGCCGGCGCCGCCGGTTGTTCCCCGGCCGGCAGGTGTACGACCTGCACGCGTTCGGCGGCCATGCCGCCTTGTTGCATAAACATCTGTTCGAAATTGCTGTGCGTCTGGCGGATGGCCTCAGGCGCATCGCCAGTTTGCATCAGTAACAGCGGCTTCATTGTCCTTCTCCATCTGCCGGGAAGACGACGCCGGTTTGCCGGCGGATTTCACTTAACAGGGCGGCGACGATACGCGAGTTTTCCAGGCCGGCATGTTCAACCTGATGACGCGTCACCAGATCGGCAAACACCTCGGCCTCATACTGCATGCTATTGCCGTGCTGCGGTTGGCTCAGATCCTGACGGCTGCCGCCGCGCGGCAGCAGCGTCACCCCCTGACACTCGGAAATCTTGTCGATCAGCAGCGCGCCGTCCTCACCCTGAATTTCGCTGGCGAGCGCCGAGTCGCTGACTTTGGAGTGGCCGATCGTCACGTCAAAATCGCCGTAATTGAGGCAGACGGTGCCGTGGGCATCCACGCCGGTGTCCAGCAGGGTGGCGCTGGCGATCAGCGATTGCGGCGCGCCGAACAGGGCCACCGCGCTCGCCAGACAGTAATAACCGATGTCCATGATCGAACCGTTGGAGAACTGCGGGTTGAAGGTATTCGGGTTTTCTCCCGCCAGATAGCGTGGATAGCGGGATGAATACTGGCAGTAGTTGAAGAACGCCTTACGCAGTTTGCCTACTTTAGGCAGCGTTTGCCGCAGGGTGATAAAGTTGGGCAGATGGGCGCTCTTGAAGGCTTCGAACAGCACCACCTGCTGCTCGCGCGCGCAGGCCAGCAGCAATTCCACTTCCTGCAGATTGGACGCCAGCGGTTTTTCGCAGATCACATGTTTGTTATGACGCATAAACAGCAATGCTTGCTGGCAGTGCAGCGAGTTCGGGCTGGCGATATACACGGCGTCAATCACATCGGACTGCGCCAGCGCCGGCAGATCGTCAAACAGATGCTCGACCTGATAGGGGGCGCCGAAGCTTCTGGCCTGCTCCAGACGGCGGGAATAGACGGCGTTCAACCGCATTTTTCCGCTTTGATGGGCGGCATCGACAAAGCGTTCGCTGATCCAGTTGGTGCCAACGACGGCAAAACGAATCATAGATAACTCCGGTGGCAGGTACTGATAAATCAGAGTATCACGCCGCCGGCAGAAGGCGAGTTTTTGTTAAAAATACGTTAACTATCAGCGGTCGGCGTACAGCCCGCCGAACAGCGTCAGATGGGTGAGATACAGACGGGTGTCAAACTCCAGCTGGTGATAATCGGGCTCCATATGGCAGCACAACTGATAAAAAGCCTTGTTGTGGTCTTTCTCTTTCAGGTGCGCCAGCTCATGCACGACGATCATGCGCAGGAAGGCTTCCGGCGCGGTCTTGAACACCGTCGCTACGCGGATTTCTGCCTTGGCCTTCAGCTTACCGCCCTGTACGCGCGAAATGGCGGTATGCAGACCCAGCGCGTGTTTCATCACGTGAATTTTGCCGTCATACGCTACCTTGCTGATCGGCTGGGCGTTGCGTAGATATTGGTTTTTGATCTCGGTGGTGAACTGGTACAGCGCCTTGTCGGTGGTGCAGCTGTGCACCTGCGGATAGCGCTGCAGCAGCACCTCACCCAGGCGCTGTTGCTGGATCAGCTGTTGTACCTGCGTCTGCAGATGGGCGGGGTAGCCTTGCAGATAAGTCAGTTCGGACATGACGCGATAATCTTCAGTAACTATTCAGCCGGTTATTGTATGCGGTTTTTTCGCACAAATCCGGCAAAGGGCGATGAATAGCAAAAAACATTTTACTGACGGCCGTTTTTAGGGGATAAACAGCGCAAATTTATCAGTCAGGAGGGGCAATGAGCCAACTCGATCTGGGAACACAGCAACTTGAGCTGGAGCGTTATCCCCAACAAGAAGGCGCCGTGCCGCTGCAGGCGTGGGAAGCGGCGGATGAATATCTGCTGCAACAGGTGGAAAATCAGGATGTTGCCGGACGCCCGGTGCTGATTTTCAACGACAGCTTCGGCACGCTGACCTGTGCGCTGCACGCGCTGCGGCCGTACAGCATCAGCGATTCCTACATGAGCCAGCTGGCGACGCGCCACAATCTGGCGCTCAACGGGCTGGATGCGCAGCAGGTGACGCTGCTCGGCAGCCTGGACGCGCTGCCTGAAGCGCCGGCGCTGGTGCTGATTAAGATCCCGAAGGCGCTGGCGCTGCTGGAACAGCAGCTGCGTGCGCTGCGCAAAGTGGTCGGCCCGGATACCGTGATTATCGGCGGCGCCAAGGCGCGCGATATTCATACCTCGACGCTGCAGCTGTTTGAGCGGGTGCTGGGGCCGACCCGCACCAGCCTGGCGTGGAAAAAGGCGCGTCTGATTTACGGCCAGGTGGCAGACATCACGCCGGCGGCGGCGGCGGAAACCACCGACTGGCAGCTGGACGGCAGCGATATGCTGATCCATAACCATGCCAACGTGTTCTCCCGCAGCGGCCTGGATATCGGCGCACGTCTGTTCCTGGAAAACCTGCCGAGCGATTTGGACGGCGAGGTTATCGACCTGGGCTGCGGCAACGGCGTAATCGGCCTGACGGCGCTGGTGCAGAACCCGCAGGCGCAGGTGACCTTTGTCGATGAATCCTATATGGCGGTGGCGTCGAGCGAACTGAACGTGCGCCATAACCTGCCGCAGGACATGGAGCGCTGTCGTTTTGTGGTCAACAATGCGCTGGCCGGAATGGACGGCGGCAGCGCGCAGGCGGTGCTGTGTAACCCGCCGTTCCACCAGCAGCATGCGATTACCGACCAGACCGCCTGGCAGATGTTCCTTGACGCCAAGCGCTGTCTGAAAGTAGGCGGAGAGCTGCTGATCGTCGGCAACCGTCATCTGGATTATTACCAGAAGCTGAAGCGTCTGTTCGGCAACTGCGTTACCGTGGCGTCCAACCAGAAGTTCCTGGTGCTGAAATCGGTGAAAACCGGCGCACGGCGCTAAGGCTGAATCGGGGGCGCAGCACTGCGCCCCTTGAAGGTTACAGCGCCATCGCCAGCCGGGTGCCCTGTTCAATGGCCCGGCGCGCGTCCAGTTCGGCGGCCACGTCCGCGCCGCCAATCAGATGGACGCTTTTCCCCATCGCCAGCAGCGGCTGCTGCAGTTCGCGTCGTGGTTCCTGGCCAGCGCAAATCACGATGGTATCCACCGGCAGGCAGCTGGCCTGCTCCTCGCGTATGATATGCAACCCCTCGTCGTCAATCCGTTGATACAGCACGCCATTGAGCATTTTCACCCCGCGCATGCTCAGGCTGGCGCGGTGGATCCAGCCGGTGGTTTTACCCAGCCCTTCGCCCACTTTGCTGGTTTTACGCTGCAGCAGGAAAATCTGGCGCGGGGAGCGGGGGACGTCGGCGCCGTCCGGCGACAGGCCGCCGCGCTGGCGCAGTTGCGTATCGATGCCCCATTCATGAGTAAACGCCTGCGGATGCAGGCTGCTGGATTCGCCGTGCTGGCTCAGGTACTCGGCGGTGTCGAAACCGATGCCGCCGGCGCCGATGATCGCCACCCGCTGGCCGACGGGTTTTTTGTCGCGCAGGACGTCCAGATAGCTCAGCACTTTGGCATTATCGATGCCGGGGATCGCCGGCGTGCGCGGCACGATGCCGCAGGCCAGGATCACTTCGTCAAACTCACGCAGATCCTGCGCCTCAGCCTGCTGCCCGAGCCGCAGCGTGACCTCGTGCAGCGCCAGCTGGCGCTGAAAATAGCGCAGGGTTTCATGAAACTCCTCTTTGCCGGGGATCTGTTTGGCGATGTTGAACTGGCCGCCGATGACCGGCGCGGCGTCAAACAGCGTCACCTGATGGCCGCGGCTGGCGGCTGTGACGGCGAACGCCAGACCGGCCGGACCGGCGCCGACCACCGCCAGACGTTTGGGATGCGCCGCCGTCGTCAGCGGCATTTCGCTCTCCCGGCAGGCGCGCGGGTTGACCAGGCAGGAGGCCAGCTTGCCTTCGAAGATCTGATCGAGGCAGGCCTGATTACAGCCGATACAGGTGTTGATCTCGTCGGCGCGTCCTTCGGCGGCCTTGCGGACGAACTCGGCGTCGGCCAGGAACGGCCGCGCCATCGACACCATATCGGCGCAGCCGTCCGCCAGCACCTGCTCTGCCACCGCCGGATCGTTAATGCGGTTGGTGGTGATCAGCGGAATACCGACCTTGCCCATTAATTTACGCGTCACCCAGCTGAAACCGGCGCGCGGCACCATGGTGGCGATAGTCGGGATCCGCGCCTCATGCCAGCCGATCCCGGTGTTGATGATCGTTGCGCCGGCCTGTTCGATCGCCTGCGCCAGCTGTTCGATCTCTTGCCAGTCGGAGCCGTCTTCCACCAGATCGAGCATCGACAGACGGTAGATCAGAATGAATTCGCGCCCCACCGCCTGGCGTACGGCGCGCACGATCTCCACGGCGAAGCGCATGCGGTTGGCGAAGCTGCCGCCCCATTGATCGTCGCGCTGATTGGTGCGCGCGACCAGAAATTGGTTGATCAGATAGCCTTCGGATCCCATCACTTCCACGCCGTCATAGCCGGCCTGTTGCGCCAGAACGGCGCAGCGGGCGAAGTCGGCGATGGTCTGTTCGATCTCCTGCGCCGTAAGGGCGCTCGGCGCGAACGGGTTAATCGGCGCCTGCAGCGCGGAAGGCGCGACCGGCTGCGGCTGATAGCTGTAACGCCCGGCGTGCAGGATCTGCAGGGCTATTTTGCCGCCGGCCTGATGCACCGCCTCGGTAATGGGGCGGTGATGCGCCACCTGCTGCGGCTGGCTCAGCGTTGAGCCGCCGCGGTACACCACGCCTTGGTCATTGGGCGCGATGCCGCCGGTAACGATCAGCGCAACGCCGGCCGCCGCGCGTTCGGCATAGAACGCCGCCATTCTGTGCGGCCCGTCGGGCATCTCTTCCAGACCGGTATGCATCGAGCCCATCAGCACCCGATTCTTCAGGGTGGTGAAGCCAAGATCCAGCGGCGCCAGCAGGTGTGGGTATAGGTTCATTGCTCTCTCCATTGTTTATCCCCGAATCTTGGGCACGTTCGGTTGTTATTATTCTGTTTGATTACAAGTGGTCGGATGAGATAAATCTAGCCGCTGTCTTGCCGCTTGGGAATCTGCATTACGCTGAATGTGATAGCCGTCATGAATCTCCGGTCTTGTTTGCATATTGAACAGAAGATCGGTTAGCATTCGCGCGTTATTTATCCACTCTCTCTGCGGAGCCTTAACCAAAATGAACAAACACGCCTGTTGAATCTGGTCCCATGCTGAGCAGCCTTGCTGCCGGGTGGGGTGTTTTTGATTTCATTCAGGAGTGTCTATGGCTCATTTGGCGTCATCATCCCCTTATCTCGTTGTACATCAATTAATCTGCCGATTTGCCGACGGCGAAACGCTGTTTGGCCCGCTGAACCTGAGCCTGGACCGCCGCCACTGCGCGTTGGTGGGGCGCAACGGCGTGGGAAAAAGTCGTCTTTTGCGTCTGCTGGCAGGGCGGGAGCCGCCGGCGGACGGCCATATCGAAACCCGTGGTCTGGTGGCCTGGGTGCAGCAACAGCCGGCGGTGGATCCCGGCGTGACGCTGGCGCAGTGGCTGGGCTATGGCGAAGTGTTCGCCGCGTTGGCGCGCGTCGCATGCGGTGAAATGCAGACTGAAGACATCGAACGGCTGGAAGGACGCTGGGATCTGGCCGAACGGTTGCAGGCCGCGCTTGCCGATGCCGGGCTAAACGGCTGCCATGCGCAACGGGCGGTCTGTGAACTGAGCGGCGGCGAGCGCATGCGCGCGGCCTTATGCGGCGCGTTTCTTTCGGACGCCGATTTCCTGTTGCTGGACGAACCGAGTAATCACCTGGATGCGGCGGGGCGCGACTGGCTGTATCGCCAGTTGGCGCAGTGGCGCGGCGGTTTGCTGGTCGCCAGCCATGACCGGCAGCTGCTGATGCGCATGCAGCGCATCGTCGAACTGACGCCGGACGGTCTGCACAGCTACAGCGGCGACTACCAGGCGTTCTGTCGCCAGCGCGAGCAGGAACGGCAGGCGGCGCGTCGTGCGCTGGCCCATGCGCAGCAAGCGCGTAAACGCGCCCGCGCCCGACTGGTGAAGGAGCATGACGCCAGCCAGCGCCGCTCGGCAAAAAACCTGCGGGAAGTCGATAACCTGAATATCGCCTCTTTCGAGCGGGTGAAATACAAAGGGGCAGCCAAAGAGAGTCTGGGAACGCTGCGTAAACAGCATCAGCAGCAAAAAAGCGCGCTGGACGGCGCGGTGCATCAGGCGCAGCAGTGGGTTGAGGCGGACAATCCGCTGCTGTTTACCCTGCCGGGCAGTGCGCTGGCGGCGGGTAAACAGGTGCTGGCGCTGGAGCAGCTGCGCTTGCCGTTTAGCACGCTGCCGCCGCTGAACTGGCGTATGGACGGCCCGATGCGGGTGGCGGTCAGCGGGCCGAACGGCTGCGGAAAAACCACTTTACTGCGCATCATCGTCGGTCAAATGTCGCCGTGCGGCGGCCGCTGCCGGCTGTTGGTGAGCGCAGCCTACCTGGATCAGAGCCTGAGCCGGTTCGATCTGTGCCTGTCGCTGATGGAGCATCTGGCATTGGAGCGGATGCCGATGGCGGCCGGGGAGTTGCGCACCCGGCTGGCGCAGCTGCAGCTGGGGGCCGAACGCCTGACGCTGCCGCTGGCGATGCTGAGCGGCGGGGAACGGCTGAAAGCGGCGCTGGCCTGTGCGTTGTGGCGCGAACGGCCACCGCAACTGCTGGTGCTGGATGAGCCGACCAACCATCTGGATCTGGCGTCATTACAGGCGATCGAGGCGGCGCTGCGTGACTATCCCGGCGCGCTGCTGGTGGTGTCCCACGATGAGGCGTTCCTGCAGGGGCTGGGGCTGACTCACCGGCTGCAGTGGCAACCGCAGGGCTGGCTAGCGCGGGCCCTCTAGAATGCACGCCAACAGCTGTTCAAACGCGGCGGCCATCTGCTCCTCCGGCACGCAGGCGAATCCCATCAGCAGGCCGCGACGGCGGCTCGGCAGCATGTAATAGCGCGACAGCGGGCGCACCAGCACGCCGTGGGTGCCGGCGGCGGCGGCGATCGCCACGTCGTCAGCGCTGTCCGGCAGGTTGAGGATCAGATGCAGACCGGCGTTGTTATTGAATTCGCTCAGCGCCTGTTTGCCCAGGTGCAGTTCGATCAGCGCGGTGAGAAAAGCGCGCCGTCTGGCGTACAGCAGGCGCATACGGCGAATGTGCGCGGTGTAGTGGCCTTCCTGAATAAACTGCGCCAGTGCGGCCTGGATCAGCAGATGGCCGCCGCGGTACAGCTCGGCGTGCGCGGTTTTCAGCGCCGTCGTCAGCGGTTTCGGCAGCACCACATAACCCAGCCGCAGCGCCGGATACAGCGTCTTGCTGAAAGTGCCGATATAGATCACCGGCGCGTCGGCCTCCAGCCCCTGCAGCGCGGGAATTGGCTGGCCGGAGAAGCGGAACTCGCTGTCATAGTCATCCTCGACGATCCAGCCGCCGGTGTGACGCGCCAGCGCCAGCAGACGCTGGCGACGCGCCAGACTCAGCACCGATCCCAGCGGATACTGATGCGACGGCGTGACGAACATCAGCCGCGGCGCGCCGCTGACCTGCTCCGGCGGCACCATGCCGGCCTCATCCACCGGCAGCGGCCGGATATCCAGGCTGTTCATGCGCAGGATATTGCGAATGCCCCAGTAGCCCGGTTCCTCAATCCACACCTCATCGCCCGGGTTGCACAGCATGCGGGTGACCAGATCGATCGCCTGATGAATGCCTTCGGTAATCAGAATCTGTTCCGGCGAGCAGCGCACCGAGCGGGCGACGCGCAGGTAATCCACCAGCGCCTGCTGCAGCTCCGGGCTGCCGCCCTGATTACTGTAGGTCAGCCGCTGCGGCGCGGGACGGCGGCTGATGCGCGCCTGAATCTTGCTGAACAGCTGATGCGGGAAAGCGTTGACGTCCGGCACGCCGGGGATAAATGCGCCCCACTGCTTGGGGCTGGCGCTGGCGTGCTGCAGCAGCGCGTTGCCGCGCTGCGACAGTTCGACCGGGCGCTGTTCGCCGTCACTGCCGATCGGCGTGCTGGCAGCGGATAAACAGCTGTCCGGCACCGTTTCTGCGACGAATGTTCCACTTCCCTGACGGGAAAGCACATATCCTTCTGCCAAAAGTTGTTCGTAAACGGTTAAAACCGTGTTACGTGAGAGGCCAAGTTCCTGCGCCAGATCGCGCGATGCCGGCAGGCGGCTGGAAGGCGGCAGACTGCCGTCAAGAATGCTGGTGCGGATAGCGTTATACAGGCGTTTATGCAGCTTGTCATCGGGCTGTTCGCCGAGACGTTGCAGCAATAGGTCACCGCTGATCGAGCGCAATTGGATCCCTCAATTATTCGTAACTGGCACTCGATTATAGGGCCACATCCTGTGTAAATGAACGTCATTGTTTCAATAATGTGAACAAACAGTTGAACGGCTATTGACCGGAGAGCAACCATGAAAAACGCAGAACTGAACCAACGTCGTCAGCAAGCCACGCCACGCGGGGTGGGAGTTATGTGTGGTTTTTACGCAGAGCGGGCGGAAAACGCCACCCTGTGGGATGTGGAAGGCAATCAAGTTATCGATTTCGCGGCCGGCATCGCCGTGCTGAATACCGGTCACCGTCATCCGAAAGTGGTGGCGGCCATTGAACAACAGCTGCAGGCCTTTACCCATACCGCCTACCAGATTGTGCCGTATGAAAGCTATGTCACATTGGCGGAACGCATCAACCAGTGTGCGCCGATCGACGGGCCGTGTAAAACCGCCTTCTTCACTACCGGCGCAGAGGCGGTAGAGAACGCGGTGAAGATCGCCCGCGCCCATACCGGCCGTCCGGGCATTATCACCTTTGGCGGCGGCTTCCATGGCCGTACCTATATGACCATGGCGCTGACCGGCAAAGTGGCGCCGTACAAACTGGGCTTTGGCCCGTTCCCCGGCTCGGTGTTCCACGGCCAGTACCCGAACGCGCTGCACGGCGTCAGCACGCAGGATGCGATGAACAGCCTGGAGCGCATCTTCAAGGCGGATATCGACCCGAAACAGGTGGCGGCAATCGTGCTGGAACCGGTGCAGGGTGAAGGCGGCTTCAACGTCGCGCCGGCGGAATTTATGCAGGCGCTGCGCACGCTGTGCGATGAACACGGCATCCTGCTGGTGGCTGACGAAGTGCAGACCGGCTTTGCCCGCACCGGCAAGCTGTTCGCCATGGAGCATTACGACATTAAACCAGACCTGATCACCATGGCGAAAAGCCTGGCGGGCGGCATGCCGCTGTCGGCGGTGACAGGGCGCGCTGATGTAATGGACGCGCCGGCGCCGGGCGGGCTGGGCGGCACCTACGCCGGCAACCCGCTGGCGGTGGCCGCGGCGCATGCGGTGATGGACGTGATTGACGAAGAGCAGCTGTGCCAGCGCGCGCAGCGTCTGGGCCATCATCTGGTGGAAGTGCTGCAACAGGCGCGGGCCACCTGCCCGGCCATCGCCGAGATCCGCGCGCAGGGATCAATGGTGGCGGTCGAGTTTAACGATCCTGCCAGCGGCCAGCCGTCGGCGGAATTTACCCGCCAGGTACAGCAAAAAGCCCTGCAGGAAGGCCTGCTGCTGCTGAGCTGCGGCGTACATGGCAACGTGATCCGCTTCCTGTACCCGCTGACCATTCCTGAAGAGCAATTCACCGAGGCGCTGGGCATTCTCTCCCGCGCGCTGGGCGAATAAGGAGCGCATGACGATGAAACTGAATAATCCCGAGCTGCTGCGTAGCCAGTGCCTGATCGACGGCGAGTGGTGCGCGGCGCAGAGCGGCAAGCGTGAAGCGGTGATCAACCCGGCGACCGGCGAGGAGCTGGCGTCGATCCCGCTGATCGGCAGCGCAGAGACCGAGCGGGCGATTGACGCCGCCCAGCGCGCCCAGCAGAGCTGGAAGCAGCAGACCGCCAAACAGCGTGCGGCGCTGATGCTGGCCTGGGCGGAGAAAATTATGGCGGCGCAGGAGGATCTGGCGCAGCTGATGACCGCCGAACAGGGCAAATCGCTGGCGGAAGCGCGCGGCGAAGTGGCCTATGCGGCATCGTTTATCACCTGGTTCGCCGAAGAGGCCAAGCGGGTAGACGGCGCGGTATTGCAGGCGCCGCAGGCGACCCAGCGGCTGGTGGTGATCAAGCAGCCGATCGGTGTGTGCGCGGCCATTACCCCGTGGAATTTCCCGGCGGCAATGATTACCCGCAAGGCGGCGCCGGCGCTGGCGGCCGGCTGCAGCATGATCGTCAAACCGGCGGAGCAAACGCCGCTGACCGCGCTGGCGCTGGGCAAACTGGCGCAGGATGCCGGCATTCCGGCCGGCGTGCTGCAGATCGTCACCGGCGAGGCGGCGCAGGTCGGTAAGGTGCTGTGCGACAGCCCGGTGGTGCGCAAGCTGAGCTTCACCGGTTCGACCGAAGTAGGGCGCATTCTGATGGCGCAGTGCGCGCCGACGATTAAAAAACTGTCGCTGGAGCTGGGCGGCAATGCGCCGGTGATCGTATTTGACGATGCCGATCTGGATGCGGCAGTGGCCGGCATCATGGCCTCCAAATTCCGCAACAGCGGCCAGACCTGCGTCTGTGCCAACCGCATCTACGTGCAGGCCGGTATTTACGATCGCCTGGCGGAAAAACTGGTGACGGCGGTCGAAGGGCTGCAGGTGGGCGACGGCGCGGCGGAAGGCACCACGCAGGGACCGCTGATCGATAAGGCGGCGGTGGAAAAAGTGCAGAGCCATATCGACGATGCGCTGATCAAGGGGGCGCAAATCGCCACCGGTGGTCAGCCGCATGCGCTGGGCCGCACCTACTTCCAGCCGACGGTGGTGACCGGCGTCACGCAGCAGATGCGTTTTGCCACCGAGGAAACCTTCGGCCCGGTGGCGCCGCTATTCCGCTTTAAGGATGAGGAGGAGGCGGTCGCGATGGCCAACGATACCGAATTCGGTCTGGCGGCCTATGTCTTTACCCAGAACGCCGCGCGTCAGTGGCGGGTGCCGGAAGCGCTGGAATACGGCATGGTCGGCATCAACACCGGCCTGATCTCCAACGAAGTGGCGCCGTTCGGCGGTGTGAAACAGTCTGGGCTCGGACGCGAAGGATCGCGCTATGGGATTGAGGAATATCTGGAGCTGAAATACCTGTGTATCGACGTGAACGCTTAACCACCGGCGACTTAACCCTGCCCGGCGGCGCCGTTCGCCGGGTTGCAGAGGATGATTTATGCCTGCTGAAAACATCACATTCTCTTCGGCGCTTGCCGCCGGGGAGCGAGCATCTGCACCCGCCAAATCGCTGAGCTTCCTTGAAGGCGTGGCGATGATCGTCGGCACCAATATTGGTGCCGGCGTGCTGTCGATAGCCTATGCCTCCAGCAAGGCGGGGTTCCTGCCGCTGCTGTTCTGGCTGGTGCTGGTCGGCTGTCTGACGACTGTCACCATGCTGTACGTGGCCGAAGCCACGCTGCGCACCCGCGCGCATCTGCAGCTGAGTGGCCTGGCGAAGCGCTATGTCGGCGGCTTCGGTTCCTGGCTGATGTTCGCTTCGGTCTGCGTCAACAGCATCGGCGCGCTGACCGCCTATATGACCGGCAGCGGCAAGCTGCTGCAATCTTTACTGGGGATCTCGCCGGCGATCGGCAGCCTGCTGTTTTTCATCCCGGCCGCCGGGGTGCTGTATCTTGGCCTGAAGGCCATCGGCCGTGGGGAGAAATTTATCAGTATCGGCATGGTGGTGATGCTCAGCGTGCTGGTGATCGCCACGCTGCTGAAAGACACCACCCAGATGGGGCGCCTGCTGGAGGGGGACTGGCGCTTTATGGTGCCGGTATTCAACGTGGTGGTGTTCTGCTTCTCAGCACAGTACATCGTGCCGGAAATGGCGCGCGGCTTTGCCGATAAGCCGGAGCAACTGCCGAAGGCGATTATTGTCGGCATGGCGACCACTTTTGTGCTGCTGGCGGCGGTGCCGCTGTCGGTGATTGCGCTCAGCGGCCTGGATAATATCTCCGACGTGGCCACCATCTCCTGGGGGCAGGCGCTGGGGCAGTGGGCGTTCTTCTCTGCCAATATCTTTGCGCTGTGCGCCATGCTGACTTCCTACTGGGGTCTGGGCGGCAGCTTCCTGACCAATATTTTCGACAAATTCCGCCTGGGCAACGATGAACTGCCGCTGCGCCGCTTTGCTGTGCTGCTGGTGGTGGTGCTGCCGCCGTTCGTACTGGCTTACAGCGGTTTTGTGTCGTTCGTGAATGCGCTGTACTTCGCCGGCGTATTCAGCGGCGTGGTGCTGTCGGTGATGCCGATGCTGATCCTGCGCGGCGCCCGCCAGCACGGCGATATGATGCCGCGCTGGCAGTGTAACTGGATCACCCATCCGCTGCTGCAGGCCAGCATTGTGCTGCTGTATGCGGCCAGCGCGGTGTATGCCATTGCTTCGCTGCTGGGCTATTTGCCGGCGGGCTGGTAACAGACTCCCTCAAGTGGTGTGTTTTCTCTCTGGATTGAGAACGGCGGCGTCGTGGCCGCCGATTTTTTTATGACTTGTTTGCAGGCAGCGCCAGCCAGGCCTGCAGCGACGGGCGCTGCCACTGCCGCTGGGCATAGCGTTGCAGCGTTTCCGGCAGCGGATCGCCCTGCATGGCGAGGCGGTTCAGCATCAGCGCCAGATCGCTGTCGGCAATGCACCAATCGCCAAACAGATTTTCCTGCCCGTGCGCCAGCAGACCGCCGGCGACGGCGATCAGTTTTTCCGCCGCGGCCTGTCCGTCAGCCGACAGCGCCGGCCGTTTTTCACCGTTAAAAACTACTTCGGTCGGCCGTTCTGCACGCAGCGGCGCCAGATCGCTGCGCAGCCAGGCCTGAACCTCGCGCGCCTGAGCGCGCAGCCTGACGTCGGCCGGATACAGCGGCGGCTGCGGGAATAATTCTTCCAGATATTCATCAATGGCCGATGATTCGCACAGGGTAAAGCCGTTATGCGTCAGCGCCGGTATCCTTTGGATAGGTGAAATATCGGCATAGTCGGCATGCTGATGTTCACCCCGGGCCAGATCGATTGGCTTGACGGAGAAGGGCATATTTTTCTCACGCAGCGCGATAAATACCGACATGGCGTAGGGGCTGAAAAAGTTGGCGTCGGTATAAAGTACGGTCCGGGAGGTGGTCATGGCTTATCCTGATGAGGTTGTGGGTTGGTACCCTAATCATTGCCGAATAAATCCTCGTAAATCAATGATAAAAACTAATGAGCCATTAGCCATGTTTATGTGTATATCATTGTTGAAGTTCGGTGTTTCAGGTTGTCTCACAGAATTGGTTAATTTCCCTCACTAATCATTTACCCCCAGCTAAAAGTGCGCTAGAAGTTACGGTAGGTTATTTTTTACTCTGTCATCTTCTTCCTTTGGGTTGTTGCTTATGTTGGAACGAATCCGCGCACACACGCCTCTTGGCCTCGATGAGCTGATGTTCTGGTCGCTGCAGGGCAGCGAACAGCTTAGCCGGCCCTATGTTTTCCTGGTTGATCTGCTGAGCCAGAACTTCCATATCGACCGGCGTTCGCTGCTTGGTCAGACCGTCACGTTGGAAATCCCCACGCAAAATCTGCTGACGCCCCGCTATCTGAACGGCAAGGTAACGGCGGCGGCGGTGCGCAGCGAGGAAATCAACGACACGCGCTATGCGGTGTATCAACTGAAGCTGGAGCCGGATATCTGGCCGATGCTGCGCGATCGAAATTTCCGTATTTTCCAGCAGCAGACGGTGCCGGACATCGTCAAAACCCTGCTGGCGGAACAGAACGTCGTCTGTGAGGATCAACTGACCGGCAGCTATCGCCAGTGGGAATACTGCGTGCAGTATCAGGAGAGCAGCTACAACTTTATCAGCCGGCTGATGGAGCTGGAGGGCATCTACTACTTCTGGCGTCATGAGATGGGCAAACAGACGCTGGTGCTGATGGATGCGCCCCAGCAGCATAAGCCGTTTGAAGGCTACGAAAGTATTCCCTACCACGCTACGCCTTCCGGCGGCAGCACGAGTGAAGAGGGCGTCAGCCGCTGGGCGGTCAACGATGTCGTCACACCGGGGATTTACAGCATTGACGACTACGACTTCCGCAAGCCGAACGCCTGGCTGTTTCAGGCGCGGCAGAATCCCGCTTCGCCGCAGCCGGGGCAGATTGACGTCTATGACTGGCCGGGGCGGTTTGTCGATCATCAGCACGGCGAGTTTTACGCTCGCATTCGCCAGGAGGCCTGGCAGGCGGAGCACCAGAAAATCAGCGGCACGGCGACGGCATTGGGCATTGCGCCCGGACACACCTTTACCCTGCACAATGCGCCTTACGCCGGCGATAACGGCCAGTATCTGGTGACACAGGCTGAATATCACCTGCGTGAGAACCGCTATGCCAGCGGCGGAGAGAGCAGCGAGCACCGTATCGATTTCAACGTGATGCCGGCGGATGTGCCTTTCCGGCCGGAACAGCTGGCCGAGTGGCCGAAGACCTGCGGGCCGCAGACCGCCAAGGTGGTGGGGCCGAAAGGGGAGTCGATCTGGACTGATAAATATGGCCGCATCAAGGTGAAATTCCACTGGGATCGGCTGGCGGCGGGCGACGACACCAGTTCCTGCTGGGTGCGCGTGTCCAGCGCCTGGGCCGGGCAGGGTTTCGGCGGCGTGCAGATCCCGCGCGTTAACGACGAGGTGGTGATCGACTTCATCAACGGCGATCCCGATCGGCCGATCGTCATCGGCCGTGTGTATAACGAAGCCAGCATGCCGCCGTGGGCGCTGCCGGCCGCCGCTACCCAGATGGGCTTTATGAGCCGCTCCAAAGACGGCACGCCGGACAACGCCAACGCACTGCGTTTTGAAGACAAGGCCGGTTCGGAACAGGTGTGGATCCAGGCCGAACGCAATATGGATACCAACGTTAAAAACGATGAGAGCCACTCCATCGGCAGCAACCGTACCAAAACCGTCGGCGCCGATGAAACCAGCCATATCAAGCAAAACCGCACCAAAAATGTTGACGGTAATGAGACGGTCGCCATCGGCCAGAACCGCACCAAAACCATCAGCGGTAATGAGACCACCACAGTGAAGCAGAATCGCACTGAAACGGTGGAGGGCAGCGAAACCCTGACGGTGCAGCAGAGCCGTAATGAGACCATCACCGGCGATCACTCGGCCACGGTAAAAAGCAACCATACCTCGACGGTGGATGGTAATCAGGTGATGACGGTCAATCAGGATCGCACCCGCACCGTAAACGGCAATGAGAAGGTCAGCGTGGTGAAGAACCGCAACGTGGATGTACAGGGCCACCAGACGCTGGGCGTTACCGGTAACCGTACGGCCTCGATCAGCGGTAATGAGAACAAGACTATCACCAAGATGCAGGATGTCAGTATCGGCGAGGGCCGCAAGATCGTGATCGCCGGCGGAGATACGCGTTATACCGACGGTGCGGTAAGCGACAGCGCGTCGCAAAGCTTCAATATCAGCGTGGGTGACTCTGCCGGCATCTCGATTTCGCCCGGCAGCATTGAGATTGTCGCCGGCGGCGCCAGCATCACCATCAACGGGAGCGGTGTTATGGTCAACGGCACCAAAATAGAACTCAATGCCTGAGCAGATATCCATGATGCAGAGTCACGCAAGAAACCCCACCGAGCAGCTGATGGCCCAGCTGGAAGTGCAGTGGCTGGAGGCCAGTGAGGATCCGGCCGCGCGGCTATTTATCTGGCGGGTCAAGGCCAATGCCGAAAGTATTGTGCATGCATTTATCGCGCTGCAGCAGCAGCCGCCGAGCGACTACAGCGCGCCGGATCTGTTTATCGGCCTTATGGCGCCGTTCGACACCGGTTACGGCTACAGCCGGGCGCTAGCGGATGAGCTGATAGAGCGTTACGAGGCCAGCGAAGACGCGCAGGGCTGGGAGTTTGAGTCCCGTTTGCCGTGCTTTAGCGCCGCGCAGTGGCAAACCCTGCTCGGCGATTTTGCCGGCCATCATCGCGAACAGTTGCGCTATGTGGTGGCGGTGATGACGCCGGAGCATATCAGCGATGAGGCGGCGTTGCAGCGCTGGCTGCAGCAAAACGTCGAGCGCATTGGCACCGGCGTGCGCATGATGTTGATCGATACGCTGGAGCAGCCGACCTGGCAGGCGCTGCAGCAGGCATTTCCCCAGCGTGTGCGGCTGATAACGCCGGATATCGACGGTATGGCGCTGATGCAGCAAACCGCCAGCCAGCTCAGCGATCGTGATGGCGACCGCCTGCGCTGCCGTCAGTTGATGACCGATGCGGTATTGCTGCTTGAGCACGGCACGGCGCAGCAGGTTGAGGCGCGTGCCGGCATGGCGCTGGCGATTGCGCGTAAAAAAGGCTGGCTGGAGCAGCAGGTGGTGATGCACAACATCGTCGGCGGCGGCTGGGTAAAGGGTAATGCCGCCGCTAAAGCGGTGGAGGCGTACCGTCAGGCGCAGCAGGTGGCGCAGGGCATCGGCGATCCGCCGCTGCGCGCCACGCTGCAGATGCAGAGCGCTTTCGGCGAAGGCGGCGCCTGGTTCAGCGCCGGCGAATATCAGAAGGCGGCCGGCGCTTATCGGCTGGCCGCAGGGCTGGCGCAAATGGCGGGCAACCGCATGTTGACTATCGAAGGAATGCGGATGGCGGGGCGCTGTCTGGTGCTGGGCGGCGAGGAGAGCCAGGCGATGGCGGACTATGCGCAGGCGATCCACGCCGCGCGGCCGCTGTCCGCCGCGGAGCGTGCGCAAACCACTTTGCCGCTGGCGCTGCAGGATTTACTGCATATTCAGGATGATAAACGCGCTAAGGCGCTGGAGCACTGTGCAGAAGAGTATCAGCAGCGCAAGCAGCAGCTGATTTTACGCGCGGAAGGCGAGGTGGCGCAGCAGGGGGCGACGCCACAGTCGGTGCTGCTGGCGGAAAGTCGCCTGCAGCAGGCGCTGGAGCAGAGTTTCCAGCAGGCGCGCAATCAACGCGAGCTGTTGATCCTTGAAAGCTATCCCGGTTTTCGTCAGGCGATCGCCATCGGTCGCCAGTATCTGCATCCGCACTGGAACGGCCTGCCGGAGATCGCCCATCCGTTTGATGCGCCGACCGGTGAGTGGTCACAAATGCCGCAAAGCATGGCGCTGCCGTCGCAAGACGCCGCCAGAGAATTTATTCAGCAGAACACAAGCAAGGACAACGCATGAAGAAGGTGGTGATTATGGTGGCGGTCACGCTGTTGGTGATCGGATTTATCAGCCTGTCGGACAGCGAGTTGGCCAACGAGGCGCGCAACCTTCTGCGTGCCTTGCTGCGGGCGCTGTTCTAACGTCGGAACCAGGGAGGGTATAACCGATGCATTCCAGTTCACACTTTGATCCCCAGCTGGGGATCGATATCCACACCTACTCTTTCGGGCCGCTGCCGACACCGCATATCGGCCTGGTGTTCGACGTCTTTGACTATATCCCGATTATCGGCACGACGGTGAACGTCAACGGCATCAAGCGCGCCAGCGCCGGTACCGGCGGTATGGCGGTGCATATCCCGATCGGCGGCCTGTGGCTGCCGCCGCTGCGGGTGCCGAGCGGCCCACAGCTGAATGATGACGAGCTGTTTATGGGCAGCCAGACAGTGCGGGTGGACGGTGAGCCTTTCGCGCGCATCACCATGCCGGTGCTGAGCTGCAACATATTCGGCATGATGCCGCCTTTCCGCCCGAAACGTGCCGCCGAGCCCAAACCGCTGTCGCTGACGATGCCGCTGACCCTCAACCTGGCGATCCCCAGCCGGGTGACAGTCGGCGGGCCGTCTACCATCAACGTGACGGCAATGCTGATGCGCGCCGGCCTGTTCGGCCTCGGCAAAGGGCTGAAAAAACTCAAAAAAAGCGCCGGTTACGGCAAGTTTATGAAGAAGTTTCAGGCGCTGCGCCAGAAGCTGTTTAAAAACATAGACCCCGGCTTTCTCAAGTGCAAGGTGCTGCGGGCCGAGCCGGTCGATATCCGCGACGGTAGCGTGGCGTTGGAGCATCAGGACTTCCTGCTACCGGGGCGGATGCCGCTCTCCTGGGTGCGCAGCTATTCGTCGGCGGATATCGATGAGGCCGGTTATTGCGGCTACGGCTGGGCGACGCCGGCGGATATCAGCCTGACGCGCGATGCCGACGGGCTGATGCTGCTGATCCGACCGGCGGGCATGACCGCCTTTGGTGACCTGCCGACGTTACCGGGGCGCGAGCACGCGGCGGTGGGCCTGCCGGATGGCGGGCGGCTGTGGTGGCAGCAGGAGGAACGGCAACGCCGCTGGATCTACGAAGACAACGACGGTGTGCAGCATCATTTTGACGACGACGACGGTGACATGATGCCGCTGGCGGCGCTGGGCGACCGCAACGGCAACCGCTGGCAGTTTGTGCGCCGGCAGGGGCAGCTGACGCGGCTGGCGGAATACGCCGGCGCGGCGACGACCGGGCGCGAGGTGCATGTCACCGTCGAGCGCGGGCGCATCATCGCCATGCGCCTGTATGAGGCGGCCAACGACGCCTACTCGCCGCTGACCCGCTATGAGTATGATGGCGAGGGGCAGTTGGCGGCGCAGATTGATGCGCTGGGGGCGGCGCGGCGTTTCGGCTATCAGCGCCGGCACATGACGCAGCACCAGGACCGCAACGGCCAGAGCTTCTATTATGACTACGATGCCGACTGGCGGGTGGTGCACGCCTGGGGCGACGGCGGGCTGTATGATTATCGCTTTGTCTATCACGATGTGCTCAATGAAGTGGCGGTCACCGACTCGCTCGGCCATACCTCGTATATCCGCTTCGACAGCGGCGGGTTACCGATTAGCGAGATCGACCCGCTGGGCGGTAACACGGTGTTTACCTATGACGATCTGGGCCGGCCGCTGAGCGTGACGCAGGCGGACGGGCGACGCTACCAGTGGGAGTACGACCCGGAGGGGCAAATCGCGGCGGAGATCGGGCCGGACGGCAGTCGGTTGAGCCTGGAGTATAACGCGCTGGCGCAGCCGGAGACGGTGATAGACGAGAACGGCGCGCAGTGGCGGATGGCGTACGATGCGCGGGGCAACCTGCTGTCGCAGAGCGATCCGACCGGGGTGACCCGGCGTTATCGCTATGATGCGACGGGGCTGCCGGAGGAATATCTGGGGGCCGACGGCGAACGGCAGACGCTGGAGTATGATCGCTACGGCTTCCCGCAGCGGGTGACGAGTAATCAGAGCGGGACGTTGCAGCTGCGCTTTGACGTGCGCGGCAACCTGCGGCGGAAAACCGATGCGCTGGGGCAGCAGACCCGCTATGAGTATGATGCGAAGGATCGGCTGACGGCGCAGCTGTCCGCATCGGGCGCACAGGTGGCGATCGACTACGATCGCGAAGATCAGCCGGTATGCTACCGGGATGAGGCGGGTCGTGAGACGCGGCTGTGCTATAACGGCACCGGAATGGTGACGGAGTGTCAGACGGCGGACGGCGAGCGGGTGGCGTACCAGTATGATACCGAGGACCAGCTGACGGCGGTGGTGAACCCGCTGGGGCAGGCGTGGCAGCTGCAGCGTGACGAACTGGGGCGGGTGACGGAGGAGCGTGACTACTGGGGGCAGGCGACCGGTTACCGCTGGGATGCGGGCGGCAGCCTGCTGCAGCGCACCGATGCGCTGGGTGGCACGCTGACGTACGCCTACGACAAGGCGGGACGGCTGCAGGAAAAACGCAGCGGCGACACGCTGCTGACGCGCTACCGCTATGCGGCGGACGGGCAACTGACGCAGTGCGAGAACCGCTGGCGGCGGCTGGCATGGCGCTACGACGCGGCGGGCCGGCTGTTGGCGGAGTCGCAGGACGGCTTTACGCTGCGGCACCACTACAATGACGCCGGGCAGCGTATTCTGCGTGAGAGCGACGGCGGGCACCGGGTGGCGTTCAGCTGGAGTACGACGGGGCAGCTGGCGGCGATAGGGCTGAATGACGATGCGCCGGTGGCGCTGGGCTACGATGCGGCGGGCCGGCTGTGCCGGGAGCAGCTCGGGGCAGGGCTGGTGCGTGAGCTGACGTATGACGGCGAGGGGCATCTGACCGCCCAACGCACGCTGCAGGATGAACTGCCGCTGTTCTCGACCGGCTATCGTTACGACCTGCAGGGCAACATGACGTCGCGGGAGGACAGTGGCTGGGGCGTAGACCGCTACCAGTATGATGCGGTGGGACGGCTGCTGGCGCACGTTGACCCGGCGGAGCGGGTGCGGCGGTTTATGTATGACGCGGCAGGCAACCGGCTGGCGCTGACGGTGCGGGCGGTGAACGAGACGGCGGAAGGGTGGTTCCGCGAGGGCTGGCACAATGATACGCGCTACGTGTTTGACCGTGCGGGCAACCTGCGGCAGCGGCGCTATACTGACGGCAGCCGGCAGGACTTTGTCTGGGATGAGAGCCAGCAACTGGTGGCGGTGCATCAGGGCGAGTCGGTCACGCACTACGCCTACGACGGGCTGGGGCGACGGATAGGCAAGCAGACGGCGACGGAGAGCCGCTGGTTCTACTGGCAGGGCGACGCGCTGCTGGCGGAGGTGGCGGAGCCGGGCGGCGAGCCGCTGCGTCCGCTGGCGCTGTACGACGTGGCCGGTCGGCTGCAGCGAGAGAAGCGGCAGGCGGCGCTCTTTAACAATCTGCGGGAATACGTCTACTACCCCGGCAGCTTCCGGCCGTTCGCGCTGCTGACGCAGCAGGAGGGGGTACGCAGCAGCTACCACTACCACTGTGACCCGAACGGCGCGCCGGTGCGGCTGACCGATGTGCAGGGCGGGCTGGTGTGGTCGGAACAATGCGGGGTTTGGGGCGAGCCGGGGGTGGTGCATGCAGACCGGGTGGCCAACCCGTTGCGCTTCCAGGGGCAGTACTTTGATGCGGAAACGGGGCTGCACTATAACCGTTACCGCTACTACGATCCGCAGACCGGGAGCTATATCAGTCAGGATCCGATAGGGCTGGTGGGGGGGATGAACCCGTATGGGTATGTGCATAATCCTAACAGCTTTATAGATCCGCTGGGGCTGGCTGGATGTAGCGCGGGAAAAGTAACTGGCGATATTAAAACTCTGAGGGAAAAAATCCGTTTAGCTAGAAATGGTGATGTTTCCGCTCAAGCAGAAATAGCTTACGCCAAGTACATGAGAAGCAAAGGCAATCATGTTCATTTTAACACCCCGCCTAATCGTTCAGTATCAATGGCTGACTTTACTATTAATGGAGTGCAAGTTGATACTAAACTTCTTAGTGGTATAGGTGGTAATGCAGCTAAAAACGTAACAAAAGGTGTAAAACAGGTTGGTGATAATGGAATTGTTCAAGTCATTAGAAGTTCAGACTCGAAAAACACATTAGGTCAATTTGAAGAGTTCTTCGGTGGATTTAAGCCTAATAATCCTTCAGTGACTGTTGATGTAATAGACCAATCTGTATTGGCACCATTCTGGAAATTTTAGATCATGATAACTAAATCAAACATTCTAATAGATTATAAAAGTAAAAGTGAGCTAGAGGAAAATTTAAAGAAATTGATCTCTTGCTTTGATATTGATTTCTCTATTTCAGAGTATGACTATTTCAATATTGACGAATATAAAGAGTATGTAAAAGGCAAAGAAAATTATGTTCATGACGACATAAGATTTATTGACACTTTAAGTGATGTTGATTTTTTATATGAAATAGAGTTGGGAACATCGCTTTCATCGATTGAAAGCAATTATCTTCCTGTATTAACTGACTTTATTGCCCAGTCGTTGTCATTTAAATTGCTTTGCAATGCAATAAGTGGATTTAATTCATTGAATGGCGAGGAAGGATGCCCTGTAACATACTTTTCAAATGGGAAGGATGTTATAAGTTTTGCAGATTATGACTCATCAATATGGAAAAAAGTAACTTGGATTAAATCATAACATTTAAATCCGGGAAGATCCTCTCTGGATCTTCCCGTTTTTTACCTATTTCTATGGCAACATATTACCCTACTGAACCTGAATCACCACCTTACCAGGCATCACGTTGATCACCAACGGTTGCCTAGTTAGGCTGCGCTGTATCAACCAATCTCCGTAAGATACATTCCTCGTTATCACGTATCTAATCCGTTTTGATATCGGGTATGTTCTCGTTTTTCAATCAGTCTGTATTTACATCACTATTTGATTTAAAATTATTTTGTGCAGATAAAACTATCAGGGTAGGGCGGTAGCGTATGAACTACGATGCAAAATCTTGGGGTATTGCAACAGGAATTGACGTTAATAAAAATTCATCAACAGGTGAAGTGTTCAGAACCGATGGAACGTGGGGGAGTTTTAAATCAGATACTAATGGCGCCAATATTTCGCTTGATGGCTCATCTTATTGAGTTTATTACTATTAATTTGTTAGAAATAGAAAGGAAAGTATCGTCTCTTCCTACAACTATAGATATATCAGATGAAGTTAATATAATTAAAAATCTGATGATGGTTAGCCATGATGATTTAAATGAAAACATGGATATTTTTAAATAAATCATAAGTTCATTGGAGATGTCTCATGCTGATATAGGTTTTATGGAATTGAATTGTGAGAATGAAAAGATATTTGTTGATTTCTACCTGTGGTTAAAGAAAATAAATTCAGATCTTAATTTTGGAATTGGAGAAAATACTATGGATGTTTTTAGTTTGACAGTTGAAGATGTTAAAAGGTTAATGTCGTAAATCAAGTTATAAGAATATGGACGTCGACAACAAGAAAATGGATTAAGTTTAACCCGCCTAAAGGTTTTTTGGGTAAATTATAATAACGAGAGCAAGGGTTATAGCTGACGTAGCAGTTACCGCTATCACTGCGACCCGAACGGCGCGCCGGTGAGGCTGACCGACGTGCAGGGCGGGCTGGTGTGGTCGGAACAATGCCGAGCCGGGGGCGGTGCATGCAGACCGGGTGGCCAACCCGCTGCGCTTCCAGGGGCAGTACTTTGATGCGGAAACGGGGCTGCACTATAACCGCTACCGCTACTACGATCCGCAGACCGGGAGCTATATCAGTCAGGATCCGATAGGGCTGGCGGGGGGAATGAACCCATATCGCTATGCACCGAACCCTTTAGGATGGGCGGATCCCTGGGGTCTTAAGCGGGATGAGGTCATTCGATATATGGGGAAAGAAGAAGCAAAAGCAGCTACTCAGGCCAGAGGGGGAAAGGGCGGTTTGGTGCAGAATAACCGAGGCAGCAAGACTGTCTGGGCTAATCATGACAGCAATCCAGGGTTTAACCCCGGTAGAGAAAATTACCGAGTGGTGATGACGATCAATAACGAAGGTATTGCGCTATTGGATAAGCATGTTGATATCTCGGAAGTCGATTATAAATAGACTGGTTTAAAGGATGGTGTGTTATCAAAAGCCAATGAACCGGTGGCGAGAGGTATTGGTCACAACATCATAGATACTTTCAACAATTCCATCATCTCTTTCCGTGTCGAGAAAAAAGACAATAAAGATAAATGGAAGCCATGCAAGGTATAATAATATGAATATTTATAATATATATCGCTATAAGTTAGAAAGTTTTTTAAACACACGGGGGTGTTTGCAGGATCTTTCTCCGTTTTATTACAAAGAAGATGAGCAGAATCTTTATCTGCTGGCAATGAAAAATGATAAGGGGAGGTTACAATCACTGAGTCGTTGGCATGATGTTTTTTCCATTCGCCGTCTGACTAATTGGCTAAACAAGCTGGGGTATAGTGCGGATGACGTCTACTTCATTAACATCCTGTTGTCACGGTTAGGATATTTATTTGACATAGATAACCGGGAGCGTCTGGATAAGGATATATTTATTCTCTACTACACGCTACAGCTTGTTAGTCTGAAAGGTTCAATAATGTCAGATAAGGAAAAACACCAGAATTACATGCTACGATTTCTATGTTTTGAACTAGGCATAGAACATGAGTGTTACTCAAAGTTAAAGATTGCCGATAATTGCATTTTTTTCGAAACCGAAAATCTTGGGATTATTCCGGTTAAAGAGATCGTAAGCACCATTTTCCAGTTTTTTGATGTTGATGAAAAAAATGAAAAGGAGTTGCTAGCCGGTATTGTTAACTTCCAGTTATTATCATTGGATTTTATTTGTGAGGATGATGATGAGTTGTTCAGAATAAACTTCAATGATACCAATGAGTACCTTATTTATCCTGATGAGTTTATGAGCGCTTATGTGAAAGATAAAAAAGTAGTGTTCCAGGCTATTAGCGATAGTTTTAATGAATATCAGTCTTCTTATAATCTTCTTATTTCTAATTTTATAATAATTAATTATGCTTATTATATTTTGCAAAGCCGACCTAAGTGTCTATTGGCGTTACAAAAATATATTTCCGACGATAGGTTGTTTAGCCAAATAGTGACTACATTGGCTTACCGTAAGGTCGGCATTACCCATGCAGGCATTGAGAAGTTAGGACTCGGTGACTTCGTTAAGCCTGGGTTAAATGAACGGACACGTCTTTTCAATTTGATTTATGCCAAATGAACAAGCATCTTCGATTAACTCATGGCCTAGCAATGCCGACCAGACGATTATTGGAGAATAAAAAAACCACCTCAAAGGGTGGTTTAGTTATATGATTTTAAAGCTAAAATTTGGTGGCCCCTGTTGGGTTTGAACCAACGACCAAGCGATTATGAGTCGCCTGCTCTAACCACTGAGCTAAGGGGCCATGCGGCAAGGATTATACGGTAGGGGATAGCGCAGGTCTACAGGCAGAATGTTGTGTGGTGCTTTTATACACAGCTGTAGCCTGTTGTAATTGCTGACGGATTTTGCGATAACCAACGCTATGACTTGCTAAGGACCGTCGACATTATGGAACTTCTGGCGCCGCATCTGCGGGTGGTGTTTTGTGGCATCAATCCCGGCCTTTCTTCCGCCCACCGCGGCTATCCGTTTGCCAATGCCAGCAACCGTTTCTGGAAGGTGATTCATCTGGCGGGGTTTACCGCCCGTCAGCTGGCGCCGGAGGAGTGGCAGCAGCTGCAGGAGTACGGCTGCGGCATTACGGCGCTGGTTGCGCGTCCGACGGTGGCGGCCAGCGAGCTGGCGCGTGAGGAACTGCGCCGCGGCGGCGAGGCGTTAAGCGATAAAATTCTGTGCTGTCAGCCGCGCGCGCTGGCGATTCTCGGCAAACAGGCGTTCAGCGATGCCTTCGGCATCCGTAAGGTGAGCTGGGGGCGGCAGGCGCTGATGATTGGCGATACTGAAGTGTGGGTGCTGCCCAATCCCAGCGGGCTTAACCGCGCGACGCTGGAGTCGCTGACGGACAGCTATCGTCAGCTGGCGTCGTCGTTGGAAAACAGATAATAAAAAACCCCGGCATGCCGGGGTTTTTTATTTACATGGACAGATTAGTCGTCCAGGAAGCTGCGCAGCACTTCAGAGCGGCTCGGATGGCGCAGCTTACGCAGCGCCTTCGCTTCGATCTGACGGATACGTTCGCGGGTAACGTCGAACTGTTTACCCACTTCTTCCAGCGTGTGGTCGGTGTTCATATCGATACCGAAACGCATACGCAGTACTTTCGCTTCACGCGCGGTCAGGCCGGCCAGCACGTCGTGCGTTGCGGAACGCAGGCTTTCCGAGGTGGCGGAATCCAACGGCAGCTCGAGGGTGGTGTCCTCGATGAAATCGCCCAGATGTGAATCTTCATCATCACCGATCGGCGTTTCCATGGAGATCGGCTCTTTGGCGATCTTCAGCACTTTGCGGATTTTGTCTTCCGGCATCAGCATGCGCTCAGCCAGCTCTTCCGGCGTCGGCTCGCGGCCCATTTCCTGCAGCATCTGGCGTGAAATACGGTTGAGCTTGTTGATGGTCTCAATCATATGCACCGGAATACGGATGGTGCGCGCCTGGTCGGCGATGGAGCGGGTAATTGCCTGACGGATCCACCAGGTGGCGTAGGTCGAGAACTTATAGCCGCGACGGTATTCGAACTTGTCTACCGCCTTCATCAGGCCGATGTTGCCTTCCTGAATCAGATCGAGGAACTGCAGACCGCGGTTGGTGTATTTCTTGGCGATAGAAATAACCAAACGCAGGTTGGCCTCAACCATCTCTTTCTTGGCGCGGCGGGCCTTGGCTTCGCCGATGGACATGCGGCGGTTGATATCCTTGACCTGCTCGATGGTCAGACCGGTTTCTTCTTCGATCTGGCGCAGTTTCTGCAGGCTGCGCTGCACGTCTTCGGCGACGTCTTTCAGCTTTTCCGACCATGGCTTGGCCATCGCCAGCGCGGCTTCAAACCAGGAATCGCTGGTTTCGTTGCCGGCAAACAGCGTGACGAAGTTTTTCTTCGGCATTTTGCACTGCTCAACACACATCTTCATGATGATGCGTTCCTGGGTGCGTACGCGGTCCATCATGGTGCGCATGCTGTTGACCAGGAAGTCGAACTGCTTAGGCACCAGGCGGAACTGTTTGAAGACTTCAGACAGCTTCAGAATCTCTTCTGCAGACTTGGCATGGCTGCGGCCGTTGGCCTTGATCACCTGACGCGTCGCTTCGTACTGCTCGCGCAGTTCGGAGAACTTCTGACGGGCGACTTCCGGATCGATGCTGTTATCGTCTTCGGAATCGTCGTCGTCGTCGTCATCGTCGTCGTCATCGTCCTGCTCTTCGGTCGACAGCTCAGAACCGATATGGGTGGCGGTCGGCGCAAGGTCCTCTTCCGCGTTCGGATCGACGAAGCCGGTGATCAGATCGGACAGGCGAGATTCGCCCGCTTCAACGCGATCATACTGTTCGAGCAGATAGGTGATGGCCTCCGGGTATTCGGCCACCGAGCACTGTACCTGGTTAATACCGTCTTCGATGCGCTTGGCGATGTCGATTTCGCCTTCGCGCGTCAGCAGTTCAACGGTACCCATTTCACGCATGTACATACGTACCGGGTCAGTGGTGCGGCCAATCTCGGACTCAACGCTGGAGAGCACCTGAGCAGCCGCTTCTTCAGCATCCTCATCGGTGTTGTTTGAGTTTTCAGCAAGCAACAGGTCATCGGCGTCCGGCGCTTCTTCCATCACCTGGATGCCCATGTCGTTAATCATCTGGATGATGTCTTCGATCTGATCGGAGTCGACGATATCTTCCGGCAGATGGTCATTGACCTCAGCATAGGTCAGATAGCCTTGCTCCTTACCACGGGTGACAAGTAGCTTAAGCTGTGACTGCGGGTTTTGCTCCATAAGACGGTATCCACACTTCAGAGTATTTGGGTTGGTGTCGGTCGGCGAAACCGCCAACAATAGCATTTGGGGCGTTTTTGTTATTGCCGCGGCCCACTATGGCAGCATATTGCAGGGCTTTGCCCTCGCTTTTAGCGGCACTTAAGCCGTTTGGTATTCAGTTTTTCTTCGCTAACGCCAACTGTAATGACCACAGTTCCTGACGCTCTGCTGTATTCAGGCCGTGGGTTCTGTCACGGGCAATCAGCTCTTCCTGCCGCTGTTCCAGCACTGAGTCGTAAAGATTCGTTAGCGTGTCAATAAAATGTTGTTCAACCATATCCTCAACGATCATATGGTTCCATGTGGCCAGAGTTTCAAGCTGCTGGCTGAATTTGTTGTCGCGATACAGCTCCAGAAGCTGCCCGGTGGTCAATCCCGGCTGCGACAAGCAGGTTTGCACCAGTTCGACAAACAGCGGCAGGCCCGCCTGCTTGGTCTGCTCCAGCCCGTCCAGCGACGGCACCAGCGCGGCGAGCTGCGGATTTTGCACCAATAACCCTATCAGTATACGCATGGTTGTGCGTTTTAGCTGGGGCGCCTGATAAGTATTGGCGTTTTCAGCCTGTTTGGGCATCAATTTGTCGAGCTGGCTGTCGTCCAGCAGCCCCAGCTTGTTGCCAAGCTGCTGGCGCAGATAAAGACGCAGCGTTTCGCCGGGCACCTGGCTAATCAGCGGCAGCGCCAGCGCGCTCAGCTTGGCGCGCCCGTCCGGGCTGCTCAGGTCAACCTGCGGCAGCAGGGTTTCGAACAGAAAAGTGGAAAGCGGCTGCGCCTGCTCCATCCGTTGTTCGAACGCTGCCTTGCCCTCCTGACGCACCAGCGTGTCCGGGTCTTCGCCGTCAGGTAAAAACATAAAGCGCAGCTGGCGCCCGTCATTCAGATAGGGCAGCGCAGTTTCCAGTGCGCGCCAGGCTGCCTCGCGGCCGGCCCGGTCGCCGTCATAGCAGCAGACCACGTTGTCGGTGGCGCGGAACATCAGCTGAATGTGTTCCGCCGTGGTCGAGGTGCCGAGCGAGGCGACGGCATAATCGATGCCGAACTGCGCCAGCGCCACCACGTCCATATAGCCTTCCACCACCAGCAAGCGCTGCAGCTGCTTGGGGTGGCTCTGCTGTGCTTCATACAGGCCGTATAACTGCCGGCCTTTATGGAATACTTCGGTTTCCGGCGAGTTCAGGTACTTCGGCATACCGTCGCCGAGTACGCGACCGCCGAAGGCAATCACCCGTCCGCGTTTATCACGGATAGGGAACATGACGCGTTCACGGAAACGGTCGTAAGAACGCCCTTGATCGTTAGTCACCAACATGCCGGCATCGTTCAATGCGGTGCGGCCGTCGCGCTCGCGACCAAAACGTTTTAATGCGTTATCCCAGCCGGCGGGGGCGAAACCGATGGCGAAATGGCGGATAACGTCGTCACTTAAGCCGCGCTGCTGCAGGTAATCGCGCGCCTGCTTGCCGTTCGGCTGATTCAGTGACTGTTGATAGAACGTGCTGAGCTGTTCCATCAGTTGATAAAGACTTTGCCGCTGATGACGTTCGATCTGGGTTGGCCCGGAGCCTGCCTCGTAAGGCACTTCCAGCCCGTGCATGGTCGCCAGTTCCTCGATGGTTTCGACAAACTCAAGCCTGTCGTAATTCATCAGGAAGTCGACGGCGTTACCGTGCGCACCACAACCAAAACAGTGATAAAACTGTTTTTCGCCGTTAACGGTGAACGAAGGCGTTTTCTCGTGGTGGAATGGGCAGCACGCGTGATAGTTTTTGCCCTGCTTCTTCAGCTTCACCCGTGCGTCGATCAGATCGACGATGTCGGTGCGCGCCAGCAAGTCATTGATAAATACACGCGGGATTCGTCCAGCCATAAGCCTCGGTTCGTGCCTATAAACGAGAACAAGCCGCGCATTCCTTTCGGAAAGCACGGCCTTCGTATGCAACTACTCGGTCTGCGTGTTCTTGAGAAAGAAAAAATCACGCGGCGGGGTTACCCCCGAAGGATTAATACAGACGAGTGCGGCGTGCGTTTTCGCGAGCCAGTTTCTTCGCGTGACGTTTCACAGCGGAAGCTTTAGCGCGTTTGCGTTCGGTAGTTGGTTTTTCATAAAACTCACGACGACGAACTTCAGCTAAAACGCCTGCTTTTTCGCATGAACGCTTGAAACGACGCAGAGCAACGTCAAATGGCTCGTTTTCACGTACTTTAATTACCGGCATGTGCCTCTCACCTCAATAGAATTCGGTTTGCTGCTGGCCAAGCGCCAGCCTTTTCAAAATGGTGCGGAATTTTACTCCAATGGATGCTGCTTTGTAAAGCATCAACTCAAAGAGAAAGCCGTCCGCCGGCGGGCGCTATCCGAATCAAGCTGCGCAATTTTGCGTCGGCCGCTGATTATAGACTAATCAGAAAAAAATGCCCGTTTTTAATTGCCGACACATTTTTCGAGAGAATCAGCGACATAGCATCACGGCGACGGCAAAGCGTCCACGGCTGGCAGAAAATCGCGGCGATTGTGCTAAACTGGCGGCCGCACGTGAATGATGGGAAAGGTAATGCGAGTACTGGGTATAGAAACGTCCTGCGATGAAACCGGAATCGCAGTGTATGACGATCGGGCCGGTTTATTAGCCAATCAATTGTACAGCCAGGTGAAGCTGCATGCCGATTACGGCGGCGTGGTGCCGGAGCTGGCGTCACGCGATCACGTGCGCAAAACCGTGCCGCTGATTCAGGCGGCGTTAAAGGAAGCGAACCTGAGCGCGGCGGATATTGACGGCGTCGCCTATACCGCCGGCCCCGGCCTGGTGGGCGCGCTGCTGGTCGGCGCCACCATCGGGCGTTCGCTGGCGTTCGCTTGGAACGTGCCGGCGGTGCCGGTGCATCATATGGAAGGCCACCTGCTGGCGCCGATGCTGGAAGACAACCCGCCGGCGTTCCCGTTTGTGGCGTTGCTGGTATCGGGCGGTCATACCCAGCTTATCAGCGTGACCGGCATCGGCGAATATACCCTGCTGGGCGAATCGATTGACGATGCGGCGGGTGAAGCGTTTGATAAAACCGCCAAACTGCTGGGGCTGGACTATCCCGGCGGGCCGATGCTGTCGAAAATGGCGCAGCAAGGGCAGGCGGGGCGCTTTACCTTCCCACGGCCGATGACCGATCGTCCGGGGCTGGACTTCAGCTTCTCCGGCCTGAAAACCTTTGCTGCCAACACCATTCGCGGCAACGGCGACGATGCGCAAACCCGCGCCGATATCGCCCGCGCGTTTGAGGATGCGGTGGTGGATACGCTGGCGATTAAGTGCAAACGTGCGCTGGAGCAAACCGGCTTTAAGCGTCTGGTGATGGCCGGCGGCGTCAGCGCTAACCGCACCCTGCGGGCGAAACTGGCCGAGATGATGCAAAAGCGCGGCGGCGAAGTGTTTTACGCTCGTCCGGAGTTTTGCACCGACAACGGCGCGATGATTGCCTATGCCGGCATGGTGCGGTTGAAAAACGGCGCCAATCCGGAACTGAGCGTATCGGTGCGGCCGCGCTGGCCGTTGGCGGAACTGCCGGCGGTATAAGCCGCAGGGATGCGTCCCATAATGCCCCTCGTTACGCTAGGCCCGGGTATCTCGGGCCATCAACGACTTTGTTATCAATCTCAACAGGGGCCGGATAATCCGGCCCCTGTTTATTGTGAATCTTCCGGCTTGTCGGCGTCCGCCGCATCATCGCCTTTTTTCTTGCGGAATTTCTTCCAGATTTTCCCTTCCTGCCCGCGCCACAGGCGTTGGATATTGTCGTGATGACGCATCAGAATCAGGCACGAGAGCATCGCCACCGGGAAGGTAAACTGCGGTTTGAACCACCAGACATAGAAAGGCGCAATCAGCGCGCTGACGATCGCCCCCAGCGAGGAGTAGCCGCTGAGCAGCACGGTCAGCAGCCAGGTGCCGGTCATCAGCCCGGTCAGGTCCCAGCCGATGGGCGCAATGGCGCCGAAGGCGGTGGCGACGCCCTTGCCGCCGCGGAAATGGAAGAATACCGGATAGATATGGCCCAGGCAGGCGGCAATCGCCGTCAGCCCCAGATAGAGCGGCGGCACGTTGAGTTTATACGCCAGCCATACCGGCAACATCCCTTTCAAAATGTCAAACACCAGCACCGCCGCCGCTGCAACGCGGCCGCCGATGCGCAGGACGTTGGTCGCCCCGGGGTTTCCTGAGCCATGCTCGCGCGGATCTGGCAGCCTGGCGATCCGGCAAACCAGGATCGCGCTGGAGATGGAGCCACACAGATACGCGAAGATAATCATGCCAAGCGCGGTAGCACTCATAACGCGGTTCCGTTTAATAATGGTCGTTTTAATCTCAACATCTATGGATAATACGCATATTCCGCTGGAAGTGGTATCCGGCAAGGCCAAAAACAGAGAATGACGTGATGGATATCGTATTTATTGAGGAACTTACCGTAATCGCCACCATTGGCGTTTATGATTGGGAACAAACGATTCGCCAGAAGCTGGTGTTCGATATCGAAATGGGCTGGGATAACCGCAAGGCCGCCGCCAGTGATGACGTCAACGACTGCCTGAGCTATGCCGATATCAGCGAAGCGGTGATCCAACATGTTGAATCCGGACGTTTTGCTCTGGTGGAACGCGTGGCAGAGGAAATATCCGAAATATTGCTCCAGCGCTTTAAATCCCCATGGGTCCGTATTAAGGTCAGCAAGCCGGGCGCGGTGGCGCAGGCCAGCCGGGTTGGCGTTGTGATTGAACGAGGCCGGCGTCCGGCGTAATAAATGTCATGCTGATGCAACGAAAGGCCGCTAACGTGGTCTGAAACGCAGAATTGTTTTAGCGGCAATGTCTTAAACACTGCCGCTTTTTTATGTTTATAGCGGAAGAATTGTGGGGTAAGCGCGCACATGGCGGACATGCATTCACTGTTTGTGGCATTTGTTCTTGGGGTTGTAGAGGGATTAACGGAATTCCTGCCGGTGTCTTCAACCGGGCACATGATTATCGTGGGCGAGTGGCTGGGCTTTACCGGCGATAAGGCGAAAACCTTTGAGGTTATCATCCAGTTAGGTTCTATCCTGGCGGTGGTGGTGATGTTCTGGCGTCGTCTGTTCGGCCTGATCGGCATCCACTTCGGCGGCAAGCCGGTGGCGCACGAGGGACATACGCCGGGCCACCTGAAGCTGACTCACATTCTGCTGGCAATGGCGCCGGCGGTAGTGCTGGGGCTGCTGTTCCATGAGGTGATCAAATCACTGTTCGAGCCGAAAAACGTGATGTATGCGTTAGTGGTCGGTGGTGTGCTGCTGCTGACGGCGGAGTGGCTGAAGCCGAAAAAACCGCGCGCGGTCGGGCTGGACGATATCACCCACCGTCAGGCGTTTATGATCGGCTGTTTCCAGTGTCTGGCGCTGTGGCCGGGTTTCTCGCGCTCCGGGGCGACCATCTCCGGCGGCATGCTGGTCGGCGTCAGCCGCTATGCGGCCTCCGAGTTCTCCTTTATCCTCGCCGTGCCGATGATGATCGGCGCCAGCGGTCTGGACCTGTACAAGAGCCTGCACTTCCTGACGCTAGCGGATCTGCCGATGTTTGCCGTCGGCTTTGTCACCGCCTTTGTGGTGGCGCTGGTGGCGATTAAAACCTTCCTGACGCTGATCAAACGTATTTCGTTTGTGCCGTTTGCCATTTACCGCTTTATCGTTGCGGCGGCGGTATACGTGGTGTTTATGTAAACCGCAGGCCGACAGTCGGTAATAAAAAACCCCGCACCGCGGGGTTTTTTTATGGCCGTTACGGCTGGGGCTGCGCCGCTTTCCAGGTTGCCAGCGCCTGCCGGCGGCGGCGCTGCACTTCCTCGCGAATCGCCGGCCCCTGCAGGCCGCTGGCCACCACCTCTTTCACCGATACGCCGCTGGCAATCCGGTAGGCTGCCCGCAGGTAGTCACCCTGCGGGTACGGCAGCTCCTCAAAACCGGTGCGGCCGCGCGCATCGGCCTCGCTGGTCAGGATGATTTGCTCCAGCCGCTGCGGTTTGCGCCAGACGTCGATGGCGTCAAACAGCTTGATCAGCGTTTCCGGCCGCAGTTTATTTACCGTATGGATGAGATCGTGATATTCGGCCACCAATTTGGCCAGATCGCGCAGCGGGTTCGGCACCCTTAAACGCTGACACATGGCCTCGACCAGGCGTACGCCGGCCGGGCCGTGGCCGTGATGGTGCGGCCAGTATTCTTTGGGCGTTAACCCCTTGCCGAGATCGTGACACAGCGCGGCAAAGCGCACGTCAATCTCCGGGCTGAGCCGTGCGGCGAGCGCCAGCGTCATCAGCGTATGGATGCCGGTGTCGATCTCCGGGTGCCACTTCTCCGGCGCGGGGACGCCGAACAGCGCGTCGATCTCCGGAAACAGTACGCCCAGCGCATGGCAGTCGCGCAGCACCTGGAAGTAAACCTGCGGGCTGCGGCTTTGCAGCGCTTTCTCCGTCTCTTTCCAGACGCGTTCGGCGGTCAGTGCCGACAGCTCGCCGCTGTCGGCCATCTGGCGCATCAGCGCGGCGGTTTCCGGCGCAATGGTGAAGCCGAGATGGGCAAAGCGGGCGGCAAAACGCGCGACGCGCAAGACGCGCAGCGGATCTTCGCCAAACGCCGCCGAAACGTGGCGCAGCACGCGGGCTTTCAGATCGTCAACGCCGTGGTAAGGGTCGACCAGTTCGCCGTCGGTGGTTTGTGCAATGGCGTTAATGGTCAGATCGCGACGCAGCAAATCCTCTTCCAGCGTCACATCGGGGGCGGCATGGCAGATAAAACCGGTATAGCCGTGGCCGGATTTACGCTCGGTGCGCGCCAGCGCGTATTCCTCATGGGTTTGCGGGTTGAGAAAGACCGGAAAATCTTTACCGACCTGCTGGTAGCCCTGCGCCAGCAACTGTTCCGGCGTTGCGCCGACCACCACCCAGTCGCGGTCGACCACCGGCAGTTCCAGCAGGCTGTCGCGCACCGCGCCGCCAACCAGGTAAATTTTCACTGTCGTACTCCTGCAGTTAACACATTCACTATCAGATTACATGAATTGAGCGCGCGCTGCCGCGCCAATAAAAAAGGCCGCCGTGGCGACCTTTTAGGCTGCGATGAGGCGTTAGTTCATCCAGCGATTGTTATTTTTACGCCGTGGCAACAGGTGTGGCAACAGCAGGCCGAGCAGCAGGCCGATGCCGGCTACGCCGCCGCCGTACATAAACCATTGCAGAATAATGGTGCGCTGTTTGTCGTCAAGCTGCAGATTTACCGCGTTCACCTTCTTCTGGGCCACCTGCAGCTGATTTTTCAGCGCCTGGTTTTCTTCCTGCAGGCCGCTGATGGTGCTGTCACTGGCGGCAACTTTCTGCTGCATGTCGGCCGTGCGCTGGTTCCAGCTATTATCAATATTGGTCAGCTTGTCCGTCAGGGTCTGCACCTGCTGCTCCAGTTCCGGCACGCGGGTGCGCAGGCTCGGCGTATTGCTGAGCTGGCTAAGCGGGATCCACACGGAGCGGCCCTTGGCATCACGGATTTGGCCATATTTGGTGCTGTCATTTACGCTGAGCAGCGTGACTTCATCGCCGGCGTTCAGCGTGCCGACAATGCGGTATTGGTTGCCTGGGCCACTGTGTACGTAGGTGTTCAGTTCATCGGAGATATAGCGTTTATCTTCGGCATGTGCGCCCCAAGTGATGCCGAGGCTCAGCAGGGCGAGGAAAATTAGGCGTAATGTCTGCATTTTTTTCATCGTTTCTGTATGAATTTATGGAACGATAGTAGAGATATCAGTCCGTTGACGCAACGGGAAAACCGGAATGTTCACGCCACAATTGTGACGGATTCCATAGGTTGCGCATCGTTCTATAACATAACAGTTTTTTTCTGCACCCAACAGGGTTCAGATGCCGCGAATCGCGGTAAGATAATTATTACCGTACGTCGTCGGGCGGGGCAGGTTTGATGCCGCATCCACCGTGAAGAGCGACGCGAATACGTAACTTATTGGTGCAAAAATCTTATGACCGTTGAAATTGAACTGAAATTTATTGCCACGCCGCAGGCGGTTGCCGCACTGCCCGCGCAGATGGCGGCCTGGCCGCATCAACACAGCGCGCCGCAGCGGTTAACCAATATTTACTTTGAAACCGCCGATAATTTCCTGCGTCGTCACGATATGGGGCTGCGCATTCGCGGTTTTGACGACCGGTATGAAATGACGCTGAAAACCGCAGGTTCGGTGGTCGGCGGTTTGCATCAGCGGCCGGAGTACAACGTCGCTATCGCGACGCCGGAACTGGCCTTGTCACAGCTGCCGGCGGAGGTTTGGCCGCAGGGCTGCGACGTTGAGGCGCTGCAGCAGCAGTTGCAACCGCTGTTCCGCACTGATTTTGTCCGTGAAAAGTGGGTGGTTACTTACAACCAAAGCCAGATTGAAGTAGGGCTTGATCAGGGTGAAGTGCGGGCGGGGGAGCTGACGGAAGCCATTTGCGAAATCGAGCTGGAGCTGCAACAGGGCAATACGCAGGACGTGCTGCTGCTGGCGGCCGAGCTGGCGCAACAGGGCGGGCTGCGTCAGGGCAGCCTGAGCAAGGCGGCGCGCGGCTATTACCTGGCGCAGGGCGCGGCGGCGCGTGAGGCACGTCCGCTGCCGGTCTTGCACACACCGGCCAAGGCCAGCGTTGAGCAGGGCATGATTGCCGGTTTTGAACTGGCGCTCGAACATTGGCAGTATCATGAAGAGCTGTGGCTGCGTGGTGACGCTGCGGCGCGGCAGGCGATCGTGGATGCGCTGGTGCTAATTCGCCAGACGCTGGTGGTGTTTGGCGGTTTGGTGCCGCGCAAGGCCAGCGCCGGGTTGCGCAGCCGCCTGTCCGAGCTGGAACCGCTGCTGGAGGCGCCGGAGGCTGAGGCGCAGACGCTGTGCTACAGCCCGGTGTACCTGCAGTGTAAGTTGGCGCTCACATCATGGCTGGTCGGCGGCGCGTGGCGCGCGTTTATCGATGCCAAGGCGCAGGCAAAGCTGGACGGTTCTTTTAAGCGCTTTGGCGACATTATGCTGGGGCGCAGCGCCGCCGATTTGAAAGAGGGCTTTAACCGCCCGCTGAGCGATGATGAGTATCAGGAGCAGCTACCGCGTCTGAAGCGGCAGCTGGCGGCCTTTACGCTGCTGTCCGGCGCTTATGCTGATGAGGTGTCCGCACCTTATCTGAACGGCTGGCGCGAGCTGCTGGCGGCGCTGTCCGGGCGCCGTCAGGGCTGGTACGAAAGCTGCCGCAAACAGGCTTTATCCCATGCGCCTTTCTGGCTAAACGGCGCGGTTCGTTAATTATTCAGGCCTGTCGCCGGCGGGCCGTTATCAGGGACATTCAGCATGTCGCCACTTTCAGTCACATTACAGGCGCAGGCACAGCAGGTTGTGGAGCGCTTTCAGGAAGTTAACGGTAGCGCGTGGGTATTTGACGAGCGGGAGCAACAGGCTCTGGCGTCGAGCGATTTCATCAGCGATACGCTGTTGAATCATCCGGCGTGGCTGACGACGCTGCGACAGCAGCCGCCGACGGCGGAGGAGTGCCAGCATTATGCCGCCTGGCTGCAGGACGTGCTGGAAGAGGTGAGTGATGAAGCTGCGCTGATGCGCGAGCTGCGTCTGTTCCGGCGGGAAACGCTGGTGCGTATTGCCTGGGCGCAGGCGCTGAATCTTTGCAGTACCGAACAGACCCTGCAGCAGTTGAGCGCGCTGGCGGAAACGCTGATCGTCAGCGCGCGCGACTGGCTGTACCAAACCTGCTGCCGTGAATGGGGCACGCCGTGCAATGCCGACGGCGTCCCGCAGCCGCTGCTGGTGCTGGGCATGGGCAAGCTGGGCGGCGGCGAGCTGAATTTTTCATCCGACATCGACCTGATTTTCGCCTATCCGGAAAACGGCCAGACCGTGGGCGGCCGCCGTCAGCTGGATAATGCCCAGTTCTTTACCCGCCTTGGGCAGCGGCTGATTAAAGCGCTGGATCAGCACACTATCGACGGTTTTGTCTATCGGGTGGATATGCGCCTGCGCCCGTTCGGCGACAGCGGCCCGCTGGTAATGAGCTTTGCCGCGCTGGAGGATTACTATCAGGAGCAGGGGCGCGACTGGGAACGCTACGCGATGGTCAAGGCGCGGCTGATGGGCGGTTTCGACGATCCTTACAGCGCAGAGCTGCGCGGTATGCTGCGGCCGTTTGTATTCCGCCGCTATATCGATTTCAGCGTGATTCAGTCGCTGCGCAATATGAAAAGCATGATAGCCCGCGAGGTGCGGCGGCGCGGGTTAAAAGACAACATCAAGCTGGGCGCCGGCGGTATTCGTGAAATCGAGTTTATCACCCAGGTTTTCCAACTGATCCGCGGCGGGCGCGAGCCATCGCTGCAGGGACGAGCGCTGCTGCCGACGCTGCAGGCGATAGGGGAGCTGGGGCTGTTGCCGGAAGCGCAGGTCGCGGAGCTTGGCGCCGGCTATCTGTTTTTACGCCGGCTGGAAAATCTGCTGCAGGCTATCGCCGACCAGCAAACCCAGACGCTGCCGCAGGATGCGCTCGATCAGACTCGGCTGGCCTGGGGCATGGGGCTGGCCGACTGGCCGGCGCTGCTGACCCGGCTGGACGCGCATATGCGGGCGGTAAGGGCGGTGTTTGACGACCTGATTGGCGATGACGGCCCGGATGCGGAGGACGATCCGCAGTGTCAGCATTTCGCCGGCCTGTGGCTGGATGCGTTGGATGAACAGGAGATCGCGCCGCTGACGCCGCACCTAGGTGAAGAAGAACGCCGCATGATGCTGCGCACCCTTGCCGATTTCCGTCAGGACGTCGATAAACGCACCATTGGCCCGCGCGGCCGCGAGGTGCTGGATCAACTGATGCCGCGCCTGCTGGCGGAAGTGTGCCCGCGCAGCGATGCGCCGACCGCGCTGGCGCGGCTGACCCAGCTGCTGCTGAGCATCGTGACCCGCACCACCTACCTCGAACTGCTGGTGGAGTATCAGGCGGCCCTGAGTCATCTGATTCGCCTGTGCGCCGCCTCGCCGATGGTGGCCAGCCAGTTGGCGCGCTATCCGCTGCTGCTGGACGAGCTGCTCGATACCAATACGCTGTATCAGCCGGTGGCGCCGGACGCCTACCGCAGCGAGCTGCGGCAGTATCTGCTGCGCGTGCCGGAAGAGGATGAAGAGCAGCGGCTGGAAGCGCTGCGCCAGTTTAAACAGGCGCAGCAGTTGCGTATCGCCGCCGGCGATATTGCCGGTGCGCTGCCGGTAATGAAAGTGAGCGATCACTTAACTTACCTGGCGGAGGCGATTATCGACGCGGTGGTGCAGCAGGCGTGGAACGACATGGTGGCGCGCTATGGCCAGCCGACGCATCTGCATGAGCGCGAAGAGCGCGGCTTTGCCGTGATCGGCTATGGCAAACTGGGCGGCTGGGAGTTGGGCTACAGTTCCGATCTCGACCTGGTGTTCCTGCTGGACTGCCCGCCGGAGGTAATGACCGACGGCGCGCGCAGCATCGACGGCCGCCAGTTTTATCTGCGGCTGGCGCAGCGGGTGATGCATCTGTTCAGCACCCGCACCTCGTCCGGCATTCTGTATGAGGTTGACGCGCGCCTGCGCCCTTCCGGCGCGGCCGGTATGCTGGTCAGCACCATCGACGCCTTCGCCGAGTATCAACGCCATGAAGCCTGGACCTGGGAGCATCAGGCGCTGGTGCGGGCGCGCATCGTGTACGGCGATACGGCGCTGCAGCAGCGTTTTGACGCCATTCGCCGCGATATTCTCTGCCAGCCGCGCGACGACGACACCCTGCGTCAGGAAGTGCGGGAAATGCGCGAGAAGATGCGCAGTCATCTCGCCAACAAGCGGCGCGAACTGTTTGATATCAAAACCGATGAAGGTGGCATCACCGATATCGAATTTATCGCGCAATATCTGGTCTTACGCTATGCCGCGGATGAAGCGCGACTGGCCCGTTGGTCAGACAACGTGCGGATTTTCGAGCTGATGGCGAATTACGACATCATGGCCGAGGACGAGGCCGCCGCGCTGACGCAGGCCTATGTCGCGATGCGCGATGAGATCCACCATCTGGCGCTGCAGGAACACTCCGGCAAGGTCAGCAGTGAGCAGTTCACCGCTGAGCGGGAGCAGGTGCGCGCCAGTTGGCGCCGCTGGCTGGGCCAGCGGTAAAATTACCTTTATGCCGGTATTAGCGAGGTCTGTGATAATATCGGCGCCATTAAATTTATGACCTGTTTGGAGTTATCGGATGAAAGTTACGCTGCCTGATTTTCGCCGCGCCGGTGTGCTGGTGGTTGGCGATGTCATGTTGGATCGCTATTGGTATGGGCCGACCAGCCGTATTTCACCGGAAGCCCCGGTGCCGGTGGTCAAGGTAGATACGATTGAAGAGCGTCCCGGCGGTGCGGCTAACGTTGCGATGAACATCGCCTCGCTCGGCGCCAATTCGCGTCTGGTGGGCCTGACCGGCATCGATGATGCGGCGCGGGCGTTGAACGCCAAACTGGATGAAGTCAACGTGCGCTGTGATTTTGTCTCGGTGCCGACGCATCCGACCATCACTAAACTGCGCATCCTGTCGCGTAACCAGCAGCTGATTCGCCTGGATTTTGAAGAAGGCTTCTCCAATGTGGATCCGCAGCCGATGCTGGAGCGCATTCAGCAGGCACTGCCGCAGATCGGCGCGCTGGTGCTGTCCGATTACGCCAAGGGCGCGCTCAGCCAGGTGCAGGGAATGATCCAACTGGCGCGGGCGGCCAAGGTGCCGGTGCTGATCGACCCGAAAGGCACGGATTTTGAACGTTACCGCGGCGCTACGCTGCTGACGCCGAACCTGTCCGAATTTGAAGCCGTGGTCGGCCACTGCAGCAGCGAAGAGCAGCTGGTGGCGCGCGGCATGCAGCTGGTGAAGGATTTTGAGCTGTCCGCGCTGCTGGTCACCCGTTCCGAGCACGGCATGACGCTGCTGCAGCCGGGGCGTGAACCGCTGCATCTGCCGACGCAGGCGCAGGAAGTGTTTGACGTCACCGGCGCCGGCGATACGGTGATCGGCGTGCTGGCTGCTGCGCTGGCCGCCGGCAATACGCTGGAAGAGTCCTGCTTCCTGGCGAACGCTGCCGCGGGCGTGGTGGTCGGCAAGCTGGGCACCTCGACCGTTTCGCCAATCGAACTGGAAAACGCCATTCGCGGCCGGGCCGAAACCGGCTTTGGCGTGATGAACGAAGAACAGTTGAAAAAAGCGGTGGCGCAGGCGCGTCAGCGTGGTGAAAAAGTGGTGATGACCAACGGCATCTTCGACATCTTGCACGCCGGTCACGTCTCCTATCTGGCCAATGCGCGCAAGCTGGGGGATCGCCTGATCGTTGCGGTAAACAGCGACGCCTCTACCAAACGACTGAAAGGGGAAACGCGACCGGTCAATGCGCTGGAAAACCGCATGGTGGTGCTCGGTGCGCTGGAAGCGGTCGACTGGGTGGTGCCGTTTGAAGAAGACACGCCGCAGCGGCTGATTGCCGACGTCCTGCCGGACTTGCTGGTGAAAGGCGGTGATTACAAGCCTGAAGAGATTGCCGGCAGCAAGGAAGTGTGGGCGAACGGCGGTGAGGTGAAGGTGCTGAACTTCGAAGACGGCCTGTCGACCACCAATATCATCAACGCGATCAAAGACGGACGCGGTTAATTCACGGCGTCAGCGCGATCTCAGGCGCGCTGCGTATGCGCGCGCCGCTGAATACGGTGGTTGTCAGTGAGTGGACTGAAGCAGGAACTGGGGCTGGTGCAGGGCGTTGGGCTGCTGTCCACCTCGTTATTGGGTACCGGCGTGTTTGCGGTGCCGGCGCTGGCGGCGCAGCTGGCGCAGGGCGACAGCCTGTGGGCCTGGCCGCTGCTGATCGCGCTGGTGTTTCCCATCGCTATTGCCTTTGCGGCATTAGGGCGACACTTTCCCAGCGCCGGCGGCGCGGCGCACTTTGTCGGCATGGCGTTCGGCCCCCGTATGGGCAAGGTTACCGCCTGGCTGTTTTTGTCGGTGATCCCGGTCGGCCTGCCGGCCGCTTTACAGATTGCCGCCGGCTTCTGGCAGTCGACGCTGGGTTGGAGCGCCGGTGGCCTGCTGCTGGTCGAGATCGCCACCCTGCTGCTTATCTGGCTGCTCGGCACGCGCAGCGCCGGTTCCAGCGCCAATATTCAGACGCTGATCGCCGTGCTGGTGGTGGCGCTGGTGGCCGCTATCTGGTGGAAAGGCGACATTGAACCGGCTGAGATCCCGTGGCCGGCGCTTGAGGACGTTGCGCCAGGCAATATGTTCCGTGCGCTGGCGGTGATGTTCTGGTGTTTTGTCGGGCTGGAGGCCTTTGCCCATCTGGCGACCGAGTTCCGTAACTCGGCGCGCGATTTCCCGCGCGCGCTGCTGCTTGGCATGCTGCTGGCCGGTCTGGTGTATTGGGGCGGCACCGTGGCGGTGCTGCATTTCCATGCCTATGGCGCACATCAGGCGGCTGCGGCTTCGCTGCCGGGCATTGTGGTGCAGCTGTTCGGGCAGCATGCGCTGTGGGTGGCCTGCATTATCGGCTATCTGGCCTGTTTCGCCAGCGTGAATATTTACACCCAGAGTTTTGCCAGGATGGTGTGGTCGCAGGCGCAGAGCAAACCGCACAGCGCATTAGCCAGGCTGTCGTCCGCACAGACGCCTCTAAATGCCCTCACGCTGGTGGTGGGCAGCTGTCTGTTATTCACCTTGCTGATTTATATGCTGGGCCTGCCGCTGGATACGCTGCTGGTGTACGCCAACGGTATTTTTGTGCTGATCTACTTGCTGTGCATGCTGGCGGGGTGCCGGCTGTTGTCGGGCCGTTCGCGGCTGATGGCGCTGGTGGGTACGCTGCTGTGCGTGCTGCTGCTGGTGATTATCGGTTGGAAAAGCGCCTATGCGCTGGCGATGTTTGCGCTGATCTGGCTGCTGCTGCCGAGGCGGGCCAGAGTAAGCGCGAAACAATAAGGGGCTGAACCAGGTCAGCCCGCTCGTGTTCAGGTAAGCGTGGCGGCGGACGATTGCCGCGCCGGGCTTATTCTTCTTCCTGTTTCGGCGCGCCGGTCTGCTTGCCTTCCAGATCGGCGATGCGCTGTTCCAGCAGCGCCAGCTTTTCGCGGGTGCGCAGCAGCACCTGGGTCTGCACGTCGAACTCTTCACGGTTCACCAGGTCCAGACGACCCAATTGCGCCTGCAGAACCTGACGCACTTTTTTCTCTACGTCTTCCCCGAATTCGCGTACGCCTTTTGGCATGGATTCATGCACCTGACGTGCGATCTGTTCAATTTTTTTCGGGTCAATCATGGCGTATCCCTTTCAGAATGTAATGGCTGTTGTTTAGTGTAATGCGAGTTGCGCGCCGGATAAACCACTACCTGATCTTTACATTGCGTCACTTCACAGCGCTACTGCGCATATCTTGAAAGGTGCGGGGGATAGCGTTATAGTCGTTCTGCTTATTCTCAGGGCGGGGTGAAAGTCCCCACCGGCGGTAAATCACCTGTTACGGTGAAAGCCCGCGAGCGCTCAGCCAGCCTGCAAGGCCGGTTAGAGGTCAGCAGATCCGGTGTAATTCCGGGGCCGACGGTTATAGTCCGGATGGGAGAGAGTAACGGTATCTGCCGGGCATGCGCCCGCTTGCGTTATTTTTGGCTATAACAATAGTCACTCCTCAAGATCGCCCTGATTCTGGTAATCCATAAATTTAATGAGGTTTTTTACCATGAATCAGACGCTACTTTCAGATTTCGGCACGCCGGTAGAACGCGTTGAACGCGCGCTGGACGCACTGCGCAACGGGCGCGGTGTGATGGTGCTTGATGATGAAAATCGTGAAAACGAAGGTGATATGATCTTCGCCGCAGAAACCATGACCGTTGAGCAGATGGCGCTGACCATTCGCCACGGCAGCGGCATTGTTTGCCTGTGTCTTACCGAAGAACGCCGTCAGCAGCTGGATCTGCCGATGATGGTGACCAACAACTCCAGCCAGTTCCAGACCGCGTTCACCGTAACGATTGAAGCGGCGCAGGGCGTGACCACCGGCGTTTCCGCCGCTGACCGCCTGACCACTATCCGCGCGGCGATTGCCGATAACGCCAAGCCGAGCGACCTGAACCGTCCGGGCCACGTGTTCCCGCTGCGCGCGCAGCCGGGTGGCGTATTGTCCCGCCGCGGCCATACCGAAGCGACCATCGATATGGTAACGCTGGCCGGCTTCAAGCCTGCAGGCGTGCTGTGTGAACTGACCAATGACGACGGCAGCATGGCGCATGCGCCGGAAGTGATTGCGTTTGCCAAGCAGCATGAGATGGCCGTGCTGACGATTGAAGATCTGGTGGCTTACCGTCAGATGCAGGAAAAGCAGGCGAGCTGAAGCGCGCTTTAGCGTTACCGATGAAAAAAGGCTGAACTCTGTTCAGCCTTTTTTGTTGTCCGGCGGTTAACCCAGTCCGCCGCTTTGCAGCAGCGTCAGGCTAAAGCCCATTACCGCCATGCCGCACAGCACGCCATAGCTGGGGTTGTTGTGGGGGTCGATCTTTTTCGCCAGCGGCATCAGTTCATCCACCGACAGCGCCACCATAATGCCGGCCACCGCCGCCATAATCGCGGCCATCATCACCGGTGAAATCAGCGGCCCCAGCAGCACAAAGGCCAGCAGCCCGCCGAGGATCTCCGCCAGGCCGGAAATCCCGGACCACAGCAGCGCCTTGGTTTTTGAACCGGTGGCGGCATAAACCGGCCCGGCGACCGCCAGCCCTTCGGGAATATTGTGAATGGCGACCGCCAGAGCGATGCCCATCCCCAGTTCCAGGTCAGCGCTGGCGGTGACAAAGGTGGCGATGCCTTCCGGGAAGTTATGCAGGCTGATGCCCAGCGTCAGCAAGATGGCGGTGCGCTTGAGATTGTGCGGGTTGATCGGCTGTTGCATCAGATCCTGCGGGTGCTGGTGCGGCAGCATGCGATCGAGGGCAAAGTAGCCCAGCAGACCCAGCATAAACATGCCGTAGCCGAGCATCGGCGACATGCCTGCCGTATGCAGCGCGGCGGGCAGCATTTCCATCAGTGAAATCAGCAGCATAATGCCGGCCGCGAAGCCGAGGGCAAAGGCCAACAGCCGGTTGGAAGGCTTCTGGCCGATAATGCCGAACAGCGCGCCCACAAAGGTGGCGCCACCGGCCAGCAGAGTCAGAATCAGCGGTACCGACATCGAGCGTCCTCTTTTGTATGCTAATGATAATTATTCATATTCTGATACTAACAGAGTAAAAGCATAAATCGAGCGGATTTACCTGATTGCTGACATTGTTTTCACCATTCAAATTTCTTGAATATCATCATCACGCTTATCCCGCTGTGTCTTGGAGATAAACGGCGTAAGGTGGTCATCAGTAATGTTGATGACTCCGCAAAGGGGGAAATGATGACGATTTCTCGTATGCCGGCGCTGTTTCTCGGCCACGGCAGCCCGATGAACGTGCTGGAAGAAAACCGCTATACCGAAACCTGGCGCCGGCTGGGGGAAAGCCTGCCGCGGCCGCAGGCGATTGTGGCCGTCTCCGCCCACTGGTATACCCGCGGCACCGCAGTGACAGCGATGGAACAGCCGAAAACCATTCACGATTTTGGCGGTTTCCCGCAGGCGCTGTTTGATACGCAGTATCCGGCACCCGGTTCACCGGAATTGGCGGCCCGCCTGCAGCAACTGTTGGCGCCGACGCCGGTGCTGGCGGATCGTGAGACGTGGGGATTGGATCACGGCAGTTGGGGGGTGTTGATCAAGATGTATCCGCAGGCGGATATTCCGGTGGTGCAACTGAGCATCGACGGCACCCAACCGGCGCAGTACCACTATGCGCTGGGGCGCAAGCTGGCGGCGCTGCGGGAGCAGGGGGTGATGATCGTCGCCAGCGGCAACGTGGTGCATAACCTGCGTATGGCGCGCTGGCAGGGGGACGGCAGCCCGTATCCGTGGGCCGAGTCGTTTAACCAGTATGTGCGCGACAACCTGCGCTATCAGGGTGAGGATCACCCGTTGGTGAACTTTATGCAGCACGAAGGCGCCGCGCTGTCGAACCCGACGCCGGAGCACTACTTGCCGTTGCTGTATGTACTGGGCGCCTGGGACGGCGACGAGCCGATAAGCATACCGGTCGACGGCATCGAGATGGGCTCGCTCAGTATGCTGTCGGTACAGGTCGGATAAAGAAAAACGCCGGCGTTAAGCTGGCGTTGGCGTGTTCAGAGCAGAGTCGCCGGTTTACGGCGCACGATTTAGCCCAAAATAATATGCGGGTAGAAGCGCGACAGGTCTTGGGTGATCAGCTCGCGGTCTTCGCGCAGGCCAATGCCGCAGGCCTGATCGTTGATCAGCCAGCTGCCGATCAGCGTGTAGCTGCCCTCAAACTGCGGCAGCGGGTGGAACTGCTGCACGATCATGCCTTCTTCGCCGTAAGGGCCGTCGACGTTGGCCACTTCCTGACCGTTTTGTACGATGCGGATATTGGCCCCTTCGCGGGAGAACAGCGGCTTGACCACGTAGTGCTCCAGCGGCGGATGCTCATCTTCGGCAAAATAGGCCGGCAGCAGATTGGGATGATTGGGGAACATTTCCCACAGCATCGGCAGCAGCGCCTTATTGGAAAGGATGCTCTTCCAGGCCGGCTCCAGCCAGCGCACGCCGGCGTCCTCCAGCTTGGTGGAGAACATCTCGCGCAGCATAAATTCCCACGGATACAGCTTGAACAGGTTGCCGATCACCTGGTTTTGCAGATCGGTAAACTGGCCCTTTTCCCCCAGGCCGATCTCTTCCATAAACAGGAACTCGGTGGGGACGCCGGCCTCCTGCGCGCAATCCTGCAGATACTGCACCGTGCCGCGGTCTTCTTCGCTGTCCTGACAGCAGGCCATATGCAGCAGGCCGAAACCGTGGTGCGCCTTCAGTTCGGCAAAGCGTTCGATCAGCTTTTCCTGCAGGCTGTTGTACTGATCCGCCTGCGGATCCAGCTTGCCGGCGTTAATCTGATCTTCCAGCCAAATCCATTGGAAGAACGCCGCTTCGTACAGCGAGGTCGGCGTATCGGCGTTGTTTTCCAGCAGCTTGGGCGGGTTCACGCCGTCATAGGCCAGATCGAGACGCGAATAGAGCGACGGCGCGCCGGTGCGCCAGGCGCTGCGCACAAACTCCCAGGTATGCTTCGGAATGCGGAATTTGGCCATCAGAGCATCGCTGGCGACCACTTTTTCCACCACCTGCAGGCACATCTGGTGCAGCTCTTCGGTAACGCTTTCGATCTCTTCAATCTGCGCCAGCGTAAACTGGTAGTAGGCATCCTCACGCCAGTAGGGCTCGCCGTACATGGTGTGAAAATTAAAACCGAACTCCGCCGCCTTGGCCTGCCAGTCCGGGCGCTCTTCAATGGCAATGCGTTTCATCGGTTAGCCACCCATACTGCGGGAAGAGGTGCCGGACGCCGCGCTGCGCTGCATGCTGGTCTGTTTGGCGACGGTTTCGCCGAAGCCGCCGCGCGTAACGGTGTTGGTGACGGCCGGTTTCGGCGCCATGGCGGTTTTCGGCACCGTCATGGTGCGGCCGCCGGCGGTGGCCGGGCCGTAGCTCTTGCCGGTGGCGTCGACGAACTTGCCGTTGGCCGGGCTGGCCGGGTTTTTCGAGGAGAACAGCGGCTGCTGTGCAAAGCCGGAACCGCCCATCATACGGCCCATCATGTAGCCCGCCATCAGCGGCATCCAGAAGCTGCCGCTGCTTTGCGATTCCGCCGCCATGCCGGCCTGGGCCGGCGCCTGCGTACACTGCGCTTCGCCGAATTCGGCCACGCAGTCTTCACGGCTGGCGTACTTCGGCGCGGTTTTTTCCGCTTCTTTCAGCGCGTTGTTGTAGGCGGTGGTGCACTGTTCGCTCATAGACGGATTGGCGCGCGAGCAGTCGTCGGCGTTTTGATACAGCGAGACGGTCTCGTCGCTCTTTTCACAGCCGGCAAGCATAAATACGGCGCTGACGGCCAGCGCGACCGGCGCCATACGGTAGCTGCGCCAGGACTTGCGGAACGTCTCTTGGTTGATGTTTTTGGTCCGTTTCATCGTGGTAAATCCCATCTCGTGCGGGCTGTCTCGCCCTTTCCCAGTAGTGGCGTAAGAATAGGGGAAAGCTGGTCAAAATTAAAGCTGAAACGCCGGTTCAAAATGGTATTTACGCAGCTATACACAAAATTGCCGGCTTTGGCGGAGAACCGGGTGCAACGTGCAGAAATATGCGTCGTTTGTGCCGGTTTGCTCGCGGAAAGTCCGTGTCTCTTGTTCCATACTGAAACCTCGGCAGGCGCCAAAAACGGCGTCATTCGGAGGAGGCCAAGGTGAAAAAACTAATCAATCAGGTTGAATCGGTGCTGGAGGAGCAGTTGCTCGGGCTGGGCGAGGCGCATCCGGCGCTGTTGGTGCAGTGCGATCCGCTGTTTGTCTGCCGTGCGGACGGCCCGGCGGCGGGCAAAGTGGCGCTGTTATCCGGCGGCGGCAGCGGCCATGAGCCGATGCACTGCGGCTTTGTCGGCGCAGGCATGCTGGACGGCGCCTGCCCGGGAGAAATTTTTACCTCGCCGACGCCGGATAAAATGTTCGCCTGCGGGCTGGCGATTGACGGCGGCGCCGGCGTGCTGCTGCTGGTCAAGAACTACACCGGCGACGTGCTGAATTTTGAGACCGCCGCCGAACTGCTGCACGACGGCGGCGTGGCGGTGGCGACGCTGCTGGTGGATGACGATGTGGCGGTAAAAGACAGCCTGTTCACCGCCGGACGCCGCGGCGTCGCCAATACCGTGCTGTTGGAAAAACTGCTCGGCGCGGCGGCGGCGCGCGGCGATTCGCTGGATGATCTGGTGACGCTGGGCCACCGTCTGAACAATCAGGGGCACTCCATCGGCATCGCGCTCGGTGCCTGCACCGTGCCGGCCGCCGGCAAACCGTCGTTTACGCTGGCGGATAACGAGATGGAGTTCGGCGTCGGCATTCACGGCGAGCCGGGCATTGCGCGGCGGCCCTTCAGCGGCCTCAATCAGGCGGTGGATGCGATGTTTCATACCTTGCTGGAACACGGTCACTACCAACGTACGATTCGCGTCTGGGATCGGGGGCAGGGCGAGTGGCGGGAAGAGCTGCAGACCAAGCGGCCGCTGGCGCGCGGCGACCGGGTGATTGCGCTGGTGAATAACCTGGGGGCGACGCCGCTGTCGGAGCTGTACGGCGTCTACCATCGTCTGGCCGAGCGCTGTGCGGAAACCGGGCTGATTGTGGAGCGGAGTCTGGTCGGCGCCTACTGTACCTCGCTGGATATGCAGGGCGTCTCCATCACCCTGCTGAAGGTGGACGACGAGGCGCTGTCACTGTGGGATGCGCCGGTCAATACGCCGGCGCTGCGTTGGGGTTGCTAAGGAGGAAGCATGGCGTTAACGAAACAACAGTTGGTCGACTGGCTGATGCGCTGCGGCGAGGTATTTCGCCGCGAGCGTGATTTTTTGACCGAGTTGGATACGGCGATCGGTGATGCCGATCACGGCCTGAACATGAACCGCGGTTTCGACCAGGTGGCGGCTAAGCTGCCGTCGGTGGCGGAGCAGGATATCGGCGCGATATTGAAAAGCAGCGGCATGACGCTGCTGTCCAGCGTCGGCGGCGCCAGCGGTCCGCTGTTCGGCACCTTCTTTATCCGCGCGGCGCAGGTGACGGCCGGCAAACAGAGTCTGGATCTGGCTGAACTGCAGCAGATGGTGCAGGCCGGCGCGGAGGGCGTGGCGGCACGCGGCAAGGCGCAGCCGGGAGATAAAACCATGTGCGACGTCTGGCAGCCGGTGGCGGACAGTCTGAAGCAGTCGCTGGCACAGGCGTCGGATGTCAGGGCTGGGCTGCGGCAGGCCGCAGAACGGGCGCGGCAGGCGGCGGAAAGCACCATCGCCATGCAGGCGCGCAAGGGACGGGCCAGCTATCTGGGAGAGCGCAGTATCGGCCATCAGGATCCCGGCGCGACTTCGGTGATGCTGATGATCCAGGCGCTGTCTGCGGCGGCGGGCTAAGCGGGAGGCGAAATGATCAATATCGTAGTGGTTTCACACAGCGCGCTGCTGGCGCAGGGCGTTGAGGCGCTGGCGCGGCAGATGATGCGCAGTGAAGGTTGCCGGCTGGCGCTGGCGGCGGGCGTTGACGATGAGCAAAACCCGATCGGTACCGATGCAATGCAGGTGATGGCGGCGATTGAATCGGTGGCCGACGGTGACGGCATCGTGGTGCTGATGGATCTGGGCAGCGCGTTGCTGAGTGCGGAAACCGCGCTGGAGTTGCTGGAGCCTGCACTGGCGGCCAAAGTGACGCTCTGCGCCGCGCCGTTGGTGGAGGGCACCTTGGCGGCGGTGGTGGCCGCCAATGCCGGCGCCGGGCTGGAACAGGTGCTGGCGGAGGCGCGGGGCGCGCTGCAGGCCAAGCAGGCGCAGCTGGGGGAGACGGCGACGGCGCTGAAAACGCTTGAGCTGCCGCCAGAGCAGGGCAAAAGCGTCCGTTGGCAGGTACAGAATGCCCATGGCCTGCACGCGCGCCCGGCGGCGCGTCTGGCGGAAACGCTGGCGCATTTTGACGCCGAACTGACGCTGGAGAAGGGCGGTCAGTGCGTCGATCCGCGCAGCCTGAATCAGCTGGCGCTGCTGCAGGTGGGCCATGGCGACACCATCCGGCTGATCGCCAGCGGCAGACAGGCCGACGAGGCGCTGGCGGCGTTTAATACTCTGGCGCAGCAGCACTTCGGGGAAGCGGTTTCCGGTGAACAGCCGCTGTCGTTGCACGGGGTGCCGGTGGCGGAGAGCGTCAGCAGCGGGCCGATTCTGCAGTGGCGTAGCGTCTGGCCGACGCTGCCGGCGCGGCATACCGGCGTCGATGATATTTTGCATGAGCAGCAGCGACTGCGTCAGGCCCTGCAGCAGACGCTCGGCGATCTTAACCGGCTGGCGGAGCGCACCGCGACGCTGATCGGCAAACCCCAGGCGGGAATCTTCGGCGCGCACAGCATGTTGCTGGACGATCCGGACTTACAGCAGTCGGCGTATACGCGCATCGCCCAGCAGTGTTGCAGCGCCGAGCAGGCGTGGCGGCAGGAGATGGAGGCCGTTGCGGCCGATTATCGCGCGTTGGACGATGATTATCTACGGGCGCGCGAGCTGGACGTGCGCGACATCCTGCGGCGCACCCTCAGCTATCTGCAACAGCAGCCGATCCCGCCGATTACCCTGTCGGAGCCGGTGATTTTAGTGATGGATGAGCTGATGCCGTCGGAGGTGGTGATGCTGGACCGGCGCATGGTGCTGGGGATTTGTCTGAGCGGCGGCAGTGCGCTGTCGCACAGCGCTATTCTGGCCAAGGCGATGGGCATGCCGATGGTGGTCGGCATGAGCGATTGTCTGGAAAAAACCCGCAGCGGCCAGACGGCGATGTTGGATGCGGCGCGCGGGGTGCTGCAGCTGAGCACATAAAAAAGGCGCGGCAGAGGCCGCGCCCGGAGTACGTATTGTCACGCTGGGCCGTCAGTTGCGGAACGGATTGCGTGGCTGGCTGCCGGTTGCCGCCGGTGCGGTAGGCTGCGGCGTCGCGCTGTTGACGCGGTTAGCCGGAGCCGGTGCGGCGACCTGCTGCATCGGTGCGTTATCCTGATAACCGTCGGCATAGGCATCCTGGCCGCGGTTCTGCGGCGCGACCGCGTCCGGCGCGGTAGAAACCGGTTGGCCCAGCGCGCCGTTCAGCGTCAGCAGGTCATTCTGGTTCAGGGTGCCGAGCGCCGATTTAATGTTCAACTGGTTGATCAGGTAGGTGTAGCGCGCGTCGGACAGCTGACGTTTGGCGTCATACAGCTGAGTGGTGGCGTCCAGCACGTCGACGATGGTGCGGGTGCCCACCTGGTAGCCGGCTTCCATCGCGTCCAGTGAACTCTGCGCCGAGATCACCGCCTGTTTGTAGGCGTTGATGCTGCTGATTGAGGCGTTGACGTTGTTGTACGAGGAGCGCACGGTCTGCACCACGGTGCGGTGCGAGCTTTCCAGCTGTTCGCTGGCGCCGACGAAGCTGTACTGCGCCTGCTTCACCTGCGAATTGGTGGCGCCGCCGCTGTAGATCGGCAGGTTAAAGCTGACGCCGATTTTGTTCTGGCCGATGTCTGAATCAGGACTGGTGTTGCGCGAGCCGTTATTTTTGGTATTGGTAATACCGGTGGAAGCGCTCATATCGATGGTCGGCATATAGCCGGTTTGCGCATATTTGATCTGTTCACGCGCCAGATCCTGGCTCAGACGCGCCGAGAGCAGGCTCAGGTTGCGCGCTTCCGCTTCTTTCAGCAGGTTATTGACCGCTTCCGGTCGCGTGGTGGCGAAACGGTCGGTATTCAGCGAAGCCAGTTCCGGGTAGAAGGTGCCGGTGACCTGACGCAGGGTTTCCAGCGCGTTGTCCAGCTCGTTGCGGGCGTTGACTTCGCTCGCCAGCACGGTGTCGTAGTTGGAACGGGCGTTCTGCACGTCGGTGATCGCCACCAGGCCGACATTAAAGCGCTGGGTGGTTTGATCCAGCGTGCGGTACACCGCATCTTTCTGCGCCTGGGTGTAGGACAGCGTATCGATCGCCTTCAGCACGTTGAAGTAGGCGGTGGCGGTGTCGAGGATCAGCTTCTGCTCCGCGGTCTGGAAAGTCACGTCGGAGATGCCGGCGGTTTTTTCCTGCAGCGTCAGCGCGCGCCATTTGGACATGTCAAAAATGGTCTGGGTCAGCGCCAGCGAGCCTTGGGTGGTATCGCTGTTGCTATCCTTGGCGTCGCGGTAGCCGCTGCCGTAGGTATAACCGGCGGACAACCCCAACTGCGGCAGCAACGGGCTGCGCGACTCGTTGATTTTTTCGAATGCGGCATCGCGGTCAGCGGCGGATTTGCGCAGATCCGGGTTACTTTCCCTCGCCTGTTTATAAACCTGCAGCAGGTTCTCTGCCTGGCTCATTGCACTGAAGCCGCCCAGGCTCAGTCCGATAAGAAGGGGGAGCAGTTTCTTCATTTGCATTCCTTGTTGTGCAGCAATATTGGTATGTTAGCGCTGACGATAGTCTAAATAGTTGTCAATTCTAGCAGAGTCCGCGCTTGGCATAAGGTGGCTGAACGTGCCATCCGGCGGATCTTTTCGCATCCGGCTTGTCCTGTGAGGCGCTGGCCGTCATGTTCACGTCAGTGACTCCTGTTATCATGGTCAATAATCTACCACAACGCGCGGCGGGAGAAAGTCTCGCCGGTTCTGTCATCAAAACTGTTTATTTCACCGGCATACTCACGCAGGAGAACCGTGTTTATGAGCAACTTACGGCCTACGCCCGTTACTTTCGACAAAAATGATGTAGAAATTATTGCACGGGACACGCTGTACCGTGGTTTTTTTTCACTCAATTTATACCGTTTTCGTCATAAATTGTTCAACGGCGGCGTGAGCGAAGAGATCACGCGCGAGATTTTCGAGCGTGGTCATGCGGCGGTGCTGCTGCCTTACGATCCGCTGCGCGACGAAGTGGTGCTGATTGAACAACTGCGTATCGCCGCGGTCGATACCTCAGACTCGCCCTGGTTACTGGAAATGGTGGCGGGTATGATCGAGAACGGCGAAAGCGTGGAAGACGTGTGCCGCCGTGAGGCCGAAGAAGAGGCCGGCGTGGCGGTCGGGCGCTGCAAACCGGTGCTGAGCTATCTGGCCAGCCCGGGCGGCACCAGCGAACGGCTGTCGATTATGGTCGGCGAAGTGGACGCCGCGACCGCCGAAGGCATTCATGGATTGAGTGAAGAAAATGAAGATATTCGAGTCCATGTGGTGAGCCGCGAACAGGCTTACCGCTGGGTGGAAGACGGTACGATTGATAATGCGGCGTCGGTGATTGCCCTGCAGTGGCTGGCGTTGCACCATGAATCGCTCAGAAAAGAGTGGGTCAACCCATGACAAAGCGCTATACCCCTGATTTCCCTGAAATGATGAGAGTGTGTGAAACCAATTTCGCGCAACTGCGGCGTTTGCTGCCGCGCGACGACGAAACGGGGGAAACGGTGACTTATCAGGTAAACGACGCCCGCTATCGGCTGACGATTGCGGAATCTACGCGTTACACGACGCTGGTGACGATTGAGCAGACCTTCCCGGCGGTCAGCTACTGGAGCCTGCCGGCGATGACGGTGCGGCTCTATCATGACGCGATGGTTGCGGAAGTGTGTGCCAGCCAGCAGATCTCTCGCTTTAAAGCGCGTTATGATTACCCGAATAAAAAGTTGCATCAACGCGACGAAAAGCATCAAATTAACCAGTTTCTTGCTGATTGGCTGCGCTACTGTTTGGCGCATGGCGCGATGGCGGTTCCTGTTGTGTGATACCCGAGCGACGGTAAGCGCGCTTGAAGTATGACGGGTAGAGACAGACTGAGATAACAAAGGACACCATTTGGAAAGCCTGTTTAAACTGCCCGTGGCGAGTGGGGCCAAGGTCAGGATTTTACAAATAACCGATACCCACCTGTTTGCCGGCGAGCACGAGACCTTGCTGGGCATTAACACCTACCGCAGCTACCATGCGGTGCTGGACGCAGTACGCGCCCAGCAGCGGGAGTTTGACCTGGTTGTCGCTACCGGTGACCTGGCGCAGGATCATACCCCTGAGGCATATCGGCACTTTGCGGACGGTATTTCACAGCTGCCCGCCCCCTGCGTGTGGCTGCCGGGCAACCATGATTTTCAGCCGGCGATGGTCGACGCGCTGGCCGCCGCGGGCATTACCCCTTCCAAGCACGTGCTGCTGGGCGAGCACTGGCAGGTGATCCTGCTGGACAGCCAGGTGTTCGGCGTACCGCACGGCGAACTGAGCGAGTATCAGCTGGAGTGGATGGAGCGCTGTCTGCAGGCTCATCCGGATCGCTACACTCTGCTGCTTTTGCACCATCACCCGCTGCCTTCCGGCTGTACCTGGCTCGACCAGCACAGCCTGCGCAACCCGCATATGCTGGGCGCGATCCTGCTGCGCTATCCGAAGGTGAACACGCTGCTGTGCGGGCATATTCACCAGGAGCTGGATCTGGCCTGGCAGGGGCGGCGTCTGCTGGCTTCGCCGTCCACCTGCGTGCAATTCAAGCCGCACTGTACTAATTTTACCATCGACGATGTTTCTCCGGGCTGGCGCTATCTCGACCTGCTGCCTGACGGACGGGTGGAAACCCAGGTGTGCCGTCTGGACAACGATGATTTCCGCCCCGATATGGATTCGGATGGCTACTGATGTCAACGCTGCTTTATCTGCACGGTTTTAACAGCTCGCCGCAGTCGGCCAAAGCGTCGTCCTTCAAGGCGTGGCTGGCCGAACATCACCCGCAGATCGAGATGCTGGTGCCGCAGCTGCCGCCCTATCCGGCGGAGGCGGCCGAGCTGCTGGAGAATCTGGTGATGGAGCGTGCCGGCAGCACGCTGGGCGTGGTTGGCTCCTCGCTGGGCGGTTATTACGCCACCTGGCTGTCGCAGTGTTTTGCGCTGCCGACGGTGGTGGTCAACCCGGCGGTGAAACCGTTTGAACTGCTGATTGATTATCTCGGGCAAAACGAGAACCCCTACACCGGTCAGCAATATGTGTTAGAGTCTCGTCACGTTTACGATCTGAAAGTCATGCAGATCGATCCTCTGGAGTCGCCGGATTTAATCTGGCTGCTGCAGCAAACGGGCGATGAAATTCTCGATTACGGGCAGGCTGTTGCCTATTACACTGCCTGCCGGCAGACGGTGGAGTCGGGAGGAAACCACGCCTTCGTCGGTTTCGACCACTACTTCCCCCAGATTGTGGATTTTTTAGGACTCGCCCCAAAATGACAGACGTTGTGGCCAGACGACAAACGTGATGGCTCCAGGCGCGAAGGGAAACATGCGGTCTGAGCAGGCCGTTCGGCGCCTTCCTTTAACCACGAAAACATAATCAACGATGACTCAATCCAGCTATAACGCTGATGCCATTGAAGTACTCAGCGGCCTAGAACCAGTGCGCCGTCGTCCCGGTATGTATACCGACACGCAGCGCCCGAACCACCTCGGCCAGGAGGTGATTGACAACAGCGTCGATGAAGCGTTGGCTGGCCATGCAAAACGTATTGACGTGATCCTGCACGCCGATCAATCGCTGGAGGTGATTGACGACGGCCGCGGCATGCCGGTGGATATCCACCCGGAAGAGGGCGTACCGGCGGTAGAGCTGATTCTGTGCCGGCTGCACGCCGGCGGAAAATTCTCCAGTAAAAACTACCAGTTCTCCGGCGGCCTGCACGGCGTGGGCATCTCGGTGGTCAACGCCCTGTCAAAACGGGTGGAAGTGACCGTCAAACGCGGCGGCAACGTGTACGACATGGCGTTTGAAAACGGCGACAAGGTGCAGGACCTGACGGTCAGCGGCACCTGCGGCAAACGCAATACCGGCACCCGCGTCCACTTCTGGCCGGACGAACAGTTTTTCGACAGCCCGCGTTTTTCCGTCTCGCGCCTCAGCCATTTGCTGAAGGCCAAAGCGGTGCTGTGCCCGGGCGTGGAAATCTACTTTACCGACAAGGTTAACAATACCGAACAGCGCTGGTGCTACCAGGACGGCCTGACCGACTACCTGATGGAAGCGATCAACGGGCTGATTACCCTGCCGGAAGCGCCGTTTGTCGGCACCTTCTCCGGCGACAGCGAAGCGGTGGACTGGGCGCTGCTGTGGCTGCCGGAAGGCGGCGAACTGCTGACCGAAAGCTACGTCAACCTGATCCCGACCATGCAGGGCGGCACCCACGTCAACGGGCTGCGTCAGGGGCTGCTGGACGCGATGCGCGAGTTTTGCGAGTTCCGCAATATTCTGCCGCGCGGCGTCAAACTGTCGGCGGAAGATATCTGGGATCGCTGCGCCTACGTGCTGTCGGTGAAAATGCAGGATCCGCAGTTCGCCGGTCAGACCAAAGAGCGCCTGTCATCGCGCCAGTGCGCGGCGTTTGTGTCCGGCGTGGTGAAAGACGCCTTCAGCCTGTGGCTGAACCAGAACGTTCAGGCGGCGGAACAGCTGGCTGAAATGGCGATTTCCAGCGCCCAGCGCCGCCTGCGCGCGGCGAAGAAAGTAGTGCGCAAGAAGTTGACCAGCGGCCCTGCGCTACCGGGCAAACTGGCGGACTGCACCTCGCAGGACCTGAGCATGACCGAACTGTTCCTGGTGGAAGGGGACTCGGCGGGCGGCTCGGCCAAGCAGGCGCGCGCCCGCGAGTATCAGGCGATCATGCCGCTGAAGGGGAAAATCCTCAACACCTGGGAAGTGTCGTCGGACGAAGTGCTGGCGTCGCAGGAGGTGCATGATATTTCAGTGGCGATCGGCATCGATCCCGACAGCGAAGACCTCGGCCAGCTGCGCTATGGTAAAATCTGTATTCTGGCGGATGCGGACTCGGACGGCCTGCACATCGCCACGCTGCTGTGCGCGCTGTTCGTGCGCCATTTCCGCTCGCTGGTGCAGGGCGGCCACGTGTATGTGGCCATGCCGCCGCTGTACCGTATCGACCTCGGCAAGGAAGTGTATTACGCGCTGGACGAGGAAGAGAAAGCCGGCGTGCTGGAACAGCTGAAGCGTAAAAAGGGCAAGCCGAACGTCCAGCGCTTTAAAGGTCTGGGTGAGATGAACCCGCTGCAGCTGCGCGAAACCACGCTCGATCCGAATACCCGCCGGCTGGTACAGCTGACGGTCGACGATAACGACGTGCAGCAGACGCTGGCGGTGATGGATATGCTGCTGGCCAAGAAGCGTTCGGAAGATCGCCGCAACTGGCTGCAGGATAAGGGCGATACCGCCGAACTGTCGGTGTAACAAATGTTCCCAACAGTATGGATGAACTGCTGACACGTTGAGCAAGGACGCTCATGTCATGTTGGCTCTGGAAAGCTGGCATATCGCTTGTTCTTCTCATCACCGCATTCGCTTTTTCGCCATTAAGATCTGATGGCGGAAAGCTTCCTCTTCTCAATCTATCTTCAAAGAGTTTAAGTATCGTACGAAAACTACGCTATAAGAGGTGGGCTTTGTATTCGCTAAAACACTAACCGACCACCTAACCGAAGTTTGTTAAGTCAGAACCGAGAATTTTCCGGGATTATGCATGGCTCTTTTAACGGAAAGCCTTACTACATACTTACCGCATATCCAATCCCCTAGGAGAGCACAATGAAAGATTACCCATTGCTAGACAACCTTATGGGGGGATACTTTAATCAAGATGCCGATCTGATTACGGGTTCAACAGAACTAGAGGGAATGATTGATTATTACTTACAAGGGGCATCTGCGAATCTGTTGCGAAATTTAATCAATGAAATGGATGATTTTCAAACGGCGCATCCAGACGATCTGGACAAAGCGTTTTGCGAGCGATACCCCGGAGATCTGGACATGTCACCCGTAGGTGAATTTTTTGATATTTTCCGGAAGCGAATCCAAGAAGCGTTAGGGCAACATTAAGGTTCATTGAGTTTATGCGTGAACCATAAAAAGCCCGGCGCAATGGCCGGGCTTGGTGATTACAGCGCTTCTTCCAGCACCTGGATATTCACATCCAGCACGCTGTCCTTGATGGTGGCGCGATGCTGATGCATATGCTCCATCTCAAGGTGTTTTTCCAGATGCGCCACGCTTTCCCATTTTTCCAGCATGAACACCGAATCCGGCAGCGACTGTTTCCATGGCACCTGAGCCTTGATATCGACCAGCGGCTGGTAGGCGCCGCAGCCGTCCTCCGCCAGCACTGACGGGATCAGTTTCTCAATGGCTTTCAGTACCGTCTCACGGTGGCCCGGTTTAACTTTGATTTCTGCGATTACGGTGATCATGACAACCTCATTAACAAACGTGCGAAAGATAAGTTAAGCAAAAGTTTTTGCCAGATGCTCGCGATATCGTGCGATATCATTTTGAATATCCGGCTGTTTAATCACGTCGTTGCAGATAAAGGTCGGCAGCGCTTCCATTCCCAGGAATTCGTTGGCCTTATGGAAATGCAGATAAACGCCGTCCACGCCGATGCCGTGGAAGAACTGATCGGGATCGGTAAAGGCTTCCAGCGGCGCGTTCCAGGTCAGGCTCAGCATATGTTTTTTGCCCTGCAGCAGGCCGCCGGAGCCGTATTTCTTGCTGGCGTCTGAGCGGGTGCGGCCGTCGCTGGCGTACAGCGAGCCGTGGCCGACGGTAAATACTTCGTCGATGTATTTTTTCAGGATCCAGGGCTCACCCATCCACCAGCCGGGCATCTGATAGATCACCGCGTCGGCCCACAGATATTTTTGCACTTCGGCGTCGATATCGTAACCTTGATCGACCACGGTCAGCTGGACTTCATGGCCGGCGTCGCGCAGAAAAGAAGCGGCGACATCGGTCAGGGTGTCGTTCAGCTCACCGTTGGAGTGACCAAATTTTTTACCGGCGTTGATTAGAAGGATATTACTCATCGGGTTTCCTCTTGCGAATAGGCCCTGCATCTTGTTCAAGCGGCGTCAGCGTGCGGCATGAAACCGGCCAGGGGTGATAACATGATGGCGAAGAGTTTACCTGCGCGTGCAGGGGAGAAAAATGCGCGCTGAGTCACATGACTTTTGCTGTTTTAGCAACAATCCGCCGGCTAGCGGCGGTCAACATCGCCCGCAATACCGACAATGCTGTGACAGCATACGGCCAGATAAGGTACTATCGCGGGCAACAAACGACGAGCAATCACGGGCACTGCTTTTTTTGTGAACGACAGTCCTTTGCCCCAATGTCTAGGGATTGCCATGCCACGGTCTGAGGATAAATGAGTAATGAGTGATCTGACTCATGACGGTGTAGAGCGTTTACCGCTGCACACATTCACTGAAAACGCCTATCTGAACTACTCCATGTACGTCATCATGGATCGGGCGCTACCGTATATTGGCGACGGCCTGAAGCCGGTTCAGCGCCGCATCATCTACGCGATGTCTGAACTGGGCCTGAACAACAGCGCCAAATTCAAGAAATCCGCGCGTACCGTCGGCGATGTGCTGGGTAAATACCACCCGCACGGCGACAGCGCCTGCTATGAGGCGATGGTGCTGATGGCGCAGCCGTTCTCCTACCGTTATCCGCTGGTGGACGGCCAGGGGAACTGGGGCGCGCCGGACGATCCGAAATCCTTTGCGGCGATGCGTTATACCGAATCCCGCCTGTCGAAGTACGCCGAAGTGCTGCTGTCCGAACTGGGACAGGGGACGGTGGACTGGATCCCTAACTTTGACGGTACGCTGCAGGAGCCGAAGATGCTGCCTGCGCGTCTGCCGAACATCCTGCTGAACGGCACCACCGGCATCGCGGTCGGCATGGCGACCGATATCCCGCCGCACAACGTGCGCGAAGTGGCCGCCGCCGCCGTGGCGCTGCTGGAAAAACCGGGCGCCTCGCTGGATGACCTGCTGGAGTTTGTGCAGGGGCCGGACTTCCCGACCGAAGCGGAAATCATCACCCCGCGCGACGAAATTCGCAAAATCTACCAGAACGGCCGCGGTTCGGTGCGGATGCGTGCGGTGTGGAAAAAAGAAGACGGCAGCGCGGTGATCACTGCGCTGCCGCATCAGGTCTCCGGCGCCAAGGTGCTGGAGCAGATCGCCAGCCAGATGCGCGCCAAAAAGCTGCCGATGGTGGAAGACCTGCGCGATGAGTCGGACCATGAGAACCCGACGCGTCTGGTGGTTGTGCCGCGCTCTAATCGGGTGGATCTGGAGCAGGTGATGAATCACCTGTTTGCCACCACCGACCTGGAACGCAGCTACCGCGTCAATATGAATATGATTGGCCTGGATAACCGCCCGGCGGTGAAAGGGCTGGTGGAAATCGTCACGGAATGGCTGGCCTACCGCCGTGATACGGTGCGCCGCCGTCTGAATCACCGTCTGGAAAAAGTGCTCAAGCGTCTGCACATTCTGGAAGGTTTACTGGTCGCGTTCCTCAACATCGATGAAGTGATCCACATTATCCGCAGCGAAGATGAGCCGAAGCCGGTGCTGATGCAGCGTTTCGGCATCAGCGAGACGCAGGCGGAAGCTATCCTGGAACTGAAGCTGCGCCATTTGGCGAAGCTGGAAGAGATGAAGATCCGCGGCGAGCAGGACGATCTGGCGAACGAGCGCGATCGGCTGCAGGCGCTGCTGGCGTCAGAGCGCAAGCTGAATACGCTGATCAAAAAAGAGATTCAGGCGGATGCGCAGACTTACGGCGACGATCGTCGTTCGCCGCTGGCCGAGCGCGGCGAAGCCAAGGCGATGAGCGAGCACGATTTTGTGCCGTCCGAGCCGGTGACCATCGTGCTGTCGGAGATGGGCTGGGTGCGCAGCGCCAAGGGCCATGACATCGACCCCGCCGGCATGAACTATAAGGCCGGCGACAGCTTCCGCGCCGCCGCCCGCGGCAAAACCAACCAGCCGGTGGTGTTTATCGACTCCACCGGGCGCAGCTATGCGGTTGACCCGCTGACGCTGCCGTCGGCGCGCGGGCAGGGCGAGCCGCTGACCGGTAAACTGACGCCGCCGCCGGGCGCAACCATCGAACAGGTGCTGATGGCCGCCGACGACCAGAAATTGCTGATGGCCTCCGATGCCGGTTACGGCTTCGTGTGCACCTTCAACGATCTGGTGGCGCGCAACCGCGCCGGCAAGGCGATGATTACCTTGCCGGAGAACGCCAAGGCGTTACCGCCGCTGGAAATTCACGGCGACGACGATATGCTGCTGTCGATTACCCAGGCGGGCCGCATGTTGATGTTCCCGGTGGCCGATCTGCCGCAGCTGTCGAAAGGCAAGGGCAACAAGATCGTCTCTATTCCGGCGGCGCAGGCGGCCGCAGGGGATGACAAGCTGACCTGGCTGTTTGTGCTGCCGCCGCAAACGTCGCTGACGTTGTACGTCGGCAAGCGCAAGCTGACGCTGCGCCCGGAAGATTTGCAGAAATTCCGGGCCGAACGCGGCCGGAAAGGCACGCTGCTGCCGCGTGGCCTGCAGCGTATCGATCGCGTCGAGGTGGATATGCCGCCGCGCGCGTCGGTCGGGGATAGCGAAGAATAAGTTCGGCGGGCGCCGTTTCCCAGGCGACGCCCGCGCAATTCACCGCTTTCCGTATTTATTTTCAAATAATTAACATTTCTGCGTATAAATTTATTGTGCGGATGCCCGGCTGGCAGGAAAATAGCGACAAGGCCGGGTATCATCGCCAGCGGGCGTGATGCCCTGCGCGCAAATAAAATGATGGAAAGTATCTGCGCAGCGAATCATGCTGCGTCGGCAGTGTGCTAATGAGGTTGTTATGTTATTAATTTTGCGTGCCGTTTTCGTCACTCTGTTCTGTATTCTGGTGTGCATTTTCGGTTCCATCTACTGTTTATTCAGCCCGCGCAATCCCCGCCACGTGGCGACGTTTGGCCACCTGTTCGGCCGACTGTCGACGGTATTCGGTTTAAAGGTTGAGATCCGTAAGCCGGCCGACGCGGCGCAGTATGGCAAGTGCATCTATATCGCCAACCACCAGAACAACTACGATATGGTGACGGCGTCCAATATTGTGCAGCCGCGCACCGTGACGGTGGGGAAAAAAAGTCTGGTGTGGATCCCGTTTTTCGGCCAGCTGTATTGGCTGACCGGCAATCTGCTGATAGATCGGGACAACCGGGCCAAAGCGCACGGCACCATCGCTCAGGTGGTGGAGCAGATTAAGAAAAAAGATATTTCCATCTGGATGTTCCCGGAAGGAACCCGCAGCCGCGGCCGCGGCCTGATGCCGTTCAAGACCGGTGCGTTTCATGCGGCGATCGCCGCCGGCGTGCCGGTCGTGCCGATCTGCGTGTCGAACACCAGCAATAAAATCAACCTGAACCGCCTGAATAACGGTGAGGTGATTGTAGAGATGCTGGAGCCGATCGACACCACCAAATACGGCAAGGATCAGGTGCGTGAGCTGGCGACCCATTGCCGCGAGCTGATGGCGGAAAAAATCGCCCGGCTGGATGAAGAAGTGGCACAGCGCGAAGCCGCCGGAAAATAATACTCTTTCACTGGCGGTGGTAATTTTTAACGGCTTCTGGTCGTTAATGCCCGGCTTCCTGCTACGCTTAGTGGCATTATTGGCTGCCGGGTTTTTGCATACGGTTTAGCATTTGTTTTCATGGAGAAAATATGTCACTCAGTCGACGTCAGTTCATTCAGGCATCGGGTCTGGCGCTGTGCGCGGGAGCCGTGCCGCTGAGGGCTGAAGCGAGCGGAGCGCAAATCCCGTTACCGGTTCCCCCGCTGTTGGAGTCTCGTCGCGGCCAGCCGCTGTTTTTAACCCTGCAGCGTACGCACTGGCCGTTTATTGCCAACCGTAAGGCTTCCGCCTGGGGCATCAACGGCATGTACCTTGGGCCGACGGTGCGGGTATACAACGGCGATGACGTCAAATTGATTTACAGCAACCGTCTGGCGGAACCGGTATCAATGACCGTCAGCGGCCTGCAGGTGCCGGGCACCCTGACGGGCGGCGCGGCACGCCTGATGTCGCCGGGCGTGGACTGGTCGCCGGTGCTGCCGATTCGTCAGGCCGCGGCCACCTGCTGGTATCATGCCAACACGCCGGAGCGCATGGCGCCGCAGATTTACAACGGGCTGGCCGGCATGTGGCTGGTGGAAGATGACATCAGCAAATCGCTGCCGCTGCCTAACCACTACGGCGTGGATGATTTCCCGTTGATCGTGCAGGATAAGCGGCTGGATAATTTCGGTGCGCCGGAGTACAGCCCGCCATCCCAGGGGGCTTCGTCGGCGATACGCTGCTGGTGAATGGCGTGCAGAACCCGTACGTTGAGGTTTCTCGCGGCTGGGTGCGGCTGCGTTTGCTGAACGCCTCCAACTCGCGCCGCTATATGCTGCAGCTGAGCGACGGCCGTCCGCTGACGGTGATTGCCAGCGATCAGGGCTTTCTGCCCGCGCCGGTAGCGGTGCAACAGCTTTCTCTGGCGCCTGGCGAACGGCGTGAGGTGCTGATCGATATGTCGAAGGGCGAGGAAGTGACGCTGAACGCCGGGGAAGCTGCGGGCATCATGGATCGCCTGCGCGGGCTGTTTGAGCCTTCCAGCCTGCTGGTGTCCACTCAGGTGCTGACGCTGAAGCCGACCGGCCTGTTGCCGTTGGTGACGGACAACTTGCCGATGCGTCTGCTTTCGGATCAGCTGCTGGATGGCAGCGTCAGCCGTACGCGGGAGTTCCGTCTGGGTGATGACGTGGCAGGTATTAACGGCGCGGTGCGGGATGTGAACCGCATCGATCTGCAGACCATGCAGGACAGCTGGGAGCGTTGGGTGATCCGCGCCGATACGCCGCAGTCCTTCCATATTGAGGGCGTACAGTTTCTGGTGAAGAGCGTGAACGGCGCTCAGCCGATGGCCGAGGATCGCGGCTGGAAGGACACCGTCTGGGTCGACGGCGAAGTGGAGCTGGTGGTGCACTTTACCCAGCCGTCCTACGATCACTTCCCGTTCCTGTATTACAGCCAGACGCTGGAGATGGCCGATCGCGGCAGCGTCGGGCAGTTTGTGGCGCAACCAGCCGGTTGATTAACGTTGTTATTGACGTGGTTTCCTGTAAAGCGCTGTATCACTGGAATTGCCGTAAACGTGCGGTATTTCTCTGTCACTGAGGTGAACGGCAATTGCAGGGGCCGTAGGCGCGGCCCCTGCACCCGCGCCCGCGCTTAGACACGTTCTGCCCGCTGCGCGGGTACCCTCACGGTGTCACCGTCGCCGGGCGGGTCGGCTCTACAGGCATCCCTGCCTGTGCCGCCTCAACCGGACATCCCTGTCCGGTTGCCCCTGGCTCAGGTTCCTTGTTCGGCAGCCCGTGATGCGCGCTAAAGGTCAACACCCGAATCTGTAATTACCGGGCGGGTTGGTTGATGGTTTTGACGGTACTGACCGATATTTTCCGAGGTGGATGCAATATGACTGGGAGCCGAGTTTTCGGCTCCTGATAGGTTGTATTGCTTAAGCGAGGTCTATCTGCGGATTGACCTGACTTGACTGCTTATGCCTCCGGGAAGCGCTGGCGCAGCTGCGCCCAGTCCGGCGCGGCGTCGGCGCCGCGGCTGGCCACCACGCAGGCGGCGACGCGGTTGGCAAGATCGACGGCCTGCGGCAGCGGCCAGCCGGCGGAAAGGGCGGCCAGCAGGCCGGCGCAGTGGGCGTCGCCGGCGCCGATGGTGTCCACCACCTCAACCGGATAGGCGGCGATATGCTGCGGCGGATGTTTGCCGTCGCAGATCCAGGCGCCGTCGCTGTCAAGGCGGCAAATCAGGGTGAAATTGCGGGCGGCGGCGTAGCGCTGCGCCGCGTCGACGGGGTCGCCGTCGCCGCACAGGATCGCCACTTCGTCGCGGTTAAGCGTCAGCAGGGTATGGCTGTCGCTCAGCATGGCGAAAAACTCCTCGCCAAGCAGGCCGACGCGCGGGCCGGGATCGATCAGCCGGTATTGGTCGAACGGCAGACGGGTCAGCCATTCGCGCAGCGCGGCGCCCGGTTCGCCCACCAATTCATAGCCGTTGGCGTAGACCAGCGTCTCCGGCGTCAGCGGCAGGGTTGCCAGCTGCGCTTTGTTCCACTGCGCTTCACAGCCGCTGACGGCGATAAAGGTTCTTTCGCCGTTCGGCTCGGCCAGCGCCAGGCACCAGCCGTTATCCATCTGTCCGTGCCGCAGCAGAACCGGCAGCCCCAGTTCCTGCATCGCCGCTTCCACGGCGACGCCCCACTCGCCGTTGCCGACCGGCATGCCGTTGACCACCGGCACGTCCAGCCGGCACAGCACGCGGGCGACGTTAAAGGCGCAGCCGCCAATCTGCCGCCCCTGCGGCCGGGCTTCAATATCTTCGCCGCTGACGGGCAGGCGCGGCAGCGTCATGACCAGATCGCCGACGGCGCCGCCTAATACTAATACCGGCGTTACTGCAGAAAACTCACTCATTTACTTACGTTCTCCGCCCGCGGCCAAAAACAGGCCGTAGGCGATAAGGCTAACCAGGAAGGAAACAAACAGCCCGAGGCTGGAATCCGCGAACAGGCCTTTGGCCAGCGGCCCGTCGATAAAGCCGCTTTTGGTGACCATCAGCCCGCTGAGGGCGCCGAGGAACCAGCAGCACAGCGGTACCATACGCACGCCGCGATTTTGGCCGTTCAGGCCGTACAGCGCATTGCCGTCGTAACCATGATGACGACGCAGGCGCAGATAGTCGAGGATGAATATCGCTTCCCAGGCGGCAAGGAAGACGCCGCAGAACACCAGGAAGGCGATAAACGGCCCCATAAAATCGCCGGACACGAACAGCACATAGAGGGCGATCGCCAGCACCAGCAGCGCATCGAACGATACCGCTAGCGATTGCTTAACCTTAACGCCGATGGTCAGCAGGTTAAGGCTGGCGGAGTAGAGGCTCAGCACCGCAATGGTGACGATGCCGGCGGTGGCGGTCAGCAGATAAGGGATGGCCATCCAGCTCGGCAGCACCGAGCCAATCAGGGCGATCGGGTTGGCCGCAGAGGCCAGGTCGGGCAACTGCACCGACAGCAGAATACCGGTAAACATCAGCAGCATCAGCGGCAGACAGGCGCCGCCCATCACCGCGGCGAAGATGCTTTTATTGGAACTTTTCGGGCTTTGATAGCGGCTATAGTCCGCGCCGGCAATCGCCCAGCCGATGCCGGTGCCGGCGGCGATAATCGATACCGCCGGCAGGAAGCCGGTCAGCCAGTTGCCGGCGGGCAGCGCCAGCACGCGCTGCCATTCGGTGGTAAAGGCGATATACAGCACCACGACCAGCGTCATGCTGCCGAAGATGCGGCTGAACCAGGTCTGCAGCCAGACTACGGTATTTTGCCCGAGCAGGCTGACGACGATGGTCAGGCCGCCGAACAGCAACAGACTGACGCCGGTCAGCAGCGGACTTTCCGCCAGCCCCATTGCCTGGAACAGCGCCGCCAGCGTCAGCGTGCCGGTGATGACGTTCACCGCCTCCCAGCCCATCAGGTTGATCCAACTGAAGGCGGTGGGGGCGATATTGCCTTTTACACCGAAGATGACCCGCGACAGGGTCAGCGTCGAGGTGCGGCCGCGTTTGCCGGCGAAGCTGGTATAGCCGACCAGCGCAAAGCTGGCGACGCCGACCAGTGCGGCGAGAACAGACTGCAGGAATGACAGGCCGAAGCCGACGATCAGGGCGCCGTAAACCACGCCGAGGATGCCGATATTGGCCGCTGACCATACCCAGAACAGCTCGATGGGTTTACCGGTTTGCTCCGCCTCGGGCACCAGATCGATGCCGGTGCTTTCAACTTTCCATGTTTCACTGCGGTTTATTTCACTCATGCTGCAGATTTACCCTTGGTTGCGCAGCGCCCCCAGAGCCGCTGCATATGGTTGAAAATCAATCTGATTCGCCTGGTTCAGTGTTTCAATCCATTGCGCCGGAAATGCCTCAATGCCGCGCAGCGCGCCGCAAACTGCCGTCGCCATCGCGCCGATGGTGTCGGTGTCGCCGCCAAGGTTGGCGGCCAGCAGCGCACAGCGCGTCGGATCGCCGTCCGCTAATTCGACCAGCGCCAGCGCGGCGGGAATGGACTCAATGGTATCCATGCCGGCGCCGACGGTGTGGTAGATCTCGGCCAGCGCATCGCTGTCCGTCAGCGGCCGTACGCGTTCGGCCACGTCCAGCGCCCACAGAATGCGGCGGCTCAGCGACGGGCTGAAGGTGGTGATCTGCTGTTGCTGCATCTGTTCCACCAATGACGGCAGCGCCTGTTTAATCGCGCTCCAGTCGTCGCCGTCGATCGCACGGCTGACTGACCAGGCAATAGCGAAGGCGCCGGCAACGGCGATATCAGATTTATGCGTCGGGCTACAGGCCAGGCGCACGGCATCCATAAAGTAGCCTAAATCATTGGTAGATAACAGACATCCCAGCGGCGCGACGCGCATGGCGGCACCGTTGGTTACGCCGTTGGCGTTGATTTCCGAGATGGGCTGGCCGGCGCGGATGGCGTTAAGTGCGGCTTTGGAAGTGGGGCCAAGAATGTTTTTATTGAAGGCGTCGACCCGTTCTGCCCACAGCATGATGTGGTGGGCGATGCGTTCGGGTTCGACCTTACCGTGAGCGGCGAGTAGCGCCTCCATCAGCGCTACTGCCTGCTGCGTGTCGTCGGTATATTCGCCGGCGATAAAACCTGTCGCGGCAATATTCTCGTCCGGGCCAGGCAAGAAGCGATCGATCCAACCAAAATAATCGCGTACCTGCCGTAGCGGCCACAGCTCCGACGGCATCCCCATCGCATCGCCAGCGGCTTGACCATACAGTGCGCCAAGGATGGCGAGGTGGGGATTTTTTCTTATTGTCATGGGTGTTCCCTGGTGTTGGTGCATGTTGAATTAAACACGTCAACGTTACCACCATAGTGGCAAAATGGATCCAATAAAAGTCCATTAGGGCAAAAATGTGATGCCAATCTAGATCCATTGCACAATTCTCCGCACAACTTACCCGTACCGGTATAAATATGATAAAAGCTAACGCCAGAGAGGGGCGCCCAAATTAAAGAGAGCAGTCAGATGAATGACTTTAGCGCGTGGCTGCGCCAGCAGTTGGTTCAGGCCGTTGCGGCACCACGTTATATACAGTTGGCTACAGCGCTGGAGGCGGCGATTAAACAGCGCCGGCTGGCCGCCGGTGATTTTCTGCCGCCTGAGCGCGTGCTGGCCGAACGGTTGGCGGTGTCGCGGGTCACCGTCAGTAAGGCCCTGAAGCTGCTGGAAGAGAAGGCGCTGATTTCACGCCAACAGGGCGTGGGCACCCGGGTGGCGGTGTATATGGATTATTCGCTGTCGCAGGAGCAGGGGGGATTTACCGCCCAGATAACGCGCAGCGGCAGCGCCGCCAGTAACCTGTGGCTGCTGCGCACGCGCGTGACGCCGCCGCCGGAGATCGCGCAGGCGTTAAATCTGTCCGAGCATGAGCCGGTGGTGAAGCTGCGCCGCCTGCGCCTGGCGGACGGCAATCCGATTTCGTTGGAAACCACCTATATTCCGCTACGCTTTCTGCCCGATCCCGAGCGGCTGGAGCATTCGCTCTACGCGCTGTGGCAGGAGCGCGGCATCGTGCCGGAGGGCAAGCACTTTCTGTTGAAGGCGATCGCCTGCAGCGATGAAGTTGCCGGCTTGCTGAATGTGTCCTGCGGCGCGCCGCTGTTGCTCGTCACGCAGACCAGCCGCAATGCGCAGGGCGAAGTGCTGGAGATCAGTGAAGTTCAGTGCCGCAGCGACGTGTATGAGTTTGAAGTCAGCAGCTAGCGGAAAGTTCGAATAAATAACCCTGCTCTTTTTGCTGATACTGCGTATAATCGCCGCCCGGCGATTAATTAACCTGCAAAGAGCACTGTTGAATGAGCACCACCAGCCTGATCCAACCGGATCGTGAACTGTTTTCTTATAAGCGTTACTGGGCCGAATGTTACGGCACCGCGCCGTTTTTACCGATGTCGCGTGAAGAGATGGACCAATTGGGCTGGGACAGCTGCGACGTGATTATTATCAGCGGTGATGCTTACGTCGACCACCCCAGCTTCGGCATGGCGATTATCGGCCGTATGCTGGAAGCGCAGGGGTTTCGCGTCGGGATTATCGCCCAGCCGGACTGGAGCAATAAAGAGGACTTTATGCGCCTCGGCAGGCCGAACCTGTTTTTCGGCATCACCGCCGGCAATATGGATTCAATGATCAACCGCTATACCGCCGATCGTAAACTGCGCCACGACGATGCCTACACGCCGGGCAACGTCGGCGGCAAGCGTCCCGACCGCGCCACGCTGGTGTATACCCAGCGCTGTAAAGAGGCTTATAAGGACGTGCCGATCGTACTTGGCGGCATTGAGGCCAGCCTGCGCCGCATCGCCCATTATGATTACTGGTCGGATACCGTACGCCGCTCGGTGCTGGTGGACTCCAAGGCCGATATGCTGATCTACGGCAACGGTGAACGTCCGCTGGTGGAGGTGGCGCACCGCCTGGCCGCCGGCGAGAAGATCGCCGATATTCACGATATTCGCAACACTGCGGTGATGCGCAAGGCGCCGCTGCCGGGCTGGAGCGGGGTGGATTCCACCCGTCTGGATAAGCCGGGGCGCATTGAACCGATTCCCAACCCTTACGGTGAGGATCTGCCCTGTGCCGACGGCGCTCAGCCGGAGCCGGAAGCCAAGCCGGTCACCGTGCGTGCCGCCAAGCCGAAGCCGTGGGAAAAAACCTATGTGCTGCTGCCGTCCTTTGAAAAGGTGAAGGCGGATAAAGTTCTGTACGCCCATGCTTCGCGCATTTTGCACCATGAAACCAACCCGGGCTGCGCCCGCGCTCTGATGCAGAAGCACGGCGACCGCTACGTGTGGATCAACCCGCCGGCGATTCCGCTGAAAACCGACGAGATGGACAGCGTGTTCGCGCTGCCGTACCAGCGGGTGCCGCACCCGTCCTACGGCGAGGCGCGCATCCCGGCGTACGACATGATTCGCTTCTCGGTGAATATCATGCGCGGCTGCTACGGCGGCTGTTCGTTCTGCTCGATCACCGAGCACGAAGGGCGGATTATCCAGAGCCGTTCCGAAGATTCGATCATCCGTGAAATTGAGGAAATCCGTGACAAGGTGCCCGGCTTTACCGGCGTGATTTCCGATCTGGGCGGCCCGACCGCCAATATGTATATGCTGCGCTGCACCAACCCGCGCGCCGAACAGACCTGCCGCCGCGCCTCCTGCGTGTATCCGGAAATCTGCACCTATATGGATACCAACCATGAGCCGACCATCAAGCTGTACCGCCGCGCGCGCGAGCTGGAAGGGGTGAAGAAGATCCTGATCGCCTCCGGGGTGCGTTACGATCTGGCGGTGGAAGACCCGCGCTACATCAAAGAGCTGGCGAGCCATCACGTGGGCGGCTATCTGAAGATTGCGCCGGAACATACCGAAACCGGCCCGCTGTCGAAAATGATGAAGCCGGGCATGGGCAGCTACGACCGCTTCAAGCAGCTGTTCGATCATTACTCCAAGCAGGCCGGCAAAGAGCAGTACCTGATCCCGTATTTTATCTCCTCACATCCGGGCACGCGGGATGAGGACATGGTCAATCTGGCGCTGTGGCTGAAGAAAAACCGTTTCCGTCTCGACCAGGTGCAGAACTTCTATCCGTCGCCGATGGCGAACTCCACCACCATGTATTACAGCGGCAAGAATCCGCTGGGCAAAGTGGGCTATAAATCGGAAGAGGTCTTTATCCCGCGCGGCGATCGTCAGCGCCGTCTGCACAAGGCGCTGCTGCGCTACCACGATCCGGCCAACTGGCCGCTGATCCGCAGCGCGCTGGAAGAGATGGGGCTGAAGCACCTGATCGGCAGCCGCCGCGACTGCCTGGTGCCCGCGCCGAGCATTGACGAACAGCGCGAGGGCAAGCGTCTGCAGCGCCGCGCGCGTCCGGCGCTGACCAGGCACAGCGATATTCAGCGCCAGCGCTCACCGTCCAACAGGCCGCCGCGCAAGGCGATCCGTAACGGCGGCGCCAAAGGCAAGGCGTAACCGCCGTTCGGGACGGGCTAATCATGCCGGTCGGCGCGGGCTGACCGGCATTTTTTCGCCGGATTACAGCCGGGCGTAGGCCGCTTCCACCTTCGCCAGATAGCGCGGCGCCTGCGCCGACGGATGATGCTGGCGCACGTGCCACCAGAACGCCTCGGGAGACAGGCTGTTAATCATGCTGACCGCCTGACGGCGGTTGCTGGAGAAGGTGCGCAGCAGCGCGCCGGCGCCGTTGACGTAGGCCACTTCGGTGGCGTAGCGCAGCGTCACCGGGTTATCAATCCCCCGCAGCTGCCGCTGCAGCGAAGCCAGGTAGGCGGCGCCCAGATCGATATTGGTCTCCGGGTCGAGCAGGTCGTCATCGTCCGGGCAGCCGCTTTTCCCTTTAAACTGGTAGGCGTCGCAGCCGGCGGTGGAGGCTTTCAGCTGCATCAGGCCGACGGCATTGGAGCGGCTGACCGCTTCCGGGTTAAAGCCGGACTCCACCTGGATCATCGCGGCGATCAGTTTGGCGTCGACGTCGTACTCGTCGGCGGCGTCGGCGATGGCGCTATCAAAACTGTGGCGGTCGTAGCTGACGGATTTGTGCTTGCTGGAACAGCCGGCGAGGATCAGTAGCGCCAGCGGGATGGCCAGACGCGTACAGGCGGCGATCGAAAATTTCATAGTGCTCCGTGCGGTGGAAAAGTGTCAGATATTGATAGTGCCATCATCGCCGGCGGGCAGGCAAAGATTTTGACCAAATGCCGCATGACGTGCGCGGGGGCGAAAATAGGCCCGCATACAGCGGGCCGAGGAGGGAGGGCGTCTTACAGAGTGGCGGGATCCGGCCCCAGACGTTTGCTGATATCCAGTTTGGCAATCTGGCCCAGCTCGTCCTTATCCAGCTTAAAGTCGAACACCGCAAAGTTTTCGCGGATGCGCGACGGCGTGACCGATTTCGGAATGACGATCAGACCGTTGTCCAGGTGCCAGCGCACCACGATCTGCGCCGGGGTTTTTTCATACTTCTCCGCCAGATGTTTGATCACCGTCTGATCGAACACGCCTTCGCCGCCTTGCGCCAGCGGGCTCCAGGATTCGGTGGCGATATTATGCATGGCGTTCCAGGCGTGCAGCTGGCGCTGTTGCAGCAGCGGATGCAGTTCGATCTGGTTGATCACCGGCGTGACGCCGGTTTCATCCTGCAGGCGCTGCAGGTGCGGCACATTGAAGTTACAGACGCCGATACTTTTCGTCAGGCCCTGCTCGCGCAGTTTGATGAGGCTGCGCCAGGCGTCGACATACTGATCCTGCGACGGCCGCGGCCAGTGGATCAGGTACAGGTCGACATAGTCCAGCCCCAGCTTCTTCAGGCTGGTTTCCAGCGCGGCCTGCGGATCGCCCTGATCGTCGTTCCACAGTTTGGTGGTGATAAACAGTTCACTGCGCGGCAACGAGGCTGACTGCAGCGCACTGCCGACGCCTTCCTCGTTTTTGTAAATGGCAGCGGTATCAATGGAGCGATAACCAACCTCCAGCGCTTTCGTCACGGCGTTGGCTGTCTCTTCAATGCTCGCCTGCCAAACGCCGAGACCCAACTGCGGCATCAGATTACCATCGTGGAGTTTGATGATGGGTTGCGTTGTCATGCGTATCTCCTTTTGACCTGATTGCCGACGTTCATTACGTCGGAAAGCTTGCTTTAATTTTAGACCCTGCGCAGTTGAAGTTGCAGCGCGTAAACGGCGTGCGGGCCTGGCCGCAACGGCAATACGTCGGGGGTCGTTGGCAATGCTCAGAATGGCCGAGGGTTAGCGGTGCGTCGGCGATCCTGCGGAACCTGTTGTCATACGTCTCCTCCGGTAGATAAGCCAAATGGCGAAAATGGGACTGACGGAGGCGCCGTCGGCGCGGGGAAAAGCGCCCGGGATGTCCGGGCGCAGGCAATACGTTATTGTGAGACCGGGCGGCTAACGGCATACGACAACGGCGCAGCAAATTGCTCGGCCCGGCCTATAAGCCTAGCAGGAAATCGACGGGGTGCGATTAACGCGCCGCCTGATAGATGCGTTCGCTGACGTCAAGCGTGATGTCCTGATGCTCGCCCAGCGCGGTCATGCCGTGTTCGCGCAGCTTTTCCAACAGCGCGGGAATGCTGCTGCCGTCAAGCTGGTAGTCGGCCATGCGGGTCGGCACGCCCATTTTTTCGAAGAACTCGGCGGTGGCGGCAATGGCGGCTTCGATGCGCTGGTCGTCATCGCCGTCGCGCAGACCCCAGACACGCTCGGCGTACTGCAGCAGTTTGTCGCGTTTTTGCGCCTTTTTCTCCCGCAGCAGCGACGGCAGGACGATCGCCAGCGTCTGTGCGTGATCCAGGCCGTGCATCGCCGTCAGCTCGTGGCCGAGCATGTGGGTCGCCCAGTCCTGCGGCACGCCGGCGCCGATCAGACCGTTCAGCGCCATGGTGGCGCTCCACATCACGTTGGCGCGCACCGCATAGTTTTCCGGTTCCGCCAGCGCGCGCGGGCCGTCTTCCAGCAGCGTCAGCAGCAGGCCTTCGGCGAAGCGGTCCTGCACTTTGCCGTCAACCGGGTAGGTCAGATACTGCTCCAGCGTGTGGACAAAGGCGTCAACCACGCCGTTGGCGATCTGCCGCGGCGGCAGCGAGTAGGTGACCTGCGGGTCCAGAACGGCAAACTGCGGCTGTACCAGCGGCGAGAAGAAGTGCTGTTTGTCGCCGCTGCTTTTACGGGTAATCACCGCGCCGCTGTTGGATTCCGAGCCGGTGGCCGGCAGGGTCAGCACGCAGCCCATCGGCACCGCGCGGGTAATTTCGCTGCCGACGGTCTGCATGATGTGCCAGGCGTCAGACGAGGCGCTGTAGTCCGCCGCAGCGGCGATAAATTTGGTGCCGTCCACTACGGAACCGCCGCCGACCGCCAGCAGATAATCAATCTTCTCGGCGCGCACGACCTCGACCGCTTTCATCAGCGTTTCAAAGGTCGGGTTCGGCTCAATACCGCCGAACTCGGTGACGCTGCGCCCCTGCAGCGCGGCGTGCACCTGATCCAGGACGCCGTTTTTCTTCACGCTGCCGCCGCCGTAGGTAATCAGAATACGGGCGTCGGCCGGGATTTGTTGGCCCAGCTCGGCAATTTGATCTTTACCGAACAGAATTTTGGTTGGGGTGTGGAGAATAAAGTTTTGCATGGTTTATTTGTCCAGTTTAAAGCCTTGTTGCTGAATGGCGGGAAGCACATTCGGGAAATAGATATGCTGGTAATAGCTGGCGGTGTTGCGGCTCCAGTCGTCGCCGTCCGCGCGGCCGGTCTGCTGCCAGTAGTCGCTCAGCGTCTGGTTATAGGCCTTGATGGCGTCCGGCAGATTTTCGCGCTGATAGCGTTCTTCATGGCGGAAACTGTCGATCGGCAGGCGCGGTTTCTGCTGTGCGCCCTGATCGACATGGCCGATCACCAGCCCGGCGACCGGGAAGGTCAGCTCCGGCAGCTGCAGCAGTTCAATCAGCGCCTGAGGGTCGCGGCGGATGCCGCCGATCGGCACGATGCCCAGCCCGTGCGAACGGGCGGCGGTCATCAGCGCGCCCAGCGCGATGCCGACGTCGGTGCTGCCGGAGAGCAGGCTCTCAATGCTCTGGTGCGCGGTTTGCTGCTGGCCGCCCATGGCGATGCCCAGCCGGGTTTTGTGCATATCCAGCACCACGGTGATAAACACCGGCGCTTTGGCGATCCACGCCTGCCCGCCGGCAATCTCGGCGATGCGCGCACGCTGGGCAGGGTCGCGGGTGACAACCAGCGAAACCTGCTGGGAGTTGACCGACGTCGGCGCCAGATGGGCGGCGGCGATAATGCTGTCGAGCACCTCATCGGCGATCGGCTGGTCGAGATAGCTGCGCTCGCTGCGATGCGACGTCAGCAGGTCAATGGTCTGGTTCATGGTCATGCTGCCTTATCCGGTTTTGCTTCTGGTCAGCATTGCGCCGTCGTCCGTGCCTTAACGGGCCGGAGAAAACGAAGATTGCCGAGAAGAAGAGGGTGCGTTTCAGATTGACGACGAGGCGACGGCTTGCCTAAACCTATAGGGAAGATGGCGCCCGCTAATTTGTAGGGACTATTGTCAGCGACGCCCGGCGGCTTAACAATGCACATTTCTGCCTGGTATTTGCCTATTCCTACAAAGCTCTGTAGAAATAAGCGCTGTTTTATTACTATTTGTGAGGCGTAATTCTTAACCAAATCGGAGGCGGGATGAGCGACATTGACGAGCTTCGGTACCGGATGGCGCAGCAGGCGGCGCGCTTTGCCGTGGGTAACGGCTATACGCCGTCGCCGGTGCCGCAGGTAAACATTCTGTATGCTGACCGGCATTATCCGCGCCAGCCGGTGATGTATGACCCCAGTATTGTCATCATTTTTCAGGGGCACAAGGTCGGCTTCTGCGGCAGCAAGGTGTTCCGTTACGATCCGCGCAACTATCTGCTGATGACGCTGCCGCTGCCGTTTGAGTGCGAAACCTTCGCCAGTCCTGAGCAGCCGCTGGTGGGGATCTCGGTGCGCATTGATACCCAGATGCTGCAGGATCTGCTGATCGATATCGGCGATGACGACTATCTGACGGCGCCGCACGGCGAGAGCAGCGGCATCAACTGCGCATCGTTGCATGACGAGATGCTGTGCGCCACCGAGCGGCTGCTGGACGTGATGAGCAAGCCGCTGGATGCGCGGGTGCTGGGGCCGCAGATCGTGCGTGAAATTCTCTATTACGTGCTGTGTGGCCACAGCGGCGCCTCGCTGCAGGAGTTGGTCAGCCGGCATACGCACTTCAGCCAGATCGCCAAGGCGCTGCGGCGTATTGAAAAGCAGTATGCGGAGAGCCTGAGCGTCGAGGCGCTGGCCAGCGAGGTGAATATGAGCGTGTCGGCGTTCCACCATAACTTTAAGGCGGTGACCAACACCTCGCCGCTGCAGTACGTGAAATCCTACCGTCTGCATAAGGCGCGGCTGCTGATGCTGCACGACGGTCTGAAGGCCAGTACGGCGGCGATGCGGGTGGGCTATGAGAGCGCCTCGCAGTTCAGCCGTGAGTTTAAGCGTTTCTTCGGTGTGACGCCGAGCGATGAAGTGGCGCGGGTGCGGGATAACTACGCCGCCTGACGGCCGGCTGCGCGGCCGTCAGGCGAGGTTCAGGAGGCCTGACGTTTTTTACGCCAAATCACCAGCATGGCGCCGAGCAGCCCGAACACCAGCAGCGCCAGCGGCAGGATCATCAGGCCGGCCATCACCTGGTCTTCATAGCGTTTGACGAGGGGGATTTGGCTGAAGGCGTAACCCAGGCCGACCACCGACACCACCCACAGCAGGGCGCTCAGCCAGTTGAAAAACTGAAAGCGCATATTGCTCAGGCCGGAGATGCCCGCCATGGTGGGCAGCAGCGTGCGGACAAACGCCAGAAAGCGTCCGACCAGCAGCGCCGTCAGACCGTGACGGTGAAACAGCACGTGTGCGCGCTGGTGGTACTGCGCGGGCAGTTGCAGCAGCCATCCCTTGACCAGATTGGTATGCCCCAGCCAGCGCCCCTGCAGATAGCTGAGCCAGCAGCCGAGGCTGGCGGCCAGCGTCAGAATAATCAGGGTCGGTACGAAGGACATCACGCCTTTGGCGATTAAGGCGCCCGCCAGCAGCAGCAGGCTGTCGCCGGGCAGAAAAGACGCCGGCAGCAGTCCGTTTTCCAAAAACAGGGTGATAAAAAGCACCGCATAAACCACCCAAATCACGCTGGGATCGGCCAGAGCCGTAAAATCCTGTTGCCAAAGCGCGTGAACAATCTCTTTCAATACATCCATTTTCTGTCCCGTTGCGCCAGGTTCACCTTACGAAGCAAATATGATGGTGATTAGTGTACCTCTATTAGCGTAACCGGACATTAAATGACGCATAGAAATATGCTTGCGATGGATAATTTTCCCCATTGTCTGCCCGATTTTTATCGGTTGCCGGTCAATCAGCCGGCCTGCAGGCGCGCAAAACCCGCTGCCAGATCGTCGATCAGGTCTTGCACGTTCTCCAGACCGATATGCAGCCGCACCAGCGTGCCGGAAAAGTCGACGCCGCCGGCCGGACGGATCGCCTCCAGTTCCTCCGGCTGATTCGCCAGGATCAGGGATTCATAGCCGCCCCAGGAGTAGGCCATGGTGAAATGGCTGAAGTGGTCGAGATAGTCGGCCAGCTGCGCCTCGCTCAGGCGCTGTTTCAGGATAAAGGAGAACAGCCCGTTACAGCCGCTGAAATCGCGCTGATAGAATTCATGCCCTTTACATTCAGGCAGCGCCGGATGGTTGACGCGGGCGACTTCCGGCCGCTCGGCCAGCCAGCGGGCGACGGCGATGCTGCTCTGTTCATGTTGTTTAAGCCGTACGTTCAGCGTGCGCAGGCCGCGGCCTGCCATATAGGCGGTATCGGCATCCACCATCTGGCCCATCAGGTAGGAGTACTCACGCAGCTGGTCCCAGCAGCGGGCGTTGGCAACCGCGGTGCCGAGCATGTAATCGGAGTGGCCGATAATGTATTTGGTGCCGGCCTGAATGGAAATATCAATGTCGAACTCCAGCGCCTTGAACAGCACGCCGGCGGCCCAGGTATTGTCGATCATAATGACAATCTCCGGGTTTACCGCACGCACGGCGCGCACGATGGCCGGAATATCCTGCACTTCCAGCGTGATTGAGCCAGGCGACTCCAGAAACACCACGCGGGTGTTCGGCTGGATCAGCTCGGCGATGGCCTCGCCAATCAGCGGGTCAAAATAGGTGGTGGCGATATTCATCCGGCCCAGAATATGCGTGCAGAAATCCTGCGTCGGCTCATACACGGAACCGGTCATCAGCACGTGGTCGCCGGCGCTGACGAACGACAGGATGGCGTTGGAGACCGCGGCGGCGCCGCAGGGGTAAAGAACGCAGCCGGCGCCGCCCTCCAGCTCGGTCATCGCCTCCTGGAAGGCAAAATGGGTCAGGGTGCCGCGGCGGCCGTAAAACAGTTCGCCATGGGCGCGCTGTGCCGTGGCGTATTTTTTATCGGCCACGGTGTCGAACACCAGCGAAGAGGCGCGTTGCGTCACCGGGTTGACCGCGCCGTGGGTATAGCGTTTGCTGCGGCCGGCGCCGATCAGCGCGGTATCGAGATTTTTGGACGTCATACGGCTTACCTGCGGGTTGTTCACTGCGAAAAGTTGATGCGTATTACGGTAGCATGTCGATAAATAGCCATCCAGACGTTTTTACTTCTGTGATTAAAAGTGACGGTTATTCACTGCCTTCGCGCTACCGCAAGGTGGAATACGCTGTGCTAACGGCGAAAAAAAGCCCGTTTATCGGCAAACGGGCAAACAGGCAACGTGAAAAAGGCGGCAGAGACGCCGTTCAGCCGCCCATTACGCCAAACAGATGCGGCAACCACAGCGAAATGGCGGGGATATAGGTAATCAGCAGCAGCACCATAAACAGCACGCAGTAAAACGGCAGCATGGTTTTGACCACCGCCTCGATTTTCTGCTTGCTGACCGCGCTGGCGACGAACAGCACCGAGCCGACCGGCGGAGTGATCAGGCCAATACCCAGGTTCACCATCATGATCATGCCGAAATGCACCGGATCGATGCCCAGCGCGTTGGTCACCGGCAGCAGCACCGGCGTGAGGATCAGAATCAGCGGCGCCATATCCATCAGCGTGCCGAGCGCCAGCAGCATGATGTTGATGCAGATCAGAATGACGTATTTGTTCTGCGAAATGGCGGTGAAGAACTCGGTGATGCGCAGCGGCAGCTGCATATAGGTCATCACCGCGCCGAAGCAGGCAGCGAAGCCGATCAGGATCATCACGATGGTGACGGTCTTGATGGTGCGGTACATCAGGTTGGGCAGTTCGGACCAGCGATAGTCGCGGTAAATAAACATGGTGACGAAGAACGCCCACAGGCAGGCAACCGCCGCGGACTCGGTGGCGGTAAAAATGCCGGACATGATGCCGCCCATGATGATCACCACGGTCATCAGACCCCACAGCGTGTCGAGGCAGATTTTCAGCGCCTGACGCAGCGGTATGACTTCCCCTTTCGGGTAGCCGCGCTTGTGGGCGAAAGCGACGCACATCACCATCAGCGAGACGCACAGCAGCAGCCCCGGCAGGATGCCGGCGACGAACAGTGAGGCGATCGACACCGTACCGCCGGCGGCCAGCGAATAGATCACCGCGTTATGGCTTGGCGGGATCAAAATCGCCTGCACCGAACCGCTGGCGGTGACCGAGGCGGCGTAGTCGCGCGGGTAACCCTTTTTCTCCATTTCCGGCACCATCACCGAGCCTATCGACGCGGTATCCGCCACCGAAGAGCCGGAAATAGCGCCGAAGAAGGTGGAGGCGACGATATTGACCAGCGACAGGCCGCCGCGTACAAAGCCGACGAAGATATAGGCGAAACTGACCAGCCGGCGGGCGATGCCGCCTTCCGCCATAATGGCGCCGGCCAGGATAAAGAACGGGATAGCCAGCAGGGAGAACTTGTTGACGCCGCTGGTCATCTGGATCATCAGCGCTTCCAGCGGCAGGTCGATCCACAGCGCGCCGGCGATGGCGCTCAGCCCCACGGCGTAGGCCACCGGCACGCCGATGGCCAGCAGCAGGGCGAGAGAAGCAAGCAGGATAAAGGCGTCCATAGCACGGGCTCCGTCAGGTATTGCCGAGCATCACCACCGGGCGGTGGTGCTGCGGGCCGAAGAGTAGCCGCTCAATCACGAACAGCAGGGTGACGGCCGAGCCCAGCGGCAGCGGCAGGTAGGCCTGGCCGGCGCTCAGCAGCGGGAATTCCGCCATCGGCTGCTGCCACAGCTGGCTGCACAGGCCGTAGCCGTAATAAAGAATAAACAGGCTAATCACCGTCATCAGCAGGTCCGCCAGCCGGCCGCACAGACGCTGCCAGACCGGCGGCAGACGGTCGGTCAGCATATTGACGGCGATATGCGCGCCGGCGCGGTAGCTGACGGCGGCGCCGATAAAGGTAAAGGTCACCATGCACAAGATGGCGATCGGCTCCGGCCAGGCGGCGCCCTCATTGAGCACGTAGCGGCTGAAGATGCCGACCGGTATGACGGCGACCATCACCAGCAGCGCCGCGCCGGCCAGCCACATGGCGATACGGTACAGCAGATCCATTGCCTGATGATAAGCATGTGCCATAACCAACCTCCGAGAAAACGGGAAAAAGAGCGGGTTACTGCACCGCGTTGATGCGGTCGATCAGCGCCTGATGCGCCTTGCCGTACTGGTCGCGCACCGGCTGGGTCATCTTATAGAACGCCTCACGATCGATCTCATGGAACTGCACGCCGCCGGCCTTCATTTTTTCCAGCGCCTGCTGGTTATAGGCGGCCCACAGGGTGCGCTGCTCGGCCTGCGCCTCTTTCGCCAGTTTGAGGATTAGCTGCTGGTCTTCCGGGGTCAGCTTGTCCCATTTGACTTTGGAATAGAGAAACAGCTCAGGAATAATAAAGTGGCGGCTCAGGGTGTAGTTTTTGGTTACCGGCAGATAGTTGTGGGCGATAAAGGTCGGCGGGTTGTTTTCCGCGCCGTCGATAACGCCGGTCTGCAGGCCGCTGAACACTTCGCTGACGCCCATACTGACGGCGTTGGCGCCCATGGCTTTCAGCGTTGCCAGCGCGATTGGGCTGCCCTGAACGCGGATTTTCATCCCCTGCAGATCCTGCGGCTTCACCACCGGTTTTTTGGTGATCAGATTGCGGGTGCCGGAATCCATCCAGCCTAGGAACACCAGCCGTGAGGCCGGGTCGTTGGTGATTTTATCGCCGATCTCCTTGCCGATTTCACCGTCCAGCACCTTATGCAGATGCGCCTCGTCGCGGAAGATGTACGGCAGGGTGAACACATCGATCTCCGGTAAAATCGCCGCTACCGGCGCCATGGATACGCGGATAACGTCAATGGCGCCGATCTGCGCCTGCTCGATCATCTGCTTTTCGTCGCCGAGCATGCCGCCGGGGAAGGTTTTCAGCTCCAGCCGGCCCTGCGTGGCGGTTTTCAGCTTGTCTCCCATATGCTGCACCGCCACGACGTTGGGGTAACCTTCCGGGTGGACGTCGGCGGCTTTGATTGGTTGCGCCAGTGCGGCCTGGCTGCACAGCAATGTGCAGAGGGAGAGGCACAAACCTGATAGGGCGTGGGGCAGTTTCATCGCGGATCTCCAGAGTGTCGGGCATCGGGGTTATTGTTGTTCATCATCCCAGGCACGCAGCGTGAACAGAAAGGGGCGCGTCAGGCCGGGTTCGCGCTGCGTCAGTACAAAAGATAAACACAGTTGAAACCTGCTTGCTACATAATTGAAAAGCTGTTTTAAAAATAATTGATCGCCATCACTGTGATGACGTAAAAGCCGTCGTGTTTCGTGATGAGGTTAAAAAAACGGCTGAACGGTGACGGGTTTGTTGGCGTTTGACTGGGTAAATGTTACACAGCGGCGTCTGATAAAGCTGCGGCTGGCGCGGGTTAACGGTTTTTTGGACTAGGGATGCGTTATTGAGTAAATAATAATGATAACTACTATCAATCCGTGATTTGTTTGATATGATCGCACGCTGAATTCTCGTTTAATTTTGATCGGTAATGGTTGGAGGCGCAGCGTGAAAACGGCTGGCAAGACTATGAATCAAAGAGCCCGCGGCGCTGGCCGGGGACAGTGGGGCGCCGTATTCGGGCGCGGTTTGATCGCGTCCATGGTGCTGGTGGCCGGGCTGGCCGGCAGCGCGCAGGCCGCGCCGGAAACTCAGCCGGCCGCTACCGAGAGCGCCTCTGCGCCGGCAACGCCGGCTCCGGCGAGCGCCGCGCCGCAGTCAGTGACGCCGGTCAACCCGGCGCCGACCGTCCAGCCGCCGGAAACGCGCGGTATGGACTTGTCCGTCTGGGGCATGTATCAGCACGCCGATGCGGTGGTGAAAACCGTAATGATCGGCCTGGTGCTGGCATCGATCATCACCTGGACCATTCTGTTTGCCAAAGGCAGCGAACTGACGCGCGCCAAGCGTCGCCTGCGCCGTGAGCATCAGCAGCTGGCCGAGGCCCGCTCGCTGGATGAAGCCAGCCAGATGGCCCAAGGCTTCCAGCCGGAGAGCATCAGCGCCGTACTGCTGAATGACGCGCAGAACGAGCTGGAGCTGTCGGCGGAATCCAACGACAACAACGGCATTAAAGAGCGCGCCGGCTTCCGCTTTGAACGCCGGGTGGCGGCCTACGGGCGTCAGCTGGGCAAGGGCAACGGCTTCCTGGCCACCATCGGTGCGATCTCGCCGTTTGTCGGCCTGTTCGGCACCGTTTGGGGCATTATGAACAGCTTTATCGGCATCGCGCACTCGCAGACCACCAACCTGGCGGTGGTCGCACCGGGCATCGCAGAAGCGCTGCTGGCTACCGCGCTGGGCCTGGTTGCCGCCATCCCGGCGGTGGTGATTTACAACATCTTCGCCCGCGTGATCGGCGGCCACCGTGCGCAGGTTGGCGACGTGGCGGCGCAGGTGCTGCTGCTGCTGAGCCGTGACCTGGATCTGGCGGCGACGGCGGAAGCCAAACGCGCACAGCACGCACACCAGCTGCGGGCGGGGTGATCTATGGCGATGCGCTTAAATGAAGATCTGGACGACAGCGGCGAACTGCACGAAATCAACGTAACGCCGTTTATCGACGTTATGCTGGTGCTGTTGATCATCTTTATGGTGGCGGCGCCTCTGGCTACGGTGGATATCCGTGTCGACTTGCCGGCTTCGACGGCCAAGCCGCAGCCGCGTCCGGAAAAACCGGTATTCCTGTCGGTGAAGGCTGACAAACAGCTGTACGTCGGCGACCAGCCGGTGACGGCGGAGCAGCTGACCTCGGTACTGGACAGCCGCACCCAGTCCAACAAGGAAACCACCATTTTCTTCCAGGCGGACAAGAGTGTGGATTACGCCACGCTGATGAGCGTGATGGATACGCTGCGCAACGCCGGCTACCTGAAGGTGGGGCTGGTGGGGATGGAAGGGGCTGCCAAGTAACTTCCTGAGAAAGCGTAAAAGGCCGGGCATTGCCCGGCCTTTCTTTTATCTGCTATCTGCGGCGCTCAGCCGCGCGCATGCGCCGCCGCGCGGGCGACCTGTTCATCGCTCGGCCGCACGCCGGTGTACAGAACAAACTGCTCCAGCGCCTGCAGCGCAATCACTTCCGCGCCGGTAATCACCGCTTTACCCTGCTGGCGGGCGTGGCGAATCAGCGGCGTTTCCGCCGGCAGCGCCACCACGTCAAACACCCGCTCGGCGACGGCGATACAGCCCGGCTCAAAGGCCAGCTGCTGCGCTTCGGCGCCGCCCGCCATGCCGATCGGCGTGACGTTAATCAGCATCTGCGGCTGCAGGCTACCCATCTCTGCTTGCCACTCATAACCGTATTGCTGCGCCAGCGCCCGGCCGGCGGCCTCATTGCGCGCGATAATATGTCCGTTACGCAGGCCGGCGTCGCGCAGCGCGGCGGTCACCGCTTTGGCCATGCCGCCGCTGCCGCGCAGGGCGAACGAGGTGTCCGGCGACACCTGGTGCTGCGCCAGCAGTTTGGCGACGGCAATGTAGTCGGTGTTATAGGCACGCAGAAAGCCGCCGTCGTTGACGATGGTGTTGACCGAATCGATGGCCGTGGCGGACGGATCCAGCTCATCCAGGAACGGGATGCAGCTCTCTTTGAACGGCATGGATACCGCGCAGCCGCGGATGCCCAGCGCGCGTACGCCGCCGACCGCCGCCTGAATATCGTTGGTGGTGAACGCCTTGTAGATGAAGTTCAGCCCCAGCGCCTGATACAGGTAATTGTGGAAGCGGGTGCCGAAGTTGCCGGGACGGCCGGCCAGCGACATGCACAGCTGGGTATCTTTATTAATGTTTTGCGGCATGGAGCGCTCCTTGGTAATTAGCGTTGGCCGAGCAGCGCCAGCGAGCCGGCGTGGCGCCAGTGAATGCTGCCGGGCAGGTAGAGGGCGTTGTGTTCCGGCGGCCGTTCGTCGATCAACTGCGTCACCAGATCAAAACTGTGTTGCGCCAGTCCGCGGCAGTCTTGCGCCACGGTGTCGATTTTCAGCGTCATGCAGTCGAACAGGTAGTGGTCGTCAAAGCTGCACAGGTGGATATCGCTGTCCATCAGCTGATGCTGGGTGAGGTAACGGAGCACCCCCTCCAGCAGGCCGCAGGCGGCGGTAAACAGCGCCTTCGGCGGACGGCCGAGGCGTGCGCACAGGCCGGCGATCATTTCATAGCCGGAACTGGGGTGATAGTTGCCGCTGATTATCCATGCGTCCCGGGCGCTGACGCCGGCGTTTTCCAGGCCCTGGCGGAAACCGGCCAGGCGATCGCGCGTCGGCGACAGGCGCGGCTGGCCGCCGAGAAAATAGAACTCGTCGGGATGCTGTCGGGCGACCGTCTCCACCAGCTGCGCGGTCGATGACACCGAGTCGGTGATCACCAGCGGCAGCGACGAGCCGTTAATGACCCGGTCCATCTGCACCACCGGCAGGCTGGCGTTAATCTTCTGGTATTCCGCATCGTTCAACTGGCTGGAGGCGACGATCAGCCCGTCGACCTGGCGCTGTACCAGATTGTTCACCGCCATCATCTCCTGCGCCGGGTTTTCATCCGAGCAGGCAATCAACAGCTGCAAACCGGCTTCGCGGCACAGGGTTTCCAGTTCGCGGGCGATAACCGCAAAGCCGTAGTTGGTCATTTCCGGCACCACCAATCCCAGCGTATGGCTGCGGGTAGAGCGCAGCGAGCGGGCGTGAATGCTGGGTTGGTAGTGGTGCTCGTTAGCCAGCGCCAAAATACGATCGCGGGTATCGTCAGAGACGCGGTATTGCTTGCTGCGGCCATTAAGCACCAGGCTGGCGGTCGATTTCGACACGCCTGCCAGCCCGGCAATATCACTGATGGTTATGCGTTTATTCTTTTTCACTAACGGCATCTATGTTCATCGTAGGATGCCTTATTCTAACATGCATGGCCGCAGCGGCCAGTATTGCAGCGCCAGCGGCGCGTCGCCGTGCAGTTGCAGGATCGGCGGCTCGCCGGGGAAGTAGCGCGAGCTCATCACCGCTTCGCCCTGGTTGATAAAAATCTCCACGCTGGAGCGGTCGAACAGCAATTGCAGTTCCCTGAGTTCGCCGCGCCAATAGCGGTGTTCCGGCGCGCCGCTGCGCAGGTTATTGCGCGTCAGCGTCAAACGCTCGCCGTCCCACGTCAGCTGCATGGCGTCACCGAAGCCGGCGCGGAACGGGCCGTGCGGCGTTAGCCGCAGTTCGGCGCTGTCAATCGCCAGCGGCGGCGCATCGTCAGCCGCACCCTGCCAGCGGCTGAGTTCCCCGCGCAGCTGCTGCAGTTCGGCGACCGGCTGCTGATACAGTTTGCCGTCACGCAGCGCAAGCTCGCGCAGGCAGGTCATGGTGTGCAGCCAGCCGTAGCGCGTCGTCGGCTGTTGTTGTTCGTCCTGATCCGGCACGCCCATCCAGCCCACCAGCAGCCGGCGGCCGTCTGCCGCCAGCGTGGTTTGCGGCGCATAAAACTCGAAGCCGGCGTCCAGTTCGTGAAACTCGCCGTGGCTGAAGCGCGCCGTCGAGTAATCCAGCTCGCCGACGAAGTAGCCGGCCTGATAGACGTTCAGATAGCGCTCCTGCTGCGCCGCCAGCCCCTGCGGGCAGCAGATCAGCACGTCGCGCTGGGCAAGAGGGAACAGATCCGGACACTCCCACATATAGCCGAAGTCGCCCAGGCCGTTCAGTTGGGAGCCGGCGATCTCCCCCAGCAGCGTCCACTGACGTAAATCATCGGCACGCAGCAGCAGCACCTTGCCGCGATCCTGCAAATCGCGCGCGCCCAGCACCATGTACCAGTGCTGCCCATGGCGCCAGACCTTCGGGTCGCGCACGTGGCCGCTGTAACCGTCGGGCAGCGGCAGCACCGGGCCGAGCTTGCGGTATTCACCGCGCTCATCTTCCTGCGCCAGGCACTGATAGGCGGTGCGCGAACCGTCGGGGAATTTCACATTGCCGGTATAGACCAGCATGATCTTGTCGTCCGTCGCCACCGCCGAGCCGGAGTAGCAGCCGTGGCTGTCGTAACAGGCGTCGGGCAGCAGCGCCACCGGCTGGTGCTGCCAGTGCAGCAGATCGCGGGACTGCCAGTGGCCCCAGCATTTGCGGCTGTGGTCGCAGGCCAGCGGGTTCCACTGATAGAACAGATGGTACACGCCGTTGTGCTGGATAAAGCCGTTGGGGTCGTTGAGCAGCCCGACGCTGGGCGCCAGGTGCCACAGCGGGCGGTGGGGATCCGCGGCGGCGCGCGTCTGGCCCTGCATCAGCGCCAGTGCGGTGTGTTTCATCAGGCTTAACGCGTCCATTATTTATCGTCCGTTTGGTATTTCAGCAGCAGGGAAATGACAAAGGCGCTGCCGAAGGCGATCGCCAGCCCGATGACATAGCTGAGCAGCGCGTTAGCCTGCACGATGGCCATGCCGGGGATAGCGGTCAAACCGACGGCGCTCATGCCGACATGATTGGCGACCACCCAGGCGCCGCCGAGCGCGCCGCCGGCCAGCGCAGCGAGGAAGGGTTTGACAAAGCGCAGGTTGATGCCGAACAGCGCCGCTTCGGTGATGCCGAGCATGGCGGAGAAACCGGAAGGCACGGCGATCGCCTTGATTTTGGCGTCGCGGGTTTTGAAATACACCGCCAGGCAGGCGCCGCCCTGCGCGATATTGGCCATCGACCAGATCGGCAGCAGGAAGTTGACGCCGATATTCGGGTTGCCCAGCAGCCCGGCCTCAATGGCGTGGAAGCTGTGGTGGATGCCGGTGATGACGATCACCGAATACAGACCGCCGAACAGCAGCCCCGCCAGCCAGCCGGCATGGGCGATCAGCGTGCTGAGCAGCAGCGAAATGCCGTCCCCGAGCGCGCGTCCTGCCGGGCCGATAAACAGCATGGCGACAAAACCGGAGATAATCACCGTCAGGAACGGCGTCAGGATCAGGTCGAGTGAGTTGGGGATCACTTTGCGCAGCTGTTTTTCCAGCATGCTCATAAACCACACCGCCAGCAGCACCGGGAATACCGTGCCCTGATAGCCAATCATGGCGATCTCCAGCCCGAAGAAGTTCATGGTGGAGAAGCCTTCGGCCACGCCCCAGGCGTTGGTCAGCGCCGGATGGGTCAGAATACCGCCCAGCGTGGCGCCGAGGTAAGGGTTGCCGCCAAATTCGCGCGCGGCGGTGAAGCCGATCAGGATCGGCAGAATGATAAACGCCGCCGAGCTGAACATATCGAGCATCACAAACAGCGCATTGTCGGGGCTGGCCCAGCCGTAGGTTTTCATCATGCCGAGCAGCCCCATCAGCAGACCGGAGGCGACGATGGCAGGAATGATCGGCACGAAAATATTCGACAGCAGGCGGGCGATGCGCTGCAGCGGGTTAAGTTTTTTCGCCGCGATATCGGCGGCTTCCGCTTTGCTGGATTCATTGACGCCCGCTGCCTTGATAAATTCGGCATGCACCTTGTTCACCAGGCCGGTGCCGAAGATCACCTGAATCTGCCCGGCGTTGCTAAAGCAGCCTTTCACCCCCTCCAGCTGTTCGATGGCGGCTTTATCTATCTTGCTGTCGTCCAGCAGCACCAGGCGCAGACGCGTGGCGCAGTGGGCCGCGCTGGCGATATTGTCTTTGCCGCCGAGTAATGGCAACAGCGCCTGTGCGGTTGCGGTGACGTTCATGTTCTCTCCCGTTTAAATGCTAACAATGCCGGCCGCCGCGCGGCCGGTGGTTCAGAAAAAGTATTTGAATCTGGCGCGCAGGCCGTAGCGTTTGTCGTTATCGCCGTTGGCGATCTTGTTGTCGGCGTCGGCCTCCAGCATGGAGGCGTAGGCGCCGAGATACAGATTAAAGTTCGGCATGTTCATGACGTTGGGGATTTGGTACGACGCATGAATGGTGTGAATGTCATAGCGTCCCGGTTCGCTGAGCGGGTTGTCGATCTGCGCCGTCATGCCGTCGGTGGAAAACTCTTTGATATTGTTATGGGCGTAGATATAGCCCAGCTCGAAGCGGCGCCACAGCACGTTGGCGCCGGCGGAGAAGTCCTGCTCGCCGGCCGCATCCAGATAGGCGGTGCTGAGGTTGGCGACGATGCCGTTTTCGGCGTCGTCCGCCAGACTGTTCCAGCTGAGCGTCATGCCGTAGCCGTTACGCTTGGACTGGTCGACCCACTGACCGCGGGCGTTCTGGTAGCCGTAGGCGTTGTTGACCACGTTGCTTTCCATCGCCAGCGCGGCGCTGAAGCGATCTTTTTTCCAGGCGATAACCGGGCGCAGGTAGGCGACGTTCTTTTTGTTTTCCAGCGTGTTGCCGTGATAGCTGCTCTCTTGGAACAGCGAGGTGCCGTCTTCCACCAGGGTGTTGAGCTCGAAATACCAGTCGCCGGCGTATTTGCTCAGCATCAGGTTGCCGCCGCTGCTGCTGCGCCCGCGCCCCTCTTTCATCATGTAGATATAGCCGAAGCCGTCGGCGTACAGATCGTTGGCGGTGTTGCCGGAATACTCGATAAAGGTGTCCTGGTTGAGCGGGAACATATCGTAGGCTTCAAAACGGCCGATCTTGGCCTGCCAGTCCTGTTCTTTACCGAAGAAGAACGCGGCGTCGTCCAGATTCATTTTGCCGCTCATATCCGCCAGCGGCTGGACGCGGAAGCCGGAGAAGCGGCCGTCCGGGTTGCGGCGGTAGCCGTCCAGCCCGACCAGAATGCGGCCGTTAATATCCCAGCGCTCGTGATCGCCGGGCTTCCAGTTTTTGTTGTCGCGGGTTTTCAACGAGGTGAGCTGGCCGCTGCGGCTGGCGCCGTCGAGATTGAACTCCACATCGCCGTACAGTTTCAGATCGCTGAAATGGGTGAGCTGGAGGCCGGCGGCCGGCGGCGTAGCGTCCTCCTGCACTGCGGAGCTGCGCTTCGCCAGCTGTGTGCTTTGCTGCTCGACGTGCGCGGTGCGCTGCTCCAGGCTCCGGGCCTGCCGTTCGGCATGTTCGGTGCGTTGTTCCAGGCGCTGGGCTTGCCGTTCGGCGGCGGCGGCGCGTTTTTCGGCCTGCGTGGCCCGCAGTTCCGCCTGTTGCAGGCGCTGCTCCAGTGCGTTGAGGCGGGCCTCAATACTGTCGTTGGCGGCCAGCGCCGGGCCGGCGATGAATAATCCTGTCGTTACAGCCAGATAGCGTAGGTTTTTCATGGGTTCTATCATCCAGAAAGGTCATTATTATTGTTTGCTAAATTGCTAAATTGCTAAACCGGTTTTTCTGGCGGAAAGATAATCGAGAAATGGAGAGGATGGCAATGAAGTTGGCTAACCCGATTCAGCTATTGTGATCGAGCGCGCATTTATCACGGGATGCGGGGCGGGCGAGTGCCCACCCCGCGATCGTCAGGCGGGTTGCAACAGAAAAGCGGCCAGTTCAGCGGCGTGCGGCAGGGCGGTCATTGCCCCTTTAGCGGTGGTCGCCAGCGCGCCGCAGGCCTGCGCCTGGGCAATAACTGCCGGCCATTCGTCTGCCTGCGGCAGGCGGCCGAGTGCGGACAGCGCGGCCAGCAAACCGGCCACGAAGGCGTCGCCGGCGCCGGTGGTGTCCACCGGCACTACCGGCGTAGCGGGGAAGTGGCGCAGTTCACGGCCGTCATGGACGCAAACGCCGTCTCCGCCCTGCGTCACCAACAGCAGACGCAGGGGGAAGTGGGCGAGCACCCAGTCGACAGCGGCGTCCATCTCGTTGAGGTTGCTGATAAAAAACAGTTCATCCAGTGAGATTTTCACCACGTCGGCCAGCAGCAGCGCCTGCATCAGGCAGGGGCGCAGTTCTTCCGGCTGTCGCCAGACGTCTGCACGGATATTGGGGTCAAAACTGACCCAGCCGCCGGCGGCGCGGATGGCGGCCATGGCCGCCATCGTGGTGCTGCGGCTTGGCTCCTGCGACAGGGCGATCGAACAGACGTGCAGCCATTCGCCGGCTTGAAAGACCGGCAGATCGGCAGGCTGTAAAAACAGGTCGGCGCTGGGGGTGACCATAAAGGTGAAGGAGCGCTCGCCGTCACTGGCCAGATCCACCACCACGGTTGAGGTATGGTGCTCAGCATCTGCGAACATCCGGGCGGTATCCACCCCTTCATTGCTCAGCACCTGGCGGAGAAATGCGCCGAAACTGTCGTCGCCGACGCGGCCGATAAAGCCGCTGTCGCCGCCCAGGCGGGCGATGCCGACGGCAACATTGGCCGGTGCGCCGCCGGGGCACTTAAGATAACTGTTTGAATTTTCAGGAACCAGATCGACAACGGCGTCTCCCAGAACCCAGACACGGTTTGCCATGTTTTACCCCGCTATTGCTGTGGCTGATGGCGAGCTAAAATAGAAGAACCGGTTTAGCTATGCAACAGAAAAAATCGATGCCGTGCCGGAACGCCCGGAGAGAGGTGAGTCGGCGGGGCGGTGAACGGCGTGCGTAAGGGCAGTCGGGCGACGTTCAATCAGTTTGCTGTTCGCCGTAAGGATGAAAATAAAATGTGTTATCTCTACGATAATTAAGAAAGAGAGAGGTTAATTAAATAATTATTTATTATTAATAAGGTTTTTTTTGTAAATGATATCAATTATTGTCGTCTGCCTTTCACATTGTCTCGCTCTTCTCTGTTTAGTTTTCCTATGGCGTGCCGGCTAATTATCACTAATAGATTTGCTGTCAGGAAATACGTGGATTAGGCATTATCCTGCCTCTTCTTTGAGTATTTTCTTTAAATTAATTGGGTGGATTCTTGTTTGTGACATTGGCCATTTTTTTTACCGCTCACCCGCATGAAATCCGCACGCTGATTGGCTATCATCCCCTTGCTGACCCTTCAGGCTGATAGGTATGGGGCGTTTTCGTGCCGTGATGGCCATTCGCCGGCCGCTGTTTGTCTGAATGAATGGAAGAATGACATTGGTCAGGTAGCTAATGGTTATTTAAGGATGATGGAATGAAAAAATCAGCATTGCTCGGCGCTATCGTTGTCGCTTTATCTACGCTTATGCCGGCGCAGGCAGAACGTCACACCGTGATTTTTGATTATGCGCGCGCTCAGCTTGATAATTTCAGCGACCTGGACGGCATTAATATTAAATATCGTTATGAGTGGGGGTCGGTCCTGAGTCTGATGAGCTCTTTCACCGCGCTGGGTGGCGATAACCACAGCGTGAACGGCGGTAAAACCGAGCTGAATTATTATGCCTACAGCGTAGGCCCGGCCTACTACCTGAACCGTTATATGGTGATTTACGGGCTGGTGGGCCTGAACCACAGCAACGTGAAAAACGCTGCCGCCTGGGCAACGGAGCAGAATTACGGCAGAACGCGCGGCAGCCGCGGCGCCAGCTCCAGTTCGGCCTTTGCCTACGGCGCCGGCCTGATGTTTACCCTCAGGGAAAATATTGTGCTGGACGTAGGTTATGAAGGATCGCAGATCGATATCGGCGGCTTGAACCGCGACGTGAATCTGTTCACCGTCGGCGTCGGCTACCGTTTCTGAGCGTGAGCTCGGCGAGAAGCGTGAAGACTCAGGGCTGGCCCATCAGCGGATCGCTGATGCTGTGGCGGCCGTTCTCGAGTCGTCCGGCCAACCGGCGTAACCAGCCTCGTCCATCCGTCACGCTAATATCATACCAACCGCCGCTGGCGCTGACGTTGAGTGGCAGCACGTGTGTTGCGCCGGCGGCCAGCGAGATGCGTTGTGCCTCCCGGCTGCCGTAGGGGCAGCGCGCCAGCGTAATCTCTTGCGGCTGCGGGCCGGGGTTCAGCAGGGCCAGACGGAGGCGCATGCTGTCCGGTACGCTCTCCAGCCGTACTTCCGCCTGCGAGCGCTGCAGGTTGCCGCGCAGCGCACGGTGGAAACCGTTTGGCCCCAGCAGCCACAGATCGTAATCCTCCGTAATGTGCCAGTCGTCGCTCAGCGATTTACCCGCTTCCACGGTAAAGCGGCGCGGTATCTCATCCAGGCTCAGCCGGTCGTAAACGTGGAATACCGTCCCCTGACTGCCGTTATTGATCATATTCAGCGTCAGTAACTGCTGACGAGGGTAGCCGTTTGCTTCCACCTGCAGCTGGTAGGGCAGCGCGCGCGACGGGCGGGCCTGACGTTTTTGCTGTGGTAGCCGTTGCTGTTCGGCGGCGGGCAGCGGCACCTGCGGCAATTTTTCTTGCCGCCGACGCATCGCGTCGGCGGCGTGGCGGGTGGTGGTGTGCAGCGCCGGCAGTTTTTCATTGTTGGGATCGATAAAATTAAAGGCCGAGGTCAGGTCGCCGCAGACCGCCCGTCGCCAGTCGCTGATATTGGGTTCATGCACCTGGAAACGTTTTTCCAGAAATTGCAGCACGGAGGTGTGGTCGAAGGACTGGGAATTGACCCAGCCGCCGCGGCTCCATGGCGACAGTACCAGCATCGGCACCCGCGGACCGGGGCCGTAAATGCCGGCGTCCGGCGGCGGCTGATCCGTGCTGCCCGGCGGCGCCGGGTGCTGGAAGATTTCCGTTTCAAAAGGCACGGTGGATTTACCGGCGAAGCTGCCGTCGCTGCGCAGCGACGGCGCCGACGGAGAAGGCATATGATCGAAAAAGCCGTCGTTTTCATCGTAGGTGACAAACAGCACGGTTTTACTCCACACTTCCGGCCGTTCGGTTAATGCATTAAGCACTTCCTGAGTAAACCATCCGCCCTGTACCGGGCTGGAAGGGTCGGGGTGTTCGGAGTAGGCCGCCGGCGCGATCAGCCAGCTTACCTGCGGCAGTTTGCCCTGCTGTACGTCGTTGCGGAACCCGGCCAGCATCGCCTCCAGATCGCCGCCGCCGGCCGGCAGGGTGTTGCCATTGCCTTTATACAGCGGTGCGATGGCGTTGATCTGTTCACTGTACGGTACAAAATCCGTGAACTCTTTCGGGGGGTTGGCCGGATTGCCGGCCTTGATGCTGGCCGCGCGGTACTGGCGGAAACCGGCCAGCGGATTATCGCCGAAGTTATCCGGCAGGTATTGATAGACCTTCCAACTGACGCCGCTTTCTTCCAGACGCTCAGGGTAGGTTTTCCAGCGGTAGCCTTTGTCCTCGCTGCCGGGGTGATCCCACTCATTGACCACCACGGCGCTGTTATCCGGGCCGGGACCGTTGCTGCCGGTCCACAGGAAGAGTCGGTTAGGGTTGGTGCCGGCGTGCATTGAACAGTGATAGGCATCGCACAGCGTAAAAGCGTTAGCCAGCGCGAACTGAAACGGCAGCTCCGGCTCGCGGTAATAGCCCATCGACGTTGGCGTTTTGTGGCTGGGCCAGGCGCTCATACGGCCGCTGTCCCAGGCGGCGTGCGCGTCAGGCCAGGTGTGCGGAGTTCCGCTGACGCGCTGGGCGTTGCCGCGTTGCGCATCCAGATGATAGGGCAGCACCAGCCGCTCCGTTCCTTGCTGCTGCCACACGCTGCGGTTGTCCGGCAGCGGAATGGTAAAGCGGTCGCTAAAGCCGCGGACGCCGGGCAGCGTGCCAAAGTAGTGGTCGAAGGCGCGGTTTTCCTGCATCAGAATCACCACATGCTCCACATCCTGAATGCTGCCGGTCCGGTTGTTGGCGGGGATCGCCAGCGCTTTGCGAATCGAGGCCGGCAGCAGCGAAAATGCCGAACCGACGGCCGCCGCCTGTAACAGTTTTCTGCGCGAAAAGGTGGGCATGCGTCAGTAGACTCCCTGCAGGTGAAGGACTGGCGGCATGAACAACGTCGCCGTTGACTATCGGTGGTAAGTTTAGCTTATCTGCTTATTAATAAAGGGAAATGTTGTTTTTTTTACAGTATTGTGACGGTGCGTGGCCGCGCACCGTGTTGAGCGGGCAGTTAAAACGGCGCCAGCGTCTCCGGGTTGACCGGTTGCGCCTTGCCGTCGGACAGCATTACGATGCGCCTGGCGCTGCGGATGGTTTCCGGGCGATGGGCGATGATGATGCGGGTGATCGCCATATTGCGAATGGCGTCGTTGATGCGCATTTCCCTTTCTACATCCAGGTGGCTGGAGGCCTCATCCAGCACCAGTATCGATGGATTACGGTACAGCGCTCGCGCCAGCAGCACGCGCTGATTCTGCCCACCGGACAACGATGAACCCATATCACCCACCAGACTTTGATAGGTCATCGGCATTTTCATGATGTCATCATGGATTTGCGCAATTTTAGCCGCCTGTTCGATGCGTTCCTGATCGGCTTCCTGACTGAAGAAACAGATATTATCGGCGATCGAGCCGGCAAACAGGATGTCGTCCTGCATCACGCAGCCGATGCGTTCGCGGTATTGGTACAGCCCGACGTCCTGAATATCGACGCCGTCGATCAGAATACGGCCGGAGACCGGCTGGAGCAGCCCCAGCAGCAGCTTGGCCAGCGTGGTTTTGCCTTGGCCGGACGGCCCGATCAGCGCGACCGATTCCCCAGATCCAATTTCGAACGAGCAGCCATCCAGGATCATCGGTTCGGTCTCGGCATAGCGGAACGACACGTTATCCAGCGTGATCGTCGGTGGCTGAGACGAGACGGTGCCAGGACTTTCCGCCTCGTGACGGCCATCTTTTTCCTGCTCGGTCAGCACGATATCCGCCAGACGTTCGCCGTGCAGCCGCAGCATGCGAAAATCGATCCAGGCGTCCACCAGGCCAGATCCGCGTGAGATGAACTGGTCGGCGAATGACATAAAGCCTATCAGCATACCGGCGGAGAAGTTGCCGTCCAGCACCTGCAGCGCAGCCAGCCAGACCAGCGCGATACGACCGATGCTGGCGATAATGCCGTGGATGGTGCTGAAGCCGATGCTCAGGCGCTGCACGACGATATTCTTGTTGGTGGTTTCTACCAGCGCATTGGCGTAGCTGCTGACGCGGATATCCTGCCGGTTATTCAACTTCAGGGTTTTGGCGCCGCGCACCGATTCCAGCAGAATCGACTGCGCCTTGGCGGCGGTGATGATGTGGTCTTCGTTGGCGTTGCGAAACGGGCGATAGGCAATCCAGCGGATGGCGGCATACAGCAGGAACTGAAGCACCACCACCGCGGTGAGCATTCTGTTATAGGTGAACAGCACGCCGAGCGTGACGATCGCCATGATGCCGTCCAGCACCGAGCTGATAAAGCGCGTCGTCAGCGTCTCTTGAATGGTGCTGACCGAACCGAAGCGGGAGATGATATCGCCCACGTGGCGCGATTCGAAAAACGACAGCGGCAGCCCCAGCAGATGCGAGCAAACGTTGGTGGTCCACTGTACATTCAGCAGGCTGGAGAACCAGGTCATCACCCAGGAGCGCAGGGCGGTGATCAGGTTTTGGAACAGGAAGACGAAAATAAAGCCGACGCTCAGCAGCGTCAGCAGATCGCGGTCGTCGGAGACCAGCACCTGGTCCATCACCCACTGCATATAGAACGGCGTAATAACGCCGAACACCTCCAGCGCCACGGACAGCATTAATATCTGAGTTAACGCGGCGCTGATGCCGGTGACGCTGCCGATCAGGCGGAACATCGACAGCGACTGTTTTTCCACCGCCGGCTTGAACGATGCGGACGGCAACAGCTCCAGCGCCACGCCGGTAAAGCAGCTGGACACCTCCTTCATTGACACCACGCGCACCCCGCTGGCGGGGTCGTGAATGACGATGGCGTTTTTCTTGACCTTCTTCAGCACCACAAAGTGGTTCAGGTTCCAGTGCAGAATGCAGGGACGGCGCAGCTTGTCCAGCTCTTCGATCTCCAGACGCAGTGCGCGTCCGGCCATACCCAGGCTGCCGGCGACGCGCATCACGTCCGCCAGCGTGGCGCCTTTCATTGAGGTGGAGAAGCGACGACGCAGGCTGATCATGTCGATGTTGTATTTATAGTAATTCACCACCATCGCGACGCAGGCCAGGCCGCATTCGGCCGCCTGCGACTGCTGGATCACCGGCAGCCGTCGGCCGAAGCCGAAGTGAAGGTTCTTTAAAAATTCCATTGGAAAAATATGACTCCCTGTTAAAAAGCGCAGTAATTACAAGCGGTGGCCCAAAGCGTAGAGAGGCTCAAATACCCACTCGATGATCCGTCGCTTTTCAATCAAAAAATCTGCTTCCAGCTTGATGCCCGAGCGCAGCGCAACGTCCTTGCCGTACAGGTTGATGGATTGTTTGTCGAGTTCGACCACCACCTGATACAGCCGCTCGTGCACGTTTGGGTCGCCGGTGATGGCCATCACTTCCTGCGGAGAGAGCGCAGCGGTCGACACCTCGATCACCCGCCCGCGCTGGACGCCGAATTTTTGATAGGGGTAGGCTTCATAGCGCAACATCACCTGTTGCCCCGGATTGATAAAGCCGATGGCGCGGCTGCCGACCATAACTCTGGCCTGCAGCCGGCTGCCTTGCGGCAGGATGTAGAGCAGCGGCTGGCCGTTAGCGACCACCTGGCCCTGTTTGACCAGCGTGGCGCCGATGGTGCCGGTTTCCGTCGCCTTGATGTAAACGGCGCGGTGCGACTCGTTCTCCGCCAGGGAGCGGTCCACATCCGCTTGACTGCGGTCGATTTCATTTTGCCGCTTGGAGAGGGCCAGCGGCAGCTCCCGCAGCTGCTGACGCAGGGCGATAATTTTCTGCTCCAGATCCATCACCAGCCGATCGGCATCCTGCAGCCGGGCACCGACTTCCAGCACGGTGTTCTGCTGTTCATCAATTTGCTGATTAGAGGCGAAGCCCTGGTTGCGCATTTGCTGCAGCTTATGCAGCTGATTGCTGGCCAGGTTCAATTGCTGCTGACGCTTGGCCTGCTGTTTTTTCAACAGCACAACCTGCGACTCCAGAGAAGCGAGCTGTTTTTTCAGACCGCCCATGGTTTCGGCATGCAGGCGGTATTCGCTTTCCCGTTCGGACTGCAGCCGTTCATTTTGCAGCGTCAGCTGATCGTGCACGAACTGGCGGGTTTGCCCCATGGCGGTAGACAGCTCCGAGGAAATGGTCATCAGCACGCTGTCCTGCTCGACCTCGCTGCCTTTTTCCACCTGCATGTCGGTGATGGTGCCGGAAACCGGCGCGGTAATGTTGTAAATGCCTTTGCTGGGCAACAGGTTACCTGTCGCGGTCTCTTTCTTGGTGTAGCTGCCAAACACGATAAACAAGACGATCAGCGTCACCAGGCAGCTCGCCAGGGAGATAACCAGCCAGCGATACGGCGGCGAATAGAGGGAAACGGTCCCCATGACCTTATTGTTATTGGCATCCAGCGCTTCCTGGCGAAAAAGTGACTGTGTCATCCTGAATCCTGGCGAAAAGTTATTGCGAGCAGCTAATCTGCGCGATGGCGTTATGGCCGAGATCGCCGGTTGACTGGGCCTGAGCAACCTTGGCCATCAGCAGTTTGTAACGCGCTTCGGCGTTGTTTTTTACCGCTTCGTAGTAACTTTGGTAGGCGTTCAGTTCATCCATTTTGGTGCGCAGCCCCAGTTTCTTCCCGGTGGCGGTGGAGCGGATTTTGATCTGTTCCGAACGGATCATCTGCTGGGTCGAGGTCACCAGCGAACGGCTGTTGGTCACGTTCAACAGGGCGTTGTGCAGCTCTTCCTTCACTTTCTGCTGGGCGTCGATCAGGCTGTAACGCGCCTGTTCGCGGGTATAGATCGCCTCTCGCGATTGCGACATCTGTTGGCCGCCGCTGAAAATCGGCACGGATACGGAGACGCCGAGGTTGGTGTTGGTGGTTTTCGAGGTGCTGCCGAACATCTCGTCGAGCTGGTTGCTGTCTTCGGCCCGGCTCCAGTTGCTGCCGTAAGACGCCTGGAAATTGACGGTGGGCATATGGGCGCTGTGCGCCTGGTAGACGCCGGTTTTGGCGATTTCCCACTGGGCGCGTGCGCTGCGGATCTGGCTGTTGTGGGCCAGTGCGCGCTGATAGAGATCCGGTTCCTTTTCGTTGGCGCTCGGCACACCCTGCAACAGGCAGGCGGCGCTAATTGGGGCGATGGAGTTGTGCTCCAGACCGGTCAGCCGTCGATACTTGGTGGCGACGGCGCTCAGATTATTGTGTGCTTCAATCTCTTTGGCGCGAAACAGATCGCGGTTTGCCTGTGCTTCATCGGCGTCGACGCGGGTGGCATTGCCGAGCGATACGGCCAGCGTGGTCTGCTGCAGCTCGTTTTCATACACCTGCGTGGCCGCCCGTGCGGCCTGATAAACCTCGTTTTGATACAGCACGGCGGCATAAGCGTCCGCCACATCATAGGCCAGCGTTTCCTGCGCACGCAGCAGTTCGATATCCGCGCTGTTGGCTATCGCCTTGCCGCGCAGATAATCGGCATATTTAGACAGATCGAACAGCGGTTGATTGAGTGAAATGGCGTAATTATGGCGCGTGACTTTGGCGGCGTAGGTCGCCTTCGGTTGATCCTGCTGGTTGTAGCCGCCGCTTAGCTGAATGGTCGGTAGCAGTCCGGCCAGACCCTGACTGCTTTTTTCATTACCCGCCAGCTGGCGATACATTGCCGCCTGCAGCTCCGGGTTGACGGCGCCGGCATTGCGGATGGCCTCTAACAGGGTAGTGGCGTTAACGACGCAGGGGAATAAAACGGATGCCAATAACAGCGGTTTAAGGGTGAACAGTCCTTTGATTAAATACATATCGTAGCCCATGTTAATCATGCAGTCCCTGCATAGATTTAAGTAATCACCGAAAATATTCATTCGAATGAAATAAATAGAGAAAGAACGTGCCCAGGCATGACGTTATTGCTATCATTCCATGCGAGGATAAACGCCGATTAATGGCGTTATTAGTTATTTATCAGGTTAATTATAAATTTAATGAATAAATACCTATCAATATATTCACTACCTTTTTAAAAGGCGTTGTTTGATTTTTTTGTTTTATTTCAGCATGTTCTGCTGGTTTGTTGTGCAGAGAATAATACTAAAAAAACAGCACTGTCAATAACCCACTCTTTTAACGGTAAAATGCGGGTTTTTTGTCAGAAATATCCATTTGTCTGCTTTTTTAATAATTATTTGATTTGTGGGTTCTTATGTTTTGTTCTTGGTCCTTTCTTGTTTTATCTCGATATTTTTTGAGTTAAAAAGAGGGGGGCGCCCTGTTATTTCCTCCTGGTGACGGTGCGACGCATCAACGCCGCGGATCGTCCATCACGGGCGGTGTTATCCGGCTATAATTTCAGGGGTTGCTTGAAACCTCATCGATAAAAAGGAGTTAGCTTATGTTGAATATAGGAAATAATCATTTATCCGCGCTCGATCCGCAGTTGGTGAAAAAGCAGCGCAGGCTGCTGCTGGCGCTCTCGCTGCTGTTGCTGGTGGCGGGGCTGTTCTGTTTGTTCAGTCCTTTCGCGTCTGGTGCGGCGCTCAGCGTGGTGATGGGGGTCTTCTTGCTGCTGAGCGGGATCGGCATGATCGTCGGCATGATTGTTAACCGAGCGCAAAATACCTGGCCGATGATCGGCGGTATTCTATTGGGTATCGCCTATCTGATTATTGGCTACGTGTTTATCACCAGCCCTGCCGTCGGCATCTTTACCATGGCGATTTATCTGGCGGCGCTGTTTGCGTTGGGGGGCGTATTTCGCCTGCTGGCCGGTTATCAGCTGCGTGCGCTCCCGGGCAACGGGATCCAGTACGCGATCGGCGTGTTGGATTTGGCGATCGCCTGGATGCTGCTGAGCGCCGATGCGGCCACCTCGGTGGTTCTGGTGACCACCATTGTCGGGATTGAAATGCTGTTCAGCGCCTTTGGCCTGTTTATGGTCACCCGCCGTTTCAGCGCCAGGTGAGCAAATATCAGCGGTAACAAGAAGCTGCCACAGTGTCTGATAAAAGACCGTAACGAGATGATAATATTATGGAATTCAAGGATTATTATGCCATTTTGGGCGTTAAGCCTGAAGACGATCTCAAGGTGATAAAAACGGCCTATCGCCGCCTGGCGCGCAAATACCATCCTGACGTCAGCAAAGAGCCGGATGCCGAGGCAAAGTTTAAGCAAGTCGCCGAAGCCTATGAGGTGCTGAAGGACGAAGAAAGCCGCGCGGAATACGATCGTCTGCGCCTGCACCGCAACGATCCGCATTTCGGCCGGCAGGCGCAGCACAACGACAGTTACAACGCAGAAGACTTCTCCGACCTCTTCTCCTCGATGTTCGGTGAACGTGCGCGCGCGCGTCAGCAGCGCCAGCACCATGCCATGCGCGGCCAGAATCTGGAGATTGAAGTGGCGGTATTCCTGGAGGATATCTTTGCCGAACAGACACGCACCATCAGCTATCACGTGCCGGTATATAACGTGTTTGGTCTGGTCGAGCAGGAAATCCCGAAAACGCTCAACGTGAAAATACCGGCCGGAGTCAGGGAAGGGGAGCGCATTCGCCTCAAGGGGCAGGGATCGCCGGGGATCGATGGCGGCGCGAGCGGCGATCTCTATCTGATCGTGCGTATTGCGCCGCATCCGCGCTTCGATATCGTCGGTGACAATCTGGAAATCGTTTTGCCGCTGTCGCCGTGGGAAGCGGCGCTGGGGGCCAAAGTCTCCGTACCGACCATCCAGCAGCAGATTCTGTTGACCGTTCCCGCCGGCACGCAGAGCGGGCAGCGTCTGCGCATTAAAGGCAAAGGCCTGCCGGGCAAGGGACAGACGGCGAGCGGCGACCTGTACGCGGTGGTGAAAGTGGTAATGCCGCCGAAGCCGGACGCGCAGAGCGCAGCGTTGTGGCAGCGGCTGGCAGAAGCGCAGTCAGATTTCGATCCGCGTAAAGAGTGGGGTAAGTAATATGACCAACGTAAATATCACGTTTACGCTGACAGAGTTTTGTCTGCACGCCGGCGTATCGCAAGATGAACTGGTCGAAATAGTCGGGCTGGGGGTGATCGAACCTTGTCAGCCGGCCGACGACGAGTGGCTGTTTGACGATGGCGCGCTGGCGGAATTTCATCGCGCGCAGCGGCTGCATCAAGAACTGGCACTGGACTGGCCGGGGATTGCGGTGGCGCTGACGCTGCTGGATGAAGTCGAACAGCTGCGCAGGGAGAACCTGCAGCTGCGGCAGCGGCTGGCGCGTTTTACGGAAAATGTTTGAATAACCCGCCAACGCGCCACGCCGCGCTGGCAGGTTGATAACATGAGTTAGCGGAAAATGGCGCGACCGATAGCCTGCGCCCTTTCCAAGCAGGCTTCCGGGCTGCCCATTTCCGGCATCAGCAGTACTTCGCTGGTTAGCACCGGCGCGCCGCAATAGTCGAAAATACCGTGGCCTACCTGGGTGTTGAAAGCGTCGGCGTAGCCGCGTTTGACAAAGGTCTGCCGGTTAACCGCCCCCAACGCCACCAGATGCACCGGCAGGTGCGCCAGTTTCTTCACTACGGTGTCGCCGGAGGTGTCGTCATAGGCCCAGCCGTTGGTAAATACGCGATCGATCCAGCCTTTCAGCAGACCCGGCATCGACCACCAGTAAACGGGGAACACCAGTACCAACGCATCGGCGCGGTCGATACGCGCCTGTTCGGCGAGCACGTCGGGCGGGACGGCTCCGGTTTGCTGAAACGCCGCCATATCCGCGGCGGAAAACGTCGGGTTGAAGCCTTCCTGCGTCAGGTCGGCGATGTCAACGGTATGCGTCGGATTGGCCGCGGTGATGCCTTCGGCGATGGCGGCGGCGCTGCCGTGCGTCAGGGAGTGCTGCAGAGGGTGAGAAACGACGATCAGTGCATGCATGGAGAGACTCCTGTTGCCATGAAACGGGAACGGACGTAGTGTTGAAGACTCACGGTAACCTACCAATAGTAAGTTACCTTTAGTATATAGTGCCGTAGACAAATTAGGAGTCACCGTATGGCCACAGCGCCTGCACGCCGGCGTCTATCGCGGGAAGCGCGCCACCTGCAGCTGATAGACGTGGCATGGCGGATTATTCGTGAAGAAGGGACGGAAGCGCTGACCCTTGGCCATCTGGCGCAGCAGGCCGGCGTCACCAAGCCGGTGGTTTATGACCACTTCTCCAACCGTTCCGGTTTGTTCGCCATCTTGTATAAAGAGTTCGATCGTCGTCAGACGGCGCTGATGGATGACAACCTCCGTCGGGCGGCGCCGATGCTGGAACAGCGGGCGACGGTGATTGCCGCGTCCTATATCGAGTGCGTCCTGCAGCAGGGGCGTGAGATGCCCAGCGTGATGGCGGCGCTGACCGGTACGCCGGAGCTGGCGCAGATCCGGCAGGAGTACGCGGTAAGTTTTACGGAAAAATGCCGCGCGCTGTTTGCCCCGTTTTGCGACGGCCTGCCGCTGCACGACGCGGCGCTGCGGGGGATGCTCGGCGCTGCGGAAGGGTTGTCTGATGCCGTAGTGAACGGCGTGGTGAGCGAGCAGCAGGCCAAAGATGAGCTGTTTCAGGTGATTATCGCCATGGTGCAGCGTTGCCGCACTCTGGCTGAGGGAGGTGAACGGGATGAATAAGTCGACAAAAGCTGCACTGGTGTGGGGAGGTCTGTGCGCCATCCTGCTCTATCGCACCCTGCCGGCGGGTGTGATGATGTCATGGCAGGTTTTCCGGCAGTATGACATTCCGGTGATGCAACTGGTCGTCAGTGTGCTGATGCCGCTGCTGCCCGCGCTGGCGCCGCTGGGTTGCTTTTTCGCATTACGCGCGACGGCGGCGGAGCGCCGGCTGGCGGTGGTTATCCTACCGATGGTCGCCTGGCTGGCCTGCCAGGTGATACTGATTGTACTGTTCTATTTTATCGCCGTGAAAAGCGGCGGCCTACCGCCGTATTCCGAAGGGCTGTCGGCCATGATGCTGCGCATGCTGAATATCAGCTTGCTGAGCAGCATGCTGGTCGTCGCGCTGACGATTGCAGCCTGCGGCTACGCGTTCTGGCGTGAAAGCCGGCGCTAATCCTGCATCAGGTAACGCCCCGGCGTTTTACCCAACGCTTTTTTAAACATGGTGATAAAGGCGGTCGGGGAGTCGTAACCGAGTTCATAAGCGACGTTCTGTACCGATTCTCCCAGCACCAGCATCCGTACGGCGACCATCAGCTGCAGCTGATGGCGCCACTTGCCGAACGTCATGCCCGTTTCCCGCCGTATAAACCGCTCAAAGCTGCGGTCGCTCATCGCCATCTTCTGCGCCCACTCGTGCAGCGTACTGCGGCTGCCGGGCGCCAGCATGATTTCATCCGCCAGCTGTTTGATCTTGGCATTGCCGCTGATTGGCACATGCAGAAGCCCGACCGGCATCTGCGCCAGTTCGTGCATCATCACCGCCGCCAGACGGCCGGTGGGGCTGTCGGCGACGTAATCTGCCGGCAGTGTGGCGAAGTGTTTGATGATTTCACGCAGCATCAGGCTGATTTGCAGCGTACAGCACTCGTCCGGCATGCCGGGATAGTTCGGCTCGACGAACAACAGATAAATATCCACATCGCCCATTGCCCGGTTGCTGTGCTCCATCCCGCCAGGGATCCAGACGGCGTTGCCGGTCGGCACCATCCAGTAGGCTTTGGCGACCTCACACACCAGGCCACCGCGCAGCGGCAGGATCAGCTGGCCCTTGCGGTGATGATGAAACGGCATAGTCCGACGCGTTTCCGTGGCGGAAATGTGGAGCGCCACCGCCAGGCTGGTGTTGGTGTCAGGATCGAACTCTTCGTAGCTTTGCAGTAACGACATGGTAAATGGCCAAATTTAGAGATTAATTGCAGTTATATAAATATCACCACTCATTATCAAAATTTTATAATACTTCTACTCCCGTTACCGGGCCTGTAATCCTAGCGACGCGTTACGCGGGCAAGACGTCATGCTGGAAATTAACTCAGCGAATAACATTATGAAATTATTATCCTTTCGTGTGAAAAAGTCCCATCTTCTGCTAGTGGGCATACTGCTGGTGGCCGCCAACCTGCGGGCGCCTTTCACCAGTCTGGCGCCGTTGCTGGACGCCATCCGCCTCGACTTTTCCCTGAGTGCGGTACAGGCGGGCCTGATACAAACCCTGCCGCTGCTGGCGTTCGCGCTGTTTTCGCCGCTAGCCGGCAGCATTGCCGTTAAGTATGGCATTGAACGGGTGATTTTTGCGGCGCTGCTGCTGATTGCCGCCGGTATCGGCTACCGTTCTTACGGCGGTCTGTTCGGCGTGTATGGCGGCACGGTGCTGATCGGTCTGGGTATCGCCATGGGCAACGTATTGTTGCCCAGCCTGTTAAAACGCGACTTTCCCCAGCGGGTGGCGAGCATGACCGGGCTGTACGCCCTGATTATGGGGGTTGGCGCCGCGTTAGGCTCGGCGGCCGTGGTGCCGCTGTCGCAACTGTCGGCGCTGGGCTGGAATGGCGCGCTGTTCGCCATGCTGCTGTTTCCGTTGCTGGCGATGGCGATCTGGTTTCCCCAGCTTTCCCACGGTGCAGCGCGGCTGGCGATCGCCGGTGAGCCACAGCAGCGTTCCGGTAGCGTATGGCGCGCCGCGCTGGCCTGGCAGGTGACGCTGTTCCTGGGACTTAACTCGCTGATTTATTATGTGGTGGTTGCTTGGCTGCCGTCGATTTTACGTTATCAGGGCTTCAGCGCCGAACAGGCGGGATCGCTGCACGGCGTCCTGCAGTTGGCGACCGCCGTCCCGGGGCTGTTTACCGGGCATTTGCTGGCGCGGATGAAAGACCAGCGGGCGATCGCCGTTACGGTATCGCTGCTGGCCGCTGCCGGTCTGTTGGGGCTGCTGGCGCTGCCTGCTTTCGCGACGCTGTGGGTGGTGTTATTCGGTATCGGTGCCGGCAGCACCATTATCCTGGGGCTGGCGTTTATCGGCCTGCGTTCCGGCACGCCGGCACAGGCCGCGGCGCTCTCCGGTATGGCGCAGTGCGTCGGTTACCTGCTGGCCGTCGGCGGGCCGCCCGGCGTCGGGCTGCTGTATGACGCCACCCACAGCTGGCATGGCCCGCTGTTGATCTGCGCGGCGCTGGCGCTGGTAATGGCGCTGGTGGGCTACCTGGCCGGGCGCGATCGCTGTTTGACGCCGGCGGAGCCGCTGAACGAAGGCCGTTTATCCGAAGAGGAAAGATAGCGCGGCCATGACCGGTGAAAGAATATGCGGTGTGCCATGTTGACAGGGCGGCTGTTGACTGACGCCGCTTTACGTTCTCGGAATACATCAGTCATGGAGGTTGTATAAGGACAATCAGGATAAGACTGTCCTGAATATTCGCCGGGCTACCGGCCGTTTTTGAGCGTGGGCGTCAGGGGAGAAAAATGCGGACGGCCTACGCCGCCTCGCCAATGTTCACCACCACTTTGCCGAAGGCGCCGCTTTCCACACGCGCCAGCGCCAGCGGCAATGCTTCCAGCGGGTACACGCTGTCGATAACCGGTGTGAGGCCGTTGGCGTCGAAGGCGGCGCACATCTCGCTCAACGCCCGGCGATGGCCGGTGCCGATGCCGTAAATCGCCAGATCCTTAAACAGGATCGGCTCCAGCGGCGACGACACGGTAAAGCCTTCCAGCGCGCCGATCAGATGGATTTTTCCGCCGATGGCGCACATCGCCGCCGCCTGTCCCAGGTGCGTGCCGCCCGCCAGCTCAAGAATGTGGTCGACTCCCCGATCGGCGGTCAACTGCAGGACGGCGTCGACCATGCCCAGCGCGTTACGATCGATAACCGCATCGGCTCCCAGCTGTTTTACCGCCGCCATTTTGCCGGCGCTGGTGGCGACAAGGGTTTTGGCGCCCAGCATGTTGGCGATTTGCAAACCAAACAGCGCTACGCCGCCGCTGCCTTCAATCAGCACGCTGTCTCCCGGCTGCAGGTTGCCGCGCTCCACCAGGGCAAACCAGGCGGTCAGCGCCGCACAGGGCAGCGTGCTGGCGGCAGCGTGGCTGAGCGAGGCGGGTTTAGCCACCAGCCAGTCTGCTTTCATCGCCACATATTCCGCCAGTACGCCGGGGTAAAAGCCGCCCAGAGTGCGGTAAGCCAGCTCGCGCGCGTTGCCGGGGCGTGCACCGTCGAGCCACTCCGGGGCAAAGACTGAGATGACCTCATCCCCCGGCGCAAAGCGGCTGACCTGGCTGCCGGCCGCCACCACGCGCCCCGAAAGGTCAGAACCGGGGGTAAACGGAAAGCGCAGCGGTAAGCCGCGTCCGCTGTCGATCACCCAATTATCGCGGTGATTCAGGGCGACCGACATCACCTGCACCAGCACTTCATCTTCTGCCGGGCGGGGGCGCGCCGCCGTCTGTAGCGCCAGCGATTGGCGTCCGAAACCGTTCATTTCCCAACGTCGCATAGTGTTCACAAGTTGTTTTCTCCTCTGAGGGTTGAGGCATTCATTGTGTCGCAGGTAGAAAGGTGAATTAATACCCTATAATCCGCATGAACTGATGAATAAGGCACAGCAATATGAAAGGGGCCGATTACGCTGAGCTGGCCGTCTTTATGGCGGTGGCTAAAGAGAGGAGTTTCCGTCGGGCGGCACAGCGGCTGGGGCTGTCGCCGTCGGCGGCGAGCCATGCGATCCGCGCGTTGGAACAGCGGCTGCACGTCAGGCTGTTTAACCGCACCACGCGCAGCGTCGCGCTGACGGAGGCCGGTTCACGGCTGATGGCGCAGCTGGAGCCGGCGATGGCTGCGCTGGAAAGTGCGATACAGGGGGCGGGAGAGGCGCAGCGGACGCCGCGCGGTATGCTGCGCATCAGTATGCCGCGCCTGGCCGGGCATCTGGTGATCGTACCGGCGATTGAACGTTTTATGGCGCGCTATCCGGATATCCGTCTGGAGATGCTGCTGGATGACAACCTGCAGGATATTGTCGCCGCAGGGTTCGATGCCGGCATCCGTTCGTGCGACCGGGTGCCGAAGGATATGATTGCGGTCAGGCTGACGGCGGATCTGCAGATGGTGGTGGTGGCCGCGCCGGGCTGTTTTCAGACGCAGCCGCCGCCGGCGACGCCGGAGGAGATTGTCCGCCACCGCTGCATCAACTACCGCTGGAGCGGCAACGGCGCCCAGTATCGCTGGCGTCTCAGCCGCGCCGGTGAGCGCATCGAGGTGGACATCGACCCCACCCTGACGGTCAACGATATTGATCTGCTGTTGGCCGCCGCCGAGCAGGGGGCGGGGCTGGCGTTACTGGAAGCCCAGTGCGTAGCGCCGGCGCTGCGCCGGGGCACGCTGGTGCGGGTGCTGCCGCAGTGGTGTAAACCGGTCGCGGGGTTTCACCTGTACTACCCGCGTAATGGGTTTATGACGCCGCAGATGCGGGCGTTTGTTGATTTTATGCGGCTGGATATGGCCGCAGAAACGCGGCAAGAGTAATGCATATCACAAAACAGAAGGAAGTCGCGTGGTATATAGAGAGGAAAATCATCGTCTTTCTGAAGGTGAGTATTAACGGAACGTGATGTTGATATAACAACAAGGAGCGTAGTATGAGAACGATAATCAGCGTAGCGATCGCAGTGGGTTTACTCGGCGGCTCACTGCCGGCCTGCGCCGCGCAGACGCTGGAGCAGCAACAGCAGCTGAAAATTATCAGCTATAACGCCTACTGGGGGATGAAGTCCGACACCTCGAAGGGGAAACAGAAGTTTGCCGAATGGGCCAGGCGGCAGGATGCCGATATTATCGCCTGGCAGGAGATGAACCACTTTACCCGCGAGACGCTGGAGGCCTTTGCCCAGAGCTACGGGCACCGCTATGCGGTGCTGCTGAAAGAGCCGAAGGTGGCGGGCGACGATGAATTTTTCCCGACGGCAATCACCGCCAAATACCCGATTGTCAATGTACGCAAGATGGTGGATAACCTCTGGCACGGCGCGCTGTTTGCCGATGTCGGTCACTATCACTTTGTGGTCACACATATGAACCCGTTCCGCACCTCGCAGCGGATTGATGAGATGAACCTGATTCTGGATTCCATCAAATATGGTGCGGATCCGAACGGCAAATGGATCATTGCCGGCGACCTCAACTCTTTCTCGCCGTTGGATAAAAACGGCTATAACGAGAGCGAGATGGTGAAGGAGCTGCAGGATAAAGAGGCCAAACGGCCGGTGCTGCAAAACCTGGTGAACGGCAAAATGGACTACACCGTGCAGCAAAATATCTTGTCGCGCGGCTTTATTGACGTGCTGAAGCAGAAGTATCCGGATACGTTCGTCGCCACCGCGCCGACGAAAATCTTCTATGACCAGGCCAAGACGCCGTTGCGCTATGACTACATTTATGTCTCTCCGGCGATGAAGAACGACGTGGCAGAGGTAAAAGTGCTGCGCGATGCGTTTACCGACCAGTACTCGGATCACTATCCGGTGCAGATGATTATTCGCAACCGCTAAGCGGCCTGCCCTTGGAAGCGCGCGCTTCATCTCTATAATAAGACCGCCGCAGTGTGGAAGATCCACGCTGCAGCCAGATTACGCCATTCCCCCGTGCGGCGCTGATTTCTCTGAGCCGCCGCGTCAAATAAAAAATACTTTGCAAAAAAGATTGACCTTGACGTTAGGTCAAGGTTGACGATGGGGATCAACTTACGCAAGGAGCCATTGATGAATCATCTACAGCTGCATATTCCGACGATGAAGTGCGGCGGCTGCGCCGCCTCGATCGCCAAAATGGTCAAAGCGCGGGATCCGCTGGCGCAGATCGATGCCGACCCGGCAACCAAGCGGGTGATTATTACCAGCCGCGTTGACGGCGCCGAACTGATGGCCGAGCTGGCTGCGGCCGGTTTCCACGCCAGCGTCGAGTCTGACTGAACAGCAAAAGGAGCGCCCTGTGGTATGACGGGGCGCTGTCGCAGGAGGAGTTTTTTATGAACACGCATTCGACGGCATCCCAGTCTAAAGCGTCAACGGCAATCAATTTCCCCGTCGTAGGCATGACCTGCGCCTCGTGCGTGGGGCGCGTGGAACGCGCGCTCAAAGCGGTGCCCGGCGTTGCCGATGCCAGCGTCAATCTGGCCACCGAACGCGCATTCGTCACCTTTAGCGGCGCGCCCGACGTGGCGGCGGCGGTGAAGGCGGTGAATGACGCGGGTTACACGGTGGAGCTGGAAACCATCAACCTGTCGGTAACCGGCATGACCTGCGCGTCGTGTGTAGGGCGGGTTGAACGCGCGCTGGCTGCGGTAGACGGCGTGGAGCAGGCCACGGTCAATCTGGCGACCGAACGGGCGCAGGTACAGGTGGCCGCCGGGGTGAGCCCCGATGAGCTGATCGCCGCCGTCGCGCAGGCGGGTTACGAGGCGCAGACGATCGCCGCCGATAAGAGCGATACCGCCGATCAGGCGGTACGTCAGGCGGCAGAACTGCGTTCGCTGAAAAAAGCGTTGTTGGTGGCCGTCTGTTTCGCGCTGCCGGTTTTCATTCTGGAGATGGGTTCGCATCTGGTGCCGGGCATGCATGCTCTGATTGACCGCACCATCGGCACGCAGAACAGCTGGTACCTGCAGTTTGTGCTGACCACGATCGTGCTGTTCGGCCCCGGCTTACGTTTCTTCCAGAAGGGTATTCCGGCCCTGCTGCACGGCGCGCCCGACATGAACTCGCTGGTGGCGACCGGGGTCAGCGCCGCTTACGGTTATTCGCTGGTGGCTACCTTTGCGCCGCAGTGGCTGCCGGCCGGCACGGTCAACGTCTACTACGAAGCCGCGGCGGTGATCGTCGCGCTGATTTTACTCGGGCGTTACTTTGAGGCCCGCGCCAAGGGCAATACCTCGGAGGCGATTAAACGGCTGATCGGCCTGCAGGCCAAAACCGCCCGCGTGCTGCGCGACGGTAAGGCGGCAGAAGTGGATATCGCCGAGGTCAAACGTGAGGACATTATTGAAGTCCGGCCCGGTGAGCGCATCCCGGTGGACGGCGAAGTGCTGGAGGGTGAAAGCTTTGTCGACGAGTCGATGATCAGCGGCGAACCGGTGCCGGTAGAGAAAAAAAGCGGCGCCGAAGTGGTCGGCGGCACCGTCAATCAGAACGGCGCACTGACGTTTAAAGCGACCAAAGTCGGCAGCGACACCATGCTGGCGCAGATTATCCGCATGGTGGAGCAGGCGCAGGGCGCCAAACTGCCGATTCAGGCGCTGGTGGATCGCATCACCATGTGGTTTGTGCCGGCGGTGATGACCGTGGCGCTGCTGACGTTTCTGGTCTGGCTGTTCTTCGGGCCGTCGCCGGCGCTGTCGTTTGCGCTGGTGAATGCGGTGGTGGTGCTGATTATCGCCTGTCCGTGCGCCATGGGGCTGGCGACGCCGACCTCCATCATGGTGGGCACCGGGCGCGCGGCGCAGCTGGGCGTGCTGTTCCGCAAAGGCGAGGCGCTGCAGTCGCTGCGGGATGCGGCCGTGGTGGCGGTGGATAAAACCGGCACCCTGACCAAAGGGAGTCCGGAACTGACCGATCTGGTGCTGGCGCCCGGCTTTGAGCGCGCGCAGGTGCTGGGGCTGGTGGCGACCGTGGAAAACAAATCGGAACACCCCATCGCCCGCGCCATTGTCGATGCCGCGCAGCAGGAGAGTGTGCCGCTGTCGACTATTACGCGCTTTGAGTCGGTCACCGGTTTTGGCGTGAACGCCGATATCGAGGGGATGACCGTCGCGGTGGGCGCGGATCGCTATATGCAGCAGCTGGGGCTGGACGTGGCGCAGATGGCGGAAGGTGCCGCGCGGCTGGGCGATGAGGGCAAAACGCCGTTGTATGTCGCCATCGATGGCCGGCTGGCGGCGATGATCGCGGTGGCCGATCCGATCAAAGACACCACCCTGCCGGCGATTAAGGCGCTGCATGAACTGGGGCTGAAAGTGGCGATGATCACCGGCGACAACCGCCGTACCGCGCAGGCGATTGCGCGTCAGCTGGGGATCGATGAGGTGGTGGCTGAAGTGCTGCCGGACGGTAAAGTCGCGGCCATTGAGCGCCTCGCCGCCGAGTATGGGCCGGTGGCCTACGTCGGCGACGGCATCAACGATGCGCCGGCGCTGGCCGCCGCGCACGTGGGCATCGCCATCGGCACCGGGACGGATATCGCCATCGAGGCTGCCGACGTGGTGCTGATGTCCGGCGATTTGGGCGGCGTCTCCAGCGCGATTGCGCTGTCGAAAGCCACGCTGGTGAATATCAAACAGAATCTGTTCTGGGCCTTTGCCTATAACGTGGCGTTGATTCCGGTAGCGGCGGGCATACTGTATCCGCTGAACGGCACCCTGCTGTCGCCGGTGTTTGCCGCCAGCGCCATGGCGTTATCCAGCGTGTTCGTGGTGAGCAACGCGCTGCGGCTGCGCCGCTTTACGCCGCCGCTGCGTCAGGCGGACGGGCACTGAACCCGCCAGGAACGGCAAACAAAAGGCACGCTGGCGACAGCGTGCCTTATTTTTTTCCGTCCCGCCTTACTGCACCAGGTTATGGCTGATGGCGTACTTGACGATATCGGCATTGGCGGTGAAGCCCATCTTCTTCATCAAGCGCGATTTGTAGGTGCTGACCGTCTTATTGCTGATGGCCAGGGTGTCGGCGATGGCGTTAATTGATTCGCCGTGGGCCAGCATAATCATAATCTGCCGCTCGCGCAGGGTCAGGTTCTCGTGGGGGGCGCTGTTGCTCTGATACTGGGCGAATACGATCTTCTGCGCCAGCTCGTGATCGATATAGCGCGCGCCGCTGGCGACGCTGCGGATGGCATTCAGCAATGCTTCCGGGTTGCGATCTTTGGTGATATAGCCCAGCGCGCCGTGCTCCAGCATGCGCTGAGCGATCTGAGGTTCATTAAACATGCTGAGTACCAGGATCTTCAGCCCGGGGTGCTGGCTGCTGATGCGGTTGATCAGATCTTCGCCGCTGATCCCCGGCATGGAGATATCCAGCAGCAGCAGATCGACATCGCCGGCGCGCAGGCGTTCCAGCACCCGACCGCCGTCCGCGGCTTCGGCGACCACCTTGATGCCGGCGTCCAGCAGGAACAGCTGCTTCAGGCCTTCACGCATAATGGCGTGGTCTTCGGCAATCATTAAACGTATTGGCTGGGTCATGTCTTTCTCGCTTTATTATTTATCAAAATTTTGTCGGTTGAGCGGGAAGTTGAGCCGTACGCGGGTGCCTTCGCCCGGTTTGCTGTCGATGGTCAGCCAGCCCTGCAGCATTTCCGCCCGCTCTTTCATCCCCGGCAGTCCCCAGGCGTTGGAGCGTACGCGCTGCTGGTCGAAGCCGCGGCCGTTGTCCACCACTTCGATCTCCAGTTTCTCGCCGCGCTGGCGCACAAAGATATAGACGCTGCTGGCCCTGGCGTGGCGGGTGACGTTGGTCAGCGACTCCTGCACCACGCGGAAGGCGGCGGTGGTGCTGGGGTCATCCAGCTGCAGTTTTTTTTCCGTGGTGGCGATCAGAATGCAGCGGCACTTTTGCTGGCGGTTAAATTCATCGCGCAGCCACTCCAGCGCCGGCAGCAGGCCCATATTGAGCATATTCGGCCGCAGGCGGGTGGAAACGTCGCGCACCACCTGAATGGTGCTGTCCACTAGGCGCATCAGATTTTCCACCTGCAGGTGCACGGCGGCGTTATTTTCCGGCGACTGCATGCGGATCAGCGACAGACCGACCCGCAGCGAGGTCAGGTGCTGGCCCAGTTCATCATGGATTTCGCTGGCCAGGTACTTGCGTTCCGCCTCGCGCCGCGCTTCCTGATTACGCGCCAGCAGGCGCAGTTGCTGGTGTGCGTCGCGTAGCTCTTTCTCCGCCAGCCGGATGCCGGTGATATCGCGGCCGATGGCCAGCACGCTCTCCAGCTCGCCCTCCAGATTAAACTCCGGCACGCTGCGCACGTGCAGCACGCGCTGCTGGCTCTGATGTTCCAGCGCGATTTCCCCGTCGGTCGGGGTGGAACTGCTCATGGTGTGGGCGATCAGGCGCAACAGCTCCATGCCGGCGTTGTGGTGCGGCACACTTTCGGTCAGCTTCCAGCCGAAGATCTGGCTTTCGCTACGGTTAAACCACGTCAGCACGCGGGGGTTGACGTAAATACAGCGAAAAGAGAGATCGAAGCGCGCCACCATATCCGGCGAGTTCTCGACCAGCGCGCGGAATTGCTTCTCCCGCAGGTGTTGAATCGCCTCTTTCTTCTTCAGCTCGCGGACATCGCTGACGATGCACAGCGCATGCGGACGACCGCCGTGCTGATAGCGGCTGGAACTGACCTGGACGGCGATGATCTCACCGTTGCGATGCTGGTGCTGGGAGGTAAAGGTGATGCCCTCCGGGCGCATCGTCAGTTTCCACCACAGCGCGGCGACATCGTTATCCGCCAGCTCAGGCGCGATGGCGGCAAAATTGCTGCTGAGCAGCGCCTTTTTGCTGTACCCCATCAGGTTACAGGCGCGTTCATTGACGTATTTTATGGTTAAATCCTGATCGAGCAGGTAAATAGCGTCGTGAATGCGGTTGAGCGCGATGGACGATAATGACTCCGTTGCCGTCAGCGAGGGATCGAGCCAGTGGAAAAAACGCTGCAATAGATCATCTCCTTGTTATTGTGCCGTTACCGTGATGGCGCAAGCGCGGTTAATGCCGTGTATTAACCGCAGAGTAACGTAGCAGTTTCTGAAAAAATAGGACTTGATCCTGCGTTTGCGCGGCTTTTCACGGCGCTCGCCGGTTATTTATTTTAGTTCGGATTTTCATTATTTTTATTTGAACGTTATTTTCGCCTGTTATTTTCCCCGGCGTACCGGCAGCCAATCAGCGGAATACCTGGTTTTTCAGCGTTTCTCTGGCGCGCGACAGACGGGAACGCACGGTGCCTATCGGGATATTCAGCTGCAGGGCGATATCCTGATAACTGCCGTCATCGCCGATCAAAATCGTCAGCATCCGTTTAATTTCTTCCGGCAGTTGGTCAATCGAACTCATGGCCATGGCGAGCAGCCGCTGTTGTTCGGTCAGCGCGCTAGGATCGTCATCGTGCAGCAGGTTTTCCAGCACCTCATCGTTCAGCGTATCAAACAGATAACGGTTTTGCTGACGCTTGTAGTGGTTGCGGATCAGATTAATGGCGATGCCGAACATCCAGGTTTCCGGCAGCGAGGCGCCGGTAAATTTATGCCGGTTACGCAGTACTTCCAGGCAGGTCATTTGCGCGATGTCTTCCACATCCTCCGTGCTGGCGACTCTCCTTCGAATGAAATTAATCAGCTTTTTGTTCGATTGCTTAAAAATACATTCCCAGTCCACCGGTATATCTATGGCGTTGGTCGGCAGTGCGCTGGCAGTGAATGAATTCATCATTTTTATTTCTCCTTAAATAAAATCGCAGTGAGTTCACTCTTAAATAGCAAGCGCTGTGCCACTCCTATTTCGTAAATAGTGTGTTGTTTTTATGTGCCTTTATTTTTACGCTAGGAATGTTCTGAGAAAAAATCCGCAAAAAAGAAAAAATTGCTGTGCAAGGAATGGCACTAATTTCATCTGGTGATTATTTGAATTTCCAATAACTCAATTCTTTTATTTTTTTCGGAACCTGAAGCGCTCCGGCTCCACAGAAAGAGAGTCATCTTGATGAGGAACCGGCAATGTTGAAATCCTCCAGCCTGGCCTTTACGCCAAACCCGCTGCGCGCCCTGATGAAGCAGGGAGAGGTCGGACAGAATAAAAACAGCGGCAGGGCCGCCGGCCATGCCGCCGCGGGCGCGGCCAGCGCCGACGATATCAAAGAAGAAGCCGGGCTGATGTTTGGCGAAAAGGCGGAAAGTAAAAAGAAGGCGGACCAGCGCCGGCAGAACCAGCATCACGTGCGTCACCGCCATCTGCTGAACAAGGTCGAGCTGCATAAAATGTACGCGATGTTGGATGCGCGCGATGCCGGGCGTCAGCAGGCATCGCTGCAGCGGCTGCGCGACGCCTTAAAGCGTAAGGCGGAAACTGACGAACTGCTCGCCATGCTGGACGATGACCCGGCGCGCTGCGACCTGCTGTTGCGGGTGATGGAGCGCGAGGCGCGCAGCGACGGCGATGAAGAGCTGCGTCAGACGGTGGAGCAGCATCTGGAGGCGCTGGAACAGCACCACGGCGAACGGCTGCGGGCCGGGCTGAATATTGCCGGGTCGATCGCCGAGCTGACTGACAACCCGCAGCGCAAACAGAGCCTGCGCAATATTTATTACGACAGCATCGTGCATCAGCAGTCGGCGATGGCGATGGTGGATCTGCTGCTGGGGCATTTTGCGCCGCAGGACTTCAGCACCGGGCTGCGTACGCTGCAGCGCGCGCTGGCCGACGATATCGCCGCGCTGGCCTCGTCAATCGGCGCCGGGGCGCTGCGCCATATTCAGACCGGGCTGTTCGAGGCCGGGCAGGTCAACCACACCCTGGAAGAGAGCCGGACGTTGCTGGATCGGATGGCGGGAAAAATGGCGCTGGGCAATATGGATCACGTGGAACTGGCGCGGCGTCTGCTGCATATCTGCCACAACGGCGCTTTCCAGCAGGACTTCAGCCAGCTCGGACACGAGGTGGTGACCGATGCACAGCCGCGCCATCTCTCCATTTTCTTTAACGGCGTGCTGCCGCTGGTGCGCGATTTGCCGATCGGGCTGTGGAAAATCAAGGACGGGCGGCAGACGGCGCTGAAACTGCTGGAAAACCACAATACGGAACTGCTGAAGAGCGAGCGTCAGCAGGCCAGACGCGCGTCGAAGCCGTAAGGGAGCGTGATGAACAGCCTATTTGCCATCCTCAATAAAATCGCCATCAGCGCGATGCAGCGTTCGGAGATCGTCGGCGCGGCGTTTGCCCTGGCGCTGGTGTTTATGCTGATCGTCCCGCTGCCGTTGGGGCTGATCGACATGCTGATCGCCGTCAACATCTGTCTCTCTTCGCTGCTGATCGTGCTGGCGATGTATCTGCCCAAACCGCTGGCGTTCTCCACCTTTCCGGCGGTGCTGCTGCTGACCACCATGTTCCGGCTGGCGCTGTCGATCTCGGTCACCCGCCAGATCCTGATCCAGCAGGACGCTGGCCATATCGTTGAGGCGTTCGGCAACTTTGTGGTGGGCGGCAACCTGGCGGTGGGGATGGTGATGTTTCTGATCCTGACGGTGGTGAACTTTCTGGTGATCACCAAAGGATCGGAGCGCGTGGCGGAAGTGGCGGCGCGTTTTACGCTGGACGCCATGCCGGGCAAGCAGATGTCGATCGACAGCGACCTGCGCGCCGGACTGATTGACGTGCATCAGGCGCGCAACCGCCGCAATGAACTGGCGAAAGAGAGCCAGCTGTTCGGCGCGATGGACGGGGCGATGAAATTTGTCAAAGGCGACGCCATCGCCGGGCTGGTGATCCTGTGTATCAACCTGATCGGCGGCTTCAGCATCGGCGTACTGCAGCTGGATATGGCGCCCGGCGATGCCATGCACACCTACTCGATCCTGACCATCGGCGATGGCCTGATCGCCCAGATCCCGGCGCTGCTGATCTCCCTGACCGCCGGCATGATCATTACCCGCGTCTCCTCAGAAGGCGACAGTACGGAAACGCCGAACGTCGGCCGCGAGATCGCCGAGCAGCTGACCAGCCAACCCAAGGCGTGGATCCTGGCCTCGATGGGGATGATCGGCTTCGCGCTGGTGCCCGGCATGCCGGGCGTGGTGTTCTCGCTGCTGGCGTTGATCACCCTCGGCGGCGGCGGTTTCCAGGTGTGGCGTGCGCGGCAGGAAATGCTGCTGGCGAAGCCGCAGATCGAAAACGAAGTGATCCCGCCGGAGCTGAACGGCCGCGAGGATCTGCGCCAGTTCAACCCGACGCGCCCCTGGTTGATCCAGTTCCATACTTCGCGCCGCGGCGTGGCGGAGACGCTGGATCTGGTGCAGGAGATCCGCAGGTTGCGCAACCGCATCGTTTACCACTTCGGCTTTACCCTGCCGGCGTTTGATATCGAATTTACCGATAAGCAGCCGGCCGATGAGTTCCGCTTCTCGGTGTATGAGATCCCGAAAGTGGTCGGCACCTTCAACAGCGCGTTAACGGCGCTGGACATCCGCCAGCTGGAGAGCCTGAGCGAGGCGGAGCGTGAAGGCGCCATCCCCGGCGATGAGGCGCGCGGCGAAGAGGATTATCTGTGGCTGGCGGCGGAGCACCCGCTGCTGGCGCGTGAAGATCTGGCGCGCCACAGCGCCGGTGAGCTGTTGCTGACGCGTATGGAAGACGCCATCCACGCCAGCAGCCCGCACTTTATCGGCCTGCAGGAGACGCGGGCGCTGATGAGCTGGCTGGACGCCGAGCAGCCGGAGCTGGCGCAGGAGCTGCAGCGGGTGATGCCGCTGACGCGTTTCTCCGGCGTGCTGCAAAAGCTGGTGGCGGAGCGCATTCCGCTGCGCTCGGTACGCGCCATCGGCGAGGCGCTGATCGAACACGGCCAGCACGAACGCGACGTCAACCTGCTGACGGAGCAGGTGCGCATCACGTTGAAAACCCACCTTTGTCATCAATACGGCCAGCCGGACGGCATTCACGCCTGGTTGCTGACGCCTGAACTGGAAGAGGCGTTGCGCGACAGCCTGCGTCAGACCCAGAACGATATTTTTTTCGCCCTGAGCCAGCAGCAGATCCAGCTGATTCATCAGGAGGTGAAGCAGGCCTACGCGCCGGGGCAGGACAGGCAGGCGGTGCTGCTGGCGGCGCAGGATCTGCGCGGGCCGCTGCGGGCGCTGATTCAGGAGCGTTTCCATGCGGTGCCGGTGCTTTCATTTGCCGAGCTGGAGCCGGCGCTGGCGGTTCAGGTGCTGGGGCGTCTCGATGTCGATCCGGCATTCTATTCACTCACCCCCTGGGAGGATTAACGGATGTTTGAGCTGCGCGTACTGTCCGGCTACCACTGCGGCGCCGCCTTGCCCCTCAGCGGCGCGTCGTGGCGCATCGGCGGCGATCCGCAGGCCGATCTGCGCCTCGACGGTGTGGATCTGGCCGGCCTGAGTTATCTCCTGAGCCGTGACGATGAGCAGTGGCGGCTGGCTGCGGAGCCGGCGTCGCAGGAGAGCCGGACGCTGGAGGCGGATACGCCGTTCCAGCTGGCCGATGTCTGGCTGTGCGTGGCCCGCGCCGAAACGCCGTGGCATGAGGCGGCGGCGCTGCCCGCCCCGTCGGAGGAAAACTCCGCGCCACCGCCCGTCGCCCGTCGTCGCCTGTCCGGCGCGATGCGCGGGCTGGTGCTGGGGCTGTTCCTGCTGCTGAGCATCACGGTCGCCAGCTGGATCCTGCAGCCGACGATGGCGCAGACCTCCGCCGGCGAGGGGCGCACCGCCAGCTGGAACAGCGTGGAGGAGCTGCGCGCGCCGCTGCAGCAACAGCTGCGCGAACGCGAACTGCTCAAACAGGTCCGCATCAGCAAGCAGGGCGACGGTCTGCTGCTGAGCGGCGCATTAAGCAAGCCGCAGATGGCGGTGTTCGAACGCATGATGGCGCGCTTTTATGCGCACTACGGCGCCGCGGCGCCGGTGAAAACCGCGGTGCGGCCGCAGGAGAAAAAACTGCCGTTCCGCATCGTGCAGATCACCACCGGCCAGCGGGCCAATATCGTCACCGAAGACGGCCAGCGGGTGTTTATCGGCGATGAGGTCGCCGGCCTGCGGCTGGCGGCGATCACCGACGATCGGATCGAATTCAGCGGCCGCGATCCGCTGACGGTGAAATGGTGATGACGGATTTTTCTGGCGGGATCGCCGCATGGGCCGATCGTCAGCGGCGGCGTCTGCAGCAGGCGGATGCGGTAACGGCCTACGGCCGGGTGACCGGCATCAGCGGCATCCTGCTGGAGTGCAGCCTGCCGCGCGCGCGCATCGGCGATCTGTGCCGTATCACGCGCAGCGCGCAGGAGAGCGTGCTGGCGGAAGTGGTGGGCTTTAACCCGCAGCATACGCTGCTGTCGGCGCTGGGGCCGCTGGACGGCATCGCCCGCGGCGCACGGGTGACGCCGCTGTGGCTGCCGCACAGCATCAGCGTGTCTGATGCGCTGCTCGGCAGCGTGCTGGACGGCTTCGGCCGCCCGCTGGATGAACAGAGCGTCGGCGCCTTTGCGCTGCCGGGGACGGGCGTTGATACCGTGCCGGTGGTGGGCGATGCGCCGCCGCCGACCGCGCGTCCGCGTATTGCCCGGGCGCTGCCTACCGGCGTGCGCGCCATCGACGGGCTGCTGACCCTTGGCGTCGGCCAGCGGGTCGGGGTGTTTGCCGGCGCCGGCTGCGGCAAAACCACGCTGCTGGCGGAACTGGCGCGCAACACGCCCTGCGACGCGATTGTCTTCGGCCTGATCGGCGAACGCGGCCGTGAACTGCGCGAGTTCCTTGACCACGAGCTGGATGAGACGCTGCGCAGCCGCACGGTGCTGGTGTGCGCCACCTCGGACCGCAGCAGCATGGAACGTGCGCGTGCGGCCTTTACCGCCACGGCGATTGCCGAAGCGTTCCGCGCGCAGGGGAAAAGCGTGCTGCTGATCCTGGACTCGCTGACCCGCTTCGCCCGCGCCCAACGCGAAATCGGTCTGGCGCTGGGCGAGCCGCCGGGGCGCGGCGGGCTGCCGCCGTCGGTTTATACCCTGCTGCCCGGACTGCTGGAGCGGGCGGGGCAGACCATGACGGGCAGCATTACCGCCCTGTATTCGGTCCTGATTGAAGCGGATTCGATGAACGACCCGGTGGCGGACGAAGTGCGTTCGCTGATCGACGGCCATATCGTGCTTACCCGCCGGCTGGCGGAGCGCGGTCACTATCCGGCCATCGACGTGCTGGCCAGCCTCAGCCGCACCATGAGCAACGTGGCTGAACGGGCGCAGATCGCCGACGCCACCCGACTGCGCCGCCTGATGTCTGCCTGGCAGCAGGTGGAGATGCTGATCCGGCTGGGGGAATACGAGCCGGGGCATGACGCGATGACCGACGCCGCGGTGGAGGCGCAGGGCGCGATCAACGGTTTTTTACGCCAGGAGACGCGCGATCCCTGCGACTGGGAAGAGACTTTGCAGCAACTGACGGAGGTAAGCGGCTATGCGCCAGAACAGGAACAGTGATCACTCGCCGCCGCCGGACGACGGCGATCGGGCGCTTGGCCAGGCGCTGGAACTGATGCTGCCGATCCGCCGCCAGCGTTTACAGCGCAGCGAGCGCCGGCAGCGGCGGGAAGAGCAGCAGCTCAGCGCCTGCCGGCGGCAGCTGCAGCAGACGCAGCACCAACTGGAAGCCACGCGGCAGGATTATCAGCAGCGGCGGGCGCAGTTCGACCAGCGTTATTTAGGCAGGCAGCCGCTGGAGCGTCTGCAGCACGGCCTTGAGGACGAACGCAGCGCGGCGGCGTCGGTGGACGCCGGCCGGCAGCAGCTGCTGGCAGACCAGCGGCGCAGTGACGAGCAGCAGCAGAAACTGCAGGCGGCGCAGGCCGAGACGCGCCGTCGCCAGCGCGAGCTGGAGAAACTGGAGTGTCTGCTGCGGGAAGAGGGGGGCGCGCCATGATTTCCCCGACGCAGCATGAACACCGCGCTTCAGCCCGCGCACGCGAAAAAGAGCGGGAGCGCGAACCGCAACGCCCGGCGGCGCAGCGGCGTCAGGATGCGACGGCACGCCAGCCGCGCGACGAGCACGGGCCGGCCCATGATGTGCGCCATCCGCTGCGCAAGGCGCGCCCAGAAACTAAGAGTGTGGCGCGTTCACCTGAGCGCGGCCGCGCCACGGCGGAACGGCCGGTGAGCGGCGGGCAGCCGACGGCCAGGCGCGATGAAGAGAATTCCGCGCCGACGCCGGACGGCAACCTGTTCAGCATGCTGATGGAACACGATACGCCAGCATTTCCCGGTGCGCTGCACGTTGCGCCGCACGCCGCCGCCACCCCGCATGCTGCGGCGACGCCGGAAAGCGCCGCCTCTGGCGCGCCGATGGCGCTGTGGCAGCCGCTGGAGAATGAGCTGGACCGGGCGTTGGTCAATCCGCCGGCCGGCCCGGTCTCCGTCACGCTGCTCTTGCCGCGCTTGGGGGATGTGGACGCCCGTTTGCAAGCGCTGCCGGCGGGCGGCTGGGATATCGCGCTGCGCTTTGCGCCGGCGGCGCTGGAGGCGCTGGCGGCCCATGAGGAGCGCTGCCGCCACTCGCTGCGCCGCCGTCTGGCGTGCCGGGTGCGCCTGCGCTTTGAGCAGCGGGGGTATCAGCCATGAGCACGCCGCTGAAGCTGCGGCGGCAGAGCGCCGCCGAGGCCCGGCTACGCGGCCTTCTCGGCCACGGGCTGCGCCTGGCTTTTCAGCTGGGTGAGAGCGTCGGCGAACTGCGTATTGAGCCGGCCACCGGCGAGCCGCAGGCTGCGGGCACGGCGCTGCGCTGTATGGCCGGCCCGCTGTGGTTGAGCGACGCGGAAGGCGTCTGCGCGCTGCTGTCCGACTGCCCGGCACTACCAACCGCCAGCGACGAGGACGACCTCTGGTACTGGCCGCTGTTCAATCACGCGCTGAGCGCGCAAATCCGCGCGCTGTTCGGCGAACTGAACGCCGCCGACGGCGCACCGCCCGCCGGTGCGTTTGGCGTACGGCTGACGGTGACGCTGGGCGACCTGCGGGCGCAGAGCGCGCTGACGGCGGCGCCCGAGGTGTTGTGCGCCCTGCTGGCGGCGCCGGGCTGGCAGGGCATCGTCAACGACGCCCTGACGGCGCTGCCGCTGACCTTACCGTTTTGCGTCGGTGCGCTGACGCTTTCCCTCGCGGAACTGACGCGCCTGCAGCCGGACGATGTGCTGCTGCCGTGCGAGGACACATTCACCCCGCACGGTGCGGGGACGCTGCGCTTTGCGCACTTCCGGGCCCAGGGCGAACTGGTTGGCGCGGAAGGGCGGAGCACTGGTTTTTATCTTACCGATCTGGAGACAACATCCGTGACATTTCCCTACAACGACAACGAGACAGAAAGCGACGTACAGGACGAGAGCGGCATGGAACGGCGTATTGATGCGGAACCGGCCGGCGTGACGCTCGACCCCCTGCCGCTGGCGCTGACCGTGCGCTGTGGGCATCTGCATCTGACCGTGGGCGACCTGCAGCGTCTGGCGCCCGGCGCCACCATTATGGTGGATCACGTCCAGCCCGGCGAAGCGCTGCTGTGTCACGGCGACTACCCGCTGGCGAAAGGCGAACTGGTGGATGTGGAGGGGCGGCTGGGGCTGCAGATTACCCATATGCTGCCGGGCAGCGTCAATCCGCTGGGGCAGGGGCACTAAGGCTATGGAAGCGCAGTCGCTCAATCCGATGATGCTGGCGCTGTTTCTGGGAGCGCTGTCGCTGGTGCCGATGCTGATGATCGTCTGCACCTGTTTTCTCAAGATTTCCATGGTGCTGCTGCTGACGCGCAACGCGATGGGCGTGCAGCAGGTGCCGCCGAATATGGCGCTGTACGGCATCGCCCTCGCCGCGACGCTGTTTGTGATGGCGCCGGTGTTTAACGATATGAGCCAGCGGCTCAAGGCGATGCCGCTCGACTTCAGCAATATGGAACGGCTGGAGTACACCTTCGGCAATGGTGCCGAACCGTTGAAGGCGTTTATGACGCGCAATACCGACCCGGATATTCTGACGCACCTGCAGGAGAACGGCGCGCGCATGTGGCCGAAAGAGATGGCGCAGTCGCTGACGCCGCAAAGCCCGCTGCTGGTGATCCCGGCGTTCGTGCTGTCCGAACTGCAGAACGGCTTCAAGATCGGCTTTCTGATCTTTATTCCCTTCCTGGTGCTGGATCTGATCGTCTCCAACGTGCTGCTGGCGCTGGGGATGCAGATGGTGTCGCCGATGACGGTCTCGTTGCCGCTGAAGATCCTGCTGTTTGTTCTGGTCAGCGGCTGGACCCGGCTGCTGGACGGCCTGTTTTATAGCTATCTGTGAGGCGGCGATGGATATACTGAGCTTTTTTCGTCAGGCGATGCTGCTGGTGGTGCTGCTTTCCGCGCCGCCGCTGATCGTCGCGGTGCTGGTGGGGGTGATCACTTCGCTGCTGCAGGCGGCGATGCAGCTGCAGGATCAGACGCTGCCGTTCTGCCTGAAGCTGGTGGCGGTGGGGGTGACGCTGGCGCTGACCGGGCGCTGGCTCGGGGTGGAGCTGCTGCAGCTGACGCAGAACGCCTTTGCCATGATGTCGCGGGTCGGCGGCTGATGCTGTGGGGCGACCTGCTGGATCAGCTGTTTCAGTATCTGCTGGCGCTGCTGCTGGGCATGGCGCGCATCTTTCCCTGCGTGTTGCTGACGCCGATCTTCTCCTTCAACGTGATCAAAGGCGTGCCGCGCGCGGCGATCGTGGCGGCGCTGGCGCTGTTTATCGCGCCGGCGCTGCAGGCCGAGATCGCCGCCGGCCCGCCGCCGCTGCTGACGCTGACGGCGCTGGGGCTGAAAGAGATGATCCTCGGCGCGCTGCTCGGGCTGGTGCTCGGGCTGCCGTTCTGGATGATGGAGTCGGTCGGAGCGCTGTTTGACAACCAGCGCGGCGCGCTGATGGGCGGCCAGCTCAACCCGCTGCTGGGGCCGGACGTGACGCCGCTGGGCCACCTGATGCAGCAGTCGATGATCCTGCTGCTGATGGTGGGGCCGGGGCTGGGCACCATCACCCAGGTGCTGTGGGACAGTTACCGCCTGTGGCCGGCGCTGGCGTGGATGCCGCTGCCGGGCGAACAGGGCTGGGGCGTCTGGCTCGGCCTGCTGAAAACCACCTTTGTCGATATGGTGCTGTACGCCGGCCCGCTGGTGGCGCTGCTGCTGCTGATGGATTTCGCCGTCGGCATCATCAGCATCTACAGCCCGCAGATTCAGGCCACGGTGCTGACCATTCCGGTGAAGTGCCTGCTGGGGCTGCTGTTTTTCGTCTTGTACCTGCCGGTGCTCAACCACCTGGCGGGCGAACGTCTGTTTGAACTGCGCGATCTGAGCGCCATTCTCGGCACGCTGCTGCAACCGGCGGGAGGATCTGATGGCTGAAAAAACCGAACAGGCCACGCCGCAGAAGCTGCAGGAGTCACGGAAAAAGGGGCAGGTCGGCCAGAGTCAGGATATCCCGAAGCTGCTGATCTCGATCGGCATTCTGGAGACGATCTTTGCGCTGGTGGAGAGCGGCATGCAGCGCATGGAGTCGATGATGCTGCTGCCGCTGTTGCGTCTGCGTGACCCGTTCGGCCATGCGATGGAGGAGGTGATCGCCGACTCGCTGCTGGTGCTGGCGCTGTTTTCCGCCATCGTCTGCAGCATCGCGCTGCTGCTGCGGGTGCTGGGGGGCTGGATCCAGTTCGGCCCGCTGTTCTCGGTGGAGGCGCTGCTGCCGAAGCCCGAATCGCTCAACCCGGTGAACCAATTCAAGAATATGTTTTCCGGCCGGCAGATGGCGCAGTTGCTGACCAGCATTATCAAGGCGGCCGCCATCGGCCTGGTGCTGTGGCTGTCGCTGGCGCCGGAGATGGGCAACCTGGCGCGCCTGGCGCAGAGCACGCTGGACGGTTTCTGGCACGGCGTGCTGCAGCTGTTTATCAGCTGCGCGCGCCGGGTGCTGCTGGTGCTGCTGGCGCTCAGCCTGATGGATTTCGGCGTACAGCGCTTCTTCTTCCTCAAGCAGCAGCGGATGAGCCACGAAGATATCCGCAACGAATATAAGCAGAACGAAGGCGACCCGCATATGAAAGGGCACCGGCGTCAGGTGGCGCAGGATATCCTGAACGAAGAGCCGAGCGCGGCGCGCAACGTGGCGGTGGAAGAGGCCGACGTGCTGCTGGTCAATCCGACCCACTACGCGGTCGGGCTTTATTACCGTCCCGGCGAAACGCCGCTGCCGCGTCTGGTGTTCAAGGCGCACGGTGACGATGCGCACTATCTGGTGGATCAGGCGCAGCGCGCGCATATTCCGGTGGTGCGCTATATCTGGCTGACGCGCACGCTGTACCGCACCACGCCGGAAGGCAGCTGGATCCCGCGTGAGACGCTGAAGGCGGTGGCGCAGGTCTACCGCCTGCTGCGTGAGCTAGAGGACAGTTACCTGAACGAGGTGATTGAGCTGGAAGAGGAGCCGTTTCCGTAACGGCTCCCTGGGGTCAGGCGACGGGACGCAGGCGTTCCAGCAGATCCGGCATAAAGTCGCGCACCTGGTGGCCGCGTTCGATAAAACCGTTGAGCAGCAGGGCAAAACCGGTGTGATCCAGCTGGCTCAGCGCGCTGCGGCCGCACAGGCGTAGGTTACGCTCTTGATCCAGCGCCAGCCAGCAGCCGTCCATCGCGCCGATCTCAAAGTTCATCGTCAGCAGCGTCTGCAGCATGGCCGGCGTTTGCCAGGCCGGATCGGCGGGCAGAATCAGGCAGTGCAGCATCAGCATCTCGCCCGGCGGCGGCAGTTCCAATACCGCCAGCTCCCGGCCGCGTTCATCCTGCAGGGCGCAGACGCCGTTTTCCATGTGCAGTTCGGTGTGCAGGCTCGCGCCGTAGCGGGCCAGCAGTTTTTGTATGTAGTGCGTTTCCACGGGTCTCTCCTCGGGTTTATGCATCTTTCAACAGTCGCCCCTGCGCCCACGCCCGGTTGAGCGGTTCGCTTAACGCAGCGTTCTGACGGTCGGCGAGTTCGCCTTCAAGGCTGTAGCTCAGCGGCGCGCTTTGATCGACGCCGTAGCTGAAGCTGATCTTGCCCAGCTTGCGCTCTTTCTCGATGCTGACATTGCTGCCGCCGCCGATCAGAAAGCGTGGGGACATGATGCCGTCGCCCTTGGATTTACTTTCGACAAAAGCGATGGATTTGATGCGCATCTTGCTGCGATCCTGCAGCTGCCGTTCGAGATCCTGGCGCTGGATATTGCCGTGCAGCCAGCTTTCCACCAGCTCTCTGCGGTCTTCATCCTTCAGCTCCAGCGTCACCTCCGCCTTGGTGTCGGTGCTGAGCTGCATCTGGCCGATCAACCCGGCGAGGCGCGGATCCTGCGCCATCATGGCGCCGATGCGGTTGGCGTTGCTGTTGGCGTGGTTGTCGTCCTGCATCTCAAAGCGGAAAGCATCATGGATCCAGTGCGGCAGGCTGTTGCTGTCCAGCTTGGCCAGGTTGTTGTAGGTGGATTGATACTCCAGCGCGCCGGGCAGCGGCACCTTGTTATCCATGGCTTCGCGCTGGTGGATCAGTTTCTGCAGATCGCGGATCGCCGCATGCTGGCTGTTGTTCAGCGTTTTGGCGCCAAGCAAATGTTGGAGGAAGTGGTCGTTCAACGCCGCCAGCTTGGCCTTTGGCGAGGTGTCACCGGCGCTGTCCTGCACCGTGGCCAGCACCCGGGCGTCGGCCGGGCTGGTAAAGGCCTTGCCGAGGGTTTCCGCAATCTTGTCGATATGGGTGTGATCCAGCGTATGCGGTTCCGCCAGCTCCATATTGATTTTCTTTTTGGTGCGGCCGTCAAAGGTGTAGCGCGCCGCCAGCGCGCTGGTTGCCATAATTGGCTCGCGCGCATGTTCGGTTTTGCTGCTGACGCCGACGGGCACCATAATGCGGGCGTCCAGATTGCCCTGATTCAGATAGCGTACCCGGTTGTCGCTGTGGCTGACTTTGCTGCCTTCCGCATTGTGCGCATCGCTGCGTTCGCGCTGGCCGTGCAGCAGATTGGCGCCCGCCGCCAGACCGCCGCCGAGGCGCGCGCTGGCGACGTTGGCGGTCTCGTTTTTGTTGGTCATCGGCAGGCCGAGACTGGCCTGCGCCGAGGCGTTGATATCCAGACTCAGGTTCCAGACGTTGCCGTTTTTCACCTTGTGATCGATGGCCTTGTCCAGCATATCCATCGGCCTGAGCTGGTTGGTGGTCAGCTGCTCCAGAAACTGCGGCAGCTCGTTATCGCTCAGGCTGAAGGTCATGCTGTTTTGCGACTGGCGCTGCAGGTTCAGCGGCAGCGATGCGCCGAAGCGTACCACCGGCGACAGTTTGTGGTTGCCGTCCGGGCCGAAATTCAGGCTGTCTTCATTCAGGTGGCCGGTCAGCACGTTGACCCCGGCGGCGCCGAACACGTTCAGGCTGCCGCCGCCGTTGCGGGCGACGGTTACCGTCAGCCCGCTCTCCTCGCGGGTGAAGGCCAGGCTGTAGTCACGATCCAGATTCACCCGCGCGCCGACCGAACCGATAATCTGGTCGCCGGGAAGGGTGACGCTGGAGACAAAGCCGCTGTGGCCGTTGCCGAAGGTCAGCGCCTCGCCGTTTTTCAGCGCCAGCAGCTCCTTGCCGAGCCGCTGGGTCAGCTCCTCGCGGCTGCCGGTCTGGAACAGCGTGCTGGCGGTGACGTAGGTGCCGTGGTGCTGCTTGGAGAAGGCCTTGACCGTTCTTTTCATGCCGTCGTAATAGGCCTCAAGCTGGCGGGTATTCTGGAAGCCCTGATCGGACAGTTTTTTCACCGGGTGCTGATCCCACTGTTCGTCGCGGAGGTTACGCACGGTGTCGCGCAGGGTGTTCAGGCGCTGCGGGTCGGACGCCGGAGCGGACTGACAGTCGCTCAGCGCCTGATGCAGCTTTTCCTGCGTCAGCAGATCGAGAAACAGGCGTGATTTCAGCAGGCCGATATCGTCGTGATAGTCGCGTTCGTCCTTCAGGTGGTTGATCACCACGCGGTTATTCTCCATGGCGCTCAGGGTTTGCAGCGCGTCCTGCGCCGATTGCGAACCGTGGTTGCCCAGCAGATGCCGCAGGGTGCCGGCCAACTGCGGATCGCGCTGGCTGTGGCGGTTGAACTGGCCGCTGCGGGTGTGCAGCAGTTTTTGCGGGTTGTCGATTACCCGGTTGTGTTCATCCACCACGCCGTAATGTTTGCCCACCGCGGCGCTGTGCAGGTTCAGGCTGCGCCCGAGCATCTCGCCGAAGCCGGCGATCTCTTTGTGCAACTGCTGGTGTTGTGCATCGGCGCTCTGTCCCAGTCCCAGCGCGTCGAGGCGCGTCTCCAGCGTTGGCAGGCTGTTGAGTTCGGTGGTGCTGCCTGCGGACGGCGCCGGTTTGCCGGCAATCTCGACGGAGAGCTGCTGCTGGGCCTGGTAGCAGGGTCTCAGCCCGTCACGGCCGCTGGCGCGGTGGATAATTTCATTGCCGAGGTTTTTCAGCGGTCGCGGCATTTTGCCTTGCGGCTTGAACAAGAAGGCCTGCATGCGCTTTTTAAACGGATTGTTCACCTGGCGCGTATTGTTGCCGCTGGCGCCGAACACCTCAAATTCTCGCTTATAGGTAATGCCGGTTTTGGGGACGCGGCCGCTTTTGCCGCTGGCGTCCAGCCGGTCGAAGGTCTGCTGCGAGGTGTCGCTGCGGTAGGAAACGGGTGCCGTATCGTCGGTGGCCTGCCAACTGCCGTTGTGCCAGGTTGCGGAGTGGCCGCTGTCATCCGCCGCCACCAGCCGGCCCTGTGCATCGTTGTGCAGACTGGTGAGCCGGCCGAGATCCGGCGGTGGCGTCACCGGCTGCCAGGCGGTGGCGGCCTCATTCTGTTGGCCGCCCCCCGGACGCAGCGCCGGCGGCAGCCAGCCGCCCGGCGCCAGACTGAACAGCTGTCCGCCGCCGGTCAGGCCGAACAGCTGATGGCCGGCATTGCCGGCCAGATCTTTCAGCCTGCCGTCCGGCGTCCGGGCGTCGGGCAGCCCTTCGCTGCCGATCGGCCGCGGCGGCATGCGCTCACGGCGCAGACCGGGGATGATTTGGTGCAGCCGCACCCGGCCGTCTTCGTTCAGCGAGGCCAGACGTCCGTTGCCTAGCGACGTGACGGTTTGGGTCTTGCTGTTCTTGTCCAGCCCGGTCAGGGCGAGATCGGCCTCCACGCTGTTACGTACCCGCGTAAGGTGAAACAGGTTGTTCTGGAGGGAAGCCTTGTTGCCGGCCTGATTGATCTTCAGCGGTTTGACTTCGCCGTCCTCCACTTTATACGCCTGGCCGTCGTGGCCGCGGATCAGACGCTCGGCCTTTTCGCCGCTGGCCTCCCAGTGGCCGGTAACTTCATCGCGAAAGTGCACCTTGCCTTCAATCAGCGCCAGTTTGCCGAGCCGGCCCAGATCGACGACGTTGTGCGGCAGCGGTGTGCTGAGGCGCAGCCCTTTCTGATAATCCATCACCATGCTGTCGCTCAGGTTCCAGCCGGGGGTGACGCCGGTGTCGCCCAACTGGCAGCTGAATTCGTGATTGTGACGGTTCTTCACCACGGCGTGGATGCGATCGTCGCCGTCGTTCAGCAGCGCGGTCAGCTGTGCGTCGGGGTCGGAGAACAGATGGCGAATCTGGGTATCGCGGCCGTCTTGTTCCAGCTCCAGAGTCGGCGGTATTTCACCGTCCGGCAGCGCGGCGCGGTGCAGGCGACCGCCGTCGTCGAACGCCAGCAGTTCATTGCCGCGCAGGGCGATGGCGGCGGGATAAAACGGCTGCGGTTCGCCGCTGCCTTCGCGAGCCAGCTGCAACTGCAGCGGCTGCGGCGCGCCGTCCGCGCCCGCCGGGCGAAACAGCAGTTGTTGTTTGCCGGCGGCTTTGTCCGCCGTCAGCGCCAGCAGCGCACCGTGGCGGTTGAGCGCATAGGCGGAAACTTTCTGACTGAATGTATGTTCGGTGCGACCGGTGCTAAGGTTCAGCAGCTGTTTATCGTCCTGCAGCGCAAACAGCTGGCCGTTGCCCTGGCGGCTGAGCTGGCTGAAAGGTTTGGCGTCGATATCATGCATCGGCTGCCATTCGGCAGGGAGTTCCGATGTGTATTGGTATAGGCGATCGCCGTACAGGCGCAACGCTTGCTCGTCCTGGCCGGTGTGGTAGATACCGGTGAGTTTTTCCCGCAGCGCCTGCGCCGGCTTGGCGACCGTCTTCGGCTCGTCGCCGCCCCAGCTGACGCTGCCGTTATTGCCGGCGACGGGCGTCTGCTGCGGCGGTACCGATAGCCGGTGGGTGAAGGCGGTAAACGCCAGCGGATCTTCGTGCAGATGAATCAGCCGGTTTTGCTGGTCGAGCAGCGTATGGCCGTGCTCATTACCGTTGCCATGCCAGCGGTAGCGCTGGTTATTGGCGTTGAGGGTGTTTTCCAGCAGCGGGCCTAATGCTTCGCCGGCGTCGATATCCAGCGTGCCGTTGTCCCGGCGGCTTAACCCCGTCAGCTGGGCGGTGGGCGCCTGAGACTGCCACTGGTGCTGAGTGCTGCGCTCCAGCCGCCGGCGCTGCGCCTGCTTTTGCGCCAGCGTCGTCTGCTCCTCCGGCGTGACGGCCGGCGGTTCTTCACTGGCGCCGTCGATGCCGCCGAGCCGACCGTTGAGCTGCACCGCCCAGTTGCCGGACTCACGGGAGAGTCGAGGGAGCTGCGGCGCGGCGTTCTGGCGCTGGCGCAGGCCGGCCGGAGGGCGGTGTGGTGAAGACAGGGGCGCGCGCTGCGTTGACGGCGCGGTGCTGCCGCGGAGGGTGTGGTTGCCGCTGCGGGCGGCGTTCTCGTCGCCCGTCCGCCGCACCCGATTGAGTAACGCGCCGATGCTGCCGCTGATTGAGGTTGTCATAGCCTCTCCTTTATCGCAGATAGTAGCCGCGTGCGGAGGGCGGGCCTCCGCAACCGCCGTCAGGGGTTAACCTGTACCCGGGTGTAATCCGTCGGACCGGTGCGCAGGTCCGGCTGCCACCAGATGGTCAGGCTGTTGTCGCCGGACTGCGGCCGGCAGTCGACGCTGGCGCAGCCTGGCGGCGCTTTCGGGGCGCAGGCGGCGAGCAGCATGGCCGCCAGCAGGGCGGCGATAAATCGGATAACCATGTTCTTCTCCTTAGCGGGCGCTGGCGATCAGGGAGGTGCGTCCCGGCCTGACCACGGCATTTTTTTCAAACGCGACGTACACCTCAACCGACTCGCCGGGGCGCAGCTGTGAATGCGGCCAGGCGGCGACGGCGAGGGTGCGGTCGCTGCGGCAGGCGGCTTCATCAAAGCGGCGCGTAACGTTGCTGGTATTGGTGATCACCCCGACGGCGATCTGCACCGAGCGGTTGCCGTACCACTGATGGCGCTGCGCATCGTTGCTGAAGCCGGACGGAATGCGGCACAGCGTGCTCAGCGTCTGGCCGCTGCCGCCGGCCGTCATGCCGCTGGGCTGACGGTTTTCCGCCAGATCGCGCAGCGCGGATTCCAGCATGCCCTTCATATCGGTGTACTTGTGGCGGCGGTTGATCTCACCCATGGCGTTGTTCAGCTGATCGCGGTTTTCGCTGGCGATATAGCGGGAAGGATCCACCTGATCGCCCACCAGATGCGGCGTGATGATAAACAGCCGCTCGCGCTGCGAGGTTTCATGCTGCGAGGTGGTGAACAGTTTGCCGATCAGCGGAATGCTGCCGAGGATCGGAATGCGCCGTTCATGATCGCCGCTCTCTTTGGTGTGGAAACCGCCCATCACCAGCGAACGTTTCGCCTGCACCAGCGCCTGGGTGCTGATGGCGCCGTTGCGGGTGCCTTCGGCGTCGCCGTCGTCGTTTTTGTTCAGCTTGCCGTCCTCGACGTCGACGATCAGCTGCACCGACGAGCTGGCGCTGCTCTTCCCGCCGATGGCGCGCGGCGTGACGCGCAGGCTGGTGCCGGCGGTGACCGCCTGGATATCCGCCACCCGCTCGCCGATGGCGCGCACAAAGGCGGTGTCGCTGAAATCGATCACCGCCGGCTGGTTTTCCAGCGTCATGATCGACGGGTTGGCGATAATCGACGCGGTGCCTTCTCCCTCCAGCGCCTGGATATCGGCAAAGAAGCGGCGAAAATCGGTGACGAACAGCGTGCTGGGGCCGGAGAGCAGCGTCGAACCGCCGGTGACGTTGCCGAACTGGCCGGCCCAGCTGCTCGACAGTCGCGCCATCTCGCTGCGATCGATATCGACGATCAGCGCATCGATCTCGATCAGTTTCTGCGGCACGTCGATCATGCTGACCAGCGACTGATAGGCGCTGCGGTACGCCGGCTTATCGCGCACCAGCAGGGCGTTGTTGCGCACGTCTGCCGAGACTTTGCCCGCCATGCTGCCGAGCGGGTTTTTATCACCGGCGCGGCCGTGGCCGGTGCCGCGCCCCACCAGTTGGTTCAGAATGCTCTGCGACTGGCTGCGCATCTGGTCCATTTCGCTTTCGCCGCCCTGAGTGCTGTTCATGCCGCTGGCGCTCGGGCTGCTGTTTTGCCCCAGCAGTTCATTGAGGATGGTGGCCACCCCCGGCACCAGCAGGGTCTGATCGCGGTATTTGATGGTGCGGTCGGCCACCGAGGCGTACTTCAGCGGGAACGACATCATCTCTTTGTTATCGTCCTTGGGCTTTTCCGATTTTTTGGTGAAGTCGGCGATCATGGCGACATATTCCGGCGGCCCGGTGACCAGCACCACGCCTTCGTCCGGCAGTTCGCCCCAGCCGAAGCGCGGATCGAGCAGGCCGACGCCTTTCAGCGCCTGTTTGATATCCGGCGCCGCATCGGGGGAGATTTCCAGCCGTCGCGACACCTGCGCCGACTGCGCGCTGACGTAGAGCGTGTCGTTATAGACAAACCACTGAAAACGGTACTCCAGCGCCAGCCGGTTAAGAAACGCTTCCGGGCTGCCGGAGCGCAGCTTGCCGGTGATATTGGCTTCGGGCAGGGAGCTGTCATACAGCGTGACGCCGAAGCTGTCGGCAAAGTCTTCCAGGATGATGCTCAGCGGCGTGTTGTCGGCGGAATAGGCGTAAGCGCCGTTCTTCCACTCGCCGGGCGTAGCGGCCAGTGCGGCATTGAGGCCGGCGCACAGCAGCAGCGCCGCCAGCGCCAGACGTCGCAGGTTAGGTATCGCGGGCAGGGTTAGCACCACTCCTTACTCCTTGCAGTCCATGGTTGAGAGGATCTCTGACGATAAAAAAACGGCAGCATGGCGCTGCCGGGGTGTGGGTTAATTAATGGCGTCGATAATCGCTTTACGCATGCCGAACTTGAACTGCGTGTACTGCGAGCTGGCCCAGCTGGTGTTGGACATATCCTGCAGTTGGTTCTGGAAGGCATACATATCGCTGAGGCTGTAAGGCTCGCCCGACATCTCTTTGGCGAACTGGTAAGTCTCGTTGTGGCTGCGGCTGGCGGTGCTGCTCAGGCGGCGCTGCAGTAAATCGTCGGAATACATAACGGGCTCCTCTGGATGTAAGGTTCCTCGTTGAGTGGCGCACGCCGCGCGGCGGTTCCATCCTTCAAAAAATTCTTCAGCCGGCCACGCTCTCCGCCGCACCCAGCGCCTGACGCAGCGCCTGCCAGCTGATATGCAGCTCGCCCTGTTCGGTGGTCAGCAGCAGGGTGTCCGGCGGCAGCGAGTCGTCGATCGCCGGCTGCCAGCGCAGTTCCGGCCGCTGCGTCAGCCAGTGCGCTACCGCCGCGTGTCGTTCGCCATGGCTGTGCAGCGTGGCGGCGACGGCGGACGGCTGTTTGGCGCGCAGCTGCTCCAGCAGAATGTCCAGCTGCCCGGCCGGCGGCACCTGCTCCAGCAGGCGGCCGAGCGTCTGCGCCAGCAGCGCGTCGGCGGCGTCGAGCAACTGCTGCTGCTCGGCGCGGCGCTGTTGTTGCCAGTCGCCGAACAGCGTCCGGGCCTGCTGCCAGAAGGTCTCCTGCGCACCCGCCAGTAATGCGTCGCGCTCTGCCGCGGCCTGTTGCAGCAGCGTCTCGGCCTGCGCGTGCGCGGCGTCGAGCAGGGTCTGCGCCTCGCGTTCGGCGTTGGCGATCAGCGTCTCGGCCTGACGGTTGACGGCCAGCGCGTCGCGGCTGAGCAGGGCGACCTGCGGCTCAGGCGGCTGGCGCAGAGGGATTTTTCTAAGTTGCCACATGCGAATGCTCCTCACCGTTTTCCGTCAGCGTGCGCTGACACTGCCACAGCGCCGCCTCCCACAGCGGCTGCAGGCGCCGGGGTTCCAGCGACGGCGGCGACGGCGGGCAGCGGCAGACGTCGTGATGGTCAAACGCCATGCGCAGGCGCGGCCAGTAGTCGGGGTAGCGCGCCTGCAGCAGCGTCAGGCTGGTGACCGCCGACGTCTGGCCGGCGGGCGACGTCGGCAGCCAGCTTTCCGGCCGCAGCCCTTTGGCCAGCCGGCGACACCAGATTTTCAGTTCGCCGGGCAGCGTCGTTCCGCCGGTGCAGATCTCGGCGACCAGCGCCAGCAGCAGCGAGCGGGCCTCATCATCGAGGGCGAGCAGCGCCAGTAACTGCGGCTGCGGCTGGGGCAGCGCTGCGTCCGCCACTCCGAGCCGCCGGCGCAGCGCCGCACCGTGCACCCGCGCCAATGCGGCGGCCGGAGCAGGAAAAGGCAGCGCCTGACGCCAGCTGGGATGCGCGTCGCGCCAGAAGCCGCTGTGCCACCAGTCGAGCCAGCGCAGCATGACGTCGCTGTCGCTCATGAGGCATTGCCCGCGTTCGGCGCCGCGCCTTTTTTCGCCGAGCGCCGCAGCGCGACGATGCCGAGGCCGATCAGCAGCAGCAGGCTCAGCACGCTGAACAGCATTTTCACCAGTGAATACTGGCCGGGCGTCAGGGCGAAGGGACCGAGGTTGACCACCGGCGTTTGGTCGCGCCAGGCTTTGGCGGGCACGAAGACGATCGCCAAATCTTTATCGTCCCGCCCCACCAGGCCGGGAATACTGGTGGCCACCAGACGGCGGATGCGCGGTTCAATGCTGTCGGGATCCAGCGAATCGGCGTATTTGATAAACACCGACGCCGAGGCCGGCTGTACCGGTTCTCCCGGCGCGATACGCTCCGGCAGCACCACATGCACCCGGGCGACCACCACGCCGTCAATCTGCGACAGCGTCGACTCCACCTCCTGCGACAGGGCGTAGATATAGCGGGCGCGCTCCTCCATCGGGCTGGAGATGACGCCGCTTTTCTGAAATACCTCGCCCAGGTTGGTGCGCGCCTTGCGCGGCAGGCCTGCGGCGTCAAGGATATTCACCGAGCGCTCGATATCCGCTGAGGCGACCAGGACGGATACGCCGCTCTTCTCAACGCGTTTGTCGGCGGCGATATGGTAGTGATTCAGCGCGGCGACAATGTCGTTGGCGTCGCTCTCGGACAGGTTGCTGTTGAGCACGGTTTCATCGCCGCAGCCGCTGAGCAGCAGGGTGAGCGCGGCTGCCAGCAGGTATTTCACCAGTGAGTGTCCCATAGCCGTTACTGTAAGTTAGTGAGTTTATCCAGGGTTTGCGTGCCCTTGGCGATGATCTTGGCGTTCATCAGGCTCTGAATGTAGTAATCGGACAGTGCGGCGTTCGCTTGGCTGAAATCCGTCGGGTTGCTGGAGCGGGAAGCGATTTCCAGGTTGCGGAACGCCTGTTGCTGCGCGCGCTGGTTATCGCTGATGGCGCCGCCGAGGCCGCTCAGCAGGTTCTCCTGGCCGTCGCCGGCCGGCGCGTTGAGCGCAGCGCTGAAGGCGTGCATATCGTCCTGGTTGGCGCCGGCGACGCCGGCATCTGGAGAGGTGAGCGGGGCGCCGGTCAGTGACGGGCCGTTATGGGATATTTTCATCGCAGATTCGCCTGTAACGGGGGGAAAAGCAGGAGGACGCGGGCTGCGCCCTCCCGGCGCGGCATCAGTACTGAATTTTGACCTGTGCGGCGGCGGAGCCCGCCTGGGCCGCACTGTCGGCGATGCCGTTGATGCGTTGGTTTTCCGCATCCAGTTTGGCCTTGTCGACCTGGTTTTGCTGCATTTCCGCCTGCACGCCCTGCATCTGGCTCATAAAGCTGCTGCCGCTGCTGGCGCCGGCGAGTTTGGTGGCGAAGCCGGCGCCGCCGGTAATGCCGTTGGCCAGAGTGGTGCCGAGCGATGGTAATGACATCAATTTCATAACGTTTCCTCTCATATCATTGGATGATAATACGGGTACTTCACGGATTGAGTGGCGGGAGAGGGGAGGCGGTTCCGGCGGCGAACGATTTTTTTTCCGGCGACCCGCCGCGCGACGGCGGCGTGGTTCGTCAGGCGTGAATATTGAGCTGCTTCAGGCGGTGGTAGAGCGTGCGGCGCGGGATGCCCAGCTCGTGCACCACATCGTCGATGCGGTGGTCGTGGCGGTTCAGGCAGTCGTGGATCAGACTGCGTTCGATGCGTTTGAGACGCTCTTTCAGCAGCACCGCGCCGCTCTCCTGCGGCAGTGACTGGTTGAGCGGCGGCAGGCCGAGGATAAAGCGTTCGGCCGCCGCCTTCAGTTCGCGCAGGTTGCCGGGCCAGCAGTGCAGCAGCAGGGCTTCGTCCAGCGCGGTGCTGCGCGGCGGGTGCGGCATGCCAAGCCGCAGCGCTGACTCAATGGTGAAACGGCGGAACAGCGGAATAATCAGTTCGGGACGCGAGCGCAGCGTGGGCGTTTCCAGCTTGATGGTGTTCAGGCGGAAGCAGAGATCGCGGCGGAAGCGGCCCGCCTCCACCAATTGTTCCAGCGGCGTTTGTGCGGCGGCGATCACGCGCAGGTTAAGGCTGATGGGTTTGGTGCTGCCGAGGCGCGTAATGGTGCGGGTTTCCAGTACGCGCAGCAGTTTGGCCTGCACCGTCGGCGGCATGCTGTCGATTTCATCGAGGAATAAAATGCCGTTGTTCGCCGTTTCGAGATAGCCGGCGCGGGCATGGCTGGCGCCGGTGTAAGCTCCGGCCTCGACGCCGAACAGTTCGCTTTCGGCCAGGCTTTCCGGAATGGCGCCGCAGTTAACGGGGACAAACGGTCCCTTACCGCCTGCAAGTTCATAGATGCGCCGGGCCAGCGTGTCTTTGCCGGTGCCGGTTTCCCCTTCGAGCAGGACATCCACGTGCAGCGGGGCGACGATTTTGGTTAACTTGTGCAGGTAACCGTGAATATCGTCGGCCGCGGGCGGCGTCGCGTCTGAGGTGGACGCGGGTGAGGCGTGACGTTCCCTGGCGCAATCGGCCGGTGCCCGAACGGGCATTCTGGAATCAACAGGCTTAACCATAACTTCTCCGATTATTCTAAACCCACGCAGAGCCCGTAGGTTTACGCAGGTTTAATTGTTGAGCTTCCTGAATCTTTTTTTGACGACGCAAGACTGACAAAACATTACAAAGTATTAGCGTTTGGCTACTTTCCTTCATTGCCTTCCCCTACAGCTATCAGTCCAGGATGATTGTTCGGTAGTCTTTTTCCTGCTTTTTGTAGTCATTTTCCTACAGGGGCGCAGAAACGCCCGTGAGTACGCTGCTTGAATACATGCCCCGCCATCACTGCGCTGTCAGATGAATTTTTTATGTCTGCGTCCTGCGTCACGCCAAAATTCGGCAAATAGGGAACCCAAGCCGGCATTGTGACACTCAGCTAGCGAGCCTCAGCCCATCAATCGCCACAAATGTCAGGAAATTGTAAGTATGTTCTGGCGGGGAAAGCTCGATACTTTTGCAGTTTTAATGATTAACCGGAGGTCTTATGAACGCGAGGTTGACTGGCAGTATGGCTGGAGAACGGAACGTCCGCGCGCCCGCAACGGGCGGTGCCGGTTTGATGCAAAACAGAGGAGGGTAACCTGATGACACTCAATATATCCGGTTCAGGCGTTGGCATGCCGCTGGTGGGGAATCTGATCGAACGTGCCAACGAAAACGTAGAAAAAATTGAACAGGCCATCTCGCTGCCGCAGCAAAACAGTGCGGTGAAATTCAGTAATGCCAACGGTGCGGAGTTTATGCAGCAGATGACGGCGCACGAGGGTGCAGCGCAGCCCGCGCAGCAGGGCGGGCTGATGCAGAAACTGCTGATGCTGATCGGGCTGCAGCAGCTGTTGGGCGGCAATGGGACGCAGCCGGTCGAGCAATCGCCGCGCCAGTCGGAAAACAGCGCGCCTGCCGGGCAGTCGTCAGCGTCAGGCGGCGTGGGCGGGGTGATCCAGCAGGTGATGCAAATGATGCAGCAGCTGATGCAGATGATCCAGCAACTGACGGGCGGCAAAGACGCGCAGAGCGCTGACGGCGTGCAGAACGGTCAGAACGGTGGACAAACGCAGTCGGCCCGCAGTCAGTCGGAGACGCCGGCCTCCGGCGGGCAGTCTCAGGGCGGCGTGAGCGGCCTGGTTCAGCAGCTGATGCAGATGATGCAGCAACTGATGCAGATTATGCAGCAGCTGGCGGGCGGCGGGCAGAAGGCCGCGCCGTCAGGTGAGAACGGCAACGCAGAGTCTGGCGGATCCGCTCAGCCGGCGCAGCAGCAGGGCGGCGGCAATATGCTGAGCAAACTGCTGGGTTCGGTGCTGCAGATGGTCGGGCTGGACGCACTGATGTCGAAACTGGGCGGTACGCAGAATAACGGAGGGTAGCGTTATGGTGAGCAATATCTCCGGCTCGGGGGGATTTTCCCGCCTGGTCGACCAATCGATGGAAAACGCGCCGGATGGCGTGAACGAGGCGCTGCAGACGCCGCAGCTGCGCATCGGGACGGTGAACTTCGGCAACGCGCCGGCGCAGGAAACGGCGCAGCCGGAAGCGATGCCGCAGAGCGGCGGACTGTTCCAGCAGTTGCTGATGCTGATCGGTCTGCAGTCGCTGCTGCAGGGCCCGCAGGCGGATATGGCGGCGATGTTTGGCGGCCAGGGCGTCAGCGAGACGGAAAAGGACACCAGCGTGCCGCCGACCGATGACAATCTGCAGGGACGGCCGCCGGGGGATACCCGCAGCGCGCAGGAAATTATCGACGCCAACCCGGTGCTGAAGAACCTCGGTGACCAGAAGGATATCAAGCGTGATGAGCTGAAGCAGCGTTTTGGCGACTGGACCGAGGATAACCCGGATCCGGCCAGCCGCGCCGACGCCGCTTACAATATGGCGCGGGTGCTGAACAGCATCAAAGGGCTGAATAACCGCGAGGGCGGCTCCCGCGGCGACTTGGCGGACAACGGCAAGATTGACGGTATCACCAAGGACGGCGACGCCCGCCACGGCACCGAAGCCGGCGTGTTGAAAGATATCGCCGAACAGGGGCTGAAGGCTTTGCCGAGCAACGGCAACCTGCCGCAGACCAATGACAGCCATGTGCGGCTGGACGGCACCAACAAGGATAACTTCCAGTGGGCGATGGGCGAGATCGGCAAGGCGCTGTCCAATATCCCGATCCTGAAGTCCGTGCTGGCGCCGATGTTCAACAATATGGGCGAGGCCCGTGGCTTGGGTGATGTGTTTACCGGTGCGCTGAAGGGGATTGGCGAGGGGGCGATGAGCGCCGCTCGTGGCCCGGTCGGCTGGGCGATGACGGCCGCGACGGACACCGCGCAGATTGTGATAGATAACGTGAAAAATAAGAAATAGCCGTTAAGGCACCGGGGAAAGCGCCCCTGTACGGCAACGTGCAGGGGCTTTTTTTGCGTGCATCAGGCCGGCAGTTCGCCCTGGCCGGTTTTGATGATATTGGCGAAGTTCAGCACCTTATCGACGTAGGTGGCGTCGCCGGTGCCGGTTTTGGAGATATCGCTCAGATCGTTGAGGTTGACGTTGTTCGGGCCGGAATTGTAGGCGCGCAGCGCCGCACCCATGTTGCCGTCAAAGGCGTTCAACTGCTCTTTCATATACAGCGCGCCGGCCATAATGTTGTCCCGGGTACTGTTCGGGTTGGCGTCCGGCCCCAGCAGCCCGGGGTTTTTGCTTTGCAGATCGGCAAAGGTATTGCTGTTGACCTGCATCAGCCCGCTGTCCTGCAGGCCGTTGCCGCCGTTCACCGTGCTGGCGCCCAGGTTGCCGCGTGACTCCTGCCAGATTTGCGCCGCTAACACCTCCGCCGGCACGCCGGTCTTATCGGCGGCGTTCTGGATATCATCTTCATACGGTTTCAGCGCCTCAGGCAGGTGCAGACTGCCGCTGCCGGCAGCCGGCGTGCTGTTCTCCGTCGCGCCGGTTGTCTCCGGCGTGCTTTGCGGGGTAACGCCCGGCGTTGACGCGCTGCCCTGCTGCTGCGGCGTCTGCGACCCGCCGTTCTGGCTGTTGGACAGCAATTGCTGCGCCAGCTGCATAAACTGCGGCATGAGCTGACTGAACAGCATTTGCATCAGGGTGCCGGAAATGGCGCTTTGCAGCTGCTGTTGGATATCGCCGCCGCCGAGCAGGCTGTCCATGTTGGTGCCTTGGGCGCCGCCGTAGCTGATCGGCAATGGCGCGCCGTTGTCTGAGGCGTTAAGCACGGGTTTCTGCGACAGATTATCGCTCAGGTTGCTGAAGTCTCCGCTCTGCCCGAAGGGCTGCGGGACGGGGTTGGATGATACAGAGAGCATCGGTGTCTCCTTGGTGCGGGTGGGTATCGTGGTTGAGTGGCCGCCGTGGGACGCGGGGTCCCGCCCGGCGGCGCGTCAGGCCTTGCCGAAGGTGACGTCCAGCGTCATGGCGTCGGTATGGCGCATCGGGTTCTGGCCCTCCGGCAGCCGGTCGTCGTCCGGGTGCATATAGGTCATGCCGGTGCCGAGCATGTCGGTCATAAACTGGCCGCCCTTACGCATGGTCTCGCTGGAGCCGTCGTAGTAGCCGGCAATGGTTTTATTCCCGGCAGAATCGGTGCTGACAATATCTGCCGGCGCGCGGTCGGCAATGCTCTGCCGATCGCCGATTTCAAATCCCTGATGATCGGTGGCGTGAATGGCGGCGTTGCGGCCATCGATATCGCTGGTATTGACGAAGCCGTTATAGAATTCCAGGCGGCTGGCGTCGTCCCGATAGTTGCCGTCGGCGTCGGCCTGCTTCAGCAGGCCGGTAAAGTCATTCTGATAACGCATCTGGCCGCATTCCCCGGGCTTCAGGGTGATCTCGCCGACCAACTGATTGTGCTGATCAAACTGGCCGATATTGATGTCGTGATCCTGCGTATTGGTGATATTGAAGGTGCGCGGCCCGCTGCCGGCCGACGGACCGTCGGCGGCGCTTGCAGCATGGGCCGTCGGTTTGGCAGCGTTGGTTTCATTCAGCGGCATCGCGCCGCCGGACGGGGCGGCAGTATCGGTATTCTGCGGCGCTGTTTCCTGCTCGCTGCCGTTCTGGCCCTGCATCCTCCGCGCCAGCTCCGCCATCACCTGACTGAGCAGCGCGCCGATCAACTGGCTGAGCGGGTCGCCGGGGTTGGGCTGCCCGTCCGTTGACGTCGGCAGGGCATCAGTCAGCGGCGCACCGAAATTGACGCTGCTCCCGGCGCCCGGCGTGGCGAACTGCACCGCGCCGCCGCCGGCGGACTGCCGGGGAAGCTCGGCGGATGTCCAGGCATCGTCCATTGCCGGGCCGCTCTGCCATCCGGCTGCCGGGCGGTAGAAGGAAGAGATATCGACAGACATGGTGAGATCCTCGGGTTGGTAAATGGCCATAGTGAGTGGCGGCAAACCGGGGGCGGGTTCCCGAGGCGGGCTGAAATTGCGGGTATGATTCAGGGTGAAGCCGGGCTGGCGGGGAAGCGTGAGGCCGCAGGGCGTGTCTGCGGCTACGTGGTTTCAGAGGATCAGGCGTTGATAAACTCGGCGATGACCGCAGGTACGCTGGGGCGGCCGTTCTCCAGGCAGGTGGCGACGAAGGTGGCGTCGGCGTAGACCTGGCCGTCAACGCGGATTTGCTGCACGAAATTCACCCGGTTGCGCTTGTCGTTTTTCGCCAGCTCACAGGTGACTTCCATCTTGTCGCCCTTGGTGAGGCTTTTGCGAAAACGCAGGTTGTACTCCAGCACCATATACAGCCGTCCCTGCTTAAACTCCTCTTCGATATCGATGCCCAGCGCCTCTTTCATAAAGGCGTGGCGGGTCCACTCCATATAGAAGGGGTAGTAAAGACCGTCAACCACGCCCTGAAAATCGATGTGTGCTGCGTCAACTTCGTAGTGTTTTACATACATTGAATAGTCCCTTAATGCCTGATGTGAAATGAAGAACGGTGATTTTATGAGTCAATGATTAAAGCACGATTCGGCGGCAACGTTAACTCTGCGGTTGGTCAGATGGCAGATAGAAAATCAGGTAGAGCCCCGGCGAGTGTTCGACCTCCAGGGAGGTGTAGGTGTAATGGCTGACGCGACCATCGTTATTGATAATGGCTTTGTTGCCGGTGCCGATTTTCCGGACGTCGTGATAATCCCACATGGTGCGAAATTCGCTGCTTCTCGCCGTCAGATCGTCGACGATCGCGGTGAAGTCGTCGCGGTTGCTGCCGGCGGCCTGATAGGCGCGGAACGCGGCGATCGTATGTCTGGCGGCCTGCTCCCATTGATAAATCTTCTGCTTGTACGCCGGGCAGACGAACATCAGCTTCAACGAATTGCGATCCGCCTCGGCAATCGCGGACCAGTCAAAAATCTGCATTTGTGCGGCCTGGTTCCAGTACAGGATGTCCATATTATCGCGGCGGACAAAGGCCGGGTGAGGGTTAAGCGCATCGACCATCGCCATCACCTCGGCGGGGAGCAGCGTCGGCGCCTGATGGGGGGCATCGTTGCCAAACACCATGGTATTCAGGTACTGCTGCTCTACCGGCGACAGTTTCAGCACTTTGCCGATACGTTGAAGCGCCGCCGGCGAGATGCTGATCTCCCGGCCCTGTTCCAGCCAGGTATACCAACTGACGCTGACCGCCGCCAGCTGCGCCACTTCTTCCCGGCGCAATCCGCTGACGCGGCGGTTAAGCGGACTGAAGCCGTAATCGCTCGGGTTCAGTTTGGCGCGGTGTTTAACAAGAAAATCTTTGACGGCGGCGTTTCTGGACATGCTGACTCCTGAGTATGACCAACTATCATAGGATAACTGGCCCTCTTTTTCATGGCCGGCGGCGCTTTTATGCTTACTGCAAGACAGACCGTCAGCAATCTCAGGAGCCTTATGAAATCTATCTTTATATACGGTATTACCGGCGATATCGGCCAGCGCACGGCACGCCTGCTCAGTGAGGCCGGCCACCGCGTATCGGGCGTGGCCAGAAACGAGAATAAGGCCCGGGCGCTAAGGGATCAAGACATTGACGTGGTGCTGGGCGACGTGGCGTCCGCCAGCGCGCAGACGCATCAGGCATGGCTTGAGGGGGTGGATGTGGTGCTGTTCACCGCCGGGGCGAAGTCGGACGATGAGGCGAAAATCCGCGCCGTCGACTATCAAGCGGTGATTCATTCCGCGCAGGCGGCCATGCATGCCGGCGTCGGCGCCTATGTGCTGGTTTCCGCTTTCCCCGAAGCGGGGCGCCGCCGGGAAACCACCCCGGGATTTGAGTGCTATATGCACTATAAAAAACTGGCCGACGCCTGGCTGGTCAACAGCACGCTAGCGTGGACCATTCTCCGCCCGGGCAGACTGACGGAAGCCGCGCCGACCGGACGCGTACAGGCTGCTGCGGCACTGCCGTACGGCGAGATTCCGCGTGCGGATTTCGCCGCGTTTGTGGCGGATGCGATACGCCGCGGCGCCTATCCACAGGCGATTGTCGAAGTGACCGGTGCGGTGTAATGAGCAGCAGACAACACAATATTAAAATCATGCTCACCGGCCTGCTGACGCTGGTCACCGTGATGGGCATCGGGCGCTTTTCGCTGACGCCGCAGATCCCGGTGATGATTGGGGACGGCTACCTGACGCTTTCAAGCGCCGGGATTCTGGCGGCGATGAACTATATCGGCTATCTGGCCGGGGCGCTGCACGTCAGCCGTATGAAGAGCGGGCATGCGGGCTATCTGAAGGCCGGCATCTGCGCCACCGTGCTGGTGACCTTACTGTCCGGCGCGACCTCGTCGTTCGTCCTGCAGTGTCTGTTCCGTCTGGTCGCCGGCATCGGCGGCGCCTGGGCGCTGATCATCGTCACCTCTTGGACGCAGCTGACATTGGCGGGCAACCGTGCTCCGCGCCTGTCCGCCGCGGTATTTACCGGCCCGGGCGTTGGCATTACGCTCAGCGGGATATTGGCATGGGCCATGGGGTTGCGGCATCTGGATTCTGCCAGCGCATGGTATGTCTACGGCGCGGTGGCCCTGCTTATCAGTCTGATGACGTTTCGCTATCTGCCGGCGACATTCGGCCCGGCTCAGGGAGCGGGCGAAAGCGAGAAGCCGGTTGGCAGCGAGCTGAAAAAACTGGTGGCTATCTATACGCTGGCCGGGTTCGGCTACATCTTGCCGGCGACTTTTCTGGCGCAGATGGCGCACAGCGCCTTTCCGGGCGGCGATTTGGCGGCGTTTTTCTGGCCGCTGTTCGGCCTGTCGGCGGTGGCCGGCGTGGTGATGGTGATCCTGTTTGCGGCGCGCTTCAATACGCAAATCAGCCTGGCGGCGATGATGGTGCTGCAGGGGCTTGGCGTGGCTGCGGCGGTGGTATTACCGGGGGCCGTGGGATTGCTGTGTTCGACGGTGCTGACCGGCCTGGGATTTTTGTCGATTATGCAGCTGACCATGAGGTTTGCGCGTGAAATCTCCTCCGGTTCGCTGGCAAAAAATGTGGGGCTGCTGACCTCCGGCTATGCGACCGGTCAGCTGGTTGGCCCGCTGGTGTCATCCGCCAGCGTGGCGCTGTTCGGCTCGCTGCATGAGGCGATTCTTCTGGCGGCGGCAGGGCTGGTTCTCGGCGGGATCGGCGTGGTGACCCTGATACGACGCCCGGCTGAGCGGAACTGATGGCCGCGGGCGGATAGCGGCGTACGCCTTTATCCGCCCGAGAGTAATCAGCTTTTCTTCACAAACTCGGACTTCAGTTTCATCTGGCCGAACCCGTCAATTTTGCAGTCGATATTGTGGTCGCCTTCGACCAGGCGGATGCTTTTCACACGGGTGCCGATTTTCAGCGTGGATGAGCTGCCTTTCACCTTCAGGTCTTTAATCACCGTCACCGCATCGCCGTCGGCCAGCAGGTTGCCGTTGGCGTCTTTCACCACCAGCGCATCGTTATCGGCCGCGGGTTCGGCGTCGTTCCATTCATGCGCGCATTCAGGGCAGACATACAGGCCGTTATCGACGTAGGTATATTCAGACTGGCATTGCGGGCAGGCTGGGAGTTGCATAGTTATGGCCTCAATTTTCGTTAATTATAAGTCTAATCAATATGTTAATGGGTAACTCTCTCTGGCTGCGATCGTTATCTTCAGCACCAGGAGATAATGTGTGCAATGGTAACATTAAATGTGTATGACATTATAATGTTATTGGTATTATCATGCGTGCTTTAAAGGTAAGCGTGAGCCAGGCAGCGTAACGACGGCGGCTACCCGTTCGGCATCGATTGACCGGGTTTTGCCGGGTTGAGTCTTTTACGTCTCTGCGTGGCTGAGTTTATTTTGCGCCGGCGGTTGGGCGCGCAGTATCAGAGGGCCCCGTGACTCGCATTGTCGACGATATTTTACAAACGCTGCTGGACAGGGATCCGCCAGGGCAGGAAATCCACCGCGAAGCGGATGAGTACGGCGATATTATCGTTGCCGAACACAAACAGTATCGCATCCTGCGTTTTGACGATCTGTACGAGCAGAGCAAGATGAACATGCGTTCTCCTGAGGTGCCGATACATCACTATATTCAAGCGATGTTGATGGCGATTAGCTGGCAGGAAGAGGGCGACGTGCTGTTGCTGGGGCTGGGCGGCGGCAGCCTGCTGCGGGCGCTGCATGCCTACAACCCCGTCAGGCGGCTTGATGTGGTGGAGCTGCGTCCGCGCGTGCTGGCGGTTGCCCGTAGTTATTTCACGCTGCCTGATACAAACTGCGTGAACTACCATATTGACGATGCCGAGCGCTATTTGCGGCAGGCACAGGGCCGCGGCTACGGGGTTATTTTCTCCGATCTTTATTCGGCATTCAGCATGTCGCCGCTGCAGGGCACCGAAGCGTTTCTCGAACGCTGCCGGGACGCGTTGTGCGACGGCGGCTGGCTAGTGCTCAACTACCTGGAAATGCCGCACGACCAGACGCTGCTGTACCATGCCCTTTATCGGGTGTTTACCGACGTCTTTTTCTGCGAAACCGGCAGCGGCAACGTAGTGATTTACGCCAGCCGCGCCACCAATGCTTACCGACTTAAAGCGCTGCGGACGCAGGCGATGCGCCTGAGCCGCGACGGCGTGGCGGAGGTGGGCCATCTGGCGCGTTATCTGACGCGGCTGTAGTTTTCTGGCGAAGTTTGCCCGGGATGGTATTATAATTGGATTATCATAATCAGGATGATAACACCATGGAAAAGAAGACCGCGCGTTTAACCGTTTTGATCGATCCGGAGAAGAAAAAAGCTCTGGAGACGCTGTGCCAACAGCAAGATATTACCCCCTCGCAGGTGGTCCGGCAATTGATCCGGGATTACCTGCAAAAACATCATGTGGACTATCCTTCCCAGACTTCTCAGGCCAACCCCAAGGTCGAGACGCGCTGATAGTCCGGGCAACCTACGCCGATCGGCAGGGGAGATTCCGTCTGCCTGCCGCTGTCGGCGCCGTAGCTCGTTACGCGCTGTCAGATTGCCTGTTGCACCCGCATGGCGCTGCCGCGGCCTCTCTTATCCGGTATTATCATCCCCGCCGCCGTGATTATTTCTGCCTGTCGGCCAGCGCCTCCGGCAGCGTTGAATAGAAGGCGAGCCGGCCGTCAATCGGCCGTATGTGCGCCCGCGCCAGCGTTTTCAGCGGCTGAAAGGGAATGTCGGTGACGATCAGCTGCTTACCCTCCGGCAGCGCGGCAATAAAGCGCTGCAGGGCGCTGAGCCCGCCGGCGTCCAGCACCGGCACCGCATCCCATTGCAGAATCACCGTCTGATACGCGGTACTGCGTGCCAGCACCTCATCGAACACGCGCTCGGCGGCGGCAAAAAACAGCGGGCCATTCACGCGCAGCACCAATACATCCGCGTCATCGCTGAGCGTGCTCAGCCGCGTCATGCGTGCAATGCGGCGCATAAACAGCAACGACGCCAGTACGATGCCGACGGTAATGGCGATCACCATGTCGAACAGCACCGTCAGCGCCATGCACAGCAGCATCACGATAATGTCATCCTTGGGCGCCCGGCGCAGCAGATCGAACACCTTATGCACTTCGCTCATATTCCAGGCGACGAGCAGTAATAAGGCGGCCATGGCGGCCAGCGGCAGGAAGGAGAGCCAGGGCGCCAGCAGCAGCAGGGCCAGCAGCACCAACAGCGCGTGAATCACTGCGGCCAGCGGCGAGGTGGCCCCGGCGCGCACGTTGGCCGCTGAGCGGGCGATGGCGGCGGTGGCGGTAATACCGCCAAAGAACGGTGCAATAATATTGCCGATCCCCTGTCCCAGAAGCTCGCCGTTGGCGCTGTGTTTTTTGCCGGTCATGCCGTCCAGCACCACGGCGCACAGTAAGGATTCAATGGCGCCCAGCATTGCCATGGAGAAGGCGGCGGGGAGCAGTGCGGACAGCGTCTGCCAGCTTAGCGTCATCGGCTGACCGTCCGCCGCCGGCAGCGTCCAGGGCAGCTGCAACTGGGGCAAAATGGCGGGGATGCCGGCGCCCTGGCTGCCATCGGCCAGCTGATAGCTGAAGCTGGAGCCGATGGTGGCGACCTGATGACCGGCCAGATTAAGCAACCCCATGACCGCCGCGCCGGCCGCTAACGCCGGCAGATGGCCGGGCACGCGCAGCCCCAGCCGTGGCCAGACAACCAACACCAGCAGCGTCACGCCGCCAATCAGCGTATCGCCAATATCCGCGGCGGGCAGCGCCTGCAGCAAGGCGGCCAGTTTATCCATATAGCCGGCCGGCATCGCCGCGAGCGGCAAGCCGAAAAAATCTTTCACCTGCAGCGTGGCGATGGTGATGGCGATCCCCGAGGTAAAACCGAGCGTGACCGGCAGCGGAATATATTCAATCAGCCGGCCGACGCGGGTCAGCCCCATCACCACTAAAAACATGCCGGAGAGCAGAGTAGCCAGCAGCAGGCCGGCCAGGCCGAACTGTTGGGCAACCGGATACAGGATCACCACAAAGGCGGCCGTCGGCCCCGAGACGCTGTAGCGCGACCCGCCGGTGACGGCGATCACGATGCCGGCAACCGCTGAGGTGTACAGGCCGTACTGCGGCGGTACGCCGCTGGCGATCGCCAGCGCCATGGCCAGCGGGATGGCGATAATGCCGACGGTAACGCCGGCAATGACGTCTTTTAGCAGACGCTGGCGTGAGTAGGGTTCCTGCCAGCAGGCGGCAATAAGGGCGCTGAAGGGGCGTACGCGGTTGATCTTGTGTGTATTCATCTCAGGTAATGGCCAAATCAAAAATAAAGCGACATGGCGGGCCGGATGGGGTCCGTCTCGGTTGCAGGCGATCGGGTGATAGTTCTCCGCAATGAAATCAACATGTTAATTTTATTATAATGCTATTCGCATATTGCGCTGCTATGATCAACCTAAGCAGTGGGGAAGTAAAGGGCATCCTTATTAATTGTTGGGGGAAATAAACAGCCAAAAAAGGCTGGTTACCCTGAATGAGGAGAACGTATGGATTTTTTGCATGCGCAGTTACACCTGAAAACGGGCGACGTGGTGGAAGTGCACTGCGACCGGCCGTGCATCATCCTGCTGATGGATGATGCGGAGTTTGCGCGCTATACCCACGGGCAGCCGGGACGTCATCATGGCGGCCATTTCGATGAACTGCCGGCGCGCTTCACCGCGCCTGACGACGGCGTATGGCACATCGCAATTGATGCCGGCCAGTTTAACTCCGCACTTACCCACAGCATCAATATTTATCCGGTTAATTAGTCGTGCGCCTTCGCACCGCGAGGGCGCTTCCCTTTCTTCCAGCTCAACATTCCGATCTTGCAGCCTACGCGCAACGCCATTGCCCGGCCGCTCAATCTATGGAAGGATGCGGCGCAACGACGGCAGGGCCGGCGACAGGATTAATCACCGAGGTGAACAATGGTCAACAGCGCGCTGTGGTACCGGGAGTTTGGCGCACCGGAAGAGGTGCTCCGGCTGGAACACGCGCCGCCGGCCGCGCTGACGGCGGGAAGCGTGCGGGTAGAAATGCGGCTTGCGCCGGTGAACGCCTCTGATTTGATTCCGCTCACCGGCGCTTACCGCCACCGGGTTACGCCGCCCGCCGTCGCGGGCTATGAGGGCGTCGGCGTGGTGACGGAGGCGACGCCGGGGGCGGAGCATCTGCTGGGCAAACGGGTATTGCCGCTGCGGGGTGAGGGAACCTGGCAGCGCTATGTCAATTGCCCGGCGGCGCTGGCGGTGCCGGTGCCGGAGGCTATCGCGGACCCGCTGGCGTCCCGCGCCTATATCAATCCGCTGGCCGCGCTGTTGATGTTGGATCTGTATAACCCGGCGGGGCGCCGCGTGCTGCTGACCGCCGCCGGTTCCGACTGCGCCAGGCTGCTCGGCCAGTGGGCGCTGCAGCGTGGCGCGACGGCGGTGGCGGGCATCTGCCGTTCCCCGGTGCATGCCGACAGCCTGGCGGCATGCGGCATTACCCCCGTGGCGCAGAGCGAGCGGGCGCGCATCGACCAACTGGCCGCTACGGCGGATATCGTGTTTGACGCCACCGGCGGCGTGCTGGCACAGCAGTTGCTGGAAGCGATGCGGCCGGACGGGCTGTTTGTCTGTTACGGGCTGCTCTCCGGGCAGACATTCGCGCTGAAACGTCACTATCCGCCGGTGCGCTGGTTTCATATCCGCAACTATCTGGCCGACATCGCTGCGGCGCAGTGGCACGCGCTGTTCCGGCGGATATGACCGCTGCTGGCGGAAAGCCGCTGCGGCGAGGCGCGCATTTTTCCGCAGGCCGACTGGCGGGAGGCGCTGGCGCTGTACCGCCAGCCGGGCCGACAGATTAAGCCCGTGATGAGTCTGCAGCCTTGAGCGCCAGGGTGGCGAGCAGCGCCTCCTGCGCGGCCGCCAATTGCTCGTGGTCGAGAAACGCCGTTGCCTGCAGGGGAAAAAATTGCAGGGAATGCAGGCCGATGCAGCCAAAGGCGGCGGTGAGGTAAGGGGTGAGAAAGTCCGGCTGTCTGGCACGTTCGCCGCTGAACACGCCGCCGGCGGCAATGGCGATATAAACCGGTTTGTCCTGCAGCAGGCCGAGTTTCTCGCCGTCGGGGGTTGTGGTGATAGTGCGCCCCATACGCAGAATCTGATCGAGCCACGCCTTCAGCACCGAAGGCACGGTGAAATTGTTTATCGGTGTGCCCAGCACCAGCGCGTCGGCCCGCTCGACTTCCTGAATCAAGGCTTCCGACAGCCGCAGCGCGCTTTCCGTCGCGCCAGCCGCCAGCGCGCCGGGTGAGGATAATACGCTGGCGTAGTCGGCGTCGGCATGCGCTATCGGCTCCCGGCCCAAGTCGCGGCGCGTCACGCCGGCGTCAGGGTTGGCGGCTTTCAGTCGCGCGAGCAGGGCGGCCGAAAGCCGGCGGCTGTGCGAGTCGTGCCGCGGGCTGCAGTCAATGTGCAGTATATTCATCGTATCTTCTCCCATCGTGAGCAGCAGCGCCCGTTAATCAGCATAGTTCTGTCCGGCGCTGCCGTAGAGCCGTGCCCGGCGTTACTGGCGCATACCGATCGCCAGACGGTTAAAGGCGCTCATCAGGGCGATGGCGAAGGTCAGGTCGGAGATTTCCACTTCGCTGAAGTGCGCACGGAGCGGTTCGAAGTCGTCGTCGGAGGCGTGGGTGGTATCTACGTGCGTCAGCGATTCCGTCCAGGCCAGCGCGGCGCGTTCGCGGGCGCTGAAGCGTTCGCTGACGCGCCAGCCCGCCACCCCGTCCAGTTTGGCCTCCGCCATGCCGCCGGCGCGCAGCGCTTTGGCGTGCATCTCTAGGCAAAAAGCGCAGCCGTTGATCTGCGACATGCGCAGCCAGACCAGCTCGATCAGTGCTTTGCCCAGCGGGCTGTTTTCCAGCGCGTTCTTGGTGGCGATCAGGCCCTGATAGGCGTCGGGAGAAAGGGTGTGGTACGGCAGACGTTTTGGTGTGCTCATGGTGGTCTCCTGATAAAAAGTCTCGTCGCTTTACGGTATAGCCGCTACTGTAAGTGACCAATGGCCTATAGCATAGGTGCAAGAATTGACTGAATTGATGGGGCATTAGCGATGGATATACAGCAGTTGCGGCCTGACCAGCAGCATGATGCACCGCTCTACCTGCAGCTGTACCGGCGCTACCGCGAGGCGATTGCCGCCGGCAAGCTGCGCCCGGGGGACCGCGTGCCGTCGGTGCGCAGCCTCGCCAGCGAACTGAATCTGGCGCGCGGCACGGTGGAAACCGCCTACCAGATGTTGGCGAACGAGGGCTATTTCGTCGCACGCGGCGCGGCCGGCACCGTAGTGTCGCCGGGGCTGGGGACGCTGGCTGAACCGCTGGCGGTCACTGCACCGCCGGTTGTCGCTTCGCCTCATCCGCATGCCGTCACCGGCGATTCGCTGTCGTTCCAGATGGGGCTGCCGGCGTTGGACGCGTTTCCGCGCAAAGTCTGGGCCCGTCTGGCGGGGCGCAGCCTGCGTTCGCGGGAGATGCAGGCGATGTATTACCCCGATCCGGCGGGCTATGCGCCGCTGCGGCAGGCTATTGCCGCCTATCTGGGCATCTCGCGCGGCATTGCCTGCACGCATGAACAGGTGTTTGTTACCGCAGGCTATCACGGGGCGTTGGAGCTGGTGCGCCATACATTGCTGCAGGCGGGCGACGTCGGCTGGTTTGAGGACCCCGGTTACCTGTTTGCCCGGCAGTATCTGGAGCGCGCCGGCCTGCTGCTGGCAGCGGTGCCGGTGGATGCGGAGGGGCTGAACGTGGCCGCCGGGCGGCTGCGCGCGGATGACGCGCGTTTCGCGGTGGTAACGCCGACTCACCAAAGCCCGACGGGCGTGGCGCTGTCGCTGCCGCGGCGGTTGGAATTGCTGGAATGGGCGCGCCGCCGCCAGGCGTGGATTATTGAAGACGACTACGACAGCGAGTTCCGCTACCACGGTCGGCCGCTGCCGGCGTTGAAAAGCCTGGATCGCGACGGGCGCGTGCTTTATACCGGCACCTTCAGCAAAGTGTTGTTCCCCGGCCTGCGGCTGGCGTATCTGGTGGCGCCTGCCGGGCTGGTCAGCCGCTTTCGGGACAGCGTCAACCATCTGCCGGGCCCCGGCTCCATTCTGCCGCAGGCAACGGTGGCCGACTTTATGGAACAGGGGCACTTTGGCCGCCATCTGCGCAAGATGCGTGCGCTGTACGCCGCACGGCGCGGTTATCTGGTGGATGCCCTGCGGCAGACGCTGGGCGAGCGGCTGCATATCCAGCCGCAGGCCGGCGGTATCCACGTGTTGGCGCATCTGCCGGCCGGACAGGATGATAAGGCGTTGGTTGCCGCTGCCGAGTCCGCCGGGCTGGGGCTGCAGGCGCTGAGTGACTGGCGGGCCACGTCTTCCGAAGCGGGTGGGTTGCTGATGGGGTTTGCCAATTTTGCCACGGCGGCAGAGGCAGAGGCGGCGGTGCGGCGTCTTAAGGCGGTGATGGTGTAGCGCTGGGGCGGCGAAGACGTCAGTTATCCGTCGAGCCGGGCGCCAATCTGCGCTTGGGCATAGTGAACAAAGCGTTCTACCGCCGGCATGGCCGCTGCCCAGTCCTGCGTCGCCAGCCCCAGGTACTCCTGACGTGCCGCCTGCAGCGTGGCGGCATGGTCGGCGGGCAACCGAGGCAACAGCCAGTCCGCCGCCTCTTCTTTGCCGGTAATATCGCCGTGGACAACGCTGTACCAGATGCGCGCCAGCGTCAGGAGGATATTACGCTCGTCGCCCTGCAGGTCTGCGGTTGTCTGCCACAGCGTCAGCGTATCCTGAAAGGTCTGCCGCAGGTCGCGCGGCGGTACAGGGGGAAACAGCCGTGCCGCCTCGTCGCCGGCCAGCGCCACGCTGGCGTGACGCGCTTTGGTCAGCAGAATGGCAATATCCGCGTCCTGCTGCGTCGGTTCATAGATTCCCGCACCAATAGCCTCGCGCAGCCACTCGCCGAACTGCAGTTCTCTGACCGGCGGGTAGCGCCACGGCACCAGCTGTGAATACACCAGCACGGTGACCTCCAGCGCCCGCTTGATATCCGATGCGCCGGGCGGCGCAGACAGCGTCAGCAGCGCCTGCATCAGGGCCGCCCGCTGCGCGTCGTTCAGCGGCGCGCGCACCGTAACCAGCAGATCGAGATCGCTGTAGGGCCGCAGCCCGCCCTCAACGGCAGAGCCGTATAGGTGGACGGCCATCAGGTTACGGCCAAGCTGGCGGGTGAGAAGGTCGACGGCGGCGGTCAGCTGTTGCCGGACTGAGTCTGTCAGGGGGACGGTCATACTGATGATCCTGATGTCGGTTGGCAATGGTTGTGGCTTGTTTGGTTTTTGAGTGTAGCGTTATTTTTACTGCGGCAGTAATGAATTTTTATATTTGGTTAGTTGAGTATTATTGGAATGTATATAGGTTATTTTTATGAAGTCGGCTGCTGTTGGGATAATGTTATTCTTACGGAAAATATATTTATCGATAAACCCCGTGGGAGATGGTGTTTTAGCCATGTAAAATTACGTGTGTGTCGAATGAAAATCAGTAAATACTGAGGGAAGGATTATTTTTGGAATAACTGTTTATCTGGATATTTAAGGATAAATAACGTGAAGAAACGCTCATCGTTGTTATTACTGTACGTCGACGTGATCTTTTCCTCCAACGCCACGGCGGGGCGTCAGGGCTGCGAAATCAAGAAAAGTAAAAGCAGAAGGGGCAACCCCTTCTGCTTTTTTTAATGCGCTTAGCCGTTGGAATACGCCACTGTGGCCTGTGACCGGCGGTTCAGCAGCACCACGAACAGCGCCAGAGCGGCAATCATCGCCCCCGTCACCGGCACAAAAACGTAGCCCAGCCCGCTGGAGACGACGGCGCCGCCGGCGGCCGCGCCCAGGGCGTTGCCGAGGTTAAATGCGCCGATATTGACCGACGAGGAGAGGCCGGGCGCTTCGCTGGCGACGCGCATCACGCGCATCTGCAGCGGCGGCACCACGCCGAAGGTGGCGATGCCCCAGATAACCATGCCCAGCGCCGCGCCGATCTCGCTGCGCGCCAGCAGCGGCATCAGCAGCATGACGGTCAGCAGCAGCAGCAGAAAACCTGTCAGCGTATTACTTTCCGAGCGGTCGGCGAATTTGCCGCCGAGGTAGTTGCCGATCGAGAAGCCCACGCCGGTCAGCATCAGCATCAGGGTGACGAAGGTCGGCGTGGCGGCGGTCAGCGTGTGCAGCACCGGCGCAATGTAGGTGTAGAGGGTAAACATCGCCCCGGCGCCCAGCACGGTGGTCAGCAGGGCGCTCAGCACCTGCGGGCGCATCAGCACCGACAGTTCACGCTTCACGTCAGGGCGTTCGCCCGCTTCTCCCTTCGGTAATGAGAACCACAGGCCCAGCATGGCGATCACCCCCAGCCCCGCGGTGGCAAGAAACGACATGCGCCAGCCGATGGTGGCACCGAGCCAGGTGGCGGCCGGCACGCCGCCGATATTGGCGATGGTCAGCCCCATAAACATGGTGGCGACGGCGCTGGCGCGTTTTTCTTTGGCAACCACGCTGGCGGCGACCACCGAGCCGAGGCCGAAGAACGCGCCGTGGTTCATGCTGGTGATGATGCGCGACAGCAGCAGCGTGGTGTAATCCGGCGCAATGCTCGACAGCACGTTACCCAGGGTAAAAATCGCCATCAGGAACATCAGCGCGTTTCTGCGCGCCCGGTGAGATAGCAGTAGGGTCATCAGCGGCGCGCCGATCATCACGCCGATGGCGTAGGCGCTGATCAGCATTCCCGCTTTGGGAATCGAGACGTCCACGCCTTCGGCAATCACCGGCAGCAACCCCATCGGGGAGAATTCGGTGGTGCCGATGCCGAACGCGCCCACCGCCAGCGCCAGCAGGGGATAATTAATTTTCATGTAACAACTCCGTTAGCCGCTGCCAAAGCGCGGAAAGAGGGGGGAAGGGGCGAAAGTATGACATCGGTCACAAAAAAGATAAGCCGGCGGCAGGCGAAAAGATTTTTGCTGATTTGCGCACAATAGAAGGAGAAGAAGGGCATTTTCTGCAAGATGGACCGGCGGAGAACAGCGGCCCGGGCGAGCCGCTGTGTATGACCGTTACGCCGCGAAGCCGCCGTCGATGGTCAGGCTGGCGCCGGTGATATAGCCGGCTTCCGGGCCGGCCAGGTAGGCGACAAAGCTGGCGATCTCTTCATCCTTTCCATAGCGGTTGATGGCCATCAACTGCTTCAGCTGTTCGGCGAACTCGCCGTCGTCCGGGTTCATATCCGTATCCACCGGGCCGGGCTGCACGTTATTGACGGTAATGCCGCGTGGGCCGAGGTCGCGCGCCATACCTTTGGTCAGGCCGACCAGCGCGGATTTACTCATGGCATACGCCGCGCCGCCGCCAAACGGCATACGTTCGGCGTTGGTGCTGCCGATATGGATAATGCGGCCGCCGTCGTTCATATGGCGCGCCGCTTCCTGGCTGGCGATGAAGACGCTGCGCACGTTAACCGCCAGCGTGCGGTCCAGATCGTCCAGCGTCAGCTCTTCGATGCCGCCCATGGCAAACACCCCGGCGTTGTTCACCAGAATATCCAGCCGGCCAAAGTGCTGCACCGCCTGCTGCACCGCCAGGCGCAGCGCCTCGGCGTCGGCGCTGTCGGCCTTGATGGCCAGCGCCTTGCCGCCGGCAGCGGTTATGGTGTCCACCACGGCGTTGGCCTTATCGGCGGAGGAGACATAGGTCAGCGCTACTGCCGCACCCTCGCGCGCCAGGCGCAGCGCGATAGCGGCGCCGATGCCACGTGAACCGCCCTGAATAAAGGCGACCTTGTTTTGCAGAGGTAATGTTGCCGTCATGTTGTTTCTCCTTAAAAGGGGTGAAATAAACATTGTGGAGCCAGTATCCGAGATGAGGCCGGCGGGGACAGTTCAGAAAGAGCTACGCGCGTAAATCTCTCCGACTGCCCTGACGCGGCGATATCATTACTCACTCACCAAGGCGGTATTTTGATAATGTCTTCTTGGGGATAGTGTAAATATGCGGCGCCAGCCAGCGCGCGACGATCTTGTCAGAAAAACACCGTTCATAAAAAGGCCGCCGATGTTCATCGGCGGCCTTTTTTAGCCTTGGAAGCGCTCAGCCGCCGTTCAGGATGCGCTGGCTTCAGACTGGCGCTGCGCCTTGCGCCGCAGCCGCAGTTTTTTCACCAGATTATGGGCTTCCTTACTGCTGGCTACCGTCGGCGGGGAACCGCGCAGCGGTTTTTTGGCCGTTTCGCGCAGCGTCAGCACGGTGATAATGCCGATAACTCCGGCGCCCATCATATAGTAAGCCGGCATCATGATATTGCCGGTGGTATCCACCAGCCAGGCGGTGATGAGCGGCGTGGTGCCGCCGAACAGTGAAACCGACAGGTTAAAGCCGATGGCCAGCGCGCTGTAGCGCACGTCGGTGACGAACAGCGCAGGCAGCGTGGCCGGCATGGTGCCGCTAAAGCAGGAGTGCAGCACGCCCAGAATGACCAGACCGGCAAATACCGCCACCAGATTGCCGGAAGCCAGCAGGGTAAAGGCGGGGATGGCGAGCAGGATCAGCCCGGCGGCGCCCAGCGCGATAACCGGGCGACGGCCGATGCGGTCGGTGGTGTAACCCCAGAACAGCGTCAGCGGCATCATGACGAACATGATCACCATCACCAGCAGCAGGCTGCTGAGCTGTCCCAGTCCCAGAATGCCGCTGAGGTAGCTTGGCATATAGGAGGTCAGCATATAGTTGGACACGTTAAACAGCAGCACCAGCCCCACGCATTTCAGGATCGAAGAACGGTACTTCTTCAGCATCTGCAGCAGGCCGAGGCGCGGCTTGCTGTGCTCCAGCGCCTCTTGCTGCGCCATATGCTGCTGAAAGGCCGGCGTCTCTTCCAGTTTCAGACGGAAGTAGAAGCCGATTAACCCCATCGGCGCGGCGATAAAGAACGGTATGCGCCAGCCCCAGTCCAGCATCACCTGTTCAGAGAGCGTGGAGGTAAGGATGGTCACCAGGCTGGCGCCGAGCAGATAGCCGCCGATGGTGCCGAACTCCAGGAAACTGCCCATAAAGCCGCGGCGTTTATCCGTCGAGTATTCGGCGATAAAGGTGGCGGCGCCGGAGTATTCACCGCCGGTGGAGAAGCCCTGCAGCAGGCGAGCCAACAGCAGCAGCACGGGGGCCAGGATGCCGATGGAGGCGTAGCTGGGGATAAGGCCGATGCAGCAGGTGCCGATGGCCATCATGATCATGGTGATGGCCAGGACTTTTTGCCGGCCAATCCGGTCGCCCATCCTGCCAAACACAATGCCGCCGATCGGGCGGATCAGGAAGGCGGCGGCGAAGGTGCCGAAGGAGGCGATCAACTGTGCCGCCGTACTGGCGTTGGGGAAAAATACTTTACCGATGACTAACGCCAGGTAGCTGTATACGCCAAAATCAAACCATTCCATGGCATTGCCCAGCGCGGCTGCGCCGACGGCTCGTTTGAGCATATCACTATCAACAATAGTAATATCGTCAACGGTCAATTCCGGCGACTTATTGTTGAGAGGGAGGTGCTCATTCGGTGGTGTGGTTGAAGATATTCGGGAGGTCATATTTTCCTCAAAAGGGTTGCGTGATATTTATCGTATTTGTTGTCCTAATGTAAAATAAGAACATAAAACTAACGTAATAACGTCAGGCTGGGGATTATTCGGGGGCGCTACTCTAATATACCCGTGCGGATAATTGCAAGTTTCGGCCGGATATTCATTTTTACGGGTGATAATTTCCGTTGTTATTACAGGATGTGTCACTTGGTTTCATATTATCACCGTTTGTTGTGATAATGTGTAAATTAGCTGTCGCCAATGCCCCTGCCTGTTTTCAGGTTTTTTATTGTATTTTTTATTGGTGTGTTTAATGTGGCAAAAAATGGCTTTTTTAATATTGTTGTTGGTTTAATTATTTTTCCTCTGCGTACACGGCCATTTTTAATAATAGAGTGCGTCCAGCTCGGCACGGCTGAGGGGCTCGTCTGCCTGGAGAAAAAAGGGAACAATATTTATGTTTTATTGAGCGATTTGGGCAGGGAGTTTTATTATAATAGTCAATCAATCCGTCAGCTGTTGCAGAGCCTTATGCCGAATTCGCATAGCCCGTTAACCGATCCTCAGTTTGTTGCTGAATTACAGCAGCAGATGCTGCAATTTGCCCGACTGCAGCTGAATGATTTTCATCAGGCGGAGGATGTTGTGCAGGAAGCCTTTGAAGGGGCTATGAAAAATGCGGGTTCTTTTGCTGGCAGGGCGGCGTGGAAAAGTTGGGTGTTTGCGATTTTACGCCATAAAATTGCCGATATGCTGCGTATGCGTTACCGCCAGGCGGAGGTGACATCCGCGGGTGAGGAAGATCAGCAAAACTTTGAGGCGCTGTTTGACGCGCAGGGGCACTGGCCGGCTGGTGAACGGCCTCAGCGCTGGCATCAGCCGGACGAGTCCTGCGAACAGGCGCAGTTTTGGCAAATCTTTGAGCTTTGCCTGACGCAGGTGCCGGCCAAGAATGCTAGGGCTTTTATGATGCGCGAATTTATCGGCCTGGAGACGCAGGAGATCTGCCGCGAGATGGCGCTGTCGGTCACCAATCTTAACGTCGTGCTGTGGCGGGCGCGTATGCGCCTGCGGGAGTGTTTATCACAGCGTTGGTTCAGCCGTGAAGGAGGCGAACATGCTTAACTGCCACCGTGCGACCCGCCTGATGTCTCAGGCTCAGGATGCGCCGCTGCCGTTTGCGCAGCGTGCGGCGCTGCGCTTCCACCAGCTGTTTTGCTCCGGCTGCCGTAACTTTCAGACGCAGCTGGTCGATCTGCGCAGCATCACTTCGGCTTTCGCCCAGGGCAAAGATCGGTCGCCTAAACGTTAGAGCGCGGTACCCGGCGCCGGCACAGCAGGCTGTCGAGCGCCAGCTTGCCGCCGCCGTAGCTCATCAGATAAATTTGCGCGCTCATCCACATGCTGTGAACCGGCCAGGCATCCGGATAGACGAAGATCTGGATCACCAGCGTCATCACCCACAGCGCCAGCGCGGAAAAGCGTGTCGCCAGACCGAGCAGCAGCAGTAACGGAAAGAGATGCTCCGCCACGGCGGCCAGGCTTGCCGCTATGGCCGGCGGCAGCAGCGGCAGTTGGTATTCGGTGGCGAATAGCGCCAGCGCGCCGCTGCTCAGGTGCGGTATCCCCAACCGCAGCGGCTCTCCGCCCAGGATATCGATCGTCAGCCCTTCAACCTTACTCTGCCCCGACAGCCAGAACGTGGCGGCCAGCGCGATGCGCGCCAGCAGGCCGAGCAGGCTTTCCCGGACAACTTTCTGGCCCTTCGCCGCCAGCGTTTGCAGTAATGCCATGTTATTTCTCCTGCCGGCCGGATACGCAAAGGATCAGGCCGTAATGGTGTAGTCGTTGTAAGGCCGGTTGGACGGCAAACGCGGTGTCCTCCGCGAGCGCTGCCGTCAGCGCCTGCGCCAGGGATTTCCGCGTCTGCAGCGCGTGGAGAAAGCGCAGCTCCGCCGCGCCGATCGCGATCAGACGCACGTCATCCTGATGGCGAAACAGTAAAACCTGTTCGGCACGGCAGGGATCCAGCTCCGCCGGCGCCTGATCCTGCTGGTGCGCCGCCCACAGGCTGAACACGGCAAACGGCGAGCCAAACAGCCGCAGCGAAGGATGCAGACGCAGGACGCTGCCGGCGGACAGCGTGGGCTGCCCGGCGTTGTCCGGCGTCGTATCTGCCGCGTGCAGAGACTCGATACACAGCAGTTCGAGCTGCGCCAGATCCGCCAGCCACGGCCAGTCAACCAGCGGGGGAAAGCCGGCCAGCCAGGCGGGCAACGCCGTCCCATAGTCAGCCAGCACCGGCGAGGTCGGCGGGTGCCGGCGGATAAATTCGGCCGCCATGGCGCGGAAGAAGCCGTCGCCAACCTGCTGTACCAGCACCGGGCAGTTTTCCGCCAGTGCGCTAACCAGCGAGGCCATCACGTTGTTGCGATAAACGGCAAAGCGCCGGGCCGGATCGCTGCCGTTCCAGGTGGTGAGCCCCTGGGGCACGGCGCCGTTGCCGTCAAGCAGCGCCTGATACAGTGCGCGTTGCATCTTTCACCTCCTCCGTCATCAACGCTTCCGCCTGACGCGCCTCATCCAGCAGCACCGCCAGCGGCGGCAGGTTGCTGTCCCATTCGATCAGCGTTGCGACGTTGCCGGTCGCCGCCAGCGCGGCACGATACAGCTGCCAGACCGGTGCGGCGACGCGGCCGTCGTGGGAATCAATCAGTAAACGGTCGCCGGCGGCGTCCTGGTTTTCCGCATGGCCCGCCAGATGTATTTCCCCCACCCGGTGCAGCGGCAGCTCGTACAGCATGGTCAGCGGATCGCGGTGGTGGTTGACGCCGCTGACGTAGAGGTTGTTGACGTCCAGCAGCAGGCCGCAGCCGCTGCGTTTTACCATCTCGCTGATAAAGGCGGTTTCACTCAGGGTAGAGTCGGCGAACTCGACATAGGTGGCCGGGTTCTCCAGCAAGATCGGCCGCCGCAGCGCATTTTGCACCTGATCGATATGCGCGCAGACCCGCGTCAGCGTGGTCTCGGTATAAGGCAGCGGCAGCAGATCGTTGAGAAAAAAGCCGTTATGCGTTGACCAGGCCAGATGTTCGGAGAATATCTGCGGCTGATAGCGTTCCACCAGAGCGGCGACGCGTTGCAGGTGGCTGCGGTCGAGCGGCGCTTCAGCGCCGATAGACATCCCCACGCCGTGAATGGACAGCGGGTAGCTTTGACGGATGGCGCTCAGGGCCTGATGAAAAGGGCCGCCGGCCACCAGATAATTTTCCGCATGAATTTCAAAAAAACCGACGTCGGGCCGCTCCTGCAGGATCTGGCCGAAGTGCTCCGGCTTGAGACCGATGCCGGCCCGCGGCGGGAGACCGCCCATCATGCTATAGCCAGGCGCATCACGGGTGACGGCAGGCGGGGTATGAACTGACGTAGTCATCGCTGTTGCTCCTGGTGATGGGCGGTGAGGGCGGCTTACATCTCTTTAAACGAGTCCAATTGACCAAAGCCGGTCGATGACGTCGGCGATTTCATTTTTACGCAGCTGCCGGTGGGCACCAGCTTCCAGGCGTTACCCTGGTAATCGGTTTTGGCCGTGCCGGCGCAGGTGGTGCCGGCGCCCGCTTTACAGTCATTTTTGCCCTTCAGTGATACGCCGTAGCATTTCTCCATGTTGCTTCCTTCAGCCGCCATGGCTGCGGTGCCTGCGGTGGTCAGCATGCTGCCTAACGCCAGCGCCAGCAGTGCGGTTGTAGTTGGCTTTTTCATTATTTCTTCCTCATGGTTGTAAAACGGATCGTTGTGTTGGCAGAAGCAGGATGGCTTCTGAGGAGTTAGTCGCAGCGGGCGCGGACTTCTTACAGAAAAAATTATTTTTTATTTAAAGTGATTGAATAACAGAAAGTTGCGTTCTGCTTGCCGCGGGGCGCGGCAATCATGCGGGGCGTGAAGAATGAGTGCGCCATGACATAAAAAAACCGCAGCCAGAGGCTGCGGTTACGGTTAGCGGGACAACCGGGCGGTCTTTGCCTGCGGGGAATTACCAGCAGACAAAGCCGCCGTCGACCAGCAGATCGACACCGGTGCAGAATGAGGCGGCGTCGCTGGCCAGGAAAATGGCCGGGCCGGCCATCTCTTCCACGCGCGCCATGCGCTGCATCGGCGTCTGGCTTTCAAACGCCTGCGTCTGATGCACCATTTCCGGCCGGGTGTTCATCGGCGTGGCGGTATAGCCGGGGCTGATGCTGTTAACGCGGATATTTTTCGTCGTCCACTCCATGGCCAGGCTTTTGCTGAGGTGGATAACGCCGGCTTTGGCGCAGTTGTAGTGCGCCTGCTCCAGGCCGCGGTTGACGATAACGCCGGACATCGAGGCGATATTGATGATGGAACCGCCGCCGCCGGCGGCCATCAGTTCCGCTTCGGCTTTGCAGGCGTGCCAGACGCCGGTCAGGTTGATATCGATCACCCGCTGCCACTGCTCGGTTTCCATCTCCAGCGCCGGGTTGGCGTTGGCGATCCCGGCGGCGTTCACCGCCACGTCAAGGCGGCCATACTGTGACTTTACGCCGGCGATGGCGCTGCGCAGCGCATCGGGATCGCGTACGTCGCCGGTAAAGGCGACGGCGTGACCGCCGATGGCGTGAATATGCCGCACGGTCTCTGCCAGGCCGCCGTCTTCACGCAGGTCGAAACAGGCGACGTTAGCGCCGGCGCTGGCCAGGCCATAGGCGATAGTCTGGCCGATGCCGCTGCCGGCGCCGGTCACAAAGGCGGTGCGTCCCTGCAGGCTGAATAACTGTTGAGCGAAATCTTTGGTCACCATCGAATATTCTCCTAGCGTTTGGCGCTGTATGCGGACTGCGTCGTTGATAAGGTTTTCGGAACGGCAAAGCGTGCCTTTTCATCCCGGGCGACAAAACTGGTCAGGAAAATGCTGACGATATACAGCCCGGCGAAGACAAACAGCACCCCTTTGGCGCCGACGGTGGTGAACAGCAGCGCCACCAGCAGCGGGCCAACAAAGCTGGACAGCCCGGCGCCGAGGTTCAGCACCGACATCGCCGCGCCTTTTCTTTCCGGCTCCAGCGAAGGCACCAGCGCGGTGAGCGGGCAGAAGCCGGCAATCAGCGCGCCGTACAGGCAACCCATCAGCAGCATGGCCATATAGTTGCCGCTGAACCAGATAGGCGCATAGGCCATGAAAATCATGGTGCAGGCGCAGCCGAAGCCGCCGAAGATCTGTACGGTGCGGCCCCAGCCAATGCGGTCGCCCACCACGCCCCAGATCAGGTTAAAGGCGATGTTGACCGTAAAGGTCAGCGCCCAGACCTTTAACCACTGTTCGGTGGTAAAACCGTGCAGCGAGAGGTAAATCGGGAAAAAGACCGGCAACGCAAACTGGGAGGTGGTGTTGATCAGCCTGACCAGACCGCCGACGCCGACGCGGGGGTTTTCCTTGATAATCGAGATGCCGCTGAGCAGGATCGCCAACTGTTCACCGACCGTCGTGCGTTCCCGCACCGTGCCTTTTACGCACATCAGAACGATCGCCGTACCGGCCAGCGCCCAGACAATGGCGCTCCACAGTACGCCGACGTGGCCGAGTACCGGGATCATCAGCGAGGCGTAGAAGTTGGCGACGATATACAGCCCGCCGGTAAACGCCAGATAGAACCAGCCGACGGCGGTCGCCAGGGTTTTGGCCGGGTTGCGGTAGGTCACCCAGACCAGGAATGAGTAGCAGAACAGCGGGTAGCCGAGGCCGCGGATACAGTAGGTCGGCACGATAATGGCGAAGTTCATGGTAGGCAGGGCCACCAGCAGGAACAGCACCTGGCCGACCAGCCAGAACATCGCGCCGATCAGCATGGTTTTACGCGGCCCCAGCGCTTCGGCCATCACGCCCGACAGCCACGCGCCGATCGCCACGGCAATGCCGTAGATGGCGATCAGCGTGGCGCTTTGCGGCATGCTCAGCCCGCGTTCGATCAGATAGGGGGAGATCCAGGCTTGTTCAACGCCGTCGCCGACGATAAACAGCAGCACGCCGATTAAACCCCAGACCAAATCCGTTCTGAGGCCGAGTATCGTCCGCGGCTCTGAGTGAGCGGGTGTCATAAAGTACTCCGTAGGCAGGTAAGATTTATAGGAATTTTAAATGGTTATGACATGATGAGGCCGCCATCGACATTGATGGTCTGGCCGGTGATATAAGAGGCGTCTTCCGAGGCCAGAAACATCACCAGCCCGGCGACGTCTTTGGGCTTGCCTGCGCGTTTTAACGGAATGCCTTCCACCCACTCCTGCATTAATTCGCCTTTGCCGTATTTTTTCTCCGGCGTGCTCAAGATCTCGCCCCAGACGCGGTCGTTATAATCCCACATCTCCGTTTCGATAATGCCGGGACAAAACGCATTGACGGTAATATTGTGGGCGGCGAGTTCCAGCGCCAGACTTTGCGTAATGCCAATCACCCCCATTTTGCTGGCGGCGTAGTGCGGCGTATAAATAAACCCGACCCGTCCCTGTCCGGATGAGGTATTAATCAGGCAGCCTTTATTCTGCTTGACCATATATTTGGCCGCTTCCCGGCAGCACAGCCATACGCCGGTGGTGTTGACGTTAAGCACGCTGTCGAATTCTTTGCGCGTCATGGAATCGAAATGGTCGATGGTAATGATGCCGGCGTTCTGAATTGAGACGTCCACCGATCCGAAGGTGTCAAACGCCAGCTGGTAGAGCGCGGCAACCTGTTGTTCGTCGGTGACGTCGGCAACCAAGGGAACGATATTGCCGCGATAGCGCTGCGTTAACCGCTCGGCCGTGGCGAGGATATCTGCCGAATAGTCGGAGATCACCAGATTGGCGCCGGCGGCGGCAAAGCGCTCGGCAATACCTTCGCCAATGCCGCGTGCGGCGCCGGTGATTACGACGGTCTGGTTGCTGAATGAATAGCTCATAACGTGGTCCTTCTGCTTCAGGGAGATCAAGATGCGTAGAGGGTGCGCTCTACCGCGCTCTGCCACTCGCGCCAGCGTTTTTGCAGGCGGCCGTGGCGTGCCATATTGGGACGAAACTCGCCGTGTACCGGCAGGTAGCTTTTCAGTTCGTCATCGGTGATATGGGTAATGGCCTTGCGCGCCAGCAGGGCGGCGCCGATGGCCGAAAGTTCGGGGATATCGCTGCGCATAACCGGGCATCCCAGCAGATCGGCCTGATACTGCATCAGCCAGTCGTTTTTGCTGGGGCCGCCGTCCACCATGAGCGCCGTCAGCGTGAAGTCATTATGCTGGCGCATGGCGGCGACCACGTCGGCAATCTGGTAGGCGACCGATTCCAGCGCCGCGCGAATCAGGTGCGCGCGTTTAACGCCGCGGCTCAGCCCGCAAATGACGCCTCTGGCGTGCTCGTTCCACCACGGCGCGCCCAGGCCGGTGAGCGCCGGTACGAAATACACCCCGAGGGTGGAATCCACCGAAGCCGGCAGCGTATTCAGCTCATGAGCCAGCTCTGCGGCGGGCAACTCACTTAAGCCGGTGCTGTCGGCCATCCAGGCGACGGCGTCGCCGGTGTGGGGAATATTGCCCTCCAGCCCGTAGACCAGCCGCTGCCCGTCATGCCAGGCGAGGGTGGTGGCGAGCGACTGGATGTCGCATTGGGCGGACGTCACCGGCGCCATGACGGACGAGCCGGTGCCGTAGGTGGCTTTGACGCAGCCGGGCTGTCCCAGCGCGTGGCCGAATAACGCGGCGTGCGAATCGCCGATCATCGCCATGATCGGAATACCGTCGGGAATGTCCGCCAGTCCTTTGGTATGGCCGAACAGGCCGCTTGAGGGTTTGACCGCCGGCAGCGCGGCGGCGGGGATCTGGAAGATGGCCAGCATCTGTTCATCCCAGCCGCCGCTGTGCAGGTTCAGCAGCTGCGTGCGCGAGGCGTTGGAGTAATCGCAGTAAAAGGCTTCGCCCGCGGTCAGATGCCAGAGCAGCCAGCTGTCGATGGTGCCCAGGCAAATCTCGCCCTGCTCGGCGAGCGCAAAGCCGTTTGGCACCGACTCCAGCAGCCAGCGCATTTTAGAGCCGGAAAACAGCGGAGCAATGGGCAGGCCGGTTGCCGTTTTAATCGGCTGCGCCTGATGATCGCGCCGCAGGCTGTCGCAAAAATCCGCGGTGCGCGAGCATTGCCAGGAGAGCGCCGCGCCGAGCGGTTTGCCGTTGCTGCGATACCAGCCGATGGCGGTTTCACGCTGATTGCTGATCGCCAGCGCGCAGACACGCTCCGCACCGACGTGCGCCACCGCCTGCGCCAGCACGTTCAGCGAGGCGTCCACCAGTAATTCCCCCGACTGTTCCACCCAGCCTTCACGCGGCGTCTGAATGGACAGCGCCTGTGAAAACTTGGCGATGACCTGGCCGCATTCGTCCAGCGCGACGGCTTTGGCATTGGTGGTGCCTTCATCAAGCGCGATGATGACATTCTTTGTTGCCGACATAGAGTTTCTCCAAATAACGCAGAATTCAGGCGACGACCGGCATGGCGGAAAGCGGATCGCGTTGGCGCGGTCTGCGCCGACAGGGCAAGACATACGCCTTCCTCTCTCGGCTTGAATATATATTCATGTGTGATTATTTATTTAGTGCACGATAACCAAGTTGCCAAAGCTCAGCCACCGGCAAAGTCTGCAAATGTGCTTGCTATCACATTTCTAACGCGGCGCAGTGTGACGGGATAAAAGGGGAAGGTGATTTATCTTTTTGATAAAAAGCTATTTTTTCGTGCCGCCTCCGAAAGGTTTGGGGTGGCGGCAAACACGGTAACCGACCGGACTGGGGAAAATCAGTCCGTGACCAGCATTCTGGAAGTGTGGTAATCGGTGATCAGCACATCGATATAACCGCCGTTCAGCGCGCCCTTGATGGCGGCGACTTTGTCGCGGCCACCGGCCAGTGCGACGACGTTCGGGCATTTTTTCACTTTGTCGAGCGCCATGCCGATCACCGGATCTTCATCGTCGCTCAGCACCGGGGCGCCGTGCCGGTCAAAATAGTGCAGGCAGATATCGCCGACGGCGCCGCGCTCGGCCAACCGTGCCAGCATCTCCTCCTGATAGTAGTTGCCGGAGGTTTTCAGCAGCTGGGACGGTTCCAGAATGCCGATACCGACGATGGCGACGTCGACATCATCGAAATGGGCGATCACTTCGGCGACGTCGCTGCTGGCCATCAGGCGCGCTTTTTCATCCATCGAGCCTTCAATGCTCTGCGCCGGCAGCAGCCAGGCTTTGCAGTTGAGCTGCTGCGCCAGGGTCTGCGTCAGGATGGTGGCCTGCACGTTGCCGTTGGGCCCCACGCCGCCCAGCAGTTGGATAACGCCGTTCGCCTTCAGGTTCTGGGTGTGCACCTCATCCACCATGGCGCGGATGGTGCTGCTCCAGGAGGAGACGCCCACCAGATCGTTAGGCCGCAGGCGGGTTTCCATATAGTGGGCGGCGGCCGAGCCGATGGCGCGTTTCAGCACCGCGTCGGAAGCCTCTTCTGCAACGTCGACCACGATGGCCTGCTTAATGCCGTAACGCTCTTCAATGCCTTTTTCGATATTCAGAAAAATATTGGAGGGCTGAACAACGCTGATTTTGACCAGTCCTTCTTTTTGGCAGCGGGTGATAGCGCGCGAAACGAAAGATTGGGAAAGGGATAATGATTGTGCGATCTCAGACTGCTTGCGACCCTCCAGGTAGTAAAGCGTGGCAATCTTAACCAAGAGCCGTTGTTCATCCTGCTTAGCCATGTTGTTCCTCAACTATCAATTAGGTGCAATCAGTATGTTTTAGCCCGTCATCATACGCGAAAAAGTATGGACTTTAAGTGTGATGGAACTCTAATTTTCGCCAATGGTGTCGTACCGCGCTGGACAAACTTGCAGCGATGATCATACTATCATGAATATAAAATCATGATTGAATATATATTCATGATGGCAGATATCCCGCTTTGTTAGTGAATGGGGGCCTGTAAACGCAACGGTTTGGCAGGTTACCCCTCTTTTTTAACCAGGTGGAATAAATATTCGTGAAGGAATAATAATTCGGAGGCGATTATGAACCCGTTCTCACTGTCAGTGCCGGAACTGGAAAGCAAAGCGCGTGCGGTACGACGCCATATCATCAACCTGAACGCCAACAGCCCCGCCGGCGGACATACCGGGGCCGATCTGTCGCAGGTTGAACTGCTGACCGCGCTGTATTTCCGCATTCTGAACTGTGCGCCTGACCGCCTGGACGATCGGGATCGCGATATCTATATCCAGTCGAAGGGACATGCCGTCGGCTGCTACTACTGCGTGCTGGCGGAGGCGGGCTACTTCCCGCAGCCCTGGCTGGCGACCTACCAGCATGCCAACTCGCACCTGCCGGGGCATCCGGTGAAGCAGAAAACGCCGGGCATTGAACTGAACACCGGCGCGCTGGGGCACGGTTTCCCGGTGGCGGTGGGGCTGGCCATTGCCGCCAAGCGTGACAACAGCAAGCGCCGCATTTTCCTGATCACCGGCGATGGCGAACTGGCGGAAGGCAGCAACTGGGAGGCCGCGATGGCGGCGGCGCACTACAAGCTGGATAACCTGGTGGTGATTAACGATAAAAACGGGCTGCAGCTGGCCGGCGCCACCAAAGACATTATGAGCACCGATCCGCTGGATGAAAAATGGCGCGCTTTCGGGATGGAAGTCACCGAATGCCGGGGCAACGATATGGCCTCCGTGGTGGCGGCGCTGGAAAACCTGCCGCAGAACGGCAAGCCGCACGTGCTGATTGCGCACACCACCAAGGGCGCCGGCGTGTCATTTATTGCCGGCAAGCCGGAGTGGCATCACCGGGTGCCGAAAGGCGATGAGATTACGCAGGCCATGGCCGAGCTGAGCGATCGGGCAGAAGAGGAGGTATAACGTGAGTAATGCAGAACATTTGGCGAACGTAATGGTGACGGCGTTTATCGATGCGGTAGATAACGGCGTCGATCTGGTGCCGGTAGTGGCGGACTCCACCTCCACGGCGAAAATCGCGCCGTTTATGCAGCGCTTCCCCGATCGTCTGGTTAACGTCGGCATTGCCGAACAGACGCTGGTGGGGGCCGCGGCGGGGTTGGCGATGGCGGGAAAAATCGCCGTCACCTGTAACGCCGCGCCGTTCCTGGTCGCCCGGGCGAACGAGCAGGTGAAGGTCGACGTCTGCTACAACAATACCAACGTGAAGCTGTTCGGCCTTAATGCGGGCGCCAGCTATGGGCCGCTGGCGAGCACCCATCATGCCATCGACGATATCTCCGTGATGCGCGGTTTTGGCAATATCCAGATTTTCGCCCCTTCTTCACCGTTGGAATGCCGCCAGATCATCGAGTATGCGCTGGAACACGTCGGGCCGGTCTATATCCGGATGGACGGCAAAGCCCTGCCGGAGCTGCATGATGAGACCTACCGTTTCCAGCCGGGCGCCGTCGATGTGTTGCGCACCGGGAGCGATGTGGCGCTGGTGGCGATGGGGTCTGCGGTGCATGAGGCGGTGGATGCGGCGGCCACCCTGGCGCAGCAGGGCGTCAGCGCGCAGGTGATCGGCGTACCGTCAATCCGTCCGCTGGACCGCGCTGCCCTGAGCGCCGCGCTGGGCGCAATCCGCACGGTGATTACGGTCGAGGAACACAATGTGAACGGCGGCGTCGGCAGCATTGTGGCGGAAGTGCTGGCGGAATATGGTCATGGCGCACGGCTGCAACGTCTCGGCATTGCCGATGGCGAGTACGCCATCGCCGCCGACCGTCAGGCAATGCGCGCGCACCATGGTCTGGATGCGGCCGGCATTGTTCGCCAGGCGCTGGCGTCGTTGCATCAATAACGGCCATTGCGCAGATTTGCCGGCAGGGGGAGGTCACGTATGCATCCGCGACAGAGGAAAATTGTGCAGATGGTGGGCGAGCATGGCCGCCTCAGCGTCGGCGCGCTGGCGCAGGCCGTCGGCGTTTCTCTGGTCACCATCCGTCATGATTTGCAGGCGCTGCATCAGCGGGGGGAACTGTTCCGGGTGCATGGCGGCGCCGTGGCCTTGCAGAGCCATGCGCTCCGGGCCGGATTACAGCGGCGCTATGCCGCCAAACAGGGGATTGCCGGGTATGCCGCCTCGCTGGTGCGCGACGGCGATACGCTGTATCTCGACGGCTGCAGCATCAGCCTGGCGCTGATCGACGCGTTGCACGCCAGGCGCGGTCTCACCATCGTGACGACGCATCCCGATATTGCCGAGCGGCTGAAGCAGAGCGAGCATCAGGCGATGATCGTGGGCGGCCTGCGGCAAATGCGGAATGATGCGAGGATCGGGGCGTTTACCTGCAGTTGCCTCAGCCAACTGCGGTTTCAGCGCGCCTTCCTGGGCATCGGCGGCTGGCACTGGCAAAGCGGATTTACCGAGCCGGACCCGCTGAGCTGCGCGGTGAAAAACGTCGTCGCGGCGCACTCTGACGAGGTCGTGCTGCTGGCCGACTCGTCCAGGTTCGGCCGGACGCATCCGCACGCGCTGGCGCCCGCCGACGCCGCCGTTACCCGGGTCATTACCGACACCAGGCTGTCGCCCAAATATCGGCAATATTTCGCCCGGCGGGCGATACGTCTGAACGTCATTAATGCGCCGGAGGCCGTCTCAGGCGATTAGCACCCTGACGCCCAGCGTCTCGAACGCCTGTACCTGCGACGGCGTGATGCCGCTGTCGGTAATCAGGTAATCGATCTTCGACCACTCGCAGGGTAAGGCGAACATGGAAACCTTATCAATCTTGCTGGAGTCGGCCACCACGTAGACCTCGCTGGCGGCGTTAATCATCGCCAGTTTCAGTTTGATATCCGTTTCACTGGGAAAACTCAGCCCTGAGCGCGGCGAGATGCAGGCGGTGGCGAGAAACAGTTTTTCCGCCAGCACGTTTTCGAAGAAACCGGCCGCCTTGTCGCCGGAGGTCGACAGCGTGGGGAACTTAAAGCTGCCGCCGGTCAGCAGGATATTGATCTCCGGCTCACCGCCCAGCGTCAGCGCGATGTTGACCGCCGTGGTGATGACCGACAGCCGCTTGATATGGGCCATATATTTGGTGATCGCGGTGGTGGTGGTGCCGGAATCGAAAATCACGGTGTCGCCGTTTTCGATATAGCGCGCCGCCAGGCGGCCGATCGCATCTTTTTGCTCCAGATGGATCTGGCGTTCCAGCATCATCGCGCCGGTGTTTTGTTTACCGGCCAGCAGCGTGGCGCCGCCGTGATAGCGCTGGACCAGCCCCCTTTGCTGCAGAGTGCGCAGGTCGGTGCGGATGGTTGCTTCGGTCAGGCCGAATGCCGCAGTGAGCGCTTTAACCGTGACCGTTCCGTCCTCCCGGACCATCTCAAGGATCTTCTCTCTGCGTAGCCGAACGTCAGCCAGCTGTTCACTTTTGCTTTTCAATCGAAAGTCACCTTTTTCGTGATTGAGGTTACCTGACGGCCTACAAACTACCTCAGATTTTAACCATATGGTGAGTCTAATGCGAGAAATACGCGTACGCACCATGCTTTCGTTCGAAAATAAAATATTGTTATCTCTATGAAATAGTAGCGTAAATTTATTTATTAAATAGCAATCTATAGATTCGAATTGCTGATATCTTCCTGTAATTAAAGGATATGTTTTGTTTTTCTGGCTTTTGTTTGAAATATGATCAACTACACAAACGGAACAATATCGATCGCTTATATTTTTATTCGAAAATCAATATGTATGAAAACGATAGTGCAGGGCAGAAAGATACGGCTGAAGCGGTTTGATTTCTCCGGGGAAAACGAGGTGATGAATCAACAGCGAGTGGTGAGGCCGGTGGGCAATAACCGACGGGGTCGCGGGGGAGGTTGTGACGAACCGCTGACGCCAATCACATAATAATGAGAGAGAGCCTGATGATGAATAAGAAACTGTTGTTATTAAGCATCGCTTCCGCCTGTGTCTTTTCCGGCGCCGCGCTGGCCGTAGAAAAAGGCACCATCATGATTCTGGTCAATTCACTGGATAACCCGTACTACGCCGCCGAGGCCAAAGGCGCCAATGAGAAAGCCAAAGCGCTGGGTTACAAGACCTCCGTGCTGTCGCACGGCGAAGACGTCAAAAAGCAGAATGAGCTGATCGATACCGCGATCGGTAAAAAGGTACAGGGCATTATTCTGGATAACGCCGACTCGACCGCCAGCGTGGCGGCAATCAAAAAAGCCAAAGATGCCGGCATTCCGGTAGTGCTGATTAACCGGGAGATACCGGTTGACGATATCGCACTGGAGCAGATTACCCATAACAACTTCCAGGCCGGCTCCGAAGTGGCCAATGTGTTTGTCGAGGCGATGGGCGAAAAAGGCAAATATGCTGAGCTGACCTGCAACCTGGCGGATAACAACTGCGTGACCCGTTCCAAATCCTTCCACCAGGTGATCGATCAGTATCCGGATATGCAGAGCGTGGCGCGTCAGGACGCTAAAGGCACTCTGATTGACGGCAAGCGGGTGATGGACAGCATTTTGCAGGCCCATCCCGACGTGAAAGGCGTTATCTGCGGCAACGGCCCGGTGGCGCTGGGCGTCGTTGCCGCACTGCGCGCCGCCGGTCGCGACGACGTGGTGGTGGTCGGCATCGACGGCAGCAATGATGAACGTGACGCCGTCAAGGCCGGCGCGCTGAAGGCGACGGTGATGCTGCAGGCGCAGGCCATCGCGGCGCAAGGGGTCACCGATCTCGACAACTATATCCAGCATGGCAAACCGCCGGCGAAGCAGCGGGTGATGTTCCGCGGCATTCTGATTACGCCGGAAAACGCGCAGCAGGTGCAGGACTTCAACTTCAAATCTTAATGTGTTGCTGTCGCGCCCGTTGCGGCGGGCGCAGAGGAGAATGTGATGTTCACACGACTCGGGCCGGTAGTGCTGATTTTTCTGCTGGGCGGTTGCCGTATTGTTTCGCAGCAGGAACTGGCGGATTTAAAAAATCCGCCTAACCCGAAAATGGCGAATATTCCGCAAACGTGGCAACAGAAGCTGGTGCCGCAAATTGTTAAGGACGCCAAAGCGGATAACGCCTTGCTTGCCGAACTGGCGGCGGCGAAAGATTTTGATGAAGCCTGCCAGCGCTATGGCTACCGCAGCCAGGCGGAGAACCCCTGCCTGTTCAGCGTCAGGCTGAGCGGCACCATCACCGACGTTAACAGCACGTCGCGCAGCGGCAAAATGACGCTGAAAACCGCCGCCGGCGATGAGGTCCGGGTACAGACCGGGCCGATTATCCGCGGCACTGACCTGCGTGACGCCTATAAGGGCGCAGGCTATCAGGATTTTAACGATCAGGTGCTGTTCGGCGATTACGGCCGGGCGATCAACCAGCAGGCGGCCGACATGATGCGCGATTTCAAACCGCAGGTCGGGGATAACGTCGAGGTGGTCGGCGTATTCAGCAGTTGGGATCTGCCGGGCAAGATCGCCGAGGTGACCCCGGCCGCGATTACGCGTCGCTAAGGAGGGAAGATGAGCGAGCAATTGGCGCACTCCGCCGCGGCGGATGTGATTATCGAGACCCGCGACGTCTCCCGTTTGTACCCCGGGGTAACGGCGCTCGATCGGGTTAACTACCGGGTCTACCGCAACAGGGTCAATGTGTTGATCGGGGAAAACGGCGCCGGTAAATCAACCATGATGAAACTGCTGGCGGGCGTGGAATCGCCCTCTTCCGGCGAAATTCTGCTGAACGGGGAAACGGTGACACTGTCGTCGACGCAGCAGGCGGAGCGACACGGCATCAGCATTATTTTCCAGGAGCTGAATCTGTTCCCCAATATGAATGTGATGGACAACATCTTTATCGGCAATGAGTTTTTCCAGCGGGGCGTGATTAATGAGAAGTACCAGTATGCGCTGGCCAAATCGCTGCTGGAGCGCCTTGAGCTGGACGTTGACCCTTATGCGCCGCTGGGTGAGCTGGGCATCGGCCATCAGCAACTGGTCGAGATTGCGCGTGCGCTGTCCAAAGATACCCAGGTGCTGCTGATGGATGAGCCGACCAGCGCCCTGAGCCAGTCGGAAGTCAAAGTGCTGTTCAAGGTGATCGAGCAGCTCAAGCGGCGCGGCGTCACCATAATCTATATCTCTCACCGGCTGGAAGAGCTGATGGAGATTGGCGATCACATCACCATTTTCCGCGACGGGCGCTTTATCAGCGAGCGTGAAGTCAGCGACGCCAGCGTGCCCTGGATCATTGAACAGATGGTGGGCGATAAGAAAAAACATTTTGACTACTCGCCCGCGCCGCAGCAAGAAACGGTGCTGCAGGTTGACGGTTTGACCGCGCTGCACCCGAACGGCGGCTATCGGCTGAATGATGTGACGTTTGCACTGCGTAAAGGCGAGGTGATCGGCATTTACGGCCTGCTGGGCGCCGGCAGAACGGAGCTGTTCAAGGGGCTGATAGGCATGCTGCCCTGTCAGCAGGGACGCGTGGCGCTCCACGGCGAAGATATCAGCCGGCTTAACTTCCAGGCGCGGTTAAAAAAGGGGATCGCGCTGGTGCCGGAAGACCGGCAGGGGGAAGGGGTGGTGCAGCTGATGTCGATCAAAACCAATATGACGCTGTCCGATCTCAGCCTGAAGGGATTCCGGCGCGCCCTGCGGCCGCTGAGCCCGTCGCAGGAGCAGCATAACGTCGACGATATGGTGCGGCAGTTGGCGATCAAGGTGAGCGACAGCGAGCTGCCGATCACCTCGCTCAGCGGCGGCAATCAGCAAAAAGTGGTGCTGGGAAAAGCCTTGATGACCGGCCCCGAGGTGGTGCTGCTGGACGAGCCGACGCGCGGTATCGACGTCGGGGCGAAAACCGATGTGTATCACCTGATCGGCAAACTGGCGCACGAAGGGCTGGCGGTCATGTTCTCTTCGTCGGAACTGGATGAGGTGATGGCCCTGGCCGACCGTATCCTGGTGATGGCCGACGGACGTATTACCGCCGATCTGCCGCGCGCCGCCGTAACGCGGGAAAAATTAATCAGCGCTTCAACGCCGCATGACTGACGTCCGTCGGAGAGAAACTATGAGCCGTAACTATCTGATCTATATGTATCTGCTGAAGGCGCGCACCTTTATTGCGCTGCTGATCGTCATCGGCTTTTTCAGCGTGATGGTGCCGAACTTCCTGACCCCCTCCAACCTGCTGATCATGACGCAGCACGTGGCGATCACCGGCCTGCTGGCGATCGGCATGACGCTGGTGATTCTGACCGGCGGCATTGACCTGTCCGTCGGCGCCGTAGCGGGCATTTGCGGCATGGTGGCCGGCGCGCTGCTGACCAGCGGCGTACCGCTGTGGGGCGGCAATGTTCTGTTTTTAAACGTGCCGGAGGTGATTTTGACGGTTGCCGTATTCGGCTGCCTGCTTGGCCTGGTAAACGGCACGGTCATTACCCGTCTGGGCGTCGCGCCGTTTATCTGTACGCTGGGCATGATGTATGTGGCGCGCGGTGCGGCACTGCTGTTTAACGACGGCGGCACTTACGCCAATCTGGTGGGGATGGCGCCGCTGGGCAATACCGGTTTTGCCACGCTGGGGTCCGGCACCTTCCTGGGGGTGTATATCCCGATCTGGCTGATGCTGGCCTTTTTGCTGTTTGGCCTGTACCTGACGCGTAAAACTCCGCTCGGCCGCTATATTTATGCCGCGGGCGGCAATGAGTCCGCCGCCCGGTTGGCGGGGGTGCCGATCGTGAAGGTTAAGGTGTTTGTGTATGCCTTTTCCGGGCTGTGTGCGGCGCTGGTGGGGTTGATTATCGCGTCGCAACTGCAAACCGCCCACCCGATGACCGGCAATATGTTTGAAATGGACGCCATCGGCGCCACGGTGCTTGGCGGCACCGCGCTGGCGGGAGGGCGCGGTCGCGTATCGGGGTCGATCATCGGCGCTTTCGTGATCGTTTTCCTGGCGGATGGCATGGTGATGATGGGGGTGAGCGATTTTTGGCAGATGGTGATCAAGGGGCTGGTGATCGTCACGGCGGTGGTTATCGACCAGTTCCAGCAGAAGCTGCAAAGCAAAGTCGTGATGCTGCGCCGTCATGAACATAAACAGGCCATGCCGCAGGCGGAAGGATCGCTATTGCGCTGAGCCGGAAGACAGCGCGGCGTTGCGGTCAGGGAGGCTGCAACGCCGTTTTTTCGTCTGTCGATTGTCTCGCCGGTTATGGGCGCGCTTGAATACGATTCCGAGCCGCCGTTCCGCTCCGGCCATCCGCGCCGGTTTTCTCGTCCTGGCCGTTTGATTATCGATGGGAGATGGCGAATATCCCGGCGCTGCAGACGGGATGGCAGACTGGGTTTTTGGTAAGGATTTCTTAAGCATAGAATTGCGGGCACTATAGTTTCCGGCTATTCTGCTTAGTCATTGATAGCTGTCGGACTCATTGAAATATTATGTTTGGTGCGGAAAAAAGCAGTTTATTGCGTGCAAATCTGGAGCATTTGCTCCGTAGTAAAGGCGAAACACAGGTTTCTGTCAGTGAAAGCACCGGGCTTAATCGTACAACAATCTTTAAGATATTGGACGGCCGCGTTGCCAGCGTACAGAAACAGACGCTGCGTAAAATATCCGACTTTTTCGGCGTCACCATGTATGAGCTGCAGCATGTAGATATTGCGACAGCGGAAAAAATCGATGCCAGTATTTCCGTTCATGGCAATATGAATGCGGCGGCGCTGCCCATAATTCCCCTGACATCACTGATTGAGCAGATAAACGCCGGGCGTTCCGTCGGGGAGCTGACGCTGTCCTGGCCACTGACCTACTACTATGGCCATGGGCCGAACCTGATTGCCGTGGCAATGGATAAAAATCCGCCGGTGCGCTACCGGTGCGGGGATATGCTTATTATTCGCAAAGGCATCTATAAAAGCACCAGTCTAAAGCTGCTGTTTAAGAGTAATGCGGGATTCTTTACTGATGCACTGGCCTGCGTGGACGAGGTCGATACAGGGGTTATCGTATTAGGAGATATTCTTGAAGAACGTTATGGAAACTGAAGCAGAATATAAACTTATGGGGTTTGAACCCAATACTCATATGGCAAGAATCCTTATACGTTCTTCAGGGAAGGTATTGAACATTCATGCTAACGATCTGGAAAGAAGTGAAATATCGCAAAGTTTGTCTGCACATGAAATCAAGGCGTTATACCGCCATATTTATATGGATGGGCTAGCGCCCAAAACCGAGTATCAGTTGCAGGACCGGAATGACCGCTCCTGGAGCACCTATGCCGTTTTTGTCCTGGCGCTGGCGATATTTTATCAGTTCAGTAATCTGGCGGCGATTAAGCCTGTTTATATTAGCTATTTCGATATTGTGGTGACGCCGGGCACCTTTATTTACCCCTTCACCTTTCTGGTCATTGATCTGCTCAATGAGTTTTATGGCTTCCGCCTGGCCAAGAGGGCCATACTGTACTCGGTCGCAGCAAATGTGGTCATCACCCTGCTGTTATACCTATCGACAATACTTCCTGTCATTCCCGGCTGGGAGCTTAATGAGGCGTATAATAACTTTATGATGCAGCTCTATGTCGTGCTGTTCGCCTCGACCATGGCCTTTATAACCTCTGAGTTATCTAACTCATGGATACTCTGCAAGGTGAAGGCGATGACGCATTCTCGTCATCTGTACCTGCGGATCTTTTTGAGTACCTTTGCGGCGTCCATTATCGACAGCTTTGTTTTCTGCCTGCTGGCCTTTTATGGCAAGATGGAGACCAGCGTCATCGTGAAAATGGCGGTAATACAGATGATGATCAAGTCGGTTTACGCGGTGTTAAACGTATTCCCGGCCTATTATGCGCGTTTCCTCTACAGAAAATATATTCTCCATACTGAGTGAGCCGCTGCTTACACCTTGGTATGCCGGCTGTGTTTTAAAGCCGTAAGAACCGGAAATGTACTGGCCAGTATGTTTCCGGTTTTTTTGTGCGCCGCTGCATCCCCTCTGTCTTGATACAAACTAGACCTGTTTACGCATTACCGGAAACCGAAGGGGACGGGAATAGCTGGTGAACCCAATATTAAGAAAAGCGCGTGTGTAGCGTCAGCGTCCATGCGCAGTCTCGGCCGTAACCGCCAATGACACGCTGTGCTGTATGATAGAGGCATGAAAAATCCATAAGATAATTTGCATTATATGGTGGCTGGCGGGTTGTTCTATACCACTCTCCTGATTTCGACTCTTTCACATCATTTTGATAAATAACCATAATTTAAAAAGTTATTTATTAGTCACCATTTTTGTATTCATATGTTGACTTTTCAGGGTAAGAAAAACTACATTGTTATGCAAGATGACGGTATCAGGGGCTGTCGCTGGATAGCCCATAGCACGTAATACCAGGGGAACCACTGATAAAAGGGCGCAGGACATATTACAGCCCTGTTATTCCAATAAAGTAATTTTGAATCATCCATTGGCGTGAGCGTCTGCTCACGCGCTTTTCTTCTCCCGAACTGACAGCGGGTAACGCCTTGTGTAGGGCAGTTTGCTTCAGCGCTGCAGCTACGCCGTTCCGGTTTGCCGGGCCGCGTTTAAGCGACCCGGCAATAAGCGGTATCAGATCTCTTCTACCTTAATGTCGGTGATGCTGAAATCATTGCCGTCGCCGCTCGCTTTATGGCTGAATATTTCCAGCAGATTTTCGCCCTGTGCGGCGGTGAATTCCCCTGTGAGGGTTAACCACTCGCCTTTGTTTTTTAATGTTGTCAACGGCGTAATGTCACTGCCTGCAACACGCAGCGACAGTTCCGGGATCACTTTATAGTCGTTATCCCGGCGCGCCCGTATGCTGAAACGATAGCGCTTTCCTGGCTGCAGTTCGGTGTATTTTTTATACAGCAATACGCCGTTATGTGTTCTGCCTTTGACATTGGTGGTCGGGAAACGTATCAGGCTTTTTCCATCTTCGGTGTAAAACTCATGCTCAGGCGTTGCGGGGCCAAATTGCCAGTTATTTAACTGATCCCCTGTGAAGTCCGTTGATTCTGAGAACGGCGGGGGGACGGGGGTTGGCTCCGGGGCTGGCGGGGACGGCGGCGTTTCAACCGGTGCGGCGTGTTCATGGCACTTGCATCCGGATTTCTCCGCATTGCCTGCATTACCCGGTCCGCAGGCTTCAACCAAACCTTTCAGCACGTCCGCCAATGTATTTACCGCTTTTACAATTTCCGGCAGTTGCTCGCACAGGTTGCTGCCGTTGCCTGTTGGTTTATCGCCTTCTGACGGCGCTTTGCCTTCCAGCTTATCGGCTTCGTCTTTTTTATCCTCAATGCTCTCTTGCTGCGGGATTTTACTGGCGCAGATGGTATCTTTCAGCACCTGGGTAAAATCGGCGATGCCTTTGGTATAGATATAGTGCTCACCGCCGGTGCGCAACGCCAGCCGTTTGTATTCCTTGATATTGGCTTCTTCATCTTCCGGCGTCGGATACGGCGTGGTGGCGTGTGGGGTGCCCAGGTAGGTATGTACTTTGGCGCCGTTTCTCAGCGCGGTAGCGATGGCATCATTGCAGGCTTTGATACGCGCTGCATCCAGAATCATTTCTCCGCCTTCCAGGCTCTCATCGCCTAATACGAACACGTTCTTTTCTGCACCGGCGCGCCAGTCAAAATGGGTGCTGATATCTTCTACCGCGCGAGCCACATCTTCCTGCGCGCCGGCATTCGCTACGCTGTCCCGCTTGCGTCCTTTTAACGTATTGCCATCTGCTCCGGCGGTTGTCGTGAGGTAGTTATGCACCGTTTTATCAAACTTGGTGCCGGTGAATGTGCCTTCAATCCCCAAAAATTCGACCCGTAAATCAGAAGGGCAAGATTTACGGGCTTCCTCTACGGCCTTGTCCAGCGCCGCGCTCAGCGCCTTTGCCTCATCGGCCATTGAACCGCTGGTATCAATGACGATCACCAGATCGACTTTCTTACCGCTTTGCACCTGTGTATTCATCGACTGTTTCCTTTTATCCTGTTTATTTATCATTGCTTGTTATTTTGCGTTCAAAGCATAGGCGTAGTGTGAAAGCCTCGCACTGTTATGAATAAAAAATAGTGTCGCGTCGGCGGAGTATGTTGTTTTGACGTTGACTCCGCAGGTCACCGGCGGGGTGGGTGGGTGGCCGTACTATTCTTGCTGGTGGCCACCGCTATCGGCGGTCTTTTGCATGACGGCCGACCAATCGTTCTTTCTCTACGGCGCGATAAGGCGCTATTATTTTTATCCCGGTTATTTCTCGTCATAAGGATTGCTTGCCGCTATGCCCGTGAATGTTGATCTTAACGGTCTGTATGCGTTTCGCGCGCTGGTCGAATACGGCAGCTTTCGTAGCGCCGCCGAGTCTATCTGCCTGTCCCAGTCGGCCCTGAGCCGCAGAATAGAAAAGCTGGAAGCGGCATTGGGCGCCCGGCTGTTCGAGCGCACCACCCGTCGCGTCACTCTGACGCTGTACGGGCAGACGTTTGCCGAGCGTTCCGACCAGCTGCTGGCGAATTTTGAAGAAGTGATGGCTGACGTCAGTAAAGTCAGTCAGGAGCGGACGGGGCTGGTGACGGTGGCGACGGTGCCCTCGGCGGCGTATTACTTTATGCCTGACGTGATCCGCCTGTTTCAGGCGCGATACCCGCGCGTGCGCGTAAAGCTTATCGACAGCAGCGTCGGCAACGTTATCGAAGCGGTGATGAACGGCCAGGCCGACTTCGGCATCTGTTTCTCCGGCAACCCGCTGCCGAATACGGAGTTTTTACCGCTGGTGGAAGATGCCTATGTGGCCGCCTGCCGGCGCGACAGCCCGTTGGCCACAAGGGATAGCCTCACCTGGCGCGAGTTTTATCAGCAGGAGTATGTGGGATTGGATAAAGTTTCCGGCAACCGCAACCTGCTCGATCAGGCGTTGGGGGATATGATTCCCGCGCGCCCCAGCCTGTGCGAAACCCGGCATGTGACCACCCTGCTGGGAATGGTTGAGGCGGGTATCGGCATTGCCGCCGTGCCCGCCATGTCGATGCCTCCAGCAGAGCACTCCGTGCTGATGCAGCTGCCGCTGACCGAACCGGCGGTAACGCGCACGGTCGGGCTGCTCAAACGCAGCGGACGCATACAGTCCTATGTGGCTGCGGAACTGGAACAACTGATCACTGAACGGCATCTCGCAGCTGAACGGTCTGCACGGCCGGAACAGATTTAAGCCCGGTCGCGGCAATGGTCTGCTGCGCCGTTGGTGAAGAGAGGAAATCCAGCAGCGCTTTCCCTTCCTGACGATGATCCGCGTGCGCCGTCACCGCGCCGGCAAAGCGGGTGATGTACTGCACGCTGTCCGGCAGCTCGCCGATAAAGGTCACGCCGGGAACCGGCAGCAGCTCGCTGACCTGCTGAAAACCGAGCGCGTATTTACCGCCTGCCACTTCGCCCGCTACCGGGACGCGCTCCACCTTATGCGCCTTATCTTTCATCTGCGCTGCAATGCCCAGCGTGTCAAACAGCCGGCTGCTGACGTAGCGGCCGCTGGCGCTGTCGGAATAGGCCACGGAGCCGGCCTGCAGCAGGGTGGCACGCAGCGCGTCGCGGCTGCTGATATCGGGCTTCGGCTGCCCCTGTTTGACCACCACGCCAATCGGTGAATCGGCCAGCTCCACGCGTGAACCCGGCTGCAGCCAGCGCTCTTTTTCCAGGTTTTCCAGCGCATCGCCCACCATGATCACCACATCGGTTTTTTCGCCGCGCGCCAGGCGGTTAGGGATCGCCTGGGCGGATTTTCCCATCGACGGCCCGGATACCAGAATAATGTGGTTGCCGCTTTGGGTTTCATACTGCGGCGCCAGTTTTTCCAGCGCGGCCTTAAAACCGCCTGAAATCATCACCGTGACGTCTTTGGCCTGTGCGGCGCCGCTGGCGGAGGAAAGCACCAGCGCGGCGATCAGGGAAGGATAAATTTTATGCATGATGTCATTCCTGGCTGCGGGATTAATGTGAGGTTTGCAGGGTCAAGGTGCGACGGCGGTACAGATACAGCGTCGCCAACAGGGCGCACACGGCGGCAAAGCTCATCCAGTAGCCCGGCGAGGCTTTATCCCCGGTGAATTCGATCAGCGCGGTGGAGATCACCGGCGTAAAACCGCCGAATACCGCCGTCGCCAGGCTGTAAGCCAGAGAAAAACCGGCGACCCGTACTTCCGCCGGCATAATTTCCGTCAGGGCCGGGATCATGGCGCCGTTGTACAGGCCGTAAATAAAGGACAGCCACAGCAGTACGCTCAGCATCATCGAGAAGGTGGGGGTGGCGGCCAACAGCGCCAGCGCCGGATAGGCGGTGGCCAGCGCCAGCAGCGTCATTGCCACCAGAACCGGCTTACGGCCGAAGCGATCCGACAGGGCGCCGCCTACCGGCAGCCAGATGAAGTTTGAAATGGCGACCAGCAGCGTCACCAGCAGGCTGTCGGAGGCGCTCAGCATCAGCACTTTTTTGCCGAAGGTCGGCGCATAGACGGTAATCAGGTAAAAGGCGGTGGTGGTCATCGCCACCATCAGCATACCGGCGATAACCACCTGCCAGTTGGCGAGCAGCGTGCGGAAAACCTGCCGCATCGCCAGGTGGTTACGGCGGGCGCTGAATTCCTCGGTTTCTTCCAGCCTGCGGCGTAAAACAAAGATAAAGGGCACGATGGCGCAGCCCAGCAGGAACGGTATGCGCCAGCCCCATTCACGAATCGCGCTCTCTTCCAGCGCCGCATTCAGGGCAAAGCCGATCGCCGCCGCCACCATAATGGCAACCTGCTGGCTGCCGGACTGCCAACTGGTGTAAAACCCCTTGCGGCCCGGCGTGGCGATTTCCGCCAGATACACCGAAACGCCGCCCAGCTCCGCGCCGGCGGAGAAGCCCTGCAGCAGACGCCCGATCAGCACCAGCAGCGGCGCCCACAGCCCGATGCTCTGATAAGACGGGATCAGCACAATCAGAAAGGTGCCGGCGGCCATGATCGACAGCGTGACGATCAGCCCCTTACGGCGGCCGACTTTATCGATGTAGGCGCCCAGCACCACCGCGCCGATAGGGCGCATCAGAAAGCCTGCGCCGAAGACGGCGAAGGTCATCATCAGTGAGGCAAACTCACTGCTGGCCGGGAAAAAGGTGTGGGCGATGTAGGTGGCATAAAACCCGAACAGGAAGAAATCAAACTGCTCAAGAAAGTTGCCTGAGGTTACGCGCAGTATCGCGCCGGCGCGTCCCCGGGCGGTCATGGGTGAGGTCGATGAGTGCATGGTTGTCTCCAGTTTGTCAGTGGCGCTTTTGGCTGCGCCTGCTCTGGAGACTGCAGGAAGGGGGAAAAGTAAATAAGTGCAATTTACACATGGCCTGATGTGTTTTACACATCAATCGGCGCCGACCGCCAGAAATAGATTATGTTAACAATGGGTTAAAATTAGCTGGCGGGTATGTCCGTTAGTAAGCAGGGTAACTGTTAGGTTGCTATTTTGTGACGGGGTTCATAGGCGGGGTGAGAGGGGGGCGACATGGGTATTACAGCTATCGGACCTGATCCTGGTCGGCGTCCCCCCTGAAAGATAAATCCTGCTGGTCAATGAGTTACACTTGATGTTGGCGGGCGCTTCATGTTCTGAAGCCAGCTCTCTTACGTTTCGGTCAACGCTTCCTGTTCCGGCTCCAGCAACAGCGCCATAAACTCCCGGGCGATCTCGGTAAGCGGTTCGCTGCGCCGGGTCAGTACGCCATATTCCTGCGGTGCCAGCCGCAGATCGGTGTTCAGCACGCTCAGCAGTCCCCCGTGCAGATGAGCGGCGGCCATGGCTTCCGGCAGCATGCCGATCATCGGGCCGCCCTGTAGTACCTGAAGGAAGGTCTGCATCGAGATGGTTTCAACGGTATTGTGTGGCGTGGCAACGCCGGCCGTCGCGAAGGCCTCCTCCATCTGGCGACGGATCGGCGTCCCCTGAGGGTAGAGGATCCACGGCCATGCCAGGAGTTCTCCCAGGCTGTAGCGCCGATCCTGCCCGGCCAGCGGATGGCGGCGATTCACCACCAGGCAGAACGGTTCCGGCCCCATCGGGCGGAAGTCGAACAGCTGTTGCTGTTGAGGTTCGGTAAAACGACCGATGGCCAAGTCCAGGGTGCGGGCCTTTAGCATTTCCATCAGATGATCGCTGGTCTGCTCCACCACTTCAATCGCCAGCAGCGGCCAGCGCTTTTTGATACTGATGATGGCCTGGGGCAGCGCCACCGCCGTGGCGGCGAAGATCCCTCCCACCCGCAGGTGTCCGTGACCGCCGGCCCGCAGACTGTCGATGCGCGCCACAAATCCCCGCGCATCGTTGAGCGCAATCTGCGCGTAGCGCACCACCTCGCCGCCCAGCGCCGTGGGCGGCATACTGCGCGGCAGGCGCTCAAACAGCGGGAAACCGAACTGGTTCTCGATCTCCCTGAGCATTTTACTGAGCGCGGGCTGGCTCAGGCTCATCTGTTCGGCCGCCAGATGCATATTCCCGGTACGACCAAGAGTATCTATCAACAACAGATGGCGGAACTTTAGCCAGTGACAGAAGCTGGTAAACGAAATATCAGACATAGTGCGCCCTTGAATAACCGATAACCCCTGGTTATCGATGACTGAATGAATGCCATTGGAGTTTATCTCTCCCGCCGCATAACGTAACGGCAACAACAATGAGGAGAAACTCCCATGACCATCGCTCTGAATCCTGCAAACACCCTGCCCGAAGACGGAACCCGCGGCTGCCTGATCGGCCGCGCCTGGGTTCCCGGCCCCTGTCCCGGTCCTTCGCCGGTGGTTATTCGCGGCGACGACGTCTTCGATATTTCGCAACAGGCTGCCACCGTCGCCGGACTTCTGGAACTGGAAAACCCCGGGGATGTGATACGCCAGACAAAGGGACGCCATATCGGCTCACTTTGTGAGCTGCTGGCCAACGGCGGCGATGCGCCGGACCCTGCGCGCCCGTACCTGCTATCCCCCATCGACCTGCAGGTGATTAAGGCCGCCGGGGTCACCTTCGTCGACAGCATGCTGGAGCGGGTGATCGAGGAACAGGCCGCCGGTGACGGTGAGCTGGCCAGCGGCCTGCGGGCCCGCATCTACGATCTCACCGGCCCGGACCTGCGGGCGGTCAAACCCGGCTCCGAACGGGCCGTCGCCCTGAAGCAGTTGCTGATTGAACGCGGCCTGTGGTCCCAGTATCTGGAAGTCGGCATTGGCCCCGACGCCGAGATCTTTACCAAGGCGCCGGTGCTGGCCAGCGTCGGCACCGGCGCCGCCATCGGCATTCATCCCCATTCCGGCTGGAATAACCCGGAGCCGGAAGTGGTGCTGCTGGTTAACAGTCGCGGCCGGATTCAGGGGGCGACGCTGGGCAACGACGTCAACCTGCGTGACTTCGAAGGGCGCAGCGCGCTGCTGCTCAGCAAAGCCAAGGACAATAATGCCTCCTGCGCCATCGGCCCCTTTATTCGCCTGTTCGATGACAGCTTTACCCTGGATCACGTACGCAACTGCGAGGTGGAACTGACGGTTCAGGGCGAAGAGGGTTTCCAGCTTCACGGACTGAGCGCCATGAGCGCCATTAGCCGCGATCCTGAAGAGCTGGTCAGGCAGACCCTGAACGCCAGCCACCAGTATCCCGACGGCTTTGCGCTGTTCCTGGGCACGCTGTTCGCTCCCACCCAGGACCGGGATCGCCCCGGCGCCGGTTTTACCCACCGGCCCGGCGATATCGTCACTATCGGCACGCCGATGCTGGGCGCTTTGCGCAATCGGGTCACCACCAGCGACCAGGCACCGCCCTGGACCTTCGGTCTGCGCGCGCTGTTCGACAATCTGAGCCGGCGCCGCCTGCTGTAACGCCCGCCATCCTGAAATCACGCTGTAAGGCAATCCCACTGAAGGAGCATGCTATGCGTGTACAGAATCACTCTTCTACGCCCGATCCGCGCCAGCTGCGGCGGGCAATCTTCACCGGCGCCGTTGGTAGCGCGCTGGAGTATTACGATTTTGCCATTTACGGGCTGGCGTCGGCGCTGGTCTTCGGTCATATTTTCTTCCCCTCGCTGGGGGTTACCGGTGCGCTGTTGGCAAGCTTCGCCACCTATGGCGCCGGGTTCCTGGCCCGGCCTTTCGGCGGCCTGTTTTTCGGTTCGCTGGGCGATCGCAAAGGCCGCAAGCTGGTCTTGCTGATCACCATCGGGCTGATGGGGGTCGCCACCACGCTGATCGGCTTGCTGCCCGCCGGGCCGCTGGGCGCCGTGCTGCTGGTTGCCCTGCGGCTGCTTCAGGGCTTCGGCGCCGGCGCTGAACAGTCCGGCGCCGCCACCCTGATGGCGGAGCTGGCGCCTCCGAAACGCCGCGGCTGGTATGCGGCGTTGCCCTTTATCGGCGTTTTTTCCGGGCTGGCGCTGGCGACCATCACCTTTCGGGTTATGCAGTTGTTGCTGAGCGAACAGCAGATCCTGAGCTGGGGCTGGCGCATTCCTTTCCTGCTGAGCGTGGTGTTGATCGCCGTCGCTATCTGGGTGCGCTTAAGGCTGAAAGAAAGCCCGGTGTTTAAGACCCTGGAAACCCAGCAGCAGGTGATTAAGACGCCGATGCGGGCGGTCATGCGCGACGCGCGACGTCCGCTGGCCGCCACCATTCTGATGCGCATGGCGGAAACCGGCAGCTCCACTCTGTACGCCACGGTGTCCATCGCCTTTCTGACCGGCTACGCCGCCACCCAGGCCCAGCAGAGCGCCGCCTTCGCGCAGATCGGCACTAATGCCGTACTGCTGGCCAGCGTGGCGAGCGTCATCACCACGCCGCTGTTCGGCGCCCTGTCGGACCGCGTGGGGCGGTTGCGGGTTTACCGCGCCGGGGCGCTGTTCTGCATGCTCTGGGCCTTCCCGGCCTGGATGATGATCGCCAGCGGCAATCCCTGGCTTATCACTCTGGCGATCGTCGGCGGTTTTGCCATCGGCGCCAACAGCATGCTCGGCGCTCAGTGCGCCCACTTCACCGAGCTATTCGGCAACCGCTACCGTTATTCCGGCGTGGCGCTTTCCCGCGAGGTCGGCGCGCTGCTTTCCGGCGGACTGGCGCCGCTACTCGGGATCTGGCTCACAGGACTGGCCGACGGCGCCCCCTGGGTGCTGGCCGCATACACTATTGTTCTGGGGGGCATTACGCTCGCCGGTAGCTGGCTTTCCGTGGAAACCCGCGGCCGCGACCTGACACTGATTCAGGATGCCGTCGGCCGGTCACCCCGTCATCGCGCCCCGGGCGCCATACTAATAAGAGAGAAAAATCATGAAGGATAAACCGGTACCCAAACTGCGCAGCCAGCGCTGGTTCGACGATCCTGAACACGCCGATATGACGGCGCTGTACGTCGAACGCTATATGAACTACGGACTGACCCGCGAGGAGCTGCAATCCGGACGTCCGATTATCGGCATCGCCCAGACCGGCAGCGATCTGACCCCCTGCAACCGCCACCACCAGGCGCTGGCGGAACGGGTGAAGGCCGGCATTCGCGATGCCGGCGGCATTCCGATGGAATTTCCGGTTCACCCCATCGCCGAGCAGAGCCGCCGTCCCACCGCGGCGCTGGATCGTAACCTGGCCTATCTGGGGCTGGTGGAGATCCTGCACGGCTATCCTTTGGATGGCGTGGTGCTGACCACCGGCTGTGATAAAACCACGCCTGCCTGCCTGATGGCGGCCGCCACCACCGATCTGCCTGCCATCGTACTGTCCGGCGGGCCGATGCTCGACGGCCACTATAAAGGGGAGCTGATTGGTTCCGGCACGGTGATCTGGCATGCACGCAACCTGCTGGCCACCGGCGAAATCGACTACGAAGGCTTTATGGAGCTGACTACCGCTTCTTCGCCGTCCATCGGCCACTGCAACACGATGGGGACCGCGCTCTCAATGAACGCGCTGGCCGAAGCGCTCGGCATGTCGCTGCCGGGCTGCGCCAGCATTCCGGCCCCTTATCGCGAGCGCGGGCAGATGGCCTACCGCACCGGCAAACACATCTGCCAGATGGTGTGGGACGATCTGCGTCCGTCGAAGATTCTGACCAAAGCGGCGTTTGAAAACGCCATTACCGTTGCCTCGGCGCTGGGGGCATCCAGCAACTGTCCGCCGCACCTGATCGCCATCGCCCGCCATGCCGGTGTTGCGCTGACTCTGGATGACTGGCAGCGGGTGGGCGAAGCGGTGCCGCTGCTGGTGGACTGCATGCCTGCCGGACGCTATCTGGGGGAGGGCTTCCACCGCGCCGGCGGGGTTCCGGCGGTGCTGCATGAGTTGCAGAAAGCTGGTCGCCTCAACGAATCCTGCCTGACGGTCAGCGGCAAAGCCATTGGCGACATCGCCCGCGAGTCCGGCAACCACAATGCGGATGTGATTCACGACTGGGAAAATCCGCTCAAACACCGGGCGGGCTTCATTGTGCTGAGCGGCAACTTCTTCGACAGCGCGATTATGAAGATGTCGGTGGTGGGTGACGAATTCCGTAAAACGTGGCTCAGCGAACCCGGTGCGGAAAACTGCTTCGAGGCGCGGGCCATCGTGTTCGATGGCCCGGAGGATTACCACGCGCGGATTAACGATCCCGAACTGGCGATTGACGCCCGCTCGATTCTGGTGATCCGCGGCGCTGGTACCGTCGGCTACCCCGGCAGCGCTGAAGTGGTCAATATGGCGCCGCCGACGGCGCTGCTGAAACAGGGGGTAACCTCGCTGCCCTGTCTGGGGGACGGACGCCAGAGCGGCACCTCCGCCAGCCCGTCGATCCTCAATATGTCGCCGGAAGCCGCCGTCGGCGGCGGGCTGGCGCTGCTGCAAACCAACGATCGTCTGCGGGTGGATCTTAACCAGCGCCGGGTCGATCTGCTGATTGACGATAGCGAAATGGAACGTCGTCGGGCGGCCTTTACGCCCACGCATCCGCCTTCTCAGACGCCATGGCAGGAAATTTACCGCAGCATGGTCGGCCAGCTTTCCACCGGCGGCTGCCTGGAGCCGGCGACCCTCTATTTGCGGGTGGTTAATGACGACAACTTACCCCGACATTCACACTAACGAGATGAGCATCAGGTCATGAAGATTACCGGTTACAACTTTATCGGCAGCGAACGCAGCGCCCAGGGAGATACCGTACTGGAAAGCCTGGACGCCGTCAGCGGCGAAGCGCTGCCGTGGCGCTTTTATCAGGCCACCGAACAGGAGGCTGCCGCCGCCTGCGAGACGGCTCGTGGCGCCTTTAGCGTCTATAGCCGCCTGGCGCCGGAACATCGGGCCCGGTTTCTGGAAGCCATTGCCGATGAGCTGGATACGCTGGACGACGAGTTTCTGGTCCTTGCCAGCCGGGAAACGGCGTTGCCCGTGGCCCGCTTGCGCGGTGAACGCGGGCGCACCAGCGGCCAGATGCGGCTGTTTGCCAGCGTACTGCGGCGCGGCGACTGTCTGGGAGCCCGTATCGATACGGCATTGCCGGATCGGCAGCCGTTGCCGCGCCCCGATCTGCGCCAGGCGCGGCTCGGCGTGGGGCCGGTGGCCGTGTTTGGCGCCAGTAACTTCCCACTGGCGTTCTCTACCGCCGGCGGCGATACCGCAGCCGCGCTGGCGGCGGGCTGCCCGGTGGTGTTTAAGGCCCACACCGGCCATATGGCAACGGCGGAATGCGTTGCCGACGCCATCGTCCGCGCCGCGCGTCAGACCGGCATGCCCGCAGGCGTGTTCAGCATGATTTACGGCACCACCATCGGCGAAGTGTTGGTCAGACATCCGGCGATTCAGGCGGTGGGGTTTACCGGCTCGTTGCGCGGCGGACGGGCCATTTTCGATATGGCGGCCAGCCGTCCGCAGCCGATTCCGGTATTTGCCGAAATGAGCAGCATCAACCCCATCATTCTGCTGCCGGAAGCCCTGCGCCGCCGTGGGCCGCAGATCGCCTGCGAGCTGGCGGATTCCGTGGTGCTGGGCTGCGGCCAGTTCTGCACGAACCCGGGGCTGATTATCGGCGCGGCAGGGGCGGAATATAGCGAGTTTCTGCTGGCGCTGCGTGATGAAATGGCCAGCCGCCCGGCGCAGGTAATGTTGAATGCCGGGATCCTGCAGCACTATCGTCAGGGGCTTACCCGGCTGAGCCGGCATCCGCAGGTTGAAACGCTGACCGGCGAAGCGCGTGACGATAATCAGGCTGCTCCCTGGCTGTTTAAGGCCGATGCCGCCTTGCTGGCCAGCGGTGATGAGCTGTTGCAGGAAGAGGTGTTCGGCCCGGCTACCGTGGCGGTGGAGGCCGGCAGCGTGCGGGAATTACTGCAGGCGCTACAGGGAATGCACGGCCAGCTCACCGCGACGCTCATCGCCGAGCCGGACGATCTGCGCGACTGCCGCGAGCTGGTGAATCTGCTGGAAGAGAAAGCGGGGCGTCTGCTGCTGAACGGTTATCCCACCGGCGTGGAGGTGTGCGACGCCATGGTGCACGGCGGCCCCTGGCCTGCCACGTCGGACGCCCGCGGCACCTCGGTGGGCACCCTGGCTATCGATCGCTTCCTGCGCCCGGTCTGTTATCAGGATTATCCCCAGGCGCTGCTGCCGGATGCCCTGAAGGATGAAAACCCGCTGGGGATTAACCGACTGGTGAATGGCGTAATCACCCGCGAACCGCTGCGTTAAACGGCGGGGCCGTTGCTTTAAAATGACGCCCGACGGCGCCACAGCACCCCCAGCCCTACCAGCAACCACAGCGCCCCGGCCGCCAGCGCCGGGGTGTGAATATGGAACAGCACCGGCGTCAGCACCGCGATCCCCAGCAACGGCACCAGCCCGCAGGCCAGCAGCGCGCGCAGGCTGCGCTGGCGGCGCTTCACCAGAAACAGGCCGATTACCGAACAGTGCAGCAGAATAAAGCCGCAGATCGCCCCCACATCCACAAACGAGACCAGCTGCGACAGCCCGTTGTCGACGCTGGCGGCGACTACCGCCAGCACGGTGTTGACCGCGGCGGCGGCCAGCAGCGCGGTCACCGGCAGCCCGCTGCGTTTGCCGACCTGGCTGAGGGAACCCGGCAGCGCGCCGCTACGCCCCATACTGAACAGCAGCCGTCCCGCAGCCGCCTGGCCCACCATGGCGGAGAAAGCCGCCCCCAGCGCTTTCACAAAGGCCAGCGCATCGCCCAGCCACGGAGAGATAGTGTCGCCGACAATCACATAATAGGCTTTACCCTGAAGCTCAGGCTGTTGCGCAAGCGTCTGACTGTCCCAGGGACTGAGCAGCGCCCCGAGCCAGGTCTGAGCGACAAACAGCGCTCCCGCCAGAATCAGGCACCACAGGGTCGCCCGACCGGGCTGATTGCGGGAGCCTTGGTTTTCTTCAGCAAACGTGGAGATGGCGTCAAAGCCCAGGTAAGAGAGCACGGCCACGGAGACGCCGGTCAGTACGGCACCGCTGCTGATGCCTTCCGCTCCCAGAAAGGGGGCCAGCAGCGGCCGGTTAAATCCCTGCTGCCACAGCACCCATAGCCCGCCGGCCAGAATCAGCGCCAGTACGATCAGCTCGGCGATCAACACCGTCATGGTGACCCGTCGGGTTTTATGCAGCCCGGTCAGATTCAGGGTTGTGGTTGCCGCGACTGCCAGCAGCGTCCAGGCCCAGACCGGCACCGCAGGCACCAGCGCGTTTAACGAAATACCGCTAAACAGATAGGCCACCGCCGGAATAAACAGATAATCCAACAGAATGATCCAGCCGGCGATAAAACCCACTCGGGGAGTAATTCCTTCCCGGGTATAGGCATACACCGCCCCGGCGTTGGGCACCGCCCGCGACATCAGCGCATAGGACCAGGCGGTAAAGCCCATAACCACGGTGGCAATCACATAAACCAGTGGCACCACTCCGCCGCTGGTGGCGTCCAGCGTGCCAAACAATCCTACCGGCGCCGCCGGGCCAATAAACAGCAACCCCATAATCACTAAGTCGCGCATCCGCAACGAACGAACCAGTGCCATCACCATCACCTTTGATTGTTATTATCTGAACCGACGTCGTGCGCGAGCGGCAATCAGAGCGACTTTTGCGAGGCCAGCGGTTTTTGCACCCGGCTGAAGGCCAGTTTGAGCACCCAATACAGCAGGCTGGCGGCTACCAGGGAGTTGATCGTCGGCACGCCCCATTCGGTCGCCAGGCCGACGGCGCCGCCGATGATGCTGGCGACGATCGCCGCCCAACCAATAGTCGGTGTTTCTTGCGGCAGCTGGCCTGTGCGGCGGCTTTCGTCCAGGATTTTGCGGTGGCTGCGCAGCAGATAGTAATCTACCAGCATGATGCCGATAATCGGCGGGAAGACGACGCCGAGCACCGTCAGGAAGTCGACGAAACGGTCGAGAATGCCCAGTACTGACAGCGTGGTGCCCAGAATGCCGATCGCCAGCGTGGTGTAGGTGTACTTGAGCTTTTTGCCGGTGATGCCTTCCACTGCGTTAACGATGCCTAATGAAGAGGAGTACAGGTTAAGATCGTTGACGCGCAGGGTAGAAAACACCACCACCAGCAGGCCGGCGCCGCCGGCCGCCTGTGACATGATGGTCACCACGTCTGCGGTGCCCAGCGTTTTGGCGATCAGGATCGCCAGGCCGTTAACCACGAATTCACCGGCGACGATAGTAAAGATCGTAACGCCGAGCACGTGCTTGCCGTTTTTGGAGTAACGGGTCAGATCGGGCGTCATCAGGCTAGCCACGATGGCGCCGCCAACGACGATGGTGATGCCGGCGCTGATGGTCAGCGGTTTGCCCGGCGGTGCGAGTTGGATAATTTCCTGCAGGTTGTGGCCGGAAATCGCGGTCAGCGAAATATAGGCCACCAGCATGATGAACATTGGCACCGCGATGCGGGCGGCGATGCGCAGCGCTTTGAAGCCGAACGCGACCAGAATGGTCAGCAATGAGCCTGAAAGCCCGGCGGCCAGGCCAAAACCCAGTTTATTGCCCAGCGCGAAGTCGAGCGACTTGGCGAAAATGGCGTTTTGAATGCCGAACCAGCCCAGCAGACTGACGGCCACCACCATGCCGATCAGCACCGACCCCAGACGACCGAAGCCGCACCAGCGCGCCAGCAAACTGCCGGAAATCCCCTCGCGCATGCCCGCCAGACCCAGGCCATAGGTCACCACGCCGAAGATCAGGCTGCCGACGAAAATAGCACTGAAGGCGTCGATCAGCGTCATGGCGTTGCCGAGCACGGCACCGAGCATAAATTGATCCAACGCGGTCAGCATGCCCATATGTACGATGGCGACGCTTAAAAACGACACTCTTTTATCCTGCGGCACCCGGGTGAGCGGATAATCTTCGATCTTTATCACGGTGAGAGCTTCCTTGTGGTTCAGATAAACTGAATGCCCTTGGTTATCAGGCGGTCGGGAATGTAATTATCCAGATTAGCGTATTTGCAATACTCTTCGAATTGCTGCTGAGTATGCACGTTGGCTTTCTGGTAAATGTTGTAAATACGGTTTTCGATGGTTTTATTGCTGACGTTATAGATTTTGGCGATCTCTTTCACCGTAAACCTTTGCAGCATAAGGAAAATGACATCGAACTCGGCGCGGGTGAACTGCTCATTATTGACCTCGGTGGTCAAGATGCTGGGCTTTTGCTGATTGATGTATTTCAGCGGCGACAGGCTGTTCATCGGTTTGGCGTTCCAGATTACGCCAATGACCTGTTTGTCGTCGTTATAGACCGGCAGCTTTTCGCTGATAAACGGCGTCAGGCTGTCTTTACCGTACCAGTAGTGCGTTTCGATGACCGTAACCCGATCGCGCGCCGCTTCGGTCATTTTGTCGTGCTCGATGAAGTCGGCGGCAGAGTCGGCCCAGTCGGCGGGGAATTCGTGGTCATATTTGCCGGCGACGTCGAAGTTCAGCGGCGTATTGGTATAGAGATAAGCGGCACGGTTCATATAAAGGTGGCGGGACAGCTGATCTTTGATGCCCCAGGGTTCGCTCAGGTGCTCCATCATGGTAATGAGGGACTTAAAATAAGATTCATTACTTTTATGCGAGGAATCCATATTCACCTTTGAGCTGCGCCGACCGTGTTACAGATTTTTCGCCAGATAATGACGGGTATGGCGATGCGCGTAATCGCCCAGCTCACCGTAGACCTGGTAGCCCAGTTTTTCGTAGAAGCCTCTGGCCTGGAAATCGAAGGTGTCGACATAAGCCATATGGCAGCCGCGCTTACGGGCTTCTTCTTCGGCCAACTGCATCAGTTGGCGGCCGTAGCCGCTATTGCGGCACCGATCGCCGACCCACAAATATTGCACTTCCAGGCCGCCCCACCAGGTGCGTGCCACCAGGCCGCCGACGATTTGCTGATTGTCGTCGGTGACGGTCAGAAACAGCGGGTGAATATCTACGGGCTGTGTTTTATGGTTGTGCGCCCACAGGCTGTCTATAACGAATGCTTCATCCTGCGGGTTAGGTTTGTCGGTGATGTTGATATTCATTTAAATATAACTGCCTGATTAAATTATTTAAAGTTTGATTTATTGTCTTAGCGATAACTTGTTTTAATATCACTTTCGTTAATATGTTTCAAGGGTGATTTTCACCCTTTTCCATCAGGTGAGGGGACACTTATAGTGAAATCGACAGGGTGAGGAAAATGGTGAAACAGGCGCTGCCTGAACGCTGAAATGCCCTGCTTACGCCATCTTTTCCTAACTTGCGCCTCACCAGGGTTCCATTAGGAAAACTGCAGACAGTTATGGCTCCACCGAGTAGAGCAAGCCGACTTGCCGCCGGGAGAGCCACTTTATTTTTGACGTATCCATCCACAATCCGCCCGACCGTCGGGCAACTGTTATCTGTCAGCGTGGGTTTAACCCTATATATCCAGTCGCGTTTTCTCTCTTAGAAAGCGCTTAAGGGTATGGAGCGAGATTGGGAGGGCGTGGTGCGTATCTCAGGCGAACAGATAAACCTGGTGTCTGGTTTGTCGCGGACGGTGCCATCCGCGACGAGGGGCAGAAAGCGTCAGGAATGTTTCCTGTGGAAGTTAAGTATCTCGGTGGCGATAAACTCGGGTTTTTCTTCGGCTATCCAGTGCCCGCATTCCGGTATCACTCCGCCTTCAACATGATGGGCGACCTGTTGCATGCTGCGAAAACTGATGTCGCCCATACAGTGCGACCCGCCCCAGGCCATAACCGGAATATCGAGCTTGCGGGCCGCCAGTTCCCGGCTCTGACGGGCTGATTCGGGAAACGCCTTATAAAACTCGAAGCCGGCCCTCAGGCCGCCCGCGGCTGAATAGCACCTGACAAACTCATCAAGGTCTGATTCGGTGATAGCGCGGGGGTTATAAGCATAGGTGGTGAAAAAGTAGTTCAGGTATTCACGTTCGCGCCCGGTTACCAGCAGCTGCGCCAAATCCGGAGCCTGATGGAAGCCAAAATGCCAGTACTCTTTTTCAGCATCATCCTCGCTTTCAATCCCCAGGATTTTGCTTTCCAGGAACACCAGGCTTTTTACCTGATGTCTATAGTTCGCCGCATAGGCATAGGCCACGCGCGCGCCATTATCATGTGCGACAACCCGGATGCGCTCAAAACCAAGATGGGTGACTAACGCATGCAGATCCCCGGCAACCGTGTTGCTGTCGTAGCCCGTTGCCGGTTTGTCTGAATCCCCCGAACCGCGCATATCGACGGCGATCACTTCATGTCCTGCGGCGATCAGCCGGGGGATAACCCGGCGCCACTCATACCAGGTCTGCGGCCAGCCGTGAACTAGCAGCACCGGCTCTCCTGTCCCGCCCCGTACGTAGTGCAGCCTTATGCCATTAACCCGGGCTATTTCGTGTTTTAACTCATCAGTCATGGTGTTTCTCCGTATGAATTCCATTTCATTATGTAGTGATCACTATGTAATTATCAATGACTGATGTTCGCCCGTTGCCGTTGCTGGGATGGATTAGCACATTATGTAATAATCAATACATATTACTAAGTCATGCCGTTACCGGAGGAGCAATATGGCTCGTGGCAGACCGCGTACATTTGACAGGGAAGCGGCCGTTGAGCAGGCGATGCTGATTTTCTGGACGAAAGGATTTACCAATACTTCACTGAGCGATCTGACAGCGGCGCTGAAGATTAATCCGCCCAGCTTTTATGCCGCGTTCGGTTCCAAAGAGGCGCTGTATCGCGATGTGCTTGAGCGCTATCACGCCGACGTTGGCGAGAAATTGTGGGGAGGGCTGTTGTGTAACGGAAGTGCCCAGCATGCGGTTGAAACATTATTGCGGAATACGGCGCGCTATCTGACCAGAAAAACCGCCCCGCAGGGTTGCCTGCTCTCGCTGTCGGGCATGGAGGGCGGCCTGCCGGACAGCTTGAGCCATGAGCTAAGGCACCGTCGTCATGAGATGTTTGTTCGGCTGAAAAACTGCCTGCGGCTTGCCCAGGAAAAACATGAGATTGCAGAGTCTGCGGATTGCGAGGCCGTTGCCAGATTTTATTTTACGGTTCAGCAGGGAATGGTGACCCGGGCCCGTGACGGGGAAACGAAGGCCCAACTGGATACTACGGCTGAATCGGCGATGATGCTCTGGCCGGCGTTGACCGGTTTCCAGACGTAGTTCCCTCCGGATTGGTCAACCGCGTCTCCGGTTGTAGGCCGTCGGCCGGTAACTTCCATCACCTTTTTCGCATAGATCTCGTGCAGCGCGCTGACGTTGTTCACATAGTGGGTAAAGCGTGCTTATTTCTGTTTGTTTTTAACGTTTTCATCTTTTGCATACCAAGATTTAAAATACTTTAGAAAACTATATGCAACGGCATAAAATCCGGTGACGATACCGATTTTTCCGTCTTTCCATGCTCCGCTCAGCACGTACCATTTAAAAAATGCTCCGATTGCGCTAACTGCGCCCCGGAAAATTGATGGTTTAATATATTTATATTTTACCACACGGGTCGTATAGCCATTAAGTTTGTTGAATATTTCATGGAGCGAGTAAAAGGTATCGTGATTAACACTCCCTGGCATGATCGATGTACGGGTATAACCTTCAGCGGCATCGTCTACCGGGGCATCATTGAAGCTAACCAACGTTCTGTTGAAAAGGCGAACGGGGTAATCCGGTGAGGAAACAGGATAAATCGTTCTGACTGAATGCCCCAGTACAAACCAATTTCTCTTGATTCTATAGGCATTTTGTGGGGTTGGACTTTCTTGTGCTTTAAATTTAGCAATGAAATCCATGGTGTCGGAGTCAATAATTTCATCACTGTCCAGGCACAGTACCCAGTCATTATGAGATTGGGAAATGGCAAAGTTCATTTGTCGCCCATGGGTTTCGAAGCGATGATAAATAGGTTTTATTCCAAGGCTTTGACAAATGGGGAGTGTCTTATCAGTACTCCCCGAGTCGACGACAATCAACTCATCTGCAATGCCTATGAGTGGAGAAAGCACCTCACGTAATAGGCGAGAGGAATTAAAGGTTAAGATACAGACAGATATTTTTTCCATTAACTAACACTCTGAAAATCCGTTGAGCAGATGAGGTCTGGTTGGTTACCCTCTCGTGGACGTTGCGACTCTCTTTTTATCCCTTATTAATCCCAAAATACCTAACCTTGCCGATCGAAGCGGTAAACCAGCGTCAACGCCAGCAGCAGGATCAGCAGCGGCGGGGCGAGGGCGGTGAAGGGAGCGTTGAAAGAGAACAGCAAGCCCAGGTTGAGGACGATCTGATAAGTGATATAGGTGAGCAACCCCACGATCGCGCCGATGGCTAGGCGGTTGCCCAGGCCGGGTGCGCGCGGGGCAATGAAGGTAAACGGGATAGCCAGTAAAATCATGGCCAGCACCAGCAGGGGCTGCCCGAGTTTTTTCCACAGCGCGAGGCGATATTCAATGCTGGGCTGCCCTGAACTGTGCAGGTAATCGATGTAGCGATCCAGTTGGCGAAGCGAGAAACTGCCGGCCGGCAGGGTCAGCTCCTTCAGGCTCGGCACGGAGAACAGCGATTGCCAGGGCAGGCTGTCTCGCCGTTGAAGCGTCTCTTTTCTGCCTTGCCAGCTTTTCCGCATCACGTTGTGCAGCAGCCAACTGCCGTCGGCGGCGGTGCTGGCGCTCTCCGCGTAGAGGTAAGATTCTAGCGAACGATCGGCGCGGTAACGAAAGATTTCAATGTCGTGGGGCTGGTCATTTTCATCGACGGTTTTGACCGTTACAAACTCGTCGCCGCGCCGCGCCCACAGCGGGTTGACGGCAACGTCGTTATCGTTCGATTGCGCCAGGGCGTTGTTCTTCAGCTGCAGCGCGCGTTGCTGCAGCGGGGAGGCGGCCCACTCATCGATCGCGCCGAGCGAAAGGTTCATCAGCAGCCCGGCGGCGAGCATCACCAGCGCGATGCGGAATATCGACAAGCCGGCGGAGCGGATCGCCGTCAGCTCCAGGCTTTTGGAAAGCTGGCCCAACCCGACGATACCGCCGAGCAGCGCGATAAACGGCCCCAGATCGACCAGGCTGCGCGGCAGGGTCATCACGGTGACCAGCAGCGCTTGCGTCCAGCGGTAGCCGCCTGGGGTGACGTCCTCGAGTTCGTTAATCAGCGTAAAGGTGGTGAACAGCGGGATGAGCAGGCCGGCCGCAGCGGCAAAGCCAATGAGCACGTTGCGGATCAGGTAACGGCTAAAAATAGTCATCGGGAGGTTTTCCGCAGTGGGGATAAGTCGCGGGTGAGCAGCAGGGCAACGCCGATCGCCATCGCGATCGGCGCCAGCCAGACGCCGGGAATAAGCGGCAGAGTGCCGTTCGCCACCAGCGTGCGGCAAATGTTGCCGCCATAGAAAATCACGGTAAACAGAATTGTGAGGGGCAGCAGCACGGCGTAGCGGCCTTGCCGCGGCTTGGTGCGGCTGAAGGGGATCGCCAGCAGCACCATCAGCACGGTGGTCAGGCCGCGGCTCTCGCGCCACTGCAGTTCCGCCGCGTCGGCCGGATCGGCGGAGCGTGACAAGCTCGCCAGCGAAGCCGATTTGTGCCGGGACTCGGCGCTGGGCACGAACGGCTTCAGCGCGATGTCAAAGTTGTCGTAATTCTGCCCGTTGTCGTCGGCGCCTTCGCGATCCAACACATAGGCGGTGCCGGTCTTCAGCCGCACGGCGGGGCTGGCGGCTGAGGCGTCGAACACCTCAACCGACTGCGCGCGGTACAGATTGGTATGATGGGCGGCGCGGACATAAATCAGGGCGTCCGTCAGATGATTGGCCGTTTTGTCGATGTGCCCGGCGAGGATCATGCGGCCGTTGCCGCTCACGTTAAACTTGTCGGCCTGCAGGTGGCTCACGTCCAGCACCGACTGCGATTGATGCTGCAACTGATAAATATTGGCGTACGCCCAGGGCCGGCCATACAGGGAAAGCAGCGTGACGCCTATCGCCAGCGGAACGGCGAGTATCAGCACCGCCTTGTACAGTCGCAGCGGGCTGGCGCCGGCGGCCTGGATGGCGGTGATCTCCGCATCGCTATAGAGCTGGCTCAGCGCGACCGCCACCGAAACGTACAGCGCAACGGGCAATATCATCTCCAGCGCAATCAGCGATTTATAGAAAACCACGTCGGCGACTACCCGCAGCGCCAGGGTGCCGTTGGCGGCGTCGGTAAGGTAGCGTTGAGCGGAGTAGCTGGCGAACATGAAGATGAGAAACCCGGCGATCATCACCACCAGGCGGCGGATCTCAACCATGATGTAGCGTTCAATCAAAGGCATACGTCATCGGCTCCTGAGGGCGTGCGGTTCATGACTGGCTCCGCTCGATCAGAACGCGCAGCAGGGCGATCACCTGGTCAACTTCTTGCGGGGTGAGCGCGCCGTCTTTCGCCCACTGCACGCGCCCGGCGTTGTCCAGCACTACGATGGAGGAGCTTTTTTCCGGCAGCCGCCAGGCCCTGCGCCCCTGTCCGTCGCTATCGATGATAAACTGCGCCCAGGGGTAGTGACGTTTATTTTTCTCTATTTTACCGCGCACGAAAAAGCCGGAACTGGGGATCGCGTCGTCGGTGTTGACGATGGTGGTGGGCTGAAAGCGATCGCCCGGCAGGTTGGCTTCCTTGACGGCGGCGATCAGCAGCGAGTTTTTCTTTTTGGCGGAGGTGCGTCCGGCGATATACTGCATGACGCGCACCTTGCCGGCCAGCTCCGCGCTGTTCCACGGCCGGTAGAGGAAATCGCCATCGCGCAGCAGCAGTTCGCCGCGATCGGCGATGTTGACCCGCGCGACCGGTGCGCCATGAATGAAATTATGTGCTGACGCCAGCAGCGGAGACAGCAGCAGTGGCATTATCAGCCATCGACGTAAGCTCATTAAACCGCCTCCGCTATAGGGGGAAACGCGAGAGAAGCAGCTCTAGGCGCTGGCGGATATCGATATCCAGGAGCGTGGGCCGATCGTAGAGATCGCCGCCGGCCAGCTTATCCGCCACCATCACATCATGCCTGTCGCCCATCAGGCCGTTAATCGCGGCCAGGAAACGCGAGATTTGCCGCGCCTCACGGTTGTCGGGAGCGATGGAGCGCAGCGTGTCGTAAAAAGAGACCTGCCGGCTGATTATTTTCCGCACCTCGTGAAACTGTTTGCCGGTGAGTTGCGGGTTGGCGATTAGCGTTCGCAGTAAACCTATTTGCGTCTGGCGATAGGCGATAAAGTCGCGCTCGCTCGTTAGATGAATATGGCGCAGCGCATAGCGCACGTACGACCAAACAGGCCTGCTGAGCAGCACCCGCAGCAGATTGCCGTAAATCTGCAAACTCTTCTGATTGCCGTTGCGAAATGCGTCCTGAAAATGGCCGAGCACCGCGGTAGTTGTGTGGAACAGGCGGTTGGCGCGATGTTGTCCGTCGTAAAGCTGTTGGGCGAAGCGAAAATGCTTATAGCGTGCACGAATATATTTGTAGCGCATGCCGGTGGCCGCCGCCAATTGCGGATCCTGCAGAAAGCCGTTCACCAGCTTCAGCAACTCTTGGCGGGAAAAGCCGTCTTCCCAAAATTGCAGACACAGCGCATAGTTGTCGCGAATGCTCTCTAGGGAACAGTGCCAGTCAATACGTTGCGGCAGGCTGATATTCGCCTCAACCAGATCGTCCTCTTCCACCGCGACAAATAGCGCCTGGATGGTTTCAGCGGGGAACTTTTTCCAATTATTGCTTGCGGTCATTGATTACTCTCTTTGGGCACATTCAGCCCCAACATAAAACGATTGCGGTATGCGCCTATCGTCGGTATCAGGGATAACAAAACGTCTAAACATTGCCCCAGTAAATAAGCGAAGGCGGCGCCCTGCACGCCGAAGGCGTATGACATACTTACCAACAAGGCAATGTAGGACGCCGAAGCGAACGCCTGCGCGATGAGAAAAGCACGTTGTTTGCCCGCCATAAACAGTAAGGATTCCTGCGGGAAACCCATCATGGAGACGATGATCGCGCCCAGCATGATCTGAATGAGATCGTAGGCTGCCAGGTATTGCTGCCCGAACACTGCGGAAATAAGTGGTTTGCCGACCAGCAGCATCAACACCACGACGGCGAGGCCGATGCCGCCGGCCAGCAGCGAGGAGCGCAGCCCCAGCAACCAGGGTTTCTTGGTGCGAGGGTCCAGGCGCATAATCTCAGGGTAGAAGCTTTTCTCCAGCAGCTTGGCCGGGGTGCCCGTCGCATCGAAGAAGGTCATGGCGATCTTGAACAGCCCGGCGGCGGCCGGCCCCAGCACCACGCCGACCAGCACGGTAGTGCAGGAGTTGCGCGCGGCCCAGATAGTGTGGGCAATGTTGGTGGTCCAGACGAAGTTCCAGGCGCCCTCAATGCGGCGCGCGACGTTGAACAGGCGCGGCCTCAGCGCGCCGTGGATATTTCGGCGGCGCAGCTCGCGCGCGGTGAACCACCAAAACAGCGTGCCGCCGATGAGGTTGGAGGCGTACCAGGTGACGACGAATCCCGGGAATCCCAGTTCGAAATAATACGAGATGACGCTGCCTACCGCCTGCAGGAAGGGCTTGATGGCCTGCTGGACGGCGATTAAATCGAAGCGGTTGAAGGCGCGCAGCACGCCGGTCGGCGTGGAGGAGGTCATCGATGGGATCAGGGTGCAGTACAGCATGGCGAGCCAGAAGCTTTCGCTGTCCAGCCCCAGAGCATGGGATAAAAGCGGCAGCATGATCATGCCGCCCAGTACGGCGATGATGCCGCTGGCGATATCCAGGCCGAAAGAGAAGGCGACAACGTCGCGGAAACGCCGGGCGTTCTGATGCTCCAGGGCCGGGGTGCCGAACTGCACCACGAATTGCCAAGTCTGGAATTTGATGAAATCGCTGACTGCCTTGGTATAGGCCTGAATCACCACCAGCACGCCGAACATTTCAGGCGACATGCCTTTACCGGCGCAGGAGAGCGCCAGCAGTCCCAGCAAGGCGCTGGCCACGCTGCCGGAGCCTAAATAGGCGGCATTACGTAAAATAGAGCGAAACGCACCATCGGAAAACCATCGCTTCATGACATAAACCAGCCGTCATCATTATTTTTCAGCATCTTGTGTTGCGCAGTCATGCTCTTTGCCCTGTATCTGATTAATAAATCTTCGCTTCTTTCCCCGCCTCGTCGGCGTGTCCGCCACGGCGCTACCCGAAAGCGCTGTTCATTTTCTGCTCGGGGATCGTTACGGCGGAGATGGCGTTGAGCGCGTTGTTCAGCACTTCATCGTAGGGGGCTCTGGCGTCCAGTTCGATAATTTTTGAACCGTTGTATTGCAGACGAACCATGGCGGAAATTTTGTCTTTCAGCTCTTCATAACTGTGATCGGGTTTGCGTGCAAATGCCGTATCGACGTCGATATCGAGGCGAATGATCAGCTCCGGGCGATAGCGGGCCATTTGCTGATACAAGCGACGTTCGCGCGCCGCCAGGCGGGTCAGCAGCCACCCTTTCGCACGCTCTACGCCGATGCCGGGCCCGTCGTAATAAAAGCCCGAGATTTCCGCCTGCGGATAGCGATCGCTTATCACCAGCACGCCGCTCTGCGCCAGCCGCCGTACTTTGCGCAGGTTGGATGCGCGCCACAGTGAAAAGCCGTACATGATGAGCGCCGCCCAGAGCGCCGGCGGCTTATTGCTCATGCGTTGGGTTTTATCGGATTTGGCCGCCAGCCGCCGTTCCAGCCACACGCCGATAAACGGCAGGCGTTTGATTTTGTCGCCGTCTTCGCCGGAGATCAGCCCTAAATAACGCCGCTGCGTGGCGCGATGCGGCTGCAGATGTTTGACCAGATCGGCGGTCAGCGTAGATTTACCCGTGCCATCGCTGCCCACTACGGCGATAAGCCCGGTGATGTCGGCGGCAGGGGTATCCTGTTCGGCAAAGAGTTTATTTTTTTTCATCTATTTCAGTACGAAAAGGTTATTTGGCGACTAGGGGATTGATATTGCCAGTGATATTCGAACTGCACGCAGTGATTCATCGAGAATTTTACTCTCCGGGTCCCGGCCATTTAAATCCAGTATGTTGGCGCCATTAAACGTCAGGTGCGGGATAACGGCGATCTTCTCACGCAGCGCGGACAGCGAGTGATCGGGTTTACGTGAATACGCCGTGTGCTCGTCAATATCTAACCGAATTAATAATAGGGGCTGATAAGACGCCATCCATTGGTACAAACGTTGTTCCCGTTTTCTCAACCCGCGAACCCAGCGGTTGCCGCCGACCGTTTTCGCCAGCTGCGGGCCGTCGAAACGAAAACCCGCTACCTCCGCCTGCGGATAACGATCGGTGATCAAGACTTTCCCGCGGCGGCTTTTCTTCAACATGCTTCGAAATTTATAATATCGCCAATAGGAGAGTAAAAATATCACCAGCGCCGTGGCGTTATCCGGAGGTGTGGAAGGGCGCTCATGCACGCGTTCTGACTTCGCCAGCAAATAACGCCCGAAGGGCGCGCCAATAATCGGCAGCGAACTTATCCATTCACCGATACGGCCTGACGACTGGCCAAGATAAAGCAGTTCCGCAGGCTCTTGTGCTGATAACGCGTTGACCAGACTGGCGGCCAACGTGGATTTTCCCGAGCCGTCACAGCCCGTTATCGCAATTACGCGTACGGTCGAATGATGTGCGTCGGGGATTATCTGTTGACTCACAATAATTGATCCAATGCGAAAAAAACTATTGTATTCCAATCCTCATTGGGTTCAAGATATTTATTGTGATTCATTGTGATAAAATAATGAATTTTGTATTTTTAACATTATTTGTTTTGGTATTTTAACGCGTCTTCTTGTTGTTTTGTGCGGATTATCCGCGAGGAAATAAATTTAGCTTTTTATGGTAATTGTCGGGCGTTGGCCGCTGATGCCGTAGAGCAGGTATTTCAATTTTCGCTTAATATTTTGTGCTTTTTTGCGCAGTATTGAAAGTATTTCTGCCGTGCCGCATCCTGACGACGTTAAGCGATGTTTCGTTGCAAAAATGGCACACCGTTTCCGGTGTTTTGAAAGAGAGTCTTATTATGAGTGCAAAATTTCCGCCGCTGATTGCGGTCATCGGCAGCGACGGATCGGGTAAGTCCACCGTGTGTGAACATCTGATCGACTATGTGAAAACATACGGTCCGGCGGTCAGGGTGCATTTGGGCAAACAGGCGGGCAACGTCGGGCGTGCGGCATCGAAACTTCCTCTGTTGGGGCGCTCGGTGGGCAAGGCGATCGAGAGCAATACCAAAAAAGTCAAAACGACAAAATCCCGACTTGGCCTGCTGCCGTCCGTGGTGATCATCGCTTTCGTCGTGCGGCGGCTGTTGCGCTTTCGCCGCATGCTGGCCTTTCGCCGGCAAGGGTTTATCGTGTTGACCGACCGTTTTCCGCAGGCGCAAATTCCCGGCGCCTACGACGGCACGGTATTTCCCGTCAACGTCGACGGGAACCGCATTGTCCAATGGTTGGCGGAGCAGGAGCGGAAGGCGTTCCAATGGATGGCGGGGAACAAACCGGATTTGGTTCTCAAGTTGAATGTCAGTCTGAAGGTGGCCTGCGCGCGCAAGCCCGATCATCGTAGGTCGGCGCTGGAGAAAAAGATCGTCGTCACGCCGTTATTGACTTACGAAGGCGCCGAAATCGTGGATCTTGATGCCGATCGGTCGATCGAGGAGGTGCTGGCGTCGGCGGAAAAGGCCATTGAGACATTTATGGCGGCGCAGGGTTATCGTTACAAGCGCGATGAAGAGTCGGCGGCCGTTCACTAAGGTTTGACGCTGTGCGGCGATGGCGTTTCCGGCATCGCCGCCTCGTGGTAGGGACGAGCAGACTACTTTTTCAGCGCCGCAAAGGCGCGGATGATCGCATCGATCTCTTCGTCGCTGTGCGCGGCATTGACGCTGCACCGTAACAGGGTGACGCCCGCCGGCGCGGCCGGCGGCAGCACCAGATTGACATACACGCCGTGGGCGATCAGCTCACGCCAGAAGCGCAGGCCCTCTTCTTTAGAGCCGATCATCACCGGCACCACCGGGCTGATGCGCGGCCCCAGCGTATACCCCAGCTCGGCAAGCCCCTGATACAGACGGTGCGCGTTGCTCCACAGTTTTTCCCGCAGTTCGGGGTGGCGGGCGATTTTTTGCAGCGCCGTACGCACCGACGCAATACTGGACGGCGACGGTGACGCGGTAAAGATATACGGCCGGCTGCTGTAACGCAGCACATCCATCTCCTTGCCGCCGACGGCGAAACCGCCGATCGAGGCCAGGCTCTTACTGAAGGTGCCCAGAATAATATCCACGTTTTTCTCTACGCCCAGCGCCTCGGCCAGGCCGCGGCCGTGCTCGCCCATCACGCCGAAGGAGTGGGCCTCGTCGACCAGCAGATAACCGCCCAGCCGCTGTTTGATGTCGACGATTTCCGCCAAGGGCGCGACATCGCCCAGCATGCTGTAGATGCCTTCAACGATAATGATCGCCTCGCGGGCGCGCTCGCCGAGGCGCACCATGCGGCGTTCCAAATCGCCGGCGTCATTGTGACGGAAGCGAATAATCTCCGCGCCGCCGAGGGCGCAGGCGTCGTAAATGCTCGCGTGGCTGTCCGCATCGATCAGCACCACGGAGCCCGGCCCCGCCAGCGTGCTGATAATGCCCAGGTTGGTGGTATAGCCGGTAGAAAAAACGATGGCGCTGGGACGATCGAAGAATTCCGCCAGCTCCTGTTCCAGAGCCAGATGAGTGCCGTAGCTGCCGTTCGCCATGCGTGAGCCCGTGGTACCGGTGCCGAGTGCGCTCAGGGCGGCCTGGCCAGCGGCGATCGCCTGTGCATCGAACGTCAGGCCGAGATAGTTATTGGTGCCGGCGAGGATGATCTTTTGAGCGTCGATGCGCCCTTGGGTCGCGGAATAGACCTCGTCGATACAGGTGCCGAACGGATTCAGGCCGGCCGCTTGAAATTGTTCACGATCGTTGGCGAGCCGTGAAAACCGATCATAAAGTCCCATGGCTTTTCTCCAGATAAGGGCGCAGCGCGTCAAGCAATTGCTCCGGCGTTCTGACATCAAGCAATATATTGATAGGAATGGAGATATCTAATTTATCTTCCAGCATCATCAGCAGATCCAATACTCTGATGGATTCCAGGCCAAGATCATTGACGAGATCGCTATCAGGTTTTATTTCCAATCCGCCTTCGACGATACCTTGCAAACACGTCAGGATATAATCCATTACAGCATCGCGATTTAGCATAAGAACGTTGATACACCTCTAGTTGGAATAATTAAAACAGCCCTTCACGCAGTGCGCGTTCCAAACTTACCTGTGGGAACCAATTAATATGTTGAGACAGACGTTGATTGCTGGCGGACCAGTCGCGATGGGTCAGTTCGCGTATTTTGCTGCGGGTCAACATTGGTTCCTGTTTTGTCAGGCGGCTCCACAACGTGCCGGCGTCCGCTATGAATGTCAGCAGCGGCAGTGGAATGCCCACCAGACGCACGGGCCCCTGGCGCACCGCGGCGCCTATTTCGCGCAGACGCAGCCAGTTATAGCCCCCGGCCACGCCGTCGCACAGTTCGTAAATATTCGGCTGCGCCGGCTGCGCCAATAACCATTGGCTGACCGCTCTGACCAAATCGCTCACGTGCAGAAAAGAGAGTTTCGCTTCAGGCGCGCCCAGCCGAGGGAGCACGCCGCGCAGCAGGCCGTTGAACAGCGGTTTCAGTTCTTTATCGCCTGGCCCGTAAACCGCCGTCGGTCGGAAAATGCCCAACGCGATATCCGATGCCGTAGCGAGTAATTGTTGCTCGGCGACATGCTTTGAGTTGGCGTACCAGGACAGCGTTGGGTGACGGGCCGCCAGGGAGGACATAAACAAGAAACGTCGGCAGGCGCCGCTCTGTTGGGCCGCCTGCATCAGGTTCAGGCTGCCGTCCACGTTGCAGCGGGTGAAAACCGCTTCCGCATGCCCGCGCACCTGGCCCGCACAGTGCACGACGCAGTCCGCGCCGCGAACCAGTTCTGCGAGCGATTCCCGATCTTCCAGCGCGCCCGGGACCCACAGCAGATTGCCGGCGGCAGCCTTTCCCGCGCGCCGCGTCAGGGCGCGTACGGTAAACCCCTGCGCCAGCAGTTCCTGGACGATGTGCCGGCCGATAAAGCCGGTTGCGCCCGTGACTGCGACGCTGCCTGTCATTGTGCGAAACCAGCCAGTTGAGGCAGCTGAGGGTAGGAGGACGCGCTCAGCCAGCGCTTTTTAGCTTCGGCGCGGGCGGGTTTGCCCGATGACGTGCGGGGAATACTGTGCGGCGGCAGCAGCTCGATATCTACCGCAATGCCGAATTCGCTTTGAATGCGCGCGCTCAGCGAGTGGACGATTTGCTCTCGACGCTCCGGCGAACTGACTCTGCACTGGATTTGTAAAATGACCTTGGCCGCTTCGCCGTGTTCTTCGGTTACGAAGGCGATCGCGTCGCCGGAGCGGATTTCCGGTTCATGTTCCGCGACGTACTCAATATCCTGCGGCCAGATGTTACGACCGCGAATGATGATCAAATCCTTCTTGCGGCCGGTGACGTACAAATAGCCATCCAGCAGGTAGCCCAGATCGCCGGTATCCATCCAGCCGGTCACCTGAATCTGTTGTTGTGATTCATCATCGCAGAAATAGCCGTTCATCAGGCTCGGGCCGGAAATCGTGATATGACCGACCTGACGTTCCGGCAGCGGTTGCCCGGTTTCGCTACGGATCTCGATACGATGGCCGGGCAACGCCTTACCGCAGTTGACGAACGTCGAGACGGCGCGCGTCTTTTTGCCGGGCGCGACCGCTTTTCCCTCGTACTCCAGAATGTTGCGGTCGACCGTATTGATCCGCGGGCCGGAGGCCGGATCGGAAAAACTGACCGCGAGGGTATTCTCGGCCAGGCCATAGCAGGGCATGAACGCTTGGCTGTTGAAATTGAGGTGGCGGAAGTGTTCGCCAAACTGGCTCAGCAACTCGGCCGGGATCGGCTCGGCTCCCACGCCCGCGACCCGCCAACTGGAGATATCTAGATCGGCCAGCTCTTTGGCGTTGCTGCGGCGTAAGCACAGGTCGTAGCCGAACGGCGGGGCGACAGACACGGTGCCGCGATTTTTCGCGATCAGTTTTAGCCATTGCATCGGGCGCATGGCGAAATCCTGCGTGCGCAGATAATCGACGGACAGCTGAGTCGCCACCGGGGTCAGCAGAAACCCGACCAGGCCCATATCGTGATAGAAGGGCAGCCAGGAGACGCAGCGGTCGCCCGCATGCAGCTTGATACCGTCGTGGCTAATCGCATTCAGGTTAGCCATGACCGCCCGCTGGGTAATGATGACGCCGCGAGGGAAACGCGTGCTGCCCGAGGTGTACTGGAGGTAGGCGATATCGTCGGGTGAGGGCGCGGTCAGCGCGATATCCGGTTCAGGTAGCGCGTTGAAATCCGCGTCGCTGAGAATATGCGCCGACGACGTTTCCCGCGCGGCGGAAACGATCAGCGGCGTCCACTCCTCGCTGCTGATAATCGCTGCGGGGTTGCAGCTGGCGATCAGCCCTTTCAGTTTGGCGGTATAGGAATCACGCTGGCCAACGCCCATAGGGATCGCCAGCGGCACCGCCACTAATCCGGCGTATTGGCAGGCGAAGAAGGCTTCGACGAATCCCGCGCTGGTTTCGGCGAGGAGCGCGACGCGATCGCCTTTCTTGAGATTCAGGGATAATAAACGCCGTGCGCCCGACATCGCCCGTTGTTTCAGCGTGCGATATTCAAGAACAGCCAGGAGTTGATTACGACGATCGTAAAAATTCATCCCCGTTTCGCCTAGCGCCGCGTAATCCAATGCATCCACTAAAGTGGGGAAGTCCGCATAGCGCATGGGAAGAGAATGAACAGAACTAGTTTCAGACATAGACAAACTAAGCCATAGATTAAATATCACCAAAAGAGATAAACGACTCTTGGCGAGAGAATTGATACTTTACTATGAATAGGTTTTGAATAAGTTTGTTATTCAACCATCTTCATTCCACGAATAGCGAATATTGCCATGCTTGAACGATACGTCAGGTATTAACCTGGGAGGGCGTCAGTCACCCGCGTTATCAACCTTGAACGGCGTCGGATGGATATACGAAACGGTGCCGCAAGCGCCTGATGTCACCGTTCTTGGGGCTGTGTGTGTTGGGTGTGAAATAACTGTCGGCTCATAGGATCTGACCTCGCGCATGACTATTTTTGACCTTAAACGCATCCTAAACAGTATGCCGGAAGAAATCTAAAAGTGAACGATTCATTTCGTCTGCATATTAAAAAGAGCATTAAGTGGTAAAAATGGCCATGCTTATCATGATTAAAGTCAGGCACACTAAAATCGGTGGGTTTATTTTTCTGAAAATAGCACTAAATAATAAACAAGTACAATTCAGTGTATTTGACACAGCGTGTTATCGCCGTTTTTTTCCTTTCTTTGGATAAAGCACGAGAGTTACAGGGTTAATATAGGATGAGGAACATACTGATTTACATAGGGTATTAACCGGTTTTTCTTATCGTTAAACCGGGGTAATGCACAATCCCAAAACGATAGCTGCATAAAAAATGCTAATGGTGTTGTCACTCTTTTATTTATTTTACTAAAACCTAAGGTTATCTATGATTCGCATTGAGAAAGTTCTGGATAAACGCGAATTTAAAGAATTTATTACTTTCCCTTCGTTACTGTTTCGCGATGATCCCAACTGGATTGACCCGTTGTATTTAGAACGTGAGGAACATCTGTCGAAGAAGAACCCCGGCACCGAACATATCGAATGGCAGGCGTGGGTGGCGAAAAAAAGTGGGGAAGTCGTCGGGCGTATCACCGCACAAGTCGATTCGCTGCACCGCGAACTGCATGGGGAGGATACCGGCCATTTTGGCATGATTGACGCCATTGACGATCCCGCCGTTTTCAGCGCGTTATTCACAGCGGCGGAAGAGTGGCTCAGGGTCAAGGGCGCGCGCAAAATCACCGGCCCATTCAGCCTGAATATCAACCAGGAAAGCGGCCTGCTGGTCGAAGGGTTTGACACCCCGCCGTCGGCGATGATGACGCATGCCAAACCCTACTACGCGGCCCAAATCGCGCAGCAGGGATATACGCAAGGAATTGATTTGCTTGCCTATTGGATGCAGAGAACTGATCTGCACTTTTCACCTTCGTTAACTAGGATGATGGATCAGGTGCGCAAGAAAGTGACCATTCGTCGCCTCAACCGTAAGCGCTTTCACGAAGAGATGCAGGTGCTGCGGGAAGTCTTCAATTCTGGATGGCAGCATAATTGGGGATTCGTCCCGTTTACCGAGCATGAATTCGCCACCATGGGGGATCAACTGAAGTTCCTGGTGCCCGACGATATGATCCATATCGCTGAGGTGGATGGCGCTCCCTGCGCCTTTATCGTAGGACTGCCGAACATTAACGAGGCGATTGCCGATCTGCAGGGGCGCTTGTTGCCGTTCGGATGGGCGAAATTATTGTGGCGGCTGAAGGTCAGCGGCGTGCGTACCGCGCGTGTCCCGCTGATGGGCGTGCGTCAGGAATATCAATTCAGCCGTATCGGGCCGATTATTGCGCTGCTGCTGATTGAGGCGCTACGCGATCCTTTTGCCAGACGCAATATCGATGCGCTGGAAATGTCGTGGATCCTGGAAACCAATACCGGTATGCGGACGATTTTAGAACGTATCGGTGCGGTTCCTTACAAGCGCTACCGTTTATACGAAAAGACGCTTTAACTGAATGATAAAACACCGCCTTTCACTTTTCTCAAGATAATGAATGCGTACGGTGCGTGAACACATTTTTGGACGACGTCGTGTTCGACGGCGCGGTGGTTTTATGTCGGTGAATTAAACGTCCCAAGGGGAACCTGTTAGTGCTCTTAATCAGTAAGGCACGGGGATATTCACGGGGAGTGATTTATTTGCTGCGGATCGCGGCGGTCATGATTTTATGAGAAACAATGCATGCCTGTGAAAAAGAAAAAGGGAATAAACCGGTTAACCTACAGCATAAGGAACTCATGGGCCGGTTTTATTGACGCTACGATTACCGAAGATGCGTTTCGTCAATTATTGGTTGTTAACGTCATTTTACTCGCCGTTACATTTTTTTTAGATATTACCAAAATGGAGCGGCTGTTATTAATTGCCTGCAGCTTCTTGTTATTGGTGATCGAACTGTTGAATACGGCGATTGAAACCGTGGTCGACCGCATTTCTCTGAAATGGCATCCTTTATCGAAACGTGCCAAAGATCTGGGCGGTGCGGCGCAGTTAGTGGCGATCGTCATGACGATCGTTATTTGGGGGACGGTGCTGCTGGAGCGATAAGAGCGGATGCTTGCCCACTATGCCCGTGGAGTGCGATCTCAACGTTCCCCATGTTTTCCTCGCGCCGGCGAAGCGGATAAGCGTCTGCAAGTAGACCCTGACTTTAAACGAGAGTTACAAGTCAAATACCCAGGGGTCGTGGAGCACCTTCAACCGATGAAAAATGGTAAATTCAGAGGTTCGTCACCTAAAGGGATGGGGTCAGTCCAATAAGATCATCCTGCTGCATGGTCTTTGATGCCCACACACCAGCAATGAGTTCAATATCGGCATCAGTCAGAGTCTGCTCTGCGGCAAGCTGTTTTTCCGCCAACCTGAGCATGAGGTCAATCTGGATGATTTTGGCAGGTGCACGTTCTCTGGCCTCCTTCACGTCTTTAGTATCAAGGGTGAACTTGATTTCACGTTTACCAAGGATGGCGACCAGGTGTTTGGGTACGGCTTTACGGATGTGGTAAACGCCGAATCTGTTCTTAGTTGGCTGTATCATAATGCCCTTTCTGTACCACCGGGAAGCGGGGCCGGAGGAGAATAAGAGGGGTAACTACTGACAAACCAACAAGTTATTGAGCCATAACGCAAAAACCCCCGCCTAAGCGAGGGTTTGGAATAGTGGTGCCCGGACTCGGAATCGAACCAAGGACACGGGGATTTTCAATCCTCTCTTCGTAAATGACTCGGTAGTCGCAGTGTAGAAAAAGCTATTTTTGAGTGTAATCCGCATGCATCGAATAACTTTATTCGAGTGTGCACATGGAAAACGTTGTAACCAAGACTCAACATAAAGCAAGAGTAGTCCCTGTCATTTCCACCAAAGGTGGTGAAGGGAAATCTACTCAAAGCGCCAATCTGGCCGGATTCCTGGCCGACGCCGGCAAAAAAGTTCTCCTCATTGACGGCGACCATTCCCAACCTACTGCCAGTAGCATATTCTCCCTGGAATACGAAGCACCTAACGGCTTGTATGAGCTCTTAATGAAGACCGTCGATTTGGCGCGGCCTGACCAAATTATTTCCCGTTCAGTAATCAACAATCTGGACATCATCGTCTCCAACGATCCGCATGACCGCCTCTCTTCAGCCATGTTGCATGCCCCGGATGGTCGCATGCGTCTGCGTAATGTTCTGCAGCATCCCTTATTCCAAGATTACGACGTCATCATCATCGACTCCAAAGGTGCAGCGTCAATCATGCTTGAGCTTATCCTGCTGGCCAGCTCCTCGTTTGCTGTTGGTGTCATCAAGCCAATCTTGCCAGACACCCGCGAATTTTTACGCGGCACGCTGGGGTTGATGGAAGGGCTGCTGCCTCTGGCCGTTTACGGTATTGCCATGCCTCAGGTGCGAATACTGACCAACTGCATGGAATACACCAACCTGGACTGGAAAACGCTGGAAAGTCTGCAGGGTATCATTGAGAACGGCCAGTATCTGCGCGCCGACGCCTTTGACGTCTCCCTCCTGAATACAATCATTCCCAAGCTGGAAATCTACAAACTTGGCCATGCCTCGGGCCAGCCAGTCCACCGCCTGGAGACCACCACTACACGGACTTCTACGCCCGCTGCCGCTGACACCATGTATGACCTGGCTTGTGAGCTGTTCCCGGACTGGACTGCTGATTTTGACCTCCTGCGTAAGGAGGCCAACCAATGAACAGGAACTTTATCTGGCGTGCAGTAGCCCACTCTGCATTGATTAATCGCGATGAAACCCATGTTTTTGTCGATGCTCCTGATTATGAAACTGCAAAACAACATCTTTATGAGCGCTTGTCTGATGAATGGGGCATTCCGCGTGGGTTCATTGACTTCTATAACCTGTGGAATGAAGAACAACTACGAGAAATGTCGGCAGGGCAGAAGATTCCTAGTGGGCTTCAATTACTCGAGACAGGGGGAGGTAATGGGGAGGTTTGTTACGACCATTCACCTCTGATTCTGGTTGCATCAGCCATGCTTCGCGAAATCTTGGAGTACGCACTGCGTCAGCCGGAGGTGCGTCATGGCTGATATGCAAATTCCTCACTCTGTCGACGCCGAACAGGCTGTACTGGGCGGGCTGATGTTGGAGAACGCGCGCTGGGATGACGTGGTGTCTGTCCTGCGTGACGCTGATTTTTATGTCCCGTCGCATCGCCGTGTTTTCCAAGCCATGGGGCAGCTGATGTCGGTTAACCAGCCTATCGACCTGATTACGCTGTCTGAGTCACTTGAACAGAACAGTGCACTTCAACAGGTTGGCGGTTTTGCTTATCTCGCTGAGATGTCCAAAAACACACCGAGTGCAGCGAACATCGAAGCGTATGCCAACATTGTCGCAGAGCGTAGCAGACTGCGGCGCTTGCTGAATATGGACGAGAGTTGAGTGCCGAGGCAGCAACTCCGCAGGCAAAGTCAGAGTTGCTAACTGAGCGGGTAGAAAAGCAGCTCATGGAGCTGTCAGAGCAGGTGTATACCCAGCAAAATGTCTGCCTGATAGATGGCCTGGATGCGGTAGTCAGCCGGCTGGAAAGCGTCACCGGAGGAACCGGTGTGACCGGAACCCCAACAGGCTTGTCATTGGTTGATGAGATCACTTGTGGTCTGCAGGATGGGGAGCTGACTCTGCTGGCAGCGCGGCCAAGTATGGGTAAGACCGCATTTTCACTGGCGTGTTGCGTCGGTGCGCTGGAAGGCACCGATCGGCCGGTATTCTGCTTCAGCCTGGAGATGCCGCGGGAGCAATTGCTGCAGCGTTTTCTGGCGATGCTGGGCAGAGTGGATTTGACCCTGTTCCGCAACGGTCAGCTTGATGATGAACATTGGGCGCGTATTTCCGAAACCATGGGAATTATGACGGCCTGGAATGACCGTCTGATTATTGATGACACGTCCGCGCTGACGCCTGCACAACTTCGTTCACTGGTGCGCCGTTATACACGTTTGTATGGCCGGCCGGCGCTCATCATGGTCGATTATCTGCAGCTGATGCGTGCGCCTGATTTTGAAAACCGCACACAGGAAATCTCGGAAATATCCCGCAATCTGAAGGCGCTGGCCAAAGACACACAATGCCCAGTGTTGGCGCTGTCGCAGCTGAATCGGACGCTCGAACAACGGGCAGACAAACGTCCGATGAACAGTGACCTGCGCGACTCCGGTGCACTGGAGCAAGATGCTGATGTGATCGCCTTTATTTACCGGGACGAGGTGTATTACCCGGATTCTGAAGATGCCGGCACCGCCGAGATTATCTTCGGTAAGCAACGCCAGGGGCCAACAGGCATGGTGCGCGTTCAGTACGAACAGCAATACACGGCATTCCGTGATTTGGCCACACCTGAATACCTGGGAGGTGCTTAATCATGGGACGTATAAATACCAAAAATATTGACCTGGGGAGCGCATTGCTCCTGCAGGGCAAGACCGCAGTAGGCACTGATAGTAATGCTCCCGCTGAAGGGGCATTACCTGCCACGGAAATGCCGATGGTGCTGACACTGGACGACGTCAGTCCTTTCCCGGATAACCCAAGAACCTCCCGTAATCCACGGTATGAGGAAATTAAAGCCTCAATCCGGGCGCGTGGCCTGGATACGGTACCTAAAATCACTGCAGATCCTGATCGTCCCGAGCTGGGTTTCTTCTTTAGTGACGGGGGGAATACTCGTCATCAAATTTTGTCTGAATTGTGGCAGGAAACCGGGGATGAACGGTTTTACCGTATTTCCTGCATGTTTAAGCCCTGGCCGGGCCGTTTATCATGTGTGATAGGTCATTTGGCTGAGAACGAAGTTCGCGGTGAATTGAGTTTTATTGAGAAAGCATTTGGTATTAAGAAAGCCCGCGCTATTTTTGAGGAAGAACTCGGCAGGGCAGTATCATTACGTGAGCTCTCCGCATTATTAGGTGAAGCAGGTTATCCTGTTCATAACTCCAATATTAGTCGCATGGAAGATACGGTTAAATATCTGTATCCATTTATGCCTTTGCTTTTGGAATCTGGGGTCGGAGCACCCCAAATAAGGGGACTGTTAGCCTTGCGAACTGGTTCTGAAAAAGTATGGAAGCTTTTTTCAAATGATATTAAATCTACAACTTCATTTGCTGAGGTTTTTGGTTCAGTCTGCAGCCAATTTAATGATCCGGATGCGTATTCATTAGAGATGCTCCGTGATGAGTTAATTGGCGCCTTGGTTAAAGCTCTCCCACATCCCTCTTTGAATTACGATCGCTGGCTTCTCGAGCTGGATCCCAAAGAGCAGAATCGCCGGCAACAGCTTGGTGAAGAGCACCTGCAAAGCGTGCCTAATTTTGCCGTTCAGCCAAGGGTTGGATCACCCGTTGATGGCAGTGGCGAAATTGATAGCAGTGCAGCAATCCCGTTATCTTCCTCTGATGCACCTGTGCCGGGTACGTCGGCTTTGACGCTGAGCAGCGCACTGGATGAACAGGAAGGTGAAGAGGACTCATCCGACGCTGAGCCTATTTCTTCCGGATCTCCGCGCATTGAAACCCAACATGACCTGTATGGTGCGCCGCCGGTTCTGTCCGGAGATGTTGACGAGCAGCCCTCACCAGGCATGTCCGGAACAGAGGCTGCAGGGGTAGGGCAACCTGCGCAACCGTGCCCTGTAGCACCGGAAGTTACCCCGAACGCAGAGGGATCAGAAGTCGCTTTCGCTGAAGAAGGGCTTGAACCAGTGGTTTCTGTCTGGGCCATCCCGGCCCTTCAGGATGACATTGAACACCTGCAGGGCATGGCTTATCGCCTTGCTTTCGAACTGGCCGAACAAGCCGGCTGCGAAACTGAGCTCAAAGCCGATAAGGCAACGCTGATTGCGGCAGGGTACTGCCTGGCCACACAGCAGTCATCCCCATTCACTGCATTACTTCTCTCACTGACTGGGCCGGCCCCGGCCAATGAAGCCTGTTCATTAAGCGAGGCGTTGATTGGTGCTGCTGATGGCGCCGGCTTCCCGCTGCTTGATGATGTCCATGCCGTGAAGTTTCTGCGCCTTGTTCGCGTTCTTCGCCGGCTGCGTGAGCTGCAGCGTGATGTGGACACTGACACCGGGGAGGACGCATGACTGTCACTATTGAGCGTTTGCAGGCCTTTTTGGCAGCCCCCTCAGCCGGACAGGATGTGCATGAGATGGCGTCGGAGCTGTTGGCTGTCAGGGCGATCACCGCTTGTTATACCAAAGAGGGCCTGAGTGTCCTTTTGGAAACATGCAACGTCCTGATAAACAGAAAAAACACCTCTGGTTACTCGGATAATCTCAGAGAGATTGCACGCGTAGCCCATGGGCTCTTGGCCAACTGGGAGAACAATTAAATGAGCCATTTACAACGACAGGAGCGGCTGGTGAAACTGGTCCGCAAGCTCCTTGAACTTGCTCGGAGCAATAGTAATGCCCATGAAGCAGGACAGGCATTGTCCCGCGCTCAGAAGCTGATGGCGAAGTACGGGATCACGGAGCTCGAGGCGAACATCTCCTCTATTCAACAGGCGCCAACCCAGGGCGCGCCATCTCAGTCATGGGACAAAATCCCGGAGTGGATGAGCCTGTTGACCTGGACCGTCGCCAATGCGTTCGGCTGCCGGCACTACTTTTCTTCCTTTGAAAGCCGAACCGGGTTAAAGCGTCGCAACGTCACGTTCTACGGCTTCAGTGAACGTCCTGCCGTTGCTGCTTATGCCTTTGATGTGCTTAGCCGCCAATTGAAGGATGCCACAGCCGCATACCTGAAAACCCAGAATAAGCGCCTGAAAATGGCGACGCGCCGGGCGCGAGCAGAGCAGTTCCGTGCGGGTTGGGTCGAAGGCGTCCGCCGAATTGTCGATGTTTTCAGCGTATCGGAGCATGAACAAGAGCTGATGTCTGCGTGGTTGGAACAACAGGGTATGAGCACGCTGAAAACCCGCTCTGTAAAACAATGTCGCGGTGATGCCATAGCGCGCAGTCAGGGCTATCTGGCAGGACAAAATGCTCGTCTGCATCACGGGGTTGACGGTTGTGGACCTGTAGGTATTGGCTACAGCGCCGGGGAGGACAAATGAATAAAAGCCCCCTGACCAACGGACACATCGAGATATTTTCAACTTTTATGACGGTTGTTCTTGTTTTATACGCCGGCGGTGCGATTGTCCTTTTTTATAATCAATTGCGTTTAAAACTACGGACACGGGAAAAAGGTTGGCAGGTTTCTTTATTACCTTATTTGCTCTTGTTCTTACCGGTTGTGGCGGCAATATTCGTCGTGCTTGGGAGGTCTTCGTGAATCCTGCGCTGATTGTTATCTGCTTTTGTATTGTCATGTTTTTTCTAATGGCGTTTCGAGATACGGATTTAAAGCGTCTTATCAAGGACAAAGACAACTTTTTTTTGCAGCCTCTTTTATTTTTTCGGCCTCTTATATTGTTTTTTCTGGCGGCGATTTTTGTGTTGGTCGCGGCTCTTATTAATTTGTTCACCAGGGGGTACTACTAATGAGTAACAGCTTGTCACAGGCAACAAACAGCCTGCTCACGCAGCTCGTCATGGAGCTCAAATCCGGCTATATCCGCCGCTGTGAGTCTCTCGGACTCACGCCAGAGGAAATGCAGATGCTGAACGGTCTGACCGTCGATGATCTGTATTACTTGCTGAACAGCTCCGTCTCGGTGCTCACGTTCCAGATCCATCACGAGAATTTCGCCTTGATGCTGCAACAGGCCCGTCGAGAACAGCAACGGATGCAACGTATCGACCGTGCACTGGCGCTGGGCGGTTCTATCGAGATGATGCAGCACTTTTTCGGCCTGTCCAGTGTCGAGGTCTCTGCACGCCGGCGTATGACGGGGATCCAAATCCGCCAGGGACGGTGTTCGACGCTCAGTGATGAGGACAATGCATCACTGTGGCGCCAGTGGCAGAAGGCGGACATCGATGATCCGTCCAGCGCTGACGGCCTGGACGTCATGATGCTCGCGGCCGAGCAGATGGATGTGTCGTTAACAGCGGTCTGGCACGCGGTGCGCAGTTTTGATGGTGCACAGACTCGCACGGTCCGTAAAGCGATCCAGGCCGTACGTAACAAAGCAGGTGTCGGGGAGGAGCTTGTAAGGAGGTCAGCATGAAGCCGTTAGTGTTGATGCCGGGGCTATATGCCCCGCGTTCCGCCCCTCCTGCTTGTCAGAAAAAAGCGCGGGAACAGGTGAGACGTTTTCGCCAGGGGGAAAGGAATTACAAGGCACTGCATGTAAAGGGTAAGCACCGCAGTAGCCGTGCCTGGATGAAGATCAATATTAGTGACAGTTGGCGTTTGCTTAGCAGAAACAGTGGTGTTGATTGGGAGCTGCTGACCCACGAACGCTACAACAATGAATTATGGAAATGATGACATTCACCCTGTGCCTGCCTGCCTGGCGGGCACAGGCCTGAGTGCCGTTAGGCGATGTGTAGCACAGCTGCACGACAAATGATTGTGGCCACGCTTATCGGGCGTGGGCGAAAGGATAAGGATGCGCAAATTCGATGAGCATAAGCAAAAGACCCGATGACAGCCTGATCACTTATACGATTGAGCAGATGAATGCCCGGCTGGCTGAGCGAATATGCGACGAAAACCAGGCAGGCTCTGCCGATTTAACAAATCTGCGTAGTGGCCTGCTGTTCACCGGTAATGTCCACGATGCGGTACCGCGCCGGTTGATGCTCGACACGCGCCTATCTCCACTGGATAAAGTGGCGTGGATGATGATCCGCCTCTATGCCCAGCAGAACCAACAAAACCAGGGAGCCATGTTCCCGACCTACGACGAACTGCAGTTGCAGTTAGCGTCACCGTTCAAGGGAAAGGCATCGCGTGAAACGGTCAGCCGGGTTTTATTGATGTTGCGACTGACGGGCTGGTTGAGCCTGTGTCGCCGCGTGCGTGACAGTAAAGGGCAGATACGCGGGAACATTTATTCTCAGCATGATGAGCCGCTCTCAGCCTGTGATGCTGAAAGTCTTGATCCGACCTGGCTTGATACGGTTGCGGCAGCCTGCCAGCACAAGAATCGGGCTGTCAGTCAGACGGCCTGGTCAGTGTTGTCCGACATCCGAAACGACCCGACGATGCGTCATTATCACTCGCAACTGAATGTGATGGCGCAGCGTCTGGGCGCTCCTCAAACCCCTCAAGAGATGGCCGCGCAGATGACATTGCGTGAAGAAAATGCCGGCAGTTCGGTAACCGAACCCAGTGAAAAATACCCCGGTTCGGAAACCGAACTCAGTCAATTTAAGCCGAGTTCGGTATCCGAACTGGGTGAAACACGAGGTAAGAAAATACAGAGTTCGGACTCCGAACTAAGTCTAAAATCAACAGGTTACAGTAAGTCTGCGAAACCGAACTGTAACGTACGTTCTTTCACACAAAGTGTGAATAAAAAAACGTACGTTCCGCGACTGCCTGAGGCATTGCAGCAACGCATACCTGAGGCTGACCAGCAGCAAATCCATGCCCAGTTGCAGGCTTTACCCGAAGACGTTGCCCGTCAGGTACTGGAGAATTTGAGTGCCGCATTGGCTCGAGGTGAGGTGAGTAACCCAACCGGCTGGCTGTTCAGCATGATGAAACGTGCCCGTAACGGGGCTCTGTTTGCCACCACAACGGCCTCAAAGCCGGTAAAAACGGAGCCTGTACGCCCGCAGCGCCCTGCAGAAACGTCCCGAAAAGCGCCTGGCCAAGTCGCAACACGCGAACATGTCAGTGCCCTGGTGGCGAAGCTACGGCAGGGGATGGCCCGAGCCAGGAACGGAAAGTGAACTTCACATCGGAGCGTGATTTGAAGGCTTTGGTGCTGGCAGTGCCAGCAAGGCTAAAAACTAAACAGTCATGGCCCGAGCCAGGAGCGGAAAGTGAATTTCACATTGGAGCGTGATTTGAAGGTTTTGGTGCTGGCAGTGCCAGCAGGGTTAAAAAGTAGACAGTTATGACCCGAGCCAGGAGCGGAGAGCGAATCATATTTTGGAGCGCGATTTGAAGGTGTGTAGTGCTGGCAGTGCCAGCAGGGTTAAAAAGTAGACAGTTATGACCTGAGCCAGGAGTGGAGAGCGAATCACATCTTGGATCGCGATTTGAAGGCGTGTAGTGCTGGCAGTGCCGGCAAAGTTGAAATCTGCACAGTTCAGATTTCTGTTTACGAAACAAAAAGAGTTTTGGATTGCTGGAATAAGGTGCTGCCGGGACTATCTCAAGCCAGACATTCCAGATATATCCTCAACAGGAGAAGGAGCCACAAATGGCAGACACGACCGAAAGTGCACAGCGCAAGCCCGCGCAGTCAAGGGCTGGGGCCCTCAAGTCCACGCTGACGGTACAGTTACACACCCAATATGCCATCCTGCTGTGGGAAGGGCGCCAGCGAGATAAAGAAGCCAATAAACCCCAAATCGTCGGTATGCCGCAGGTGATTGCGCGAGCCGGCAAAATCAATGCCGATTCAAACGATGATAACCCTTACGCCGACCATGCCATGCTGTTACTTGAAGAGGCGATCGAGCGCGGTACCGGACGGCTGCAATCGGCCGTTGCCGACCTGGAAAAAACCTTGTCCAGCTTGCCTGGACAGGTATCAATGTCAGAGGTTGCGTCGGTTTCTCCTCTGAACATCGGTGTTTTTAGCCGAACGCCACTGGGTTATCGTTGCGTTTGGCTGCTTGTTGGGTTTGACCAACTGGCGATGAAAGCCTTCCAGGCCTGGCATTATGGGCTGATCTCCCGTCAAAAACGTGATGATTTACTGAGCCAGGGCGGGCACTGGGTTCGCCAGGTTTATGGTGTTGTTCAACAATACCGTTCGGTCGCAGCGACGCGTGATGATATTCGACTGCAAACCCCTGCCGGCATTGATGCTGTAAAACGCCTGGGGCAGCCTGATGCTGACATCATGAGCGGGGCCAAACGCTCTGCTTTTTCTCCTGCACTTCGTCCGGCTAAAGGAGATCCAGCATGAGTAATGACAGCTTGAAGTCCTTACGCTCCACGGTTGCCGTCTGCCTGTTCGGAAGTTTTCTGCTGTCAGGGTGTTCGATGTCAGATGTGACTGAGTGGAATCAGAAGATCAGCGATGCTGCACATTCTATTGCCAGTGGTTCGGGGACGAGTTCTGATCCCGGTGGAATGCCTTGGATGACCAAGGCCGGTGCTACCGGTCCTCGCAAGGATGTTCAGCATACCTACAAGCTTCCGGTGGATGTTGATACTGCGGCTGCTCGATTGAAAAGCCACTATCAGTTTATCACCACTGACGAGCTTGAAAGTCTCCGTCAGCGCGATCAGTACGGCGACTGGAGCGCCGGCTCTATTGACGAGGCACGGCCGGAATGGGCTGCAGAAAAGGGCAGTTACTACAAGATGGGCCAGGAGTGGAAGGATAACGATCGCCTGATGCTGGAAGTCGAGAAGTCCGGTGCCGGCAGTCGCCTGAAGGTCACCTACAGCTCACCGGACAGCACCCACTTGACCGACGCCTATCTGCGCCGCCTGATGACCCAGGTGCAGCAGGTTGCCAAAGGCCAGCGCTGACGGAGGCGATCCGATGCAACTTTACCTGTGTGAAAAACCGTCCCAGGGAAAAGACATTGGCGCCGTTCTGGGCGCCAACCAACGCAAGCAGGGTTACCTGACCGGGGCAGGTGTGATTGTTACCTGGGCTATCGGACACCTGCTGGAGCAAGCTCAACCTGAAACCTATGGTGAACAGTATGGCAGTCCCTGGCGTGAGTCGGTGCTGCCTATTGTCCCAACGCAGTGGAAAATGGTGGTTAAGAAAGATACCGCTGACCAGTTTGCCGTTATCCGTGGTCTGCTCAAACAGGTTGATTCGGTCGTGATCGCGACGGACGCCGATCGGGAAGGGGAGGTGATAGCGCGCGAGCTGCTGGAATATTGTAAGTTTACCGGCCCGGTTGAGCGGCTCTGGCTTTCGGCGCTGGATGAAACCAGCATTCGCCAGGCCCTGGCCAACAAGCTGCCGGGCAGCAAGACAGCTCCGCTTTATGAAGCCGGTTTAGCCCGCGCGCGCGCGGACTGGATGACCGGCATGAACCTGACCCGGCTTTATACGCTGAAGGCGCGGGAACAGGGTTATGGCGAGGTCTTGTCTATCGGCCGCGTTCAGACGCCGGCGCTGGCGCTGGTCGTCAACCGCGACCGTGAAATCGCTAATTTCGTCTCAAAGCCCTACTGGCAGGTTCAGGCCACACTGCAAAAGGACGGCATCAGTTTCCCGGCCAGCTGGGTGCCGGCGGCCAATTACTGTGACGAAGAAAAGCGCTGTATTCACCAGAACGTTGCCCAGGCGGTGGTGCAGCTCTGTCAGCAAACCGGGCAGGCGGTGGTGCTGGATGTCGGTACCGAGCGCAAGAAGGAGTCAGCGCCACTGGCGTTTGATCTCGGTTCACTGCAGCAGGCCTGCTCACGTAAATGGGGGATGGGCGCTAATCAGGTATTGAGCATCGCCCAGTCACTGTACGAAACCCATAAGGCGACAACTTATCCGCGGACAGACTGCGGCTACCTGCCAACATCAATGCAGGCTGAAATCCCGGATGTGCTTAATGCCATTACCCGGACGGACCCTATACAAAGCGCGGTGATTGCCTCGCTGGATACCGGTTTTGTCTCCCGTATCTGGAATGACAAAAAAATCACGGCGCACCACGGCATTATCCCCACTAAGCAGGCATTCGACCTGAGCAAGCTGTCAGCTGATGAACTGAAGGTCTATCAACTGATACACCAGCACTACCTGGCGCAGTTCCTGCCGCTGCATGAGCTCGATGTCACGGAAGCGACGTTTAATGTCGGTGGCCAGCTGTTCCGCACGCGAGGCAAGGTAGAAGTGATTGCCGGCTGGAAAGCACTGTTTCAGCGGGAGGAGCGTGACGATAAGGAGAAACAGGACGATTCGGCGGAGGCACGCTTGCCAGCCCTGGAAAAAGGACAGCCTTGCACTGTTGCCAGCGCTGAACTTAAAACGCTGCAGACCAAGCCGCCGAGTCATTTTACTGATGGCACGCTGATAGCGGCAATGAAGAACGCAGCGGCGTTTGTCAGCGATCCGCAGTTGAAGAAAGTGCTCAAGGAGAATGCAGGATTGGGGACAGAAGCGACCCGGGCCGGTATCCTGGAAACGTTGTTTAAACGGGGTTATCTGGAGAAGAAGGGGAAATTTTTGCTGTCGACGCCGATCGCCGGCGAGCTGATTGATGCCTTGCCGACAGCACTGACGAACCCGGGCATGACCGCGCTTTGGGAGCAGGCGCTGGATGAAATCGCCCAGGGAAAAATGACGCTCTACACATTCATGGACCGTCAGGCACAGTGGGCGACACATCTGGTCGACAAAGGAAAGACACAAGCGGTTAAATTCACTGCGCCGCCATCTCCTCCCTGCCCATTATGCAGCGGTACCATGCGCCGGCGCACCGGTAAGAAGGGGGGCGGTGCATTCTGGGGCTGCAGCAACTACCCGACCTGTCAGGGGATCATCAACATCGATGCCAAAAGTGGCGGTAAGGGTAAGCGTTATAAGGGAAAATCGGCGGCTAAAAATAAAACAACCAGATCAGAGTAAGAGATTGTCTGATGTTAATCCCGGAAAGTTTTGCTAAGGTTAGCTGGCTTTCTTATGCAGAATGCACAGGTACCCCGTAACTGCGGTGGTGGAAAAATTCTTCCATGGTTTTTTTCTGCTTCAGTTCGGTCAGTGACCCCCACACTCAGGTTGACTGACAAGGCGCAAGCAACTCCGTGAAAAACGCGCCGGGACACTAGGTTCTCCCCGGAGTTAGACAGAATATTCATCAGGTTAAGGTACTGACCCCGCGGCGTTGATTTTCGGATCAACGCCGTTTTTATTTTCTGGCTCGCAAAAATGATCATTACGGTTGACACTCACTTAACTTGCATTAAAAATGAACAGGATTATTTGTTGTCTTCGGACAACCAGCCAATGCTTCAGCACTCTGTGAGAAGCGCCTTCGGGTGAGTGCCAACCAAAGTTTCAGCGGTCTGTGAGAAACGCCTTCGGGTGACTGCAAATAGCCTCGTAGCCTGAAAGAGGAAGCCCCAGTGGCGGTAACCCTGTTTAACCTTTGAGAACAGGGATCACTGAACGGTGATGAAGGTCCATTTCACAATTCAGACAGTCTGCACTGACGTACGACTTTGCAGACTCCCGACGGGAAACACTTTTCCCGTCAGGGAAGGTGTATTTCTCCGTCACCGAATCTACACTCCATGGAGAAAACATCATGTCTACCCCAGCTCAAACTCAACAAAATGCCACTAAAAACACTGAATACTTCAACCTGACCATCAATGGTATGGGGTATCTCAGTAATGTTCGCCAGGTTAATGGTCCTAATGGCACTTTTATCAGCTGTGTTGTTAATGCACTGTCCGGTCCTACCGATAACGCCAGCTATACGCGTTTCGATTGTACCGTTGCAGGCAAAGAAGCAAGCAGCCTGATTAATCGTTGCCAGAAAGCCTGTGACGAAGACAAAAAAGTTCTGATTGGTTTTGTGCTCAGCAATCCCAAAACGGACATCTTCACGCTCAACAGCGGCGAACATGCCGGTGAACAGCGTGTCAGCCTGAAAGCACGCCTGATTCGTATCGATTGGATCAAAATCGGCCAGGAAAAGGTGTACCAGGCTGAAAAATCCTACTCTCAGCCGCCTCAGCAGGGTTCTGCGCAGCCAAGCTACGCTGAAAACTCCTTCTGATAACGCCTTCTCACGCCCCTTCCCGGGGCGTTTTTCCCTTTCCCATTTATGAGGATTCGATTATGGCGTCTCGCGGCGTAAACAAAGTGATTCTTGTCGGTTATCTGGGCCAGGATCCAGAAATCCGTTACATGCCTTCCGGTGGCGCAGTGGCTACGTTGTCACTCGCAACCTCCGAAAGCTGGCGTGATAAACAATCCGGTGAACAGAAAGAGAAGACCGAGTGGCACCGTGTTGTGTTGTTCGGGAAACTCGCTGAAATAGCCGGTGAATACTTGCGTAAAGGTTCGCAGGTCTATATCGAGGGTCAACTGCGGACACGCAGGTGGACCGATTCGGACGGTGTTGACCGTTACACCACTGAAGTGGCGGTCAATGTCGGTGGGTCGATGCAAATGCTGGGCGGCCGTTCTCCGGATAATGCCTCTGGCCAACGCAGCCAGAACAGCTGGGGCAAGCCTCAACAGCCAACCCACAGCGGCACGCCGCCTAAACAGCCTCAAACACAGGCTCAGTCCGGCGGGAATGAACCACCGATGGACTTTGACACTGACATACCGTTCTAAAAAATACTATAGACCTTTTTGTCAATTTTTAACCTGTAAGCCCCGTTAATCGGGGCTTTCTTTGTTTTTGGGAGTGGAGGAGTCTGACTGGGAGCTTTTGGGTTATCAGTTACGTCGAAGCTGGGTGGTATGTTATACCGAAACAAATGCTCTAAACGCGTAGTTCCTGCTCTGTCATTAACTTTTATCTTACGGCAGTGTAGCCGAGTAGTGTATGTCCACATTTCATGATGCAGTATCAACGCCAAAAATGTTATTAATGTCAACGGAATCAGAAAGATGAATTTTAACCTAATAGGGTAGGAAAAATGCTGTCGTCAGACCGTATGGTGTTGTACTAATCAAACGAATCGACCCAGTTCCCTTGAAAGAAAAGGATGAAATGATGCCTGTGATCACGCGGCTGATGCTGCAAAATTTCAAAAAATTTTCGGCTCTAGATCTGAGCTTTTGTGCGGATCGAAATGTTCTTATAGGAGATAATGAATCGGGGAAGAGCAGTATTTTACTTGCTTTAGATCTGGTACTCAGCGATAGCAGGTATCGAGTGGAAACTTTGGGGGTGGAAACCCTATTGTCACAGTCAGCGGTTGATGGTTTTTTGGCTGGAGAGCGTCGCATTGAGCAGCTTCCCGTGCTCACAGTTGACGTATTTCTCAGTGCTGGTACTAATCCAGATTTGAATGGCCGCCAGAACCTCGCGGATATTGACGCGGACGGACTGAGGATGCGTATTGCCCCAATGATCGATGAATATGGGCAGGATATCAGTCAGGTGCTTCAACATAATCCGTCAATCTTTCCTTTCGAATACTATTCCGTAAAGTTTACCACTTTCTCTGGCGGCCATTATGCAGGGTTCAGGCGCTATCTGCGTCATTTGCTGCTCGATAGTGCACGAATCGACAGTGAGCATGCCGCTCAAGAATATACGCGAGCAGTTTACAATGTGAATGTCCCCGTGTCTGAGCGTTATCGCTTGGAAAACAGTTACCGACAGCAGAAAAATCACTTTTGCGAACAGCAGCTCTCTGTAGTCAATGATGCTCTGGAGCTGTATCGGTTCGGCATTCGAGCTGGTACAAAATCGGGTCTGGAGGCGAATTTGGATATTACAGAAGAAGGTATTTCGATACGCAATCGAGGTAAGGGCCGGCAATGTTTCATCAAGACAGAATTTGCCCTGAGGCGACATCAGCAACAGGGAGAACTCGATGTGCTACTCCTTGAAGAACCTGAAAACCATATGAGCCACCTGAGTATGAAGAAGCTTGTAAGTCAACTTGCAACAGATCGCCAGACTCAGCTATTCATTGCCACACACAGCAGTCATATTTCTTCCCGTCTCGATCTACGTAAAGCCATCCTTCTCGGAGAGGCCGGGAAGGTACTGCTCAACGATCTTTCTGCTGATACAGCTGCCTTCTTTATCAAGGCACCTGATAATAATGTGCTGGAATTTTCATTGTCAAAACGCGTGTTACTGGTTGAAGGTGACGCTGAATTCATCCTAATCGAATACTTCTATCATCTTTTGCACGCTAGGAAACCTGAGGATGATGATGTGCATATTATTGCTATCGGTGGGACGAGCTTCCGCCGGTATTTGGAATTGGCCAGACTATTGGGTACTCGGGTCGCTGCACTGAGGGATAACGATGGGAAATATCAGCAGAACTGTGCTGAACGTTATGCGGATCTCCTCAGCGAGAACATTCAAGTCTTCGCCGATCCGGACGATACTCGGTCCACATTTGAAATAAGCCTTTATCAGGATAATCGTGATCTCTGCGAGGAACTCTTTGGCCAAGAGCGCCGTAGGTTGACGGTTCAGGAGTATATGCTAGCTAACAAAGCTGAGGCGGCATTCAGACTGTTACAGCATGACAAGATAATGAACGTACCAGGTTATATCCAGGAGGCACTAACATGGATAAGAGGGTGATTTTTGCCGTCGCAGGTTCAGGCAAAACGACACTTCTCAAAAACAGTCTCAGGGAAACCAGCCGCACGCTGATCCTGACGTACACGGTCAATAATGAGGAACACCTTCGTTCCAGTATCATCAGCCGGTTTGGTTTTATACCGGAAGGTATCCGCATAATGACCTGGTTTGAATTTTTATACGCGTTTTGCTGCCGTCCTTTTTTACAGGATCGACTGACCACGCGTGGGTTGAGTTTTGTTCAGCCACCTCTAAGGATACCACGAACCAACCGGCAACATTACCAAGATCGAGGAGGGCGACTGTATCACCGACGCCTTGCACATCTCCTGACTGAAAGAGGGTTGTTATCGGCCATCTGTGAGCGTCTTGTGCGTTATTACGATGAGTTATTTGTCGATGAAGTTCAGGATTTTGCCGGGCACGATTTTAATTTTCTGTTGGGGCTGTCTAGAGCTGATTTGTCTGTGCTTTTTGTGGGGGATTTTTACCAGCATACTTTTGATACCAGCCGGGATGGTAATATCAATGCGACACTTCATAAATCTATTGACCAATATGAAGGCCGCTTTAGGGCTTCAGGTATGACGGTCGATAGCGAAACACTCAGTAGAACATGGCGCTGCTCTCCGACCGTTTGCGAGTTCATTACGGGGCAATTGAATATTCATATTACTGCTCACGGAACGCACAGTACTAGTATAGAAATGGTAAACGATGCTGAACGTGTTGCCGCCCTACATGCAGATGATTCTGTGATAAAACTCTTTTATCGAGAACACTATCGATACGGTTGCTACTCGATGAATTGGGGAGCAAGTAAAGGGCTGGATCACTTGCAGGACGTTTGTATTGTCTTTGGTGCCGATCATTGGCGCAAACTGGGACAACAAACCCTGAAGGACCTGCCTCCATCTTCCCGTAATAGGTTGTATGTTGCATGCTCCCGCGCACGGGGTAATATCTATTTTGTCGAAGAAGCTAATTTACGTCAGTTCAGACGTTGAGCACGGATTGCCATAATTTTTGTGTTCTGACTAGCGGTCAACTTTGCTGTATCCGGTTTGTTAACCTTTTTGTTATCGAACGCGGCATTGATGTGACTGCAAAGATAGACCTGACAGAACGATGATGAATGCTGGTGTTATGAAACAGTGATGCAGACCTTCGGGTCTGCATTTTTTTTATTTTCAATAAAGAGTTGTTAATTGAGAGGGAGGGGCGGTAACCGCACAGTGGCACCTGTTTAGTCACTGTACAGGAACCTCCCGGATGAAAAAAACACTTGTAGTCTCTGCCCTGGCAGCCGTCATCCTGACGGGCTGCACCACGCAACAACCCTTGCAGCAGCGTGATGCGTCACTGGTCACGCCGCCTGTCACCGTCTCCCGCAATGTCCAGCCGGTTACCCCGGATGCATACGGCCAGGCACCGGAAGTCGTGCGCTATGACCGCTATCTGCTGGTCAGCACCGATCCGGCCGCTGTCCAGCGTGACCCGCTTTCTCAAATCATCGATATCCGTATTCCTGCCTCCGTCAAACCGACGGTGGCCGATGCGCTGAGTTACTCACTGCGCCAGTCCGGTTACACCCTGTGCGCGACTGGCCCGGCCAACGGCGTGTTGTATCGCCAGGCACTGCCGGCGGTGCAGTACCAGCTGGGGCCAATGCGTCTGCGCACCGCGCTGCAGGTCCTGGCGGGGCCGGCATGGCAGCTTGAAGTTGACGATGTGCAGCGCGTTGTCTGCCACAGCCTGCGGGACGGTTACCAGTTGCCGGCCTCTCAGCTGCCACCGTCGCCAACGCCACGTGTCTATCACGCTGCGCCGACCACAGCACCTGCAGGCACGATGGTGCCGCCGGCGATTAAACCTGTGTCTTCAACCGGAGGATGGCTGAAAAAATGACCGAGCATAACGAAGAAATGATCCCGATGACGCCGGCCAAAAAAGGATTGCTGCGTAGCAAGACCTTTTGGCTGGTGACGGGCGGGGTGGTGGTGGTTCTGATTATCGGCATGGTTGGTGTCGGCGCCGTCAAACACGTTGACCAGCGTATTGCCCAGCTGGAGACGGCGCAAAAAGCGCTGGCCCCTCAGGATGACATGACCTCGATGGCGGATGTGGTACAGGCGCATGCCAAACAGCTTAAAGCCCTGACAGTACGTCTGAACACACTCAACGACGAGATGACGGGACTCCGGACCACTAACAGTCTGCCCGAAAAGCTTGAGCAGCAGCTGCAGGCGCAGCAGGTTGAACTCAATGCACTCAAAGACAGCCTTGAGGCGCTGAAAAAGTCAGCGGCAACGGCGCCGGCAGAAAAAACGGCCCCTGCCGGCAAACCTTCTGTTTCCGTCCTGGCCGCACCCTCGGCAACGGCAAAAATCACCCCAAAGCACAAACCTACGCCGATTAAATCTTCCCCGCGTAAAGCGGTACGCCGTGTGGCGCGTAAAGCGCCATTCGTGCTGACCGGGGTGGAGCAGCGTGGGACAGCGGCCTTTGCGGCCGTGGCGCCGCAGGGATTCAGTGACCTGTCGCAGGTTCGGCTGATTGGGGAAGGCGAGTCCGTTGCCGGGTGGACGTTGGTCAGTGCCGGCCACGGTCAGGCGACGTTCCGTGTCAATGGTCGCCTGCAGACCGTCAGCGCGCAATAAGGAGCATCTGATGAAATTGACATACAGCCTGTTCGCCCTGGTGCTACTGAGCCCGTTATCACAGGCGGCGCAGCAGACAGCCATCGAGAACAGCCAGTCTACCCTGAGCCAGCTGCAGCAAAGCCAGGCCAACAAGATGGCTGAACAGGGTAAGCAGTGGGGACTGAGTGGTCAGGAGTACCAGCGTTACGAGCAACTGATGGAAGGGCCGCGCGGGACACAGTCCCCGGGGCTTGATCCGCTGACGGCGCTCGGCATCGAGGCCAAAAGCGATGCCGAACGCAAGAAGTACGCGGAGCAGTGGGTGAAGCAGGAATTTGTCCGCACGGAGAAAGAGCTGAAGTTTCAGCGTGAGGTGGATGCAGCCTGGCAGCGCCTGGGTGTGCTGCCGGTCAACATGGGAAATGCGGCCGGTATCGCGCATGACAGCGGTGGCCGTCTGGCGCTGTTCGTGAAAGGCAAGGACTGCGGCCAGTGCGATGCGCGTCTGGCTGCGGTGCTGGCTGACAACCGTCCGGTCGACATTTACCTGGTCGACAGCAAAGGGGATGACGACGTGCTGCGTAGCTGGGCGAAGGCGCATCACATCCCGGCTGACAAGGTCCGTGCTCGTCAAATCACGCTCAATCACGATGGCGGCCGCTGGATGAAATTCGGCAACGGTCTGATGCCCGTTGTCCTGCAACAGGGGAAAGACGGATGGACTATCGCCGCGTTTTGACCGTAGGCCTGCTGCAGGCCACGTTTTTGTTTGCGCATGCTGCTGCAGCGCAGGATGTGCCGCAGGGTTATCGTGAGGTGGCGATGCGTCACGGTGTGCCGCCGGAGTCGCTCTACTCGGTAGCCTTGACTGAGACCTCGATGTCACCGAAAGGCATTATTTCGGTGACCCGCGGCGCCGGCCCTGCACCGGATGTTGAGCGTCCGTGGCCGTGGACCATCAACGTGGCCGGCAAAGGTTACCGTTATGCCACCCGACTGCAGGCCTGGGAGGCGCTGCAGGGCTTCCTGAAGAAATACCCGCGCAAGCGCATCGATGTCGGTATCGCCCAGGTCAACCTGGGCTGGAACGGCCATCATTTTACCTCGACCTGGGAAGCCTTCGAACCCTATACCAACCTGAACGCCGCGGCGGCCATCCTGCGAGAGTGCTACAACCGCAAGCCCGGAAGTTGGCTGGCGGCGGCTGGTTGTTATCACCACCCTGCCGGCGGCGCCCCCGCCGCGCGTTATAAATCCATCGTGAGAACCAAGCTGGCGCGCCTCAATAGCAGCGGTACCCAGGCGACGCCAGTGGTTTCCCGTCATACCCCTGACCCGACGCCGGTAGCGACGCAGACTGCAGCGCTGACGTGGGTTGAGCCGAGGAGTCAATAAGCTGATGACCAATAAGCAACTGGAAGACCTGAAAGAGCATCTGCCGGCCGCGCTGGCAACCTGGCAACAGTCCAAAGGCAGCAAAGTTACTGTGGGCTGGCTGCATGTGGCTAATCCTGAGGTTATAGCAACGCTGCTAACTGAACTGGAAAAAGCACCGCAACTCATTAAGGAGGCGGAAATCAGAGGTGTAGAAAAGTTGTCAGCAGCATTCAAGTCCTGGTCTGGCGACAGCACTCATCTCGATTACGAAGCACAGCGGCACTGGGCTACTGCGAGCGAAGAAGCGTTGTCATTTGCTGATGACCTTCGCAATGGGGCTAATGTTGAACGGGAAGGGGGGCATTATGAAGAACGTTAACTTTCTGCTGTTCGGTTTGTGCCTGGTGACCTCCACGGCGCTGGCGAATCTTAACGTGATTGCCGATGTTGGCGGCGAGGACGCTTCCCCCTATTTTGAAGGCATTAATGCCCAGGGCGAGACGCCGGCATCACCCTCCGTCCAACCCGGTGTTGTCGACGTTCAGGCCACTATGTTGCCCGTGTCTACGCCGGAACTTTCGCCCGGCGATGTGGCTGACAGACCTCTGCAGTTACCGGGGATTGGCGCCCTGTTTATTGTGGGTGATGACGATGCCAGCCGCAGCTGGCTGCAGGCAAATGCAGACGGGCTCAAGTCGCGCCATGCTGCAGGCCTGGTTGTGAACGTCAGCAATCTGCCTGCTTTGCAGTCGCTGCAGGCGCTGGTTCCTGGTGTACCGATGGCGCCGGCCTCTGGCAGTGAACTGGCGCGCCGACTACAGTTGTCTAATTACCCGGTACTCATCACGGATACCGGGTTGTCCCAGCAGGTCACGCCATGATGTCCCCGCAGCATGTCGGTATCGCGCTGATGGCGAATCCGGTGCTTGCCGTCCTGTTGACGGGGCTGTTTATTGTGGTGATGGCCACGCTCAACCTGCGTGGCCGTGAGTCGGCCTCCGCACGGCGCCACCGGCGTTACCGTGCAACGGCCGCCCGCGTTCTGCAGCGACTGCCGCAGTTGGGTGGCGATGGCCAGCGCTTGATGTACCTACGCAAAATCAATCCCTACGTTTTTGAAGAGCTGCTGCTCCTGGCGTTCGAGCGTCAGGGGTATGCGGTTATCCGCAATACCTCCTACAGCGGTGATGGTGGCCTGGACGGTCAGGTTATCATCGGCGACCAAAAATACCTCATCCAGGCCAAGCGTTACGGACGGGCTATTACACCGTCCCATATCAAGAGTTTTGGCGCGTTGTTGCGGCATCACCACTGTCAGGGTTTTTTCATTCATACCGGCCGTACCGGCCAATTGAGCCGGGCTTTGCTACAGAACCATCCCCACGTTCATCTGGTTAGTGGCCAGAAATTGCTGGCGCTGCTTGCCGGCAAAGCGGAATGGCTGTCTTTTTTGCCGGAAAGTACGGTAACCAAACGGAGTACCCCCAATGTCGAATCGTTCTAATTATGTTGTTGTGATCACCAGCCTTCTATCCTCGGCATTCAGACTCTTGTTGGTCTGGCCCGGTGTGGTTCTGGCGATTTTTGGCCTCATTTTTTTCATCGCAACACTCTGTGATAACGGCGCGCAAAAAGCAGCCTCTCGCATGGCGGACACTGCGCAGGATTACCGTGCAGCCCCGGCCGGGATGGTGATGGTGCGCACGTGCCTGCACCCAGATGATCCTGTATGGGATATCTCCACAGGTCCGGCGGCGGCACCGGTAATAAAACGGGACTGTAAACCTCATCCGAAGACGTTTGCTGACGTCGCCAGGCAAGAGCGGCGCATCATTCTCTGGATCGGGAGTGTGCTTATCGGCCTTGGCATGTTGGTTGAACTGTTTTATTTGCTGTACCGCCGTCGCCAGATGAATCTGAACGTTGTTTACGGAAGTATCAATGCAAGAGGTGAGTATCGTGCTGTGACCTACCTCGGTGAAGCCAATGCTGATGAATGTCGCCGCTCTCCACCACGTGATGGCGGAGTGACCGGGAATAACAAGGACGGTCGCAATGAGTAACCGGCATGTGATGGAGGCGTTGCTGCGCCCGGCGGTAGAGCTCAATACGGCGATTGTATCAGGGGCCGCCGCTGTGGTCTGTGCTGTCGCGCCCTGGTCGGTGGCGCTGGCGCCCGAGGTGAGTTATGTCACCGCCGGCAGTTTTGCGGTGTTGTCTGCCATACGCGCCCGTCAGGGCATGCAGGTGATCCGCTATCGCCGTAACCTGCGCCGGCTACCGCGGTTTGTCATGACCAGCGCCGAAATCCCGGTCAGCCGGCAACGGCTGTTCCTGGGTAAAGGGTTCCGTTGGCAGCAAAAACATACCCAGCGACTGATGGATACGCGCCGGCCGGAAGTGGAAAAATATGTCCAGCCCTCCAGGGCTTACCAGATGGCGCGCCGTCTTGAGCTGCAGACCGAGTACAGCATGCCCTGGCTGTCGCAGCTGCTGCGCAAGGATTCCCCGCTTAATCCGGTACGGCCGCTGCCGCCGGTGGGCGGCAATCCGGCCATCCACGGCATCGAACCCGACGAGCTCGATGTTTCGATGGCTTTAGGCGAACGTGTTGGCCACAGCCTGGTATTGGGTACTACCCGTGTCGGCAAGACACGTCTGGCAGAGCTGCTGATCACCCAGGATATTCGCCGCGGTGATATCACCATCGTGTTTGACCCTAAAGGCGATGCTGACCTGCTGCGCCGGGTATGGGCCGAGGCGCACCGCGCCGGCCGCGGGGATGAACTGTATATTTTCCACCTGGGCTGGCCGGATATCTCAGCGAGATATAACGCCGTCGGCCGCTTCGAGCGCGTCTCCGAAGTGGCGGGACGTATCTCCGGGCAACTGAGCGGCGAGGGCAACAGTGCCGCGTTTCGTGAGTTTGCCTGGCGCTTTGTGAACATCGTGGCCCGCGCCCTGGTGGCATTGGGGCAGCGTCCTGATTACACCCTCATTACCCGCTATGTGAACAACATCAGCGAGCTGTATGAGACCTATGCGAAAAAGGTCATTGAAGAGCGGATGCCGGCGCTGCAGCAGCAAATCGACAATAACCTGTCGGTGCTGACGGAAGAGGATGTGCCGCGCAATATGCAGGGGCAGCCGAACGCGGTCAAAATTTTCGCGGTTGAAATGGCTCTGAGCTCGGAAGCCGGCAAGCAGCTGTACGACCCTATCCTGGATGGTCTGCGCAGTGCGGTTCGCTATGACCGCACCTATTTCGACAAAATCGTCGCCTCCCTGCTGCCGTTGCTGGAAAAACTGACCACCGGCAAGACGGCGGAGTTACTGGCGCCAGATTACATGGACATGAGTGACCCGCGACCGGTGTTTGACTGGGAGCAGGTCATTCGTAAGCGGGGCGTTGTCTATATCGGTCTGGATGCGTTGTCAGATGGTGTGGTTGCTTCTGCCGTCGGCAATAGCATGTTCGCCGACCTGGTCTCGGTTGCCGGCCATATCTACAAGCACGGTATGCACGGCGGGTTGCCGACCCGGGCTGACGGCAAACTGCCGATCAACCTGCACTGTGACGAGTTCAACGAGCTGATGGGGGATGAGTTCATTCCGCTGATCAACAAGGGTGGTGGTGCCGGCATGCAGGTGACGGCCTACACGCAAACCGAATCCGACATCGAGGCGCGCATCGGAAGTACCGCCAAAGCGGCTCAGGTCACGGGTAACTTCAATACGCTTGTCATGTTGCGGGTGCGCGAGAACCGCACCGCGCAGCTGCTGACCTCACAGCTGCCGGAAGTGGATGTCTACACCAAAACCCTGGTGTCCGGACATGCTGACACGGCAGACGTTGAGAAGGGACAGGACTTCACGTCCAGTACCCAGGATCGTGTCGGTACCGTCAAAGTCCCGCTGCTGAAAGAGGCGGACGTGATTAACCTGCCAAAAGGACAGGCGTTCGCGCTGCTGGAAGGCGGCCAGCTGTGGAAAATCCGCATGCCGCTGCCGAGCGGCGATGGTGATGATGCCATGATGCCGGCGAACCTGCAGAAGATCGCCGAGGAGATGCAGCGTAACTACCGCACCAGTGAGTCCTGGTGGTCAGCAAGTCAGGTGATGCCGGATGTGGTCACCCAGGGAGGACGCAATGGCGCAGGCGGATAATACGCAGCCGCGGCAGGCGGCAGAACCCCGGAAACATGGCCTGCTTTATAACCTGCTGTGGGGCTGGCCCTGGATGCTGATAGGGATGTTTTTCGCGTCCCTGTTCGTGAGCCTGGTGATTGAATGGGTAGGGATGGCGTTCTTCTGGCCGGAGCTGGGTGCATCGCACAGTGAAGCGGTGATGAATACCGAGCTGGGCTATCTGTCCTCGGAGTTTACCCGCAGCCTGCTGCTGTCTGAGCCGTCGGTCACGGTGACCCATTGGATTTTGGTGGCCTATCAGTGGGCGTTTGTGGACAGCGGCTTTTTGAGCTGGATACAGCAGGCCTATGAGACGCAGACGCATAGCCAGAATGCCATCGCCAGAGAGCTGAACAGCTGGAGTGGTTGGTTGGCCGGTACGCTCAAGGAATACTTGATGGCCACGGTGTATGTGACGGTGATTACCCTGGTGCGTGTGACCATCCTGGTGCTGTCCATTCCGCTGTTTATCCTGGTGGTGCTGGTCGCACTGACCGAGGGGCTGGGGCGGCGTGATATTCGGCGGTATGGTGCCGGTTACGAGTCCAGCTTTGTCTACCACCATGCCAAAAGACTGGTCAAGCCGGCGGTGTACATCCCTTGCATGCTGTACCTGTCCTGGCCAACGGCGGTATACCCGAATCTGCTGCTGTTGCCGGCAGCGATTTTGCTGGGTATCGCGGTGACAGTGACGACGGCTTCTTTCAAGAAATATATATGAGCGCCTCCCGTTTGCCAGGCTTTGTACTTCATGACTGACAGGACGATTGCGGCTATATATCCGGTCTTTATGCAGCTGCGAAAGCGGCTGCTGACCCTAATGAAATCCGCTGACCCACGCCTCAATTATCTCTGCGAACCCGGAGTTCGGTACTTCTTTCAGGTTTAGTGAGTCCCGGTCTGACCTGTTCTGTCATTACATACACTGCCTGTGCAACCTGTTGACATTCTGCTTATACACTGTGATTTCGTAATGAAAGTACTCAGTTATGAGCAGCTTCCTTCCGATAGGGCCTGCTGTGCGCCAGCACAGCCCATATGATTCGCGCCATTTTGTTGGCCAGCGCTACGGAGGCGACGTTTATCGGACGCCGCTTCAGCAAGTCTGTGACCCAGGGACCCGGCTCACGGGCATTCTGTATGACGCTGTGAGCGCCGTTGACCAGCAGTTTTCGCAGGTACTTGTCGCCTCGCTTACTAATCCCCAGCAACTGGATCTTCCCGCCCGTTCCGGTCTGTCTCGGAACGAGCCCCACCCAGGAAGCAAACTCCCGGCCTGAACGGAAGGCGTCTGCATCACCCATTGAGGCAACCGCGGCGGTGGCGGTCAGTAGCCCCACGCCGGGGATTTCGCTTATGGCTTTTACGTCGGGATCGTTTTTGCTCAGTTCGCGTATGCGTCTTTCGATGTCCATAATACGGGTGTCAGTTCGTTCCACTTCACCCAGCTGTTCGCGCAGACTGTCTATGAGCACAGCCGGTAACCGTCCGGACAGGCGGGCAAGTATCTCGGGGACGTTTCTGACGAGGCTGGCACGTCCTTTACGCATCACTTCACCGTATTCCGCGAGTAAACCGTGCAAGGCATTGGTCTGCATCAGCCGGAACTTCATCAGCTGTGAGCGTATCCGGTGCAGCGCCAGCATGGCCTGTTGCTGCTCGGTTTTTATCGCCACCGCTTTACCAGGTTGTTGCACCGCCCGCCAGATAGCCTGCGCGTCAGCAATATCATTTTTGTTGCGGATATTGAAGGCCTTGACGAACTCACCCGGCATAAGTTTAACCATATGACCCAGACGGGTTAGCTCTCTTGCCCAGTGATGTGCTCCCCCGCAGGCCTCCATACCGATTAGGCAGGGGGAACGATTAGTGAAAAATTCAAGAAATTTGTCACGTTTCAGGGCCTTGTTGAAAATTTCGCCTGTATCTGTATTTACGAAGTGAACCTGCATCACGTTTTTGGCAATGTCGACACCGACCGGCATGAGTTTCATTTCAGACTCCTTGTGCTTGATTAAATACTGCCGTTTTCCTCATCGTATCTGACCCTAGCAGCGTCAAGTTCAGGAAAATTGATCTCTGCCCAGTGGTCAAGAGCGGCGAGTGTGCTGACGAGTGAGTCAGCCACACTTGTCAGGCTGTATTCCACGCAGGCTGGTTTCTCTTCATGGTCAATTCTGGACACCAGTCCATGTCTTTCGAGCTGCCGCAGAGTCTGGGTCAGAACCTTTTGGGAGATGCCTTCAATTTTTCTCATCAGTTCGCCGTTACGCATAGGCCCCTCTGCAAGTGCAGGAAGGATAAGCATTACCCATTTCCCCGAAATAAGCGCAAGAGCATCGCGCGCTGAACATTTTAATGAGTAAACGTTTCCCGGATATGCCATGAGTGGTTACCTCAAAGTGCGTAATTGAATGCAAAACTAAAAGAAAACATTATAACTGTGAAAAGTCATTAGGGAGAATCTTCATGAAGGTACTGATTATCTCTGCGCATCCTGAGGCGGATTCATTTAACTTATTCTTGGCATCCAGAGCCGCCCGTGTATTTGAAAAACAGGGCTCACTGGTTCAGACAGTTAATTTATACAGTGAAAATTTCGAACCCTGTGAGGGACAGAATTTTTACCCTGACAGGCAGGACCCTCAGAGGTTTGATGCCCTGCTGGAGCAGCGGCATCACTGGGAAATGCATAATCTGCCTGATGATGTTGTCAGGCACATTGAGTTATTAAAAAGTGCTGATCTACTGCTGCTGCATTTTCCTTTCTGGTGGTTTGGTATGCCAGCGATCCTGAAAGGCTGGATGGATCGGGTATTTGTGTATGGCGGAATATACGACAGTAAACATCGACACGAAAATGGCATCATGAAAGGTAAACGGGCTTTGCTTACAGTAACGGCCGGTGCACCTGCTAATGCCTGTGGCCATAACGGACGCCATGGCGATATGCGGTTTCTGCTATGGCCGTCCATACATGCACTGCATTATATAGGTTACAGCATGCTGGAACCTTACCTCATCCATGGCGTACGCGGCGGCCTGGATGGATTAGCCAAAGAAAAACAGCAGCAATTTCTCGATCAAAAAGTCAAAGATTTTGAAAGCAGGCTTATCAATATCAATGACTGGCCCATTATTCCTTTCAATAAAGAAGAGGATTTCAATGAGGACAAAACATTAAAACCCCATTCACCGGAGTACAGTCCGTTTGTGCGGCACAATCCCGGGAACTGGAAAGCTGACCCAATCTGAAAGGTTAACTGTCCATGGTGTGCCTGCGTCACGCTACCGCCTCACCTGAAGAGAAGGGAGGCGCTCATTTCATTACCTCTGATTCCACATCGAGCTGGACGGCGGCGTGCAAAACTTGCTTTTGTGCGTCGCCGTCAGCAGATAAGCCGCGGCGCGGCGCGTCAGCCAGCATTCCCCCGTGAATTTCGGCCCCCTTTCCACCTGTTGTACGATGGTACTGCCAGTTCGTTCTGTCTGTGACTGGAAGGGGTGTCGGTTGTAAATGACTGGCATTAGGTAAAACCCAATAAGGAACGCCTATGATTAGGCAAGTTATTGCTGAAATTATCAATGGGTTAAATGCGACTGATATGCATCGGGAGTATACCCTGTTTTTTGTTTCTCCAAGCATGGGGGCGTTGTTCAGTTTTGTACTGACAGCGTACCTGCTAACTCTGCAACTGATGCCGTTGGGCGCGAAGAGAAAACGCAAGTAGTAGGGGAGGAGGGCCGCCATTCGTGGCGGCTTTTTTACGTTTCAAGCCTCACTCAGCTGTTTCCCTTGCTTGTTCATCCCCCCCTCCCAAAGTGGATAAAAATTATCAAATTTTCATAAAGAGTTATCCGCTGACCTGACCCCTTGTATCCCTCACCCTGACAGCACCCTAAATCACCAAGGAGTGCTTGTGCATGCGTATCCCCGTAGTTACCCGAGGACTGGGCGCCGGCTGTTTGCTGGGGCTGTCATTCCTCACCGCATTGCCTGCCTGTGCCGCCGAAAAAGATGAGCTGGCGTCCGCCCAGCGCATGTTGATCCAGGTACAGGCGGCGCTTGAGCGCGCACGGGTTGCGGCCGTTCAGGCCGACCCCGCCGAGCGTGGTCGTTTCTTTTTCGACTATCGCCGCGCCACCTCTGACCTCAACACCATCAATGCCGGCATCGACCGTTATCTGGAGCCGTCACGTGCACAACCCCGTGATGGCGGCTCCGTGGCGGGCAATTACCGACGGGAGCGTCCCTGATGGCCATGACCGGCGCTCAGGAACAGGCCTTCAATGCGGCCAGCGGCGGCGTTGAAATCAACGTCATGTCGCTGGTGTGCATCGGTGGGCTGTTGGCGGTGCTGTTTGTCTGGGCTGCCTGGGCCTGGATCGATGTTTACGAGGGTTGGAGGAACGAAAAAGTCCGCACCAAAGCGCTGATCCACTTCGTTCTCAAAACCGTTCTGTTGTTGGTCGTTTCAATCTGGATGTTTGCCAGCTGACGCTGGCAGGAATGTGTATCGCTTTTTCACACTGCAATTTAAGGAACATTTTATGAATGCTGTTGTTCGTCTTTTCCGCCACTTCTCCGCGCGTATCGCGGTGGTGTCCTCTTTGGCCCTTGCGGCCAGTCAGCCGGCATTAGCCGCCCTGCCAACTGTTGAGCCGCCGTCTTCCGGTGGTGGCGGTGGTCTGATGGAAACCCTCAAAGGGCATATTCAGGACGGCATTGTGCTCATTGGTCTGGTGCTGGCCGCCGTGGCATTTATCGTTGTGGCCAATGCTGGGGTTTCAACGTTCAATGAAGTCCGTGATGGGAAAGCGGTCTGGGGCAAATTCGGCGCCATCATCGTCACCGGCGTGGTGCTGGTTGTGGCCGTGATTTGGTTTGTCGGCAAATCTGCTGAAATCCTTTTTTAGGGTGAGGCGACATGCAGACTATCCGATTTTTACCTGACCGTCTTAATACCGAAGCTGTTGTCTTCCGGGGTTTTACCACTCCGGAGATGGGACTGGCGGTATTAATGGGGGTAGGACTGGGTCTGCTTGTGTCGTTGCCGTTTGTTCTCCTTGCCGGTTGGGTGGTGATCCCCACCGGCATGCTGATCACCCCACTGGCGGTTCTCTGGTTTGGTGGCAGTCGGTTGACGCGTCTCAAGCGCGGCAAGCCTGAGAACTATATCTGGCAGCGGCTTGAGCTGCGTAAACGTCGTATGGGGTGGGGTAATCCCACCCTCATCATCGACCAACAGGGCTGGTCACTGCGACGCAGCCGAGCAGTCAAGAGGTCAACATGAGCCGTTTTCGTCATGCGGTAAAAAACCGTGACCAGCACATCCTGACGCTGCGTGCAGCATGCGGCGTGCTGGTCGTTTTTCTCCTGGTCGCCATCATTGGCTGGATGCGCGCGCCATCCAACCTGACCATTCATAATCCGCCGGATCTGCGCAGCGGCTCGACCCGAGCTTGGTGGGAAGTCCCGCCCAGCACGGTCTACAGCTTCGGTTTCTATATTTTCCAGCAACTGAATGCCTGGCCGAAAAATGGTGAGGTTGATTATCCGGCCAAAATCAATGCGCTTTCTCCTTACCTGACGCCGTCGTGTCAGCGCTTCCTTAACGCTGACGCAAAAAAACGCAGCGAGTCCGGCGAGCTGGCTGGCCGTACACGCGTGGTGTTTGAAATCCCGGATCACGGTTATAACGCCCGTTACAACCAAAACCCGGTCGATATCAAAGGCCGGGATAACTGGGTGGTCCGTCTGGACCTGGTAGCTGATGAGACGTTTGCCGGCGAACCGGTAAAACGCGCCCTGACCCGTTATCCGCTGAAAGTGGTGCGGTCGGAAGGGGATCCAGAGCGCAATGAATTTGGTCTGGCGCTGGATTGTTACGACAGTATGCCGCAGCGCCTGGCGGCGGCACCGCCAGCGCCGGTGCCTGAGAAAAAAGGAGTCTTCCAATGATGAAAGCTCGCGTATTGGCGCTTTCTCTGAGCGTGTTGACAGTGTCAACACTGGTTTCTGCACCAGAGGCGCAGGCAGAGGAGCTGATGAAGTGGGAGCGTATCCCGCTGCAGATCCCGCTGGCAGTCGGCAAGGAGCGCGTGCTGTTTGCCGATAAAAATGTCCGTGTCGGCTTCCCGCCGGCGCTGAACGGCAAGCTGCGGGTGCAAAGCAGCGGCGGTGCGGTGTATCTGAAAGCAGAAAGCGCGTTCCCGCAGACCCGCCTGCAGTTGCAGGACGTGGAGAACGGGGAGGTCATCCTGCTTGACGTCACGGCGTCCGATAAAGGCTCAGCCGAACCGGTACGCATCGTTTACAGCGGTGATGTCTCCTCGGTCAGCAGCAGTCACGACAAGCCGGCCTCTGCGGAGGGGAGCAGTGCCTCGCTAGGTCAGGATGACGGCAGCCAGGCGAAGCGCAAAAAGGTGAAATACAACGCGCCGTTGCCTGTAGTGCTGACGCGTTACGCGGCGCAGAGCCTGTATGGCCCGGTGCGTACCGTTGAAGCGGTGCCGGGCATCCATCCGGTGAATCCTCACTTGCCCAAACGCATCACCACGCTGTACCCGTCCGAGCCGGTCTCCGTCACCCCGCTGGGTGGCTGGGGTATCGGCAACCGCAATGTGGTGGCGCTGAAGGTGAAAAATACGGCGAGCCGTAAAATCACACTCGATCCGCGGGTACTGCAGGGGCAGTTTGTCACGGCGACGTTCCAGCATCGGTACCTGGGGCCGGTTGGCACACCGGAAGACACCACCACGCTGTACCTGGTGACCGCCGGTCGCCCGGATGGGGCATTTGTCGCGGAGTCATCGGTAGTGCGCAAGGCCGTGAAAGCGGCGAAGAAGGGGGCGAACCATGGCTGATGTGAAATCCAATATGCTGCCGAAAGTGATCGTGTTCGGCATGCTGGCGGCGGCTGTGCTTGTCGGTCTTAAAGCCTGCAGTGGCAACAAGAGCGCGGAAAAGCCGCAGCAGGCGCAGAACGTGCTGGCCAATATGTCCCCGGAAGAGCTGCGTGCGCTGGGTGTCGAAGGGGATACCCCGGAAGACACGCTGCGCACTCTGGTCGGTACGCTGCGCACCACGCGGGCGCAGCAGGCCGAGCTGCAGAAAAACATTGATAACGTGCTGAAGGAAAACGAGGCCCTGCGCAAACGCAACAGCAACGTCTCCGGCCAGGTGAATGAGGCCGTGGCCGGCTTCCAGAAACAGGCCCAGCAGCGTCAGCAGCAGCTGCAGGAGCAGCAACAGACGCTGATGGGGCGTATCCAGTCGCTGACAGACCAGTTGGCCAGCAACAAGGACAAGGCCAAAAGTGACAGTGACATGCCGCTGGGGCTGGGACTGGACGGCATGGGCGCCGCCGGCGGCAGCGCCACGGCCGGCGATGACGGCCTGATGTGGGTTGGCCCGAAGGACCAGAAAGAAGTGGATCCGCGCAATCCGAACAGTGCCAAAGAGGGCCCGCAGTTCCCGACGTCGTTCTTGTCGGACAATGCCATCACGCGCCAGAAAGCCGCCTATGAGCAGCAGGTAAAAGGCCGCACCAATGAAAAAGGGGCGGAGGAGAACGCCGAACCGGTGTTTACCCTGCCCGAGAACTCGACCCTGGTGGGCAGTCGCGCCATGACGGCGTTGCTTGGCCGCGTGCCGATCAACGGCACGGTAACCGATCCGTACCCGTTCAAGCTGATGATCGGCAAGGACAACCTGACCGCCAACGGCATCGAGCTGCCGGACGTGGAAGGGGCGATTGTCTCAGGTACCGCCAGCGGCGACTGGACGCTGTCGTGCGTGCGTGGCCAGGTCAACAGCATCACGTTCGTGTTTGCCGACGGCACGGTGCGTACCCTGCCGCACCCTGACACCAATATGAAAGCCAACAGCAATAACAACAGCGGCAACAACGGGAAGGATGTCAGCACTACCGCCGGCATCGGCTGGATTTCCGATGACAGCGGCATTCCCTGCATCGGCGGTGAACGCAAGTCGAATGCGTCGACCTACCTGCCGACCATTGCCGCCCTGTCGGCCGCCAGCGCGGCCGGTGACGGTATCAGTCAGGGGCAGTACACGTCGCAGAACAACGTCAATGGCATCACGTCGACCATGACCGGTAACGCCGGCCAGGCGGTGCTGGGCAAGGCGCTGTCAGGCGGGATGAAAGAGACGGCTGATTGGGTGCGTGAGCGTTACGGCATGATGTTCGATGCGATTTATGTGCCGCCAGGCCAAAAGTTGGCCGTGCATATCACCCGCCAGCTGGCGATCGACTTTGAAACCAAAGGGCGCAAGGTGCGTTATGACGACTTCAGCCTGCCGGGCGAAGGTGGCAGCGCCGGCGGTCTGGACTAAGAGAGGAAACCATGATGAAGACAATCCGATCAGCCCTGGTCATGTTGGTGATTGGCACCGCCCTGTCCGGTTGCTCCACGTCAAAGGAAGAGATGCTGCCGCCGGGTGACAGCACGATGCTGGGACTCTGGCAGGGTGAGGACGGCGGCGGTTCAGCGCGCAATGCGGTGGCAGCCAGGGACAGCCTGCGCCGCCCGCTGACGGAAAGCGAGAGCCAGGCCAGCGTTGCTGACGATCGCAGCTACAGCCGCACGCAGGAGAGTGAGATCGGCCTGCAGTTCCCGCGACTGCCGAATCCCGATCTTGTGATGTACGTCTTCCCGCACCTGGCCGACGGCAACACGCCGGTACCGGGGTACAGCACCGTATTCCCGTTTTACAGCCAGGTGCAATACGCGATGCCAGGTGAACGGACGGAGGCCTACTGATGCGATTTTCCCTGTTTGATAAAAAGCGCCTGACGCGCAAAAAAGCGGTGGTGCCGGCAGATGCCGTCACTGAAGCGATGACCATCACGGAAGATGGTGCGCCGCTGTCGGTGGCCGGCCGCGAAGCGCTGACCCGGCCGGGCAAGATGACGGTCCAGGACGAGAAAAAGATTTACGATGCGAATCCGTCCATCATTGATTATTTGCCCTGGGCAGAGTTTCTGGATCATGAGCAGTGCATCCTGCTTGATGATGGTGTGTCTGTCGGTGCGGTTTATGAAGTCACCCCTGTGGCCACGGAGGGGCGCACCACTGACCATCTGGAGAAGATGCGTGACACGGTGGAAGATGCGCTGCAGGACTCGTTTGATGAACATGATCAGAACCCATGGGTTGTGCAGTTTTTCTGCCAGGATGAAGACAATGTTGATGCCTACCTGAATCGCTTGCGTGGCTATATCAAGCCGCATGCCCGGGGCTCACAATTGACCGAGTCCTGGTTGCAGGAAACCGAGCGGCACCTGCGCGGTATCGCGCGGCCGGAGGGGCTGTTCAAGGATACCCTCATCACCGACCAGCCCTGGCGTGGCCAGCAGCGCCGCACGCGCATGGTGGTGTACCGCTGGATTGGTAAAGGCAATACAGACCCGATGCCGCCGATTGCCATGCTGAACCAGACCTGTGAACGGCTCACCGGCGCGCTGAACGGAGCCGGTGTGGCTTGCGTACGGCAAAATGGTGCGCAGGTGCATGACTGGATGCTGCGTCACTTCAATCCAAACCCGGAGTGGGTGGATAAAAATACCCTGTACCGTGAGGCGGCCTATTTCGACAGCCGCGATACGCCGGAAGGCACGATGCCGGTACAAAACGATTTTGCCGAAACATTGTGGTTTACGCCGCCGGTGTCCGATCCGGACCACGGCGTGTGGTGGTTTGATAATCAGGCGCACTGCGCTATCCCTGTCGAGAAGCTGCGCCGCGCGCCGGAGCCCGGGACCATTACCGGGGAAATGAAGCGCGGTGAGAAGAAAATAAATGCGCTGATGGACATGTTCCCGGAGGGGACGATGGTCTGCATGACCATCGTGGCGCAGCCCCAGGACACGCTGGAAAACGATTTTAACAAGCTGTCGAAAAATGCCGTGGGCGAGAACACCGAGTCCGGGCGTGTGCGTCAGGATGTGGCACAAGTGAAAGAGTACCTGGGTAATCGCCACAAGCTGTATCGCGCCGGCATTACCTTCCTGCTGCGCGCCGGCGACCTGACGGCGCTTAACCACAAACGCGTGGAGCTGACGAACGTGCTGCTCGGCGCCGGCCTGCAACCGGTGCGCCCGGAGTTTGATGTGGCGCCGCTTAATACCTACCTGCGCGCACTGCCGATGTGTTTTAACCCGGAGGCGGACAAAAAGCACTGGTACACCCGACTGACATTCGTCCAACACCTTGCCGGCCTGTTGCCGGTCACTGGCCGTGAAACCGGCACCGGTAACCCCGGCCTGAGCTTCTTTAACCGAGGCGGTGACCTGCTGACGGTGGATCCGTTAAATAAGGATGACCGCAGTCAGAACGCCCATATGTTGTTTTTTGGCCCTACCGGCGCCGGCAAGTCCGCAACGCTCTGTGCGGCGACGACACAACTGATGGCCGTCCACCGGCCGCGCCTGTTCATCGCCGAGGCCGGCAACTCGTTTGGCCTGCAGGCGGACTATTTTGAAAGCCAGGGTCTGACGGTCAATAAAATCAGCATCAAGCCTGGCAGCGGCGTGTCGCTGCCGCCGTTCTCATTTGCGCACAAGCTGATTGAGGAGCTCAGTTCACTGGAGCTGGACGAGAGCGAGCTGCGCGATATCGATGCCGATGATGAGGATGAGGATAAACGCGATTACCTGGGCGAAATGGAAATCTCGGCGCGCATGATGATAACCGGCGGCGATCCGAAGGAAGAAGCCGACCTCAAACGGGCCGACCGGGCGATGATCCGCGAAGCGCTCCTGATGGCTGCGCAGACGGCCTACGATGAGCAGCGTCAGATGTTGCCGTCCGACCTGCAGAGCGCGCTGTATGACATCTCCAATGATACGAGCAACGAAAAACGTAACCCGCAGCGCCGGGCAAAAGCGGCGGAAATGGCCGAAGCGCTGGGCATGTTCACCCAGCCTGGCTCCTTTGAGGCCGAGCTGTTCAACCGTGAAGGGACGCTGTGGCCTGAAGCGGATGTGACGCTGATTGACCTGGGGCATCTGGCGCGGGAAGGGTATGAGGCGCAGATGGCGCTGACCATGGTGAGCCTGACCAACACCATCAATAACATTGCCGAGCGTGACCAATACTCGGAGCGGGATATCGTCTTTGTGGTCGATGAAGCGCACATTGTGACGGTCAACCCTCTGCTGTCGCCGTACATGACCAAAATCGTCAAGATGTGGCGTAAGCTCGGCGCCTGGTTGTGGCTGGCCACGCAGAACCTGAAGGATTTCCCGGACATTGCCGAGAAGATGCTCAACATGGCCGAATGGTGGGTCTGTCTGACCATGCCGCCAGAGGAGGTCAGCGACATTGCCCGTTTCAAAGCCCTGACCGAGGAGCAAAAAGCGGTGCTACTGTCGGCCAGTAAGCTGTCCAGGTGTTACACCGAGGGGGTTATTCTGTCGAAAAAAGTGGAAGCGTTATTCCGGGCTGTGCCGCCAAGCCTCTACCTCGCGCTGGGGATGACCGAGAAGGAAGAGAAGGCGGAGCGCCGTGCGCTGATGCAGGAGTTCGGTTGCACCGAGCTCGAAGCGGCCTTCAAGGTCGCGCGCAAGCTTGACCGCCTGCGCGGTCTGGTTGCCAATGAAGAGGACGCGGGGAGCCAGGCTGCATGATGACGTTGAAATACCCCGAGCCGGCTGTTCGCCCTCAGGAAGTGCCGTCACAGGGGGCCAGCCTGTTTACGCTGCCACCCCAGGGGCGGCGACCATCAGCAAGACGGATGCGCAGGCACTCAAGACGTTTTGTGATGCGCTCCGTGAGCGGTTGCTGGGGCGTGTTGTGCTGACGGCACACCCGCACCGTATCGGGAGCCGGACCAGCGTGGCGCTGCATCTGGAAGGCCGTCTGGGCCAGTCTGTCGATGTCCTGGTGACAGTGACAGGTACCACATCCTGGCCACAACCTGAGGAGTACGATCACCCCCGCTGGTATATCTCTGTGCCGGACGCCGCGGACGTGGTGTACCTGCTGCTCCATCTGAGTGACCTGTGCGAGCGTTTTCAGGTTAACTGATAGGGGTGGCGCGATGAGTCTCGATCCGAAAATATGTGGCCTGGTAGAGTGTATGAACAGCAAGGGATTCAAAGCAGCCAGGGGCATGGCCTTCCGGTCCGGAATCAGCTTTTCTGATACCTGAGCCAAGTTTTGAAAGGAACCTTTCACTAGATCACCGGCCTTCTGGCCGGTTTTTTTGTATTTTAAGGTGGGGTTCGAGTATGGTAATGACATTATTGTAGAGACCCTATAATCGGTAAAGGAAGGGAGGGTTCCACAGAATGGATACGTCATTACTGGCTTCACTGGACAAGGAAGGGCAGGACAAATTCAGACAGGCCATTGCGGCCTTGCAGGGAGATGTGAGTGCAGCAGCAACGGTGTTATATGTTGATCCGAAGCTTCGTCTCGAGTATTCCCGTAGAATAAAAGCCATGTCGACGGATTTATCTAGTAAGGCAGTTCACGGTCTCATCACTTGGGAGCAGGCCGCTGCAGAAGCTAATTTGACGCGAAATTCGATTATGGAATTAATTCGTAATCGGAGTACACCTGTAGGGCAGGCCTTGGCGCAGAGACTCAAACAACAGGGTAAAACGTTGAATGAGCTGATCGCGTACAAAACAAAAGCGGTGTATGGGCCTCAGGCAAACTTCAAAAGTCTCTCTGAAACGCAGAAAAATAAGGTTTATGGTGCAGTTGTTGAGTCTGCCGGAAAATCAAATCCTCAGGTTAACCTCAAAATGCAGCGCCTGTCGGCGACCGGACGTGGTTTGATTTTCCTCACATTAGCAATTGCGGTGTACGAGATTTACGATGCCGATGATAAAACCAAAGAGACAAAACGGCAGATTGCCATTGGCGGTGCAGGGATCGCGGGAGGATGGGCGGGCGGCGCTATCGCGGGTTTGATGTGTGGGCCTGGAGCTCCAGTTTGTGTTGTTGTCGGTGGTTTTGTTGGCGGTGCACTTGCTGCTTGGGAAATGAGCACTATGTGGGGTTAGTATGTTTAGTGAAACCAAATCCATCTCTCTTAGTGATTTGAAACACGCAGCTAACACGAAGGATGGTTATGAAATCATGTTGTCGGGGCAGGGGACCGGTTTTTTTGTCCCCTTCCAGGTGTTGGAAGCTGCGGTCGCTATTGATAGCGAGCGGTTCTTGCTGTTTCTTACTGATGACACGCCTTATGAAGAGGTGCTCAATATATCGCTCATGCATATGAATAAGGGGATCCTTGAGACAATATCACTGGGAGGAGCATATCTCACCGGGACCTTTAGTGAATTACACGTGCTCCCCGAGGCCGTTGAGTTTAGTTTTATTGGTGATACTACGTGGAAGGTCGAAGTCACCGAACAACCCTTCTTGAGATTTCCTTTTGTCGGTGACCCTCGCGGCGTTTCGCGATCGATGGGGCTAACTCATCACCTCAGAATTTCCGCCGATCCAGTTCCCGCCAGAGCTGATGGACGCCGTTAACCAGATTAAAATTTTCATAATCCAATAAAGACTTCTTTGCTGTCTTTCTGACCATGTCGTAGCACCCTGTGTGGATTCTATCCATGCAGGAGTGCACGCCATGAAAATCAGCACGTTGCTGACGTTGTTCCCTCTGCTGATGCCGGCATCGGTGCTTGCCGGCACGGTACTCTATACCGATTCCCACCACCCTCCGAGCAACATCGATGCCTCGGTATCCGTGATTTATCTTGACGGTCCGGAACAGCTGCAGAAGCAAATGTTCGGCGAGTTGTCGTCAAACCCGGATGAAGCCGAGCGCCAGGCGCAAGCCGTGCTGAAATCACCGCAATGGCAGGCGAACGAGCAGCAGCTGGCCACCGTTTACCGTGCGGTGGTGCGTGCCTGGGAACTGGGCGTCAAAAAAGTGCCGGCGGTGGTGTTTGATGACACCGATGTGGTGTACGGCACTTCGGATGTTGCGCAGGCTGTGGCGCTGCGCGTCCAGGCGCAGGGAGGACAGTGATATGCAATACCTCCTCCCCGATGCATCGCTTCCCGGCCAGTCCCGCCTGAACCTCAAATCCCTCGGTATGGCCATGATGCTGTCAGTGGCCAGCGTGCCGGCCGCAAATGCCGCGCTGAACAGCGCGCAGATTGTTGCCAGTGCCGTGTCGCAGGCCTGTATCAGCTGGCGTGTGTCCGGCATTTGTTATTGGATGTTTTGCGGCTTGCACGGCTGTACGGTGCGGACTTCGGTCAAGGTAACGCACTTTATCCCTGAGGCGGTGGTCTCGACCTACAACAGTCAGGGCGGCAATCCCTGGCGTGAGATGTCGATGGTCAGCCAGGCCTCCGGCGGCCTGGAGAGCAGTATCACCGGCGCGCTGAGCGGCGTATCCGCCGGCGGCGGCAATAACGAGCTGAAAACCCCCGGGCAGCGCAAAACCAACCTGCATTTCAAATATGCCGATGCCATTGGCCATCCGGCGACGTCCATTATCGGCGGCAGCATCCCCGGGTATTCCTGCCGCAGCGCCGCCATGCCGTTTGTGCCGTATTTCCTCAGCACGCTCGACAGTCTGGCATGGCGTACCGGCATGCCCGAGTCCCTGTATCCCGAAGCCCTGGTGCCTGGCCAACGCGAGATTGGCAGCCAGGCCGGCGCCAACATGTGGGGCAACGTTTACCCCCGGTCGGGATTTGTGACCCAGGTTGATGATGACAAGGCTGGCGCCCTGGTGGCGCAGCGGGTGGCGGACATCATCACCCGTTCTGGCCAGCCCCACGTCTACCAACCCTTGATGGGCCAACGCTCGGAGGGGTATTGGCCTCCGGGGGCGGTTAAGGAGAACACCGGTACCAGCAACCACAAATGGCAGCGCCTGGCGCCGCAGCTTAGCCAGTCCTGCGCCGTGTTCCCGGACGGTGACCATCCGGCGGCAGCGGATGCGAACGCTGCCTTTGCCCTGTGGCGACCCTACAGCTGCTGCCAGCGCCGCGGGCAGCGTTTCCTCTACAGCACGGACTTTTGAGGCATGAACGATGAATAACACGATGAATAAATCTCTCTGGGGACGGCGCAGCCTGCTGTCTCTGCTGATTGCCGGCAGCCTGACGCTGGCCGGCGTGAACGCGCACGCTGACGACAATGACGATAACGGCACCCTGTTTGGCATTTCGTTGCCCCAGGTGAATGACAGCAACGTGGGGTACGGGAAGAGCGCCAGCGGCGCGGTCTCGGACAAATTGTTTTACTCCCTGGGCGGCGGCTCGGTGATTTCACAGCCGGCGACGCGCGGCAACATGCAGCGGCTGGGCATGAACCTGGGCTGGAGCTCGGATTTGATGTGCGGCAACTTCGACCTGAAAACGACGATCGGCAATCAGCTTAACGGTGTCACTGACGGGTTCAAGAATCTGATGAGTGACGTTATCCAGGGCGCCACCGGTGCGGTGGCCAGCCTGCCGGCGATGGCCATCCAGCGCGCGAATCCGGGGCTGTATGAAATGCTGACCAACGGGGTGTTGCAAGGCGGCGTCGCGTTCGACAAGGCGCAGCTCAACTGCCAGAACCTCTCCAAACGCATGATGGACATGGCCGATACCGGCGCCTGGTCGCAGGCCGCCGCAATGGAAGAGGCCAAGAGCCTGGTCAACAGCAGCGGCGGCGATGCCGTCCGCTCGATGAATGCGACGGAGAAGGTGACCGGTCAGTCCGGGCAGACATGGATTGGCGGGCAGAAACGTGGCGGCTCTGGCCAGCCGGCCATCAAGCCGACCCATGACCTGGCGGCTGCCGGCTACAACATGATGAATGCGCTGCCTGTCACCAGTACCTCCGGCGTGTCCGGCAGCAGCTGCACCGGCGGTGCCTGCGCCAAATACGCCAGCAGCGAGGAGGCCGCGGCCGCAGTGGTGAAAGTGCTGGGCGACACGTCATTACGCACCTGTAAGGACGCGTCGCAATGCACCAGTGGCGAAGGCGATGAGCAGCCGGGCAGCACCGTGGCCGGCACCGGGTTTGCCCCGATGCTGGAAGAGGCCACCAAGGCCAATAATGAGCAGTTGGCCAAGTTGGTAAACGGCGCCGAAAAGCCAACCACCGCGAACCTGGCCAAACTGAAAACCGGCAGCCTGGCGGTGACGGCCGGTGTGGTGCGCGCGCTGCAGCGCGACCCGGATAATGCGGCCCTGGTCGGGCGTCTCGCCAGCGAGCTGGCGATGGCCGATACCATCGAGACGGCCTTCCTGATGCGCCGCATGATCACCACCGGCATGTCCGAACCGAACGCGGCCGCACAGAAGGTGGCGATGCAAGAGGGTGACCGCCGCATCGAAGCGCTCGATCGCGAAATCACGGCGCTGAAAAACGAGATGGAGATGAAACGTGAAATCTCCCGCAATGCGGTGCTGACCATTATCGATCGCGAGAACAACCGCGCCGAAACCAACCCGCAGCGTCAGTCTGCAGACAGCCCGGATACCAAGTTTAATCAGCTGGCCGTGCCGGAAACTGACCAGTGAGTGTGGAGACATCTATGACGAAATCAGAGAACAAAGACCTGTTGCCCCGTCGGGGCGGCAGGTTTGGCCGGGGAGTCAAACGTTTCCTGCAGCTGCTTGCCATGCTTGTGGTCGCCATGGTCATGGCGCTGGGGCTCGCACACTGGGGCGTTAACCATCCCGGTGAAACCGCAGCGCTGCGTAGCTGGGTGCATAGCACCCGTTACGGCTGGCTATTCTGGCGTCTGGCGCTTTATGCTGCGCTTGCCTGGGCATTATGGAAAATCTGGCACGCACCGGGCGTTAAGCCGGAACATCGGCAGCCCCTCAAGCGCATGGTCATCGTGTGCGCGGTCTTTGCCCTGGCGTGTGAATACTCCATCTTCGGTGGAGGGCTGACGCTATGATGACCAACAGTTATCTGGAGTATTTCCTGACGCTGCTCGGCTGGATCGTGAACAACGGCCTGTGGGAGCTGCTGGTCAGTACGGGGTTATTCGTGCTGCCGCTGCTGTTCAAGGTCGTTGGGATCTGGTTGAAGGTCCGGGAAGAGGGGGAAGATGAAGGCAACAAGGGGATGCTGTCCCTGCCGCGCATCGAGAACCTGCTCTATGGTGCATTTTTCGTGATGCTTGCCTGTTGCCTGCCGCTGATGAATGTCAGCCTGGACACCATCAAGTATGACAGCAGCCGGGCGAGCACCTGCGGCACCTGGACACCGAAGAAACCGGATGAGACGGGGTATGCGAATATCATGTCGAGCATGAACGGTCAGACGGCGAAGGTGCCGGTGTGGTGGCTGGTCGTGCATAAATTGTCGAAGGGGTTCACCGCGGTGGCTGTAGCTAACATTCCGTGTCGGCCGGATCTGCGACAAGTCCGTTTTGAGGTTCAGCACAGCCGGGTCAACAACCCGGCGCTGGCGAAGGAGCTGCAGGACTTCACCAATGACTGCTATGCGCTGGCATTGTACACCTGGCAGAACCGTGACCAGGGGCAGACGACGGACAAGGCAACATTGCGTGATATCGAGTGGCTGGGGTCGAAAACCTTCCTGAACGGCGGGTACTACAACAACCTGCAGTCGAAAACGCCGCGCGCCAGCTTCCCATGGAATGAATCACGGGACAGTGGCCGGGCTAACACCGGCCGGGGGGGATACCCGACCTGCAGCGAGTGGTGGTCGGCAGCCGATACCGGTCTGGAGGCCCGGGTGGTGAAGCAGGTCGATCCGGGTGTGATGCTGCGGATGTCCGCCGCGCTCAAGATGATGGGGGAGAACAACGCCGAATATAAAGAGGCAGTGGTGCGTCGCCTGGTCAGTCCGGATAACCTGACGGTTTCCCAGGGCGGGCGCGCTTATGCCGGCTATGGTGGCAACGCTGACTTCACCATGGACAACTCGGTTAACCGCGTTGCATCAACCGGTGGAACCGCGCTGGGAAGCCTGGCGGCATTCCCTGCCTTCGATGCGATGCGGCAGGCGCTGCCGATGGTACAGGCAATCCTGTTAATGGCGGTTTACATTATGATCCCGCTAATCCTAGCCTTCGCGGCATACAATTATGCTTCAGTGATCACAATGACGTTCGTGGTATTTGCTCTCAATTTCCTGACGTTCTGGTGGGAACTGGCGCGTTGGCTGGACAGTTGGTTGCTGGAAGCGCTTTACAGCTCAGACTCGCACAGTCGCTGGAATGTGGCCGGCTTTCAGAATAGCTCTGATGACTTAATCATGAACCTAGTTATGGGTTGTATGTTTATCGTGTTGCCGGCAGTGTGGTTAGGGGCATTGTCCTGGGCCGGGGTAAGTGTGGGGCAATCTGTTGGTGCAGCAATGAAGGGAGGAGTGGAAACTGCTCATAATACAGGTGGTAAATTGGGGGGAACTGTAGAAGGTGCTATCGGTCAGAAGGCAGGGAAAGGTATGACTGGAGGGTAATCAGAACAGAAATTTGCTGGGGAGTGGTGCTCCCCAGCCTAGTCTTTCCATTCATTGTATCTATGCGGATTATATTCTCTTCCACTGAAGCTATCTTGCTGCCAACTATGGTAGGTTTTCTCTTCATTGTTGCTGGTTAATGTGGTCTCTCCAGAAGATACCGCTCCAGTAACAAAAAGTATAAGAGCACCAAGGAGTACAGCTGAACTTGCAATGAACAACCCGCCGAACACAAGCGCTGCCAGTATGATTATACCGAACGCTATCATTGGAATATGTCCAGCCCATTTAGGAATATTTACTTTCTGAGCCTTGGACACGCAGGCACGATCCCACTTCAGGACGGTACTCTCAAGGCGCTTCCATCGGCTTGCCATGCGCACGCCACGCCGATAGGCGTGGTGCTGTGTTGCATCATCCATAATCACTCCTTAACCAGATGATAGCCCAATCCCATTCTAGCTTAAATAATAATCAATTGCTATTTATCTGGTTTCTGAGTGAGCGGTTTTACTGTTGCTGGGTAAGATCACAGTGCCCTCTGTAATTGCCTGAGATGAAGTGGGATCTTGAAACTATTGAGTATTTATGAACAACTCATATTGAAAAACCGTTATTGAACCTCTGAGTGAGCATTCGCCTGGGTGTGGTGAGTCGCTCCTAGGAGGAAAACAATACATCGGTTGCCCCAAGGTTGTATTTATTTATAAATAAAAAAGCAAGTGTTCTATCATCAGATAGCTGTCAAAATAGTAATCAAATTCAATTTTGTTGGTGGGGGTGCTGATGTTTTTATGAAAAATAATGGTTGCTTTCTACCTTACTAGCTCACTGTTTTACCAGTATTGGTTTTCCTTTCCTTCCAATGAATACGGTAAGTTTTGTCCACTCTAGAGCTGTTATCTGATAGAGTGTTGTAATGTTTGGTCTTATCTTTCTTGTATATATTGAACTATCCGGAGGGGATAGGGAGTTTGGGATACATGTTTTAGGTGTTATCTATGTTTCTAGATTATATTGCACTGGCAATACTTGTTGTTGTGATTCTGGTTTTATTTTACGGAGTTATCGCTATCCACGATATCCCTTATGAAATAGCAAAAGCACGTAAGCATCCTCACCAAGACTCTATCCATTATGCTGGCTGGGTGAGTCTGTTTACGCTCCATGTGCTGTGGCCTTTCCTATGGATTTGGGCCACACTATGGCGTGAAGATCGGGGGTGGGGAATACAAAGATTTAGTGAAGAACAATACGACTTGCATTCTCAGATGGCGTACATCCTTGGTCTAATAGAACAGCTGAAGGATGAAGTTGATAGAATAAAAGAAATAGATGGATATACCTCTGATGCTGTTGCTGTGAAGAAGGGTAAATAATGGAAACGCTATTGTTACTTTGTTATTCCGCACTTTGCATCATTGTTTTTAAGATTTTCCGTATTCCGCTAAATAAATGGACAGTACCAACGGCAGTGCTGGGCGGAGTTGTTTTTATCAGCTTGATTATTTTGTTCATGAACTACAATCATCCATTTAGTGATATGGGAAAACAGGCTTACCGTACGGTACCAATTGTATCGCAGGTTCGCGGTAGAGTGATTGAAGTATCGGCGAAGCCCAATACGATGCTGAAGAAAGGCGATGTACTGTTCCGTATCGATCCTATACCCTTCCAGACTGAAGTGGATGATCTGCGAGCTCAGGTCAAAGAAGCTAATCAAGATGCACTGTCACTAAATGCTGGACTAAATAAAGCTCAAGCTGAGCTTAATAAAACCATTGCAGATCGTGACAAAGCTAGACGTGAATATGCTCGCTACAAGGAAGGCTACATCCGAGGTGCTTTTTCTGATCAGGTGGTCGATACTCGCCGGCAGACATATAAATCTACTGAAGCGATTGTTACCGCAGCGCACGCGAAAGTTGAACGAGCGAAAAATAACCTTAATTCGAAATTGGGAGGTCAGAATACCAAAGTCGCCTCATTGTTAGCACAGTTACGTAAAGCAGAGTTTAGATTAGACAACACAGTTGTGCGTGCGCCATCCGCTGGCTATGTTAGCACTGTTGGCTTGCGTGAAGGCAGTATGTCCACGGCGTTGGGGCTTGCTCCAGTTATGACCTTTGTCCCAATTGATAGCGATAGGGCGCGCTCCTATGTGGCTGCATTTCGTCAGAACTATACACAGAGGTTGCAGCCAGGTTATAAAGCGGAGTTGATGTTCTCTGCAGTTCCGGGGACTGTCTTCAGCGGTGAAGTGACAGAAGTGCTGCCTGCTATTGGTGAAGGTCAATTCCAAGGGAAGGGACGACTTCTGACCACTATGGACTTGGTGGGGCAGGGGCGCGTGCTGGTCATTGTCAAAGCTACTGATCCGCGCCTTCAGGATTATAAATTACCCCTAGGAGTACAGGTCGGAATCGCAGTCTATTCCGAGTCTTTCAAAGAATTGTCATTGATCCGGAAAATTTTGCTTCGGATGGCAAGCTGGGAAAATTATTTCTTCCTAGAGCATTAAAATTAAAATGGTTATTACTTATGCTTATTCAATAGATAAATTATAGAAAACATCGGACTAAAATTTATCTTTCCCATGATACCGTAGGCACAAATGAAGAAATTACAATTAATAATTTTAATGATAAGGAAAACAAAGGATAAGAGAAACAATATTAACTAAAACGATGTGTGAAGGAGAAGGCTCTCTTAGATAGACTCTGTGGGGCGTTATCAATACTTAGCTGTTCACTTAGGATCTTTATTTTCATTATAGACCGCTTTACCAATGTTGTACTTCAGGATTCGAAGTCGGTACTTGGATGTTGTCCAAAATGATAAAATTGACAACACCACACATGAGATGTTTTATGTAATCTACTCAGGATGTGGTGTTTATGTAGAGATAAAAACCTCACAAAAATGGCCGGAAACCACAATATCACTTACCCTTCGCTATTGGCGGGAGTATCCACCCGCTGATGACATAAGGCCTATCCGCAGGTGGTTTCTTACTTAGCGCTTACCCGTCGGATGTTCAGGTAATGATATTATTTCAAGTAGATATCCACCTCTAGCATAGCTTATACGACCCTCATTTTTAAGAGTTGACAAATTATTAAGTATACTACTCCTAGATAGATGTGTTCTATCCTGAATGTATCTCAAGATAGTTGTGTTCTTACGTATATTATCCGGGAGGTTCATTATTTCAAAAAGATGCTCTCGTATCACTGAGTAAATCAATTGTTGATAGACCAAACTATCACGGTATCCTAAATAAGAAATGTAGTATGCTAATATCTCTGTGATGGCATACCAAAGGTTACGTTCTCTAAATATTTTTTTTGCCTTTAATGCGCTGAGCTTTAGCACCGTTGATGGTGTATCCAGTCGTAAAGCATGAGTGCGCTGATGTTGAAATAGTTCAACTATACCAAAGATATGCGGTTCGTAAACAGAACCAAGAACCAACTTATCCGATGAACGAAGAATTGATAACTGCCCATCAAGGAAGAGATAAATATTTGCCTCGTCTTTATGCTTCCATTCTATGATTTTTCTAGGGGGGTAGTTACATGCCACTGCGTGTGGTGTAAGCTCGTTAATTAATAAAGAAATAGCACTCTCAGGTCTTTGTGGTGTGAGGTTTTTCATATTAATACCCAGTTTTTAAGCCGATAGTAATTTTAATATTATAACCTATTATGGTTTTTTTTGCTTGATTGAGTTATTTGTGATTAATGTAAATGATAAAGCGTTCAAATTACACTCATTATCCATCTATATAGCTCGGCGTTGTTTTTAAATCCCATCTTGTGCATGATTGCGATTTTATATCCGCTAACAGTCTTTGGACTGACCCCCAGTTTTCTGGCTATTTCTGGTATGCTCAAACTTTTCTTGAAACCTCTGATGATATCTATTTCTCTTTTGCTAAAGTATATTTTACTGCAGTTTGACTTATCAGTTGTTTTTTTATTGTTTAGACAATTAATGATCATATCTATAGCTGATGAGATGCTTATATCTTGATGTATTACTTCCCGCTCTAGGATGCATTGATTAAATCTAATCTTGTTAGATGGGTTTCCTTGTGTTTTGATTGAAAAAAACAATGGCGGCTTTCTTTTGTGCGTAAGGAAGTAATTGCAAAAACAAATTCCCTCTCCTTGGGGTGAATGTTGAAAAATAATGTCTGCATACACTCCATTCTTCGATTCTATAATATCTGTGGCTGTGTTTTTTTTGTTAAATTCATCCTTGAGTATGTTTGTTAATCCAAGAGAAAAGTATGAGTTACTCCCGTATATTGATATTTTTATTGGTTTTTCTGATTTCATTTTTATCTCTCAATGATCTATAAATAAATTATTTTATTATAAGTGGTGTAATCTTTGTTGTTTTTTTTATTTAAAATTAAATGCTGTGATTTGGTTAGTATGTGTAGTTGCAGCACATCGAAAAAAAATGAAATATAAAAGCCACCGCACTCTTGATGTTGGACTCCCTGAACAGTTCGCGATAATCGGGATGCTCTGGGCGTATTATCCTGTGGCCACATTCTGCCACGTTCTGGAGAAAGGGGCATTCTGATAGTGAAGGATGATCCCTTCCCTTTTTTCAGTACCGGCGTAAAAAAAATCGATAAACCCTTCCAGTTCTATATATCTTCGCCGCGCAAGTAGGATGTGGTTTACAATTGAATTTTCTGGTGATCGTAAAAGAAAAGCCCGGCGAACCGGGCTTGGTGAAGGGTGTTTTAGTTACTGCATGCCACTTTCTTTCTCTGATGTTGGTTCTACTTCCGGTACATCTAAATAGCCGTTGAAAATTTCGTCTTCGATTTCCCTGACTTTCCAAGTGATGAGTTTAATTACCTCGCTAATGATTTCACTGACTGCATAGGAGAGTGTAAAGAAAAGCAAAAATAACATTATCACCAGCCACACTATCCATAATACGATTACGCCTGCATTCATTTTTGACGCCCTCGGTTAAGCACAATTCTGGGTTGCTGATTGTCACTTCCAGGCGTTCCTGGTAGATGCCTGAGCCTAGTACCAACTGGCCGTCGCCCCATTGTTTGACCACTTAATCAGGGTTTTCAGTACATCTTTACGTTTATTGGGGCTTCTCAGCTCGCTGTAACTGAACGCCTCTTCCACGAATGTATCGGCATCCTGAAGGGTAAAGACCAGCATATCTTTCCCCCGCAGCTTGATGAGATACCCCATATCCATGGCAGTAATAATCAGCCTGGCTAACGTTAAACGCTTACTCCAAAAGCAGGTCTTCATAGGCTTAATTCTCTTGATTTGCATCAATGCAAACCTTAATAGATTGTTGCTTGCTTTCCGTGTAGGCCACACGTTATTCAGAATTAACCAGCAGGCGAAAAGATACCGGCGTTACGGCATTAACGTCAGTGTCCCTGCCGTTGATATAAGCCTCAGTCACCATACAACGGTCACCAGTGCCGAAATGCAGGCTACGGCGTTCGACGTAGCGGTTGATAGGCGTATTCTGCATGCTCCACTCGCCATTTACGTAATCGTGCTGCCACTTCGTGTAGTCCTTGTCCAGATAGTAGATATTAATGTTCTTAATCCTTTTGATTTACACCAATGCAAACTTTATAGCGCGGTGATTATTTATTGTGCAAGCTGCACGTTGTTCAGAATTAAATTATCGGGAGGCGAAAAAGAAAAAGTTCGGCAAACCGGGTTGGGTGGGCTAGTTTTCCTGCTGCTCCTGCGTTTTCTTCCACAGGGTCAGCAGGTAGGACTGAGCCATCTCTATTTTTATCAGTTCCTGCTGCAGCAACTTGGTTGGCTCTATGAGGCTTGCCGGCGGGTTTATCTTTGGTGCCTGGTAGAGGTTCGGTGGCCGTTCCGTCACCTCGCTCTATTCTGCTGTTGTCGTGGTGGCCATCATGGACTTGCCATGCAGTTGTTGTCTGGCGCGGCGCGTCCTGTTTCTGCTTTGCGGCGGCAACCAGCTCTTTTGCTGTGATCATCGTCCCGTGCTCCTTACCTTGAATGAGATGGCTGACGGCAGATTGCCCTTGCCGGTGATGGCCATGCATGCCGCCTTCGGCGGCGCTAGGTCAAGGTGCTGCGCCGCCAGTACGTCAGGTTGATGTTTTGTTCTAACCAGGTGCAGTCGCTGCCCGGGGGGATTGGCGCTCACGGCGGTTAAAGTTTAGGCGTCCGTACCTTGGGAACCCCGCCCAGCCGTAATACAAAAAAAAGCCCTCTTGGCGAGGGCTAAGGAATACAAGAAAGTGTGACTCTAATGCGCAACAAACCGCTGTACGGGTTTGTATGGCCGTTAAGATAGTCTTTGAGAATGTATATTTCAGTTGTTTTTATGTTTAATTTTGGATTTTTAGGGCATGAAAAGTGCCGGCTAATGGAAAAGGCTCAAGGGAAGTCGAGTTGGTGCAGATTGCTGCCCAGAAAATAAATAAAAATAACGTCCCAAAAAGCATGTGTGCAGAGCCCTAAGATGTAAAAGATAAGGTACCATTCTTTTATGTTCACTGTGGCGTAAGTGTTAATTTATATATTTTATTTCATACTCTCCTTTTTGTCGTCTCTCAATGATTTCTTTGTTTTTGGTAAATCTGGTATTTATTTTATTTATCAGTTGCTTATGGTGTGGCTTGTTGTGTTTGTTTATAAATAAACAACATTCCGGGCGCGTTTGCTTTGGTTTTATTTAGAATGCGAACCTCATAAATTAAACAAAATAGTGATGATAAATTCGCATGAATAAAAAGCTGCTGAAAATGACAGCTCGGGCATGCCTGTGCCTTCAGCTGTTCGGAATATCTACAGGTACTTTGGCGCCTGCTCTGGCTTTGGCAAAAACGGAGGCGTCGGCACCGAGACAATTATTTGCATCCCAGACTGCGCTCTACGTTCTCCAGAATGGCGAAACTGTGACCTCTGTTGCCAAAAAGTTTAATTTGAGTGTTGCTGAACTGAAAAAAATTAATGAATTCCGCACATTCAGTAAACCCTTTGAACAGTTGGGCGCTGGCGATGAACTGGATGTTCCCACACCACAGAGTGCCTTGTCACCGATATCGAGCGGGACGGCGCTTTCCTCAAACGTGGGTGATATGGATGCAAAGTTTCTGGCCAACACGGCATCAACGTTTGGTACCGCACTTAGCAGTGATGACCCGAAGCAAAGCGCGGCAAACGTTGCCGGCAGTATGGTGGCTGGAGCGGCATCATCAGCCGTCGAGGACTGGTTGTCGCAGTTTGGTACTGCGCAGGTGGATTTAAACGTAGATGACAAGTTTCATCTTGATGACTCTTCCGTTGATTTTCTTATTCCGATTTATGATGCGTCTGCCAATTTGTTGTTTACCCAACTTGGATACCGCCATAAAGACGACCGTAATACGGTAAACCTGGGCATCGGGTATCGCCGTTTTCAGGGGAGCTGGATGTACGGCGTCAACTCTTTTTACGATGATGACGTGACGGGGGGAAACCGTCGTGTTGGTGTGGGTGTGGAGGCGTGGACTGATTATCTGAAACTGTCTGCTAACGGTTACCGTGGGCTTACCGATTGGCACCAGTCTCGTGACTTTGCTGATTATGACGAACGGCCTGCCGATGGTTTTGACCTTCGCGCTGAGGGCTGGTTACCTGTTTATCCACAACTGGGCGGTAAGCTTATTTATGAAAAATATTATGGCAACAATGTTGCCCTGATTGACAAGAATACGCTGAAGCACAATCCCGTGGCGGTGACTGTCGGGGTTAACTACACCCCGATACCGTTGGTCACCCTGGGGGTTGAGCATCAACAGGGGGAAGGCGGCGATGACGAAACCACATTTAACTTTGAGTTGAATTACCGTCTGGGCGTGCCGTGGGAAAAACAGGTCGATCCGGCTATGGTTGACTTCAGCCGCACGTTGGCAGGTAACCGGTATGATCTGGTCGAACGTAACAACGATATTGTTCTTGATTATAAAAAACAGGACCTTATACAGCTTGGTGTGCCTGATTCGATGTCTGGTAAAGCGGGTAACACGGATGTGCTGAGAGCTACAGTGAGTGCCAAGTATGGCACTGACCATGTTGAATGGAATACTCAGGAATTCGTTGCTGCGGGGGGCAAGGCGGAAGCGGCAGGTGTTAACGGAGAATCATTAAATATCACGTACCCTTCATTCCACTATACCGATACTGCGGACGCGAATATTTATCATATCAGTGCAGTTGCCTACGATAAGCATGGCAATAAATCCAATAATGGTACGACCGAAGTCAAGGTATCGGAAGCTGATGGCGATACGATCGAAATCACGGCCGCTAACCTGGATGTGGGGACGGGAGCGGTAGCGAACGGCAGTGACACCAATGCGGTGACGGCCATCGTAACGGACGCGAACGGTAACCCGGTTGCGAACCAGGAAGTGACGTTCAGCGTGTCGGAAGGTGCCGATATCACGACCGTGCAGGGCACAACCGATGAGGGAGGCAAGGCAACGGCGACGGTGACGAGCCTGAAGGCGGGCACCTATACGGTGACGGCGGAAGTGAATGGCAAGGGCACGAGCAAAAACACGACGTTCGTGGCAGACGACAGCACCGCTGAAATCACGGAAGGCAACCTGACGGTGGTGGATAACAATGCTGTAGCGGATGGTTCGCACACAGACAGCGTGCAGGCGAAGGTGACGGATGCGAGCGGCAACCCGGTCGCAGGCGTTGAGGTGAGCTTCTCGGCAGGCAATGGCGCCAAGGTGGTGACAGAGAAAGTCCCTACCGATGCGGATGGTGTGGCGAAGACGACGCTGACCAGCACGAAGGCGGGCGTCTCGACGGTGACGGCAAAGGCGGGCGACAGCGAGCGGACGGTTGATGTGAGCTTCGTGGCCGATGACGGTACGGCTGAAATCACGGAAGGCAACCTGATAGTGGTGGATAACAATGCTGTAGCGGATGGTTCGCACACAGACAGCGTGCAGGCGAAGGTGACGGATGCGAGCGGCAACCCGGTCGCAGGCGTTGAGGTGAGCTTCTCGGCAAGCAACGACGCCAAGGTGGTGACAGAGAAGGTCCCTACCGATGCGAATGGTGTAGCGAAGACGACGCTGACCAGCACGAAGGCGGGCGTCTCGACGGTGACGGCGAAGGCCGGTGACAGCGAGCCGAAGGTTGACGTGAGCTTCGTGGCGGACGAGAGCTCGGCGGAAATCACGGATGAGAACTTGGTTGTATTCAGAGACAACGCTGTAGCAAATGGCACGGCCAAAAACGGCATTATGGCAACAGTCACGGATGCCTATGGCAATCTGGTTGCTGGCCAAGTAGTGACGTTTCACGTGGCCGAAGGCGCCATTATTACCCTCACGCAGGGCACGACTGGCGACAACGGCAAGGCGATGGCTGCAGTCAGCAGCACGACGGCAGGCACGTATGCGGTGACGGCGGAAGTGAATGGCAAGGGCGCGAGCAAGGACACGACATTTGTGGCGGATGACAGCACGGCGACCATTACTGATGAGAACCTGATAATCGGTCATGACAACACGGTTGCGAGCGGCAAGGTAACTGATGGTGTGACCGCCACGGCAACGGTGACTGATAAAAATGGTAATCCGGTTGCCGATCAGGAGGTTATCTTTACTGTGACTGAGGGGGCGAACATCACTACGGTGAAAGGAACCACCGGGGCTAAAGGTAAGGCGGCGGCAGTGGTGACCAGTGCCAAGGCAGGGGCTTATACAGTAACCGCGAAGGTTAATGATAGTGCAGCCGAGAAGGCTGCCCACTTCGTGGCGGACGAGAGTACGGCTGAAATCACGGAAGGTAACCTGACGGTGGTGGATAACGGTGCTGTGGCCAACGGCACGGCCACGGACAGCGTGCAGGCGAAAGTCACCGACAGGAACAACAACCCGGTTGCGGGTGTTGAGGTGAGCTTCTCGGCAAGCAACGGTGCGACGGTGGTGACGGAGAAGGTCTCTACCGAGGCGGATGGTGTAGCGAAGACCACCCTGACCAGCACGAAGGCGGGCACGTCCAGCGTGACGGCAAGTGTGGGTGACAGCGAGCAGAAGGTTGACGTGAACTTCGTGGCGGATGACGGCACGGCTGAAATCACAGACACGAACCTGAGTGTGGGGACGGGAGCGGTTGCGAACGGCAGTGACACCAATGCGGTGACGGCCATCGTAACGGACGCGAACAGCAACCCGGTCAGTGGCCAGGAAGTGAAGTTCAGTGTGGCGGAAGGTGCCGATATCACGACGGTGCAGGGCACGACGGGCGCTGACGGTAAAGCGACGGCGACGGTGACGAGTCTGAAGGCGGGCACTTACTCGGTGACGGCGGAAGTGAACGGCAAGGGCACGAGCAAAAACACGACGTTCGTGGCGGACGAGAGTACGGCTGAAATCACGGAAGGTAACCTGACGGTGGTGGATAACGGTGCTGTGGCCAACGGCACGGCCACGGACAGCGTGCAGGCGAAAGTCACCGACAGGAACAACAACCCGGTTGCGGGTGTTGAGGTGAGCTTCTCGGCAAGCAACGGTGCGACGGTGGTGACGGAGAAGGTCTCTACCGAGGCGGATGGTGTAGCGAAGACCACCCTGACCAGCACGAAGGCGGGCACGTCCAGCGTGACGGCAAGTGTGGGTGACAGCGAGCAGAAGGTTGACGTGAACTTCGTGGCGGATGACGGCACGGCTGAAATCACAGACACGAACCTGAGTGTGGGGACGGGAGCGGTTGCGAACGGCAGTGACACCAATGCGGTGACGGCCATCGTAACGGACGCGAACAGCAACCCGGTCAGTGGCCAGGAAGTGAAGTTCAGCGTGGCGGAAGGTGCCGATATCACGACGGTGCAGGGCACGACGGGCGCTGACGGTAAAGCGACGGCGACGGTGACGAGTCTGAAGGCGGGCACTTACTCGGTGACGGCGGAAGTGAACGGCAAGGGCACGAGCAAAAACACGACGTTCGTGGCGGACGAGAGTACGGCTGAAATCACGGAAGGTAACCTGACGGTGGTGGATAACGGTGCTGTGGCCAACGGCACGGCCACGGACAGCGTGCAGGCGAAAGTCACCGACAGGAACAACAACCCGGTTGCGGGTGTTGAGGTGAGCTTCTCGGCAAGCAACGGTGCGACGGTGGTGACGGAGAAGGTCTCTACCGAGGCGGATGGTGTAGCGAAGACCACCCTGACCAGCACGAAGGCGGGCACGTCCAGCGTGACGGCAAGTGTGGGTGACAGCGAGCAGAAGGTTGACGTGAACTTCGTGGCGGATGACGGCACGGCTGAAATCACAGACACGAACCTGAGTGTGGGGACGGGAGCGGTTGCGAACGGCAGTGACACCAATGCGGTGACGGCCATCGTAACGGACGCGAACAGCAACCCGGTCAGTGGCCAGGAAGTGAAGTTCAGCGTGGCGGAAGGTGCCGATATCACGACGGTGCAGGGCACGACGGGCGCTGACGGTAAAGCGACGGCGACGGTGACGAGTCTGAAGGCGGGCACTTACTCGGTGACGGCGGAAGTGAACGGCAAGGGCACGAGCAAAAACACGACGTTCGTGGCGGACGAGAGTACGGCTGAAATCACGGAAGGTAACCTGACGGTGGTGGATAACGGTGCTGTGGCCAACGGCACGGCCACGGACAGCGTGCAGGCGAAAGTCACCGACAGGAACAACAACCCGGTTGCGGGTGTTGAGGTGAGCTTCTCGGCAAGCAACGGTGCGACGGTGGTGACGGAGAAGGTCTCTACCGAGGCGGATGGTGTAGCGAAGACCACCCTGACCAGCACGAAGGCGGGCACGTCCAGCGTGACGGCAAGTGTGGGTGACAGCGAGCAGAAGGTTGACGTGAACTTCGTGGCGGATGACGGCACGGCTGAAATCACAGACACGAACCTGAGTGTGGGGACGGGAGCGGTTGCGAACGGCAGTGACACCAATGCGGTGACGGCCATCGTAACGGACGCGAACAGCAACCCGGTCAGTGGCCAGGAAGTGAAGTTCAGTGTGGCGGAAGGTGCCGATATCACGACGGTGCAGGGCACGACGGGCGCTGACGGTAAAGCGACGGCGACGGTGACGAGTCTGAAGGCGGGCACTTACTCGGTGACGGCGGAAGTGAACGGCAAGGGCACGAGCAAAAACACGACGTTCGTGGCGGACGAGAGTACGGCTGAAATCACGGAAGGTAACCTGACGGTGGTGGATAACGGTGCTGTGGCCAACGGCACGGCCACGGACAGCGTGCAGGCGAAAGTCACCGACAGGAACAACAACCCGGTTGCGGGTGTTGAGGTGAGCTTCTCGGCAAGCAACGGTGCGACGGTGGTGACGGAGAAGGTCTCTACCGAGGCGGATGGTGTAGCGAAGACCACCCTGACCAGCACGAAGGCGGGCACGTCCAGCGTGACGGCAAGTGTGGGTGACAGCGAGCAGAAGGTTGACGTGAACTTCGTGGCGGATGACGGCACGGCTGAAATCACAGACACGAACCTGAGTGTGGGGACGGGAGCGGTTGCGAACGGCAGTGACACCAATGCGGTGACGGCCATCGTAACGGACGCGAACAGCAACCCGGTCAGTGGCCAGGAAGTGAAGTTCAGTGTGGCGGAAGGTGCCGATATCACGACGGTGCAGGGCACGACGGGCGCTGACGGTAAAGCGACGGCGACGGTGACGAGTCTGAAGGCGGGCACTTACTCGGTGACGGCGGAAGTGAACGGCAAGGGCACGAGCAAAAACACGACGTTCGTGGCGGACGAGAGTACGGCTGAAATCACGGAAGGTAACCTGACGGTGGTGGATAACGGTGCTGTGGCCAACGGCACGGCCACGGACAGCGTGCAGGCGAAAGTCACCGACAGGAACAACAACCCGGTTGCGGGTGTTGAGGTGAGCTTCTCGGCAAGCAACGGTGCGACGGTGGTGACGGAGAAGGTCTCTACCGAGGCGGATGGTGTAGCGAAGACCACCCTGACCAGCACGAAGGCGGGCACGTCCAGCGTGACGGCAAGTGTGGGTGACAGCGAGCAGAAGGTTGACGTGAACTTCGTGGCGGATGACGGCACGGCTGAAATCACAGACACGAACCTGAGTGTGGGGACGGGAGCGGTTGCGAACGGCAGTGACACCAATGCGGTGACGGCCATCGTAACGGACGCGAACAGCAACCCGGTCAGTGGCCAGGAAGTGAAGTTCAGTGTGGCGGAAGGTGCCGATATCACGACGGTGCAGGGCACGACGGGCGCTGACGGTAAAGCGACGGCGACGGTGACGAGTCTGAAGGCGGGCACTTACTCGGTGACGGCGGAAGTGAACGGCAAGGGCACGAGCAAAAACACGACGTTCGTGGCGGACGAGAGTACGGCTGAAATCACGGAAGGTAACCTGACGGTGGTGGATAACGGTGCTGTGGCCAACGGCACGGCCACGGACAGCGTGCAGGCGAAAGTCACCGACAGGAACAACAACCCGGTTGCGGGTGTTGAGGTGAGCTTCTCGGCAAGCAACGGTGCGACGGTGGTGACGGAGAAGGTCTCTACCGAGGCGGATGGTGTAGCGAAGACCACCCTGACCAGCACGAAGGCGGGCACGTCCAGCGTGACGGCAAGTGTGGGTGACAGCGAGCAGAAGGTTGACGTGAACTTCGTGGCGGATGACGGCACGGCTGAAATCACAGACACGAACCTGAGTGTGGGGACGGGAGCGGTTGCGAACGGCAGTGACACCAATGCGGTGACGGCCATCGTAACGGACGCGAACAGCAACCCGGTCAGTGGCCAGGAAGTGAAGTTCAGCGTGGCGGAAGGTGCCGATATCACGACGGTGCAGGGCACGACGGGCGCTGACGGTAAAGCGACGGCGACGGTGACGAGTCTGAAGGCGGGCACTTACTCGGTGACGGCGGAAGTGAACGGCAAGGGCACGAGCAAAAACACGACGTTCGTGGCGGACGAGAGTACGGCTGAAATCACGGAAGGTAACCTGACGGTGGTGGATAACGGTGCTGTGGCCAACGGCACGGCCACGGACAGCGTGCAGGCGAAAGTCACCGACAGGAACAACAACCCGGTTGCGGGTGTTGAGGTGAGCTTCTCGGCAAGCAACGGTGCGACGGTGGTGACGGAGAAGGTCTCTACCGAGGCGGATGGTGTAGCGAAGACCACCCTGACCAGCACGAAGGCGGGCACGTCCAGCGTGACGGCAAGTGTGGGTGACAGCGAGCAGAAGGTTGACGTGAACTTCGTGGCGGATGACGGCACGGCTGAAATCACAGACACGAACCTGAGTGTGGGGACGGGAGCGGTTGCGAACGGCAGTGACACCAATGCGGTGACGGCCATCGTAACGGACGCGAACAGCAACCCGGTCAGTGGCCAGGAAGTGAAGTTCAGTGTGGCGGAAGGTGCCGATATCACGACGGTGCAGGGCACGACGGGCGCTGACGGTAAAGCGACGGCGACGGTGACGAGTCTGAAGGCGGGCACTTACTCGGTGACGGCGGAAGTGAACGGCAAGGGCACGAGCAAAAACACGACGTTCGTGGCGGACGAGAGTACGGCTGAAATCACGGAAGGTAACCTGACGGTGGTGGATAACGGTGCTGTGGCCAACGGCACGGCCACGGACAGCGTGCAGGCGAAAGTCACCGACAGGAACAACAACCCGGTTGCGGGTGTTGAGGTGAGCTTCTCGGCAAGCAACGGTGCGACGGTGGTGACGGAGAAGGTCTCTACCGAGGCGGATGGTGTAGCGAAGACCACCCTGACCAGCACGAAGGCGGGCACGTCCAGCGTGACGGCAAGTGTGGGTGACAGCGAGCAGAAGGTTGACGTGAACTTCGTGGCGGATGACGGCACGGCTGAAATCACAGACACGAACCTGAGTGTGGGGACGGGAGCGGTTGCGAACGGCAGTGACACCAATGCGGTGACGGCCATCGTAACGGACGCGAACAGCAACCCGGTCAGTGGCCAGGAAGTGAAGTTCAGCGTGGCGGAAGGTGCCGATATCACGACGGTGCAGGGCACGACGGGCGCTGACGGTAAAGCGACGGCGACGGTGACGAGTCTGAAGGCGGGCACTTACTCGGTGACGGCGGAAGTGAACGGCAAGGGCACGAGCAAAAACACGACGTTCGTGGCGGACGAGAGTACGGCTGAAATCACGGAAGGTAACCTGACGGTGGTGGATAACGGTGCTGTGGCCAACGGCACGGCCACGGACAGCGTGCAGGCGAAAGTCACCGACAGGAACAACAACCCGGTTGCGGGTGTTGAGGTGAGCTTCTCGGCAAGCAACGGTGCGACGGTGGTGACGGAGAAGGTCTCTACCGAGGCGGATGGTGTAGCGAAGACCACCCTGACCAGCACGAAGGCGGGCACGTCCAGCGTGACGGCAAGTGTGGGTGACAGCGAGCAGAAGGTTGACGTGAACTTCGTGGCGGATGACGGCACGGCTGAAATCACAGACACGAACCTGAGTGTGGGGACGGGAGCGGTTGCGAACGGCAGTGACACCAATGCGGTGACGGCCATCGTAACGGACGCGAACAGCAACCCGGTCAGTGGCCAGGAAGTGAAGTTCAGCGTGGCGGAAGGTGCCGATATCACGACGGTGCAGGGCACGACGGGCGCTGACGGTAAAGCGACGGCGACGGTGACGAGTCTGAAGGCGGGCACTTACTCGGTGACGGCGGAAGTGAACGGCAAGGGCACGAGCAAAAACACGACGTTCGTGGCGGACGAGAGTACGGCTGAAATCACGGAAGGTAACCTGACGGTGGTGGATAACGGTGCTGTGGCCAACGGCACGGCCACGGACAGCGTGCAGGCGAAAGTCACCGACAGGAACAACAACCCGGTTGCGGGTGTTGAGGTGAGCTTCTCGGCAAGCAACGGTGCGACGGTGGTGACGGAGAAGGTCTCTACCGAGGCGGATGGTGTAGCGAAGACCACCCTGACCAGCACGAAGGCGGGCACGTCCAGCGTGACGGCAAGTGTGGGTGACAGCGAGCAGAAGGTTGACGTGAACTTCGTGGCGGATGACGGCACGGCTGAAATCACAGACACGAACCTGAGTGTGGGGACGGGAGCGGTTGCGAACGGCAGTGACACCAATGCGGTGACGGCCATCGTAACGGACGCGAACAGCAACCCGGTCAGTGGCCAGGAAGTGAAGTTCAGCGTGGCGGAAGGTGCCGATATCACGACGGTGCAGGGCACGACGGGCGCTGACGGTAAAGCGACGGCGACGGTGACGAGTCTGAAGGCGGGCACTTACTCGGTGACGGCGGAAGTGAACGGCAAGGGCACGAGCAAAAACACGACGTTCGTGGCGGACGAGAGTACGGCTGAAATCACGGAAGGTAACCTGACGGTGGTGGATAACGGTGCTGTGGCCAACGGCACGGCCACGGACAGCGTGCAGGCGAAAGTCACCGACAGGAACAACAACCCGGTTGCGGGTGTTGAGGTGAGCTTCTCGGCAAGCAACGGTGCGACGGTGGTGACGGAGAAGGTCTCTACCGAGGCGGATGGTGTAGCGAAGACCACCCTGACCAGCACGAAGGCGGGCACGTCCAGCGTGACGGCAAGTGTGGGTGACAGCGAGCAGAAGGTTGACGTGAACTTCGTGGCGGATGACGGCACGGCTGAAATCACAGACACGAACCTGAGTGTGGGGACGGGAGCGGTTGCGAACGGCAGTGACACCAATGCGGTGACGGCCATCGTAACGGACGCGAACAGCAACCCGGTCAGTGGCCAGGAAGTGAAGTTCAGTGTGGCGGAAGGTGCCGATATCACGACGGTGCAGGGCACGACGGGCGCTGACGGTAAAGCGACGGCGACGGTGACGAGTCTGAAGGCGGGCACTTACTCGGTGACGGCGGAAGTGAACGGCAAGGGCACGAGCAAAAACACGACGTTCGTGGCGGACGAGAGTACGGCTGAAATCACGGAAGGTAACCTGACGGTGGTGGATAACGGTGCTGTGGCCAACGGCACGGCCACGGACAGCGTGCAGGCGAAAGTCACCGACAGGAACAACAACCCGGTTGCGGGTGTTGAGGTGAGCTTCTCGGCAAGCAACGGTGCGACGGTGGTGACGGAGAAGGTCTCTACCGAGGCGGATGGTGTAGCGAAGACCACCCTGACCAGCACGAAGGCGGGCACGTCCAGCGTGACGGCAAGTGTGGGTGACAGCGAGCAGAAGGTTGACGTGAACTTCGTGGCGGATGACGGCACGGCTGAAATCACAGACACGAACCTGAGTGTGGGGACGGGAGCGGTTGCGAACGGCAGTGACACCAATGCGGTGACGGCCATCGTAACGGACGCGAACAGCAACCCGGTCAGTGGCCAGGAAGTGAAGTTCAGTGTGGCGGAAGGTGCCGATATCACGACGGTGCAGGGCACGACGGGCGCTGACGGTAAAGCGACGGCGACGGTGACGAGTCTGAAGGCGGGCACTTACTCGGTGACGGCGGAAGTGAACGGCAAGGGCACGAGCAAAAACACGACGTTCGTGGCGGACGAGAGTACGGCTGAAATCACGGAAGGTAACCTGACGGTGGTGGATAACGGTGCTGTGGCCAACGGCACGGCCACGGACAGCGTGCAGGCGAAAGTCACCGACAGGAACAACAACCCGGTTGCGGGTGTTGAGGTGAGCTTCTCGGCAAGCAACGGTGCGACGGTGGTGACGGAGAAGGTCTCTACCGAGGCGGATGGTGTAGCGAAGACCACCCTGACCAGCACGAAGGCGGGCACGTCCAGCGTGACGGCAAGTGTGGGTGACAGCGAGCAGAAGGTTGACGTGAACTTCGTGGCGGATGACGGCACGGCTGAAATCACAGACACGAACCTGAGTGTGGGGACGGGAGCGGTTGCGAACGGCAGTGACACCAATGCGGTGACGGCCATCGTAACGGACGCGAACAGCAACCCGGTCAGTGGCCAGGAAGTGAAGTTCAGTGTGGCGGAAGGTGCCGATATCACGACGGTGCAGGGCACGACGGGCGCTGACGGTAAAGCGACGGCGACGGTGACGAGTCTGAAGGCGGGCACTTACTCGGTGACGGCGGAAGTGAACGGCAAGGGCACGAGCAAAAACACGACGTTCGTGGCGGACGAGAGTACGGCTGAAATCACGGAAGGTAACCTGACGGTGGTGGATAACGGTGCTGTGGCCAACGGCACGGCCACGGACAGCGTGCAGGCGAAAGTCACCGACAGGAACAACAACCCGGTTGCGGGTGTTGAGGTGAGCTTCTCGGCAAGCAACGGTGCGACGGTGGTGACGGAGAAGGTCTCTACCGAGGCGGATGGTGTAGCGAAGACCACCCTGACCAGCACGAAGGCGGGCACGTCCAGCGTGACGGCAAGTGTGGGTGACAGCGAGCAGAAGGTTGACGTGAACTTCGTGGCGGATGACGGCACGGCTGAAATCACAGACACGAACCTGAGTGTGGGGACGGGAGCGGTTGCGAACGGCAGTGACACCAATGCGGTGACGGCCATCGTAACGGACGCGAACAGCAACCCGGTCAGTGGCCAGGAAGTGAAGTTCAGCGTGGCGGAAGGTGCCGATATCACGACGGTGCAGGGCACGACGGGCGCTGACGGTAAAGCGACGGCGACGGTGACGAGTCTGAAGGCGGGCACTTACTCGGTGACGGCGGAAGTGAACGGCAAGGGCACGAGCAAAAACACGACGTTCGTGGCGGAGAAGTCTTATACAGTGACGGCGTCAATAAGTGAAGATTATGCACCAGTAATTGATGATTATGGCATTGGAGTTACCTTTGATGTAACGGACGAAGAGGGAAATCCAGCCGAGGGCGTTGGCATTCAAGTAGCAGCGACTAATGGTGCGAAAGCATCTCCTGATAGAGGTTTTCTTAGCAATGGTCGGTATGCCACAAAAATTTATAGTAGTGTAGGGGGGGAATCAATTGTCACGGCAACCCTGGATACCACTCGCAAAGAAAGTGCTCAGGTGAAAATACATTTTGTTGGTAATTTATCGGTTGATTTAGTGGTAGATCAAGATAATGCTATGCCAGACGGTAAGCAGTTCAACAAAGTAACTGCTGTATTGCCCGGCGACCAGGGCCATCCGCTTGTCGGTCAATATATATATTTTTCAGCAACTAATGGCGCGAAAGTTACCTCCGAAAGGGTGGCGACAGACTCGAATGGTAGAGCCAGTACGACGCTGACAAGCTTCACGTCGGGAGTGTCGACAGTGACGGCGGAATTTGGCATTGCTGATAGCGTCGATACTGTAGATGTTCATTTCGGCGATTCGGCGAGAATCGTCGAATACTGGGATGGTACTCATTCATCCGCGTGTGTTGCGCCGGGTGTCTATGGAATGCCATGGGTTATTGTAAAAGATGCACAAGGCAATCCTGTGGAAGGGCGGCTGGTTACATTTAAAGGGGGATATATTGGTAGTAATGGGGTGAGTTCGGTCTACACCGACTCTGACGGGAAGGCGAGTATTGCCAATACAGCCGATTGGTATTGGGACAGTGCCGGCGGCTCGCGTCATGATGTGACTGCCCCGTATCAGGCATCTTTGCAGAATGGTTCCACGGTTTCTGAGGTTTATGATATATGTCATAATTAATTGTTTTAAACTGCGAAGTGACATGACAGGGATGTTGTGTATGTTTTTTGTAACATCAATTTCGCTGTAGCTCCCCCCCCCAGGCCTTATGGCCTTGGGGGCATAACGAAGGGTGCACTTGGTTTTAGATACGCATTATCAATCCCTTGGTGGGGAGTTGCCAGGTGCGCTCTTCGATATGAAGTGAACTTATAACCTAAAATATTACTCGGCTAGAGTTGATGAACGTTAAAGTATAAAAAATGGATTGATGATGACATCTCTTTTTTTAGTGATTGATTTGCGATGCGGGGTATTTCCACTGTCGGTAATGTTGGTGTTTTTTTTGCTTGCTTTTGTGGGCTTGGTTGTTTTTTTTGTTGTCGTTATTAATTAACCTGTCCATTATCACATTTAATGGCTAATGCCATGCTACAATTTAAATTATCAATGCTCTGTTTTAAGTTGAGGGATGCTATGTTTCTTAGGAAAAATAAATCCGATGACTCATGTGCTTATGATTACCTCTATGAAGATATATCCACCAATTATCGCTTGATGCTGAAAGAGATTGCTGAACTTCGAGATTTGTTGGTCAGGAATGGTATCGATGCTGATGTTGTGCCACGGTGGTACTCAGGCAGTTCCCGTTATGGTGACTCGTCCTTACCCAAGCGTTAAGCATGAAAATTAGTCCGGTGTAGTTCATCAGTATATCTGTCTGGTGAGTGTTTTTTACGATAAAACCTTCTGATTTATCGATGTTTTCTGTCGTTTTGGTTCGCTGTTTTTACAAGTGGCTACTTGGCAGGTAAACATAATGAAATATTGGAGCAGGTGGTTGTGTTGGGGGGTTATCAATATGGAATGGCGTCTGGAGGGTTATGCTTGTTTGGCTCTCGGGGCGATTTCCGACGCTCTCTGTTACTATGATGAGTTTTTACCTCCGCGATACCTGTTGATGTGAAAATAACCCCCCCAATATTGGCGCGTGAGGTTATTATTGGTGCGCGCTTTGGTGTTTTTTTTGTTGTTTTTATAATGCTCTTTAAAGTCTTATTTGTGGTTTTTTTAATTCTTTTTGTATTCATTTTTGTTTCCCTGCCTTCCTTTTTTTGTTTTTTTTGGTGAAATACCATTGCTAAATTTCATTGCTGAGCTAGGTTGTATTTATCGTGTCGGCCGTTATCAGCACTATTGCTGCTTTTTGTTGCGCGCCAAATAAAATAACACATCGGGAGTGGGACTATGCCTACGATTAATAACCCTAATGCCACCATTCACTCGTTACTGATTAAGAATGATAACTCACCTGCTGACGGACAGACGACGAATTCCGTTGTTGCTCAGGTGAATGACGGTGATACGGTTCCTCTGTCCGGCCAGATGGTGACCTTTGTCGTTGAGGAGGGTGCCAGTATTCAAGGCCAGGCAGAAAGCAACGAGCAGGGAATAGCCACGGCGACACTGACCAGCACAACGGCGGGTGTTTACGTGGTCACAGCCAGCATCAATAACAGCCAGAAGACCGTGGAGTCGACCTTTGTCCCCGGTGATGATGGTGATGGCAACAACCCGAATGCGGTAATTGAGTATTTGTATGTCTCTCAGAACAATGCTCAGGCTGATGGCGTGTCAACCAACGAGGTGACGGCTGAGGTCACCGACGGGAGTGGCGGGCTGCTGGCGAACCAAAGCGTGACATTTGAGGCGGATAATGGCGCCCTCATCCAGAGCCCGGTCCTGACCGATGAGCTGGGCAAGGCCAGTGCGACGCTGACCAGCACTGAAGCGGGGGTTGTCACCGTGACGGCCACCATCAACGCCAGCAGCAGCGATGCGGAGGTGGTGTTTGATGAGAGCGACGGCAATGACCCGACGGCCTATCTCGCGTTTTTGCATACCACTGATAATAATGCGGTCGCTGATGGTACGACAACGAACAAGGTCACCGCAGAGGTGGTGGGGGAAGGCGGAAAGCTGCTGGCGGACCAGAGCGTGACCTTCACGGTGGATAATGGCGCCGAGATTATCAGTCCGGGGATTACCGATATGTCGGGGAAAGCCACGACAACCCTGACAAGTCTGACCCCGGGCAAGGCGACCGTCACCGCCCGCATTAACGACTCCAGCCTGGAAACTGAGGTGAATTTTGTTGAAGACGGCGGTAATGACCCGACCGCTTTTATCAGTTTCTTGATGGTTACCGAAGATGATGCTGTAGCGAATGGGGTGGATGCCAATGCAGTGACCGCCGAGATTGTGAGTGGTGATAGTCGTTTATTGGCAGGGCAGAGCGTCGATTTTCAGGCCACGAACGGAGCTGTTGTTGACTCTCCGGTGGTGACAAATACACAGGGCAAGGCGGTGGCGACACTGACCAGCCTGAGGCCGGGCCTCTCCACGGTGACCGCGTTAATAAACAGCAGTAAAGAGTCGTTGAACGTGGTATTTACCGAGCCCGAAGGCAATGACCCGACGGCGGAGATTTCCTCCTTACGCACGCTGGATGACCAGGCCGCCGCTGATGGGCAGGCGACCAACAGCGTGATGGTTGAGGTGGTTGACAGTAATAATGTCCTGCTGGCCAATCAGAGCGTGACGTTCACGGCGACGAACGATGCGGTGATTGTCAGTCCGGTGCTGACGGATGAGCATGGCAAGGCAACGACGACGCTGACCAGCACTGTCGAGGGGGCCGTGACGGTAACCGCAGCCATCAATGCGAGTACCCGAAGTACCGATGTCACCTTTAGCGAAGGGGACATCACCAACCCGGATGCGGTGATTGCCGGGGTTTATATCGGCATCAATAATGCGGTGGCGGACGGTGTGGCCGTCAACACGGTGATGGCCGAGGTGGTGGATGGCGATAACCGGTTGCTGACGAACCAGAGCGTGCGCTTTGAGGCGGACAACGGTGCGGTCATTCAGGTTACCCCGGTAATTACGGATGAACACGGCAAGGCGACAGCCTCGGTGAGCAGCCTGACTGCGGGGGCATGTCAGGTGACGGCGAGCATCAATGACAGTGCCGAGAGCACGACGATTAGCTTTGTCGAGTGGGGCGGTAACGACCCGGAAGCCGTCATCGGCGGATTGCTTGTTGCCAAGGATAATGCCTGGGCGGATGGTATTGAGAGTAATGAGGTCACGGTGACGGTGGTTGACGGAGATAACCTGGCGTTGGCTGCGCAGGAGGTTCGCTTTGAGGCGGATAATGGTGCGGTCATTCAAGCGTCGGCAAGGACAGACACGGTAGGGAAGGCAACGACGACGTTGACGAGCACCACTGCCGGCAACAGTACGGTGACGGCGAGCATTAATGACAGTAGCGACAGTGTGGTAGTCAACTTCACCGATGAGCATTCGACAGATGTCATCGATATCCTCGTCAGTGACAAAGGCATTATTTACAATGACGGCAAGGATACGGCGACCCTGGCAGCCAGTGTTCTTGATGCGAACAATGAGATGGTGGCGGGGGCAACGGTCACCTGGAGCACGACGCTGGGGACCCTGGAGAGCGCCACTTCTGAAACGGACGTGAACGGACAGGCGCAGGTCACGCTGACGGCTGACGGAGATATTGGCAACGCGGTTGTCACTGCGGCACTGGATAACGGAGACAAGGCCACGTCGACGATAAGCGTACAGGATGTTGCTGAGACCTATACGATTGTTAACTTCGCTCAAGATAGTGTTCTGGTGAATGACGGGGTTGATTCTGCCGACCTGAGAGCGCTTGTTCTTGACCGGAATGGCTATCAGTTTTCGGATAAAATCATCCCGGTTTATTGGGAAACCACGCTGGGCACGTTGCGTGCCGCGACGACAGAAACGAATCAAACAGAACTGGCAGAGAACGAGCTTACTGACCTGGGTGATGTTGGAGCCGCGGTTGTTACCGCGCGTTTGGATAACAAGAGTCAGGTAACGTTTGTTGTTGAAATTGTCGATAAGAATGCCACGCTGAGCCTTTCCGCGCTGACGACGGACAAAAACGCCATCATGAACAATGGCGTGGACAGCGCGACGCTGACGGCGACGGTCATGAATCAGGGAGAGCCCGTTGGTGGCGAAACGGTGACCTGGCAATCGTCCTCGGGAGCCTTGAGCGAGGCATCGACAGTGACGGGGGCCGATGGGCAAACCAGTGTGACATTGACGGATGTCGGTGACAGGGGGGACTGTGTTGTTGTGGCCACGCTCGGTAATGATTCTTATAAAGAGCTCAAGATAAGCATTCTGGAAACCCCGCGCATTACCGGTGCTTATGATGATGTGGGCGAAACGCAGCAGGATATCCAGAACTACGGGACCACGGACGATATGGCGCCCACTCTGAGGGGGACTGCGGAGGTGGGCAGTGAGGTCAGGCTTTATCGGGATGGCACGTCCCTCGCGACCATACAGGCAGACGGCACCGGGCAGTGGCGTTACACCGTGCCTATCCGCTATGACGGTGTTTATCATTACACGGTGACGACGGCGGATGATGAAACGCATACAGTCTCGGATGAGTTTGTGTTGACCATTGCCAATCCCCATGCCAATACGCCGATAGTGGGGGCGATGGCGCAAAACGGTGTATTTCTTGATAACGGCGGGAGCAAGGTCTACACCGGAGGGGGGCTTAGATATTATGTCTGGGGCGAACCGGGGAGAAGCGTAACGTTGGGGTTGCGTAATCCTGCGGGGGGGGTGAGTAATGCAGCCTTCGGTAGCCCCACCGTGCCGGACAGCGGCGTCCTGGTGATAACGCGGGCATTTTCTTTTGACGGTTATGGCGAATATACCGCATACGCACATTACTCTGGTGAAAGTGAGTCCGACGCCAACTATAAATTTACCCTGACGGAGTCCTGACGGTAAGTCTCTCTGGTGCGGCCTGCCTGGATGGTAGGCCGCCATGGTAATGCTATCTCTGGGATGCGGCTGTTTTTGATTGTTAATTGTTATATTCAAAGGCCATTTATAATTCATTGGTAATGCTTGTGCGTTTGTTTTATTGCTTTGTTGAAATGTGCTCCACTTGTACTGCATTAAATTGCATGGGTGTTTTATTAATTGATGTTTTCTAATAAGTGCACAGTGGCTAATTGATAGTGTCGGAAGGTAGGGAGGCTTCAAAGATGAGTGGTGTTGAAATATTCTCATGTGGTCATGGGCGTTAATGCTGCTTTTAATAAGGTGTTTTACTAATCTGGTTGTTTGAAAAGCAAAAAGGGGCTTGTTATGTCAAAGAAATTACAAAGTGATCCTAATGCAGTAGTTGTTAGTCTCACATGTATTAAAAATCATGCAAAGGCTGATGGTGTTGCTACTAATAAAGTTGTGGCGTTGGTTGCTCGCCTGACTGATGGCACCCTTGTTTCGGGGCAAAGTGTGAACTTCTCAAGTTCAAATGGTACAATCACTACACCGGTAGTGACTGACGCCAGTGGTACTGCTATCGCCATACTGACCAGCACAACTGCAGGTTCATCAGAAGTTCAGGCGGAACTAAATCGTACCCGAGCGGTGACAACAGTCACGTTTGATTGAAAGTAAATATTGATTGTCGTGGAGAAGCCCAGCGAAGTGGTTTTTTTGCCCCTTCAGGCTGGGCTGTCGCGTTAGTAATGTAGCCATATCTAAATAAGAGGGCGTCTAAGGAACACGTAGAAATCTCCAATTATCTGGAATGCCAGTTTGCAGTAACAGAACCTAATCAGGTCTGGTGCGGTGATGTGAATTATATCTGGGCGAGTAAGGTCTGGGCTTATTTAGCCGTTGTTCTTGAACTGCTTTCTCGTAAACCGGTTGGTTGGGCGATTTCATTTTTCCCGGATTCTGCACGGACAGGTAAAGTGCCGTCCATTACCTGGGGAGCGCGAGGGAAACCGGCTAATTTACTGTATCATTCGGATCAAGGTAGCCACTATGCTAGCAGGAATTTCAGGCAGTTATTATGGAGCTGTCAGATGAAGAAAAGCCTGAGTCGCCGGAGGGATTGCTGGGATAACAGCCCCATGGAACGTTTTTTTAGAAGTCTGACAACGGAGTGAGTGCCGAATAATAGATACGCTAATTCTAGCGAAGCCAGCACAGCGATAACGAATTACATCACAGGACATTACAGCCAACTCAGACTTAATCAATGTAATGGTGGTTTGACGCCAAATGAATCAGAGATTTTTTCTGGGGGAACTCTAAGGTCATGGCCAGTTTTACACCACTACAAACTTTGGTCAGAAATGTTCGGAGTATTAAAGGTTACTATAACGACCCAATTTGCATATCCTTCGCGCTGTGTAAATCCATTTTTAAATAAAATAACTCCCTACTGCCAACTCTAGATATAGTATTTTACTCAGAGTGATAGTTATGTGGGCAGTGATGTATGGTAGTAAATATTTTTGTAGAAAAATATGAGGGGATATTCGCGAGATCGGACGATTTTATAGGTATAGGCTTCGCTGAGAGATGCCTGGTCTAATGGTTATATCAACTTTTACGGTTTGATTTTTACGTTGGGTTATGGTTGTAATTCAATGGGTTGGTAAAATAAATAGAACAAGTAGGGGACATATGAAGTTGGGTTTTTTGGCAGGAGCTTTATTAGCAACTTGGTTGTCCTTAACGTACCCCGCAGAAATGAAAGCGGTATTTGACGAAGTGATAACCTTGGTCCAAAAAGTTGCGCAGCCAGACTCTGTTCATGTGCAGTCAACACCAGTCAATGAAGCCGGTGTAGATAATGCTGAATAGACACATAGGGATTCACTTGATTGCTGGATCAAGTCCAGCAAGGGCCAGACATTGCGGTCATCGTATAATGGCTATTACCTCAGCCTTCCAAGCTGATGATGCGGGTTCGATTCCCGCTGACCGCTCCAAATACAGCAGAAAGGCGCATTTATTTTAGAATGCGCACTATCAATCCCTTGGTGGGGAGCGCACTTAGTGCGCCCCTCGGTGTGAGATGAGGCAGGGAGAAACCGCAATTATTAGAACTCTGATATTTAACTGGGGTGGTTTTTTTAGCGCAGCTACCCTTTCATATAATATCGAGCACCACGGGAATTTGGGGCTATGTTAAATTCAAGGTTGTTTATTCCTTGCTAAGTATCTGTGGGGTATTCTGTTGGTCCTGGCTCTTTATCTCAGTAGGATAAAGCGACGGTCTTTGAAGCAATAGAATGCAGGTGCAAAGTTTGCTATGACTTCTGATAAATTTAACAGGCGGGTGAAGCTGTGTCAGCTGATTATTTCTGTAGCTATGCCATTAGCTATTGGTTTTTCTGGTTATTTCATTCAACTTCGGATCGGTGAGACACAACCCCACCAAACCGTACTGAAAGATGTATCGTCTAAACTGGCAGATAGGCGTTTATTGATTTGTGACCAAATAAAACACCCATTGAATGACATTTATTACTACATCGAAGAGGTTGGTGACTGGGAAGGTCTTTCAGCCCCTAAAATACGTCAAATCAGGAGTAACCTTAATAATATAATGTGCTCAAACAGAGCAATATGGTCACTTGAGGTTTTTTGCCTGTATATCAATTATATGGATGATGTTGCTTTTGAAGTCAATCATGGTAATAATTGTGCGCGCATCGGAGCCGAATTAAATCCTGAAAGACGCATTCACGAAAGTGGTGATGATGTGGATAAACTACTTGCCGGTGAAAAAAACCTCAACACCAGGATGTTTATCGTCGTCTTAATGAGTCACTTGCAAAAGATCTTTCACTCCGGGTTCTAAGTGTATCTTTCGATGTGAAGTGACCGTCGGGAAAGACCAGCACCTATTTCAAGTCCTGGAAAATGTCGGGGATTTCTCATTTCTGAGGCTTGAAATTTGCGCTTCTGATTGTATGTATGAAAAAATAGTGATGGCCGTCACAACTATATTTCTGAAATAGGTCATAACTAGATGCGGATAGTCTGAAATGTAAACAGTAATCTGCGGAGGAGTAATGGCTGAGAAAGTTTTATGAACTGGTAACTCAGATACAGTCCCGGAAAACGTGTTCCATAATATTTCTTCTTATGCTGGGAACTCTGTTTCTGGTGTTATAGACGAGCATCAGATTGTTACGTGGGATTTAAATTTCTTGATGGGCTCAACGAACGGACCATATACTGAGGGGGTTGTAATTGATGGTGAACGGTATTTTTGGCAGGAAGGAAGTACGTATAAGATTGTAACTACACTTACCGATCCTATTGAAGTGATGACTGAGCGATTTACAGTTTTTTCATGGCGAGGTGAATCATTTAATGTCGATATTTTTGAAGAGGGGTTGTTTTATCTTGAACATGAGCATGGATGGACGTCTTATTATGTTCTTTCTCATGTCATGGCCCCCCCCATCCCGGCATTTATCGATATCGAGCCAGGGAGCACTAACGAATTTCAGATGATAGTGCATCTATCTTCGGACAAGACATTAGGATGGCTTGAAATCGTTGTAAACGGAGAACCGGTTATTTTTGGCAATGGGAGTTTAAGGATATACCTGAAAACCTATGATGGGTTAAAAACTAATCCTGTGTGGAGTTGTGGTAAAACTTTCGGCGACAGTGCGAATGTGTATATGAGCAATCTGCAGGTATATCTCGTCACGGAGTGAATCTTCATGATTGTACTTCTATGCAAGCCCTGGCATCCGCCGGGGTTTTTTATGTCCGAGGTATTTACTGCGAGGGCAAATATTCATGTTCAACAACAAACAATGCCGAAAACGCCATTCGGGCTTTTCCGGTGTGGCATTCCTTACCCGCATGACCGCCGTATGGTTCAGTGGCAGAACATCTGATGCACAGGTCGGCTGCCTGGCCGGCTTTACGGCGGCATATGCCGTTTACAATGCGGTTCTCAAGCCTGACCTCCACATCCCGGTGAGCTGGCTGGCGTATGTACTGGCCACCACGTATCACGAGACCGCCTTAACGATGCAGCCCATCGAAGAGTACGGCAAGGGCGCGGGACATCCTTATGGCACTCCGGACCCGGACCCGGAGACGGGGCAGACCTATTACGGGCGGGGCTATGTACAACTTGTAAATAGACCCATTTTAGTTCCATACACTTTTTGAGATCCCGGCCAAATGATGGCGCTGTCGGTATTCCTCCGGTGTCATGTTATTCAGTGATTCATGCGGGCGTTCACAGTTATATTCTGATAACCATTTTTCCGTGATTTCCCGTACTTCATTCAGCGTTCTGAACAGATAAAAATCGAGTATTTCTGTTCGGTATGTCCGGTTAAAGCGCTCAATGAAAGCGTTCTGCGTCGGCTTACCCGGCTGGATAAACTCCAGTTTTATTGCATGTTTCTCTGCCCATTCAGCCAGTGCCAGGGAGATAAATTCCGGGCCGTTATCCAGACGAAGCATGGCCGGATAGCCACGGTTTGCCGCGATCCTGTCGAGTACACGGACCACTCGCTGAGCTGGCAGATTCAGATCGATTTCAATCGACAATGCCTCACGGTTAAAATCATCAACGACATTGAACGTGCGAAAACGACGGCCACAGACCAGGGCATCATGCATAAAATCGACAGACCAGCTCTGGTTCAGCGCTTCCGGCGTGGCCAGTGGCAAGGGATTACGCACCGGCAACCGTTGTTTGCCCTTACGACGAAAATTCAGCTTCAGCAGACAGTAAATGCGATGGATCCTTTTGTGATTCCACAGGTGTCCCTGCCGCCTCAGAACCTGAAAAAGTTTCGGAAAACCATATCGGGGATACCGCTCTGCCACCGCCTGCAACGCAACAATAACGGGTTCGTCACGCCTGGTATCCGGACGATAATGATAAACCGTTCTGCTCAGGTTCAGACTCCGGCAGGCCTGACGGATACTGAGTCCGAACGTCGTTATCAGATGAGTAACCAGCTCACGCTTAAAGGCTGGTTTTAAAGCTTTTTTTCGATAACGTCTTTCAGCGCCCGGTTCTCCAGACTCAGGTCGGCAAACATCTGTTTTAGACGGCGGTTCTCGTCCTCAAGATCCTTGATTTTCTTAATATCAGAAGCCTCCATGCCACCGTATTTGGACTTCCAGTTGTAATAGGTGGCTTCAGAGATTCCGGCCTCGCGACAGACATCTTTAACAGTTCGTCCGGCTTCAACCGACTTAATCACGGCGATGATCTGATGCTCAGTAAAACGGGCTTTACGCATAGCGATCTCCTTCGTTGGCAGATTGATTATGCCGGATGATCTCTAAATGTGAATGGTTCGTTTTGCAGGGATGCTTACACGGGAACTGCAGCTGATGCTGGGCTGCGACGCCGACGGCGTGGCCGGCAATGCGACCATGGGTGCGCTGACCGACTTTCAGCGGCGTCACGGCCTCGATGCTGACGGCATGTGCGGTGCGCAGACGTGGGCAGCTCTGGATACGGAGGTGTACGGCCTATGAAACGTCTTATCATCATCCTGTCCGCGCTGGCGCTCTCTGCCTGCTCGGCAACCCTGGTCAGCTACCGGTCGGACAGCGACAACGCTTGTCCGCCGATGGTCAGCGTGCAGAGTCTCGGCAGCAGCGTAACGGTGACAGACGGCACGATATGCAAGGTGGTCGGTGAATGAAAAAAGCGGCTTTTATTCTGGGGGCACTGGCGCTGAGTGCCGGCATTGCCGCCTGCTCCAACGTCCTGACGTACATCCGGCACGACGAATCTGTCCATTGCAGTAGCGACAAGGCCCTCAAGCGCGACAGTATCTGTAACGTTCAGCACGTCTCGAAATAACGTCTTGGTGGGGCCAGCTAAATATGGCCATCGATGAGAATGGCCAAGTCTCTTATTTAAGTTGTGTGCAGGGCTGTTTAAAGTAGTCAATTGCATTCGTATGTCGATATTGATGTTTTTATTTGTGTGTTTTTGTTGTCCAATAGAATAACTATTATTGATTTTTTTAATTCATTTTCATTTCATTTCTGGGTTCTTTGTTTGTTTTCTTTTTTTTGCGGGTGAATGGCATTGCCAAACTCCACGACTGAACTAAGTTTTATTTACTGCGCCGGCCATCATCAGCATTATTGCTGGTTTTTATCTTGCGTCAAATAAAACAACATATCAGGAGTGCGACTATGCCTACGATTAATAACCCTAACGCCACCATTCACTCGTTACTGATTAAGGATGATAACTCACCTGCTGACGGACAGACGACGAATTCCGTTGTTGCTCAGGTGAATGACGGTGATACGGTTCCTCTGTCCGGCCAGATGGTGACCTTTGACGTTGAGGAGGGCGCCACTATTCAAGGCCAGGCAGAAAGTAACGAGCAGGGAATAGCCACGGCGACACTGACCAGCACAACGGCGGGTGTTTACGTGGTCACAGCCAGCATCAATAACAGCCAGAAGACCGTGGAGTCGACCTTTGTCTCCAATGATGATGGTGATGGCAACAACCCGAATGCGGTGGTTGAGGATTTGTACGTCTCCCAGAACAATGCCCAGGCTGATGGCGCGTCAACCAACGAGGTGACGGCTGAGGTCACCGACGGGGATGGCGGGCTGCTGGCGAACCAAAGCGTGACATTTGAGGCGGATAATGGCGCCCTCATCCAGAGCCCGGTAGTGACTGATGAGCTGGGCAAGGCCAGGGCGACGCTGACCAGCACTGAAGCGGGGGTTGTCACCGTGACGGCCACTATCAACGCCAGCAGCAGCGATGTGGAGGTGGTGTTCGATGAGAGCGACGGCAATGACCCGACGGCGTTTCTCATCCTGCTGCAGACCACCGACAATTTCGCCGTGGCTGACGGTACGGCAACGAACAAGGTCACTGCAGAGGTGGCGGGTGAGAATGGAAAACTTCTGGCGAACCAGAGCGTGACATTCACGGCGGATAATGGCGCCGTGATTGCCAGCCCGGGAATTACCGATACATCGGGGAAGGCCACAGTACCTCTGACCAGCCTGACTCCCGGCAAGGTCACCGTCACCGCCCGCATTAACGACTCCAGCCTGGAGACGGAAGTGCAGTTTGTTGAGAGCGGCTCGAATGACCCGACGGCGTATATCAGTACGCTGGTGGTGTCTAAAAATACCGCCGTGGCGGATGGACGCCACACCGATGAGGTGGTCGCGGAGGTGGTGAGTGGCGATGGCCGGTTGCTGGCCGGCCAGGGGGTTAATTTTACGGCTACTAACGGGGCGGTGGTTGATGAGCTGGTTGTCACGGACGAGTATGGGAAGGCGGTGGCGACGCTGACCAGCCTGACGCCGGGCGTCTCTACGGTGACCGCACTGATAAACAGCAGCAGCGAGGCAGTGAACGTGATATTCACCGAGGCGACGGGTAATGACCCGACCGCCGAGGTTATCGCCTTGCGTACGCTGGATGACCTGGCCGCTGCGGACGGGCAGGCGACCAACAGCGTGATGGCTGAAGTGGCGGACAGCAACCATGTCCTGCTGGCAAACCAGAGTGTGACGTTCCTGGCGACAAACGATGCGGTGATTGTCAGTCCGGTGCTGACGGATGCGAACGGCAAGGCGACGACGACGCTGACTAGCACCACCGAGGGTGTCGTGAAGGTGACGGCGGTCATCAATGCGAGCGCCCGAAGTACCGATGTCACCTTTAGCGAAGGGGACATCACCAACCCGGACGCGGTGATAGCCGGGGTTTATATTGATGTGAACAATGCGGTGGCGGACGGCGTGGCCGTCAACACGGTGGTGGCCGAGGTGGTGGACGGCGATAACCGGTTGCTGGCGAACCAGAGCGTGCGCTTTGAGGCGGATAACGGCGCGGTCATTCAGGTCAACCCGGTGCTGACGGATGAGTATGGCAAGGCCACCGCGTCGCTGAGCAGCCTGACGGCAGGTGCATGTCAGGTGACGGCGAGCATCAATGAGAGCACGGACAGCGTGACGGTCAACTTTACGCAAGGCAGTGGCAATGACCCGTCGGCGGAGATAGAAACGGTGACCGTGTTGAAGGACAATGCCCGTGCGGATGGCGTGGAGAGTAATGAAGTCACGGCGACAGTGACGGACGGAGGGGGCAATCTGCTGGATGGACAAAGCGTGCGTTTTGAGGCGGACAACGGGGCGGTCATCAATAGTCCGGCGGTCACGGACACGACAGGGAAGGCGACGACGACGCTGACGAGTACCACGGCAGGACAGAGCACGGTGACGGCGAGCATTAACGACAGCGCAGAGACAGTGGTGGTCAGCTTTACCGATGAAAGCGCGACGTTTGTGATTGATTCACTGGTCAGTGACAAGGACAGCATCGTCAACGACGGAACGGACATCGCCACACTGACGGCGACGGTCATTGACAGTGACACGGGCACTGTTGTGTCCGGGGCAGCGGTGTCCTGGTCAACCGATATCGGCACGGTGACGCCGGCGGCATCGGTCACCGATGAGCGTGGCGAGGCCATTACACAGCTCAGTGACACCGGTGATACCGGTACGGCGACGGTGACCGCAGCGCTGAACAGCGGTGAAGAAAAAACGTATTCCGTCACGCTCCAGGGACCAGCCACTCTGGCCGTGCGGGGCGGGCGCCGACGCCGTGGGACCGGCCGGAACAGTTTGTCCTGGCTTGTCGCGATAGATGTGCTCACCGGACAGCCGGTCACTGCCCGGTGGCAATATGAGGGTGAAGAGGCTTCTGTGACCGCGATGCGTTTCGCTGATCCCCAACCGGAGAAACCACTCCAGGTCGTCAGTGCTACGGGACAACAACGTATCGTGCTCACCCCCCTGAACGTTGCCGGTTTTCCAATGTCTCCTGCCGGTGATGCGTTCGCTGTCGTGACGGATACGGGGGGAGCCCAGGCATGGGGAAGTGCGGCAAGCGGGGGCGCAGTACCGTCAGAGATTGCGACCCGGACCGACCTGACCGTACCGGAGTGCACCGCTACTGCGTACGCCGTTCTGACCACCGAGGGTGGTGTGGTCACCTGGGGAAACAGTACTAATGGCGGAAATGTTCCGTCCGCGATTGCTACACGTACCGATTTGACCATGCTGGCAAGCACGGATGCCGCTTTTGCCGCACTGACCACCTCCGATGGGGCTGTTGCGTGGGGAAATGGCAGCAATGGTGGTAATGTCCCGACAGCTATTGCGACACGTACCGATCTGGTCGCACTGAGTAGTTCAGGCACTGCATTTGCGGCGCTGACCCGGGCCGGCGGAGTTGTGGCCTGGGGAAACAGCACTAACGGAGGAAGTGTTCCGTCCGCGATTGCAACACGTACCGACCTGATTACGCTGACCGGCACTGATTATGCCTTTGGCGCACTGACCGCGTCCGGCGGCGTGGTGACATGGGGCAACGGGAGTTACGGTGGTAATGTATCTACCGAGGTTGCCACCCGCACCGATCTGGTCGAACTGGGCAGTACTGCCTATGCTTTTGCCGCACTGACGGAAACCGGCGGCGTGGTGACCTGGGGAAACAGTGGAAATGGGGGGAATGTCCCGACGACCATCGCCACCCGTACAGACCTGGTCGCCCTTGCAGGAAACGTTGGCGCTTTTGCTGCACTGACGGCATCTGGCGGTGTTGTTGGCTGGGGGAATGGCAGTTACGGTAGTACCGTGCCGACGGAAATAGCCACCCGTACTGACCTGATTGCGCTGGCCGGTACTGATTATGCCTTTGCCGCACTGACGGCTTCCGGAGGGGTGGTGGCATGGGGAAACCAGTCTTATGGCGGCAGTATTCCTGCAGATATACAACCGCTGTTAACCGATATTGTGGCCGTTTATGGTTGCGACGGGGCTTTTTGTGCTCTCAAATCAGACCACTCCGTGGTCGTTTGGGGAGGTGGCAACGCCGGCAAAATGGCTAATATCCCGGAGGTTTTGCAGGGCAATGTGTCGTATTATCAGGAGTAATTGAATATCGTTATGCCGCATCCTCCGGTCTGGGTGAGGCCGGGGTTCCATTCTCTCAGTTGATGATGCGGGCTCGCTCTCCACGGGCCGTTGAGAAAGGAAGGCACCAATATGAAGCCCTGGCTAACCGCCGGGGCTTTTGTCTTCTGGCGGATAAAATTTCAGTTGCGGGCGGCACGTAACGATATATCGTTTTGCCGGAACGCCATTTTCCAACCCGCACAAGAGGTGTTTGGGTATGCAGGTCACAATCGATGGTGTCCCGTACGCGCCTGCGAGTGGGGCGACAGCCAAAATCGGCATTGCTGTTTCCACCCATAGCCGCGCAAAGGTATTAAAAAACACGCTTGAGCAGCATATTAAGCATTTGCCTGCCGGTGCGCTGCTGGTGGTGGTTGATGACGGTTCGATACCGGCAGCGGTTGTTCCGGCCGGTGTGCAGGTGATTCGTCATGAGCAGTCTTTGGGGATAGTGGCAACGAAAAATGCCAGCCTGCAGGTGCTGATGAACGCCGGCTGCGAACATCTCTTTTTGTGGGACGATGATGCCTGGCCGATTGCCGATGACTGGCACCAGCCTTACATCGACTCACCCGAGCCTCACCTGACGTATCAATTTCTCGATCTGGTCGGCCCGAGAAAACTCAAGGACCTGGCCGTATTGTATCGTGATGAGTGCCATGTGGCGTACACCGGGCAGCGTGGCGTGATGCTCTACTATCACCGCCGAGCCATCGAGACGGTGGGGGGCTTCGATGGACGAGCACGAAGCCGTTGATCGCTCGGTACCGCGTCCGGACCGCGAAAAACTGGTCAGGCGTAACGCCAGCATCTACGGTCAGCGTCGGGACGCCGGGTATACCGCCTATGTGGATTACCGGCCACGCAAACACCTGGTGCTGACCACGTTACTGACCAGCAGGCCCGATCCACAGCGTGGCACCCGAATAAAGGCGGATGCCACTTTGCTGTCGACGTGGGCGGCTTCCATCCGCGGCGCCGAGGCGGTGGTACTGGCCGACGAGTTGAAAACGGCGCCTGCCGGCGCCACGCGGGTGCACGTTCCTGATGTGGCGATGAACGTCTATTTCCGGCGCTGGCTGCATATTTATCACTACCTGCGCGACCACCCGGACTACACCCACGTCTGGTGCACCGATGGCACCGATGTCGAAATGCTGCGGGAGCCGTGGGCGAACATGGAGACCGGCAAGGTTTACGTCGGTTCAGAGCCCACACTGTATGCCGATAACTGGGCCGCCAGAAACCACCCCGAAAAGGTCTACCAGGACTTTATCAGCGCCCACCGTAACGATGTGATGCTCAATGCCGGGCTGCTGGTCGGCAGCCGTGAGGATGTGATGGCCTTTGCTCACGGTATCGTGCGGCTGTATTACCGCATCGAGAGCTATAGATTCTGGAAAATGGAGCAGGCTAACTGCGCCGTCGGGGACATGATCGCCTTTGGTATCGTGGCGAAGTCGTTTGGCGACCGTATCGTGACCGGGCCACAGGTGCATACCGTTTTTAAGTCCAACGGTATCGGTAAAGAACTGGCCTTCTGGAAGCATAAATAATGAAGATTGTGGTGATTGGCCATCATGGCCGACGTGATCAGGCTGAAGTGTTGGCGCGGTTGCTCGATGCACATCTGCTGATGGATGAAGGTAACCATGGCGCCAATGCCGGGCACCGCCGGGCCATCGAATGGGCCGCTGCGCAGTCCGAACGCGTGATTGTGATGGAAGATGATGCGCAGCTTTAGGGGGCTGGCGCAGTCATGGCTTGAGTGTTTTCCCGAACACCTCTGCTCGTTCTACCTGGGCACCGGGCGCCCACCGCAGTATCAGCTGCAGATAGCCCAGAAGCTTATCGATGCTGACAAACATCATGCCGATCACATCCTGCTGCCGCGTCTGCTCCATGGGGTGTGTTACAGCGTGCCGCCTGCCTGTCTGCGGTCGATGCTCGGTCGTTGGGAGAAACACAAGGCTGCTGACTACGCGGTGGGTGATGCGTACGGCGGTATGGTGGTTTATCCCTGCTGGTCTTTGGTGGAGCACCAGGACGGAGTGTCGGGTCGAGCGCCCATGGAATAATGCGCTGGGGCGCGAACGCCGGGTGGCCTGGCGGCTGCATCCTGGGGCACCGGTCAAATGATATCGATGCCCATTTTGATTTCACGGGTCCTTTCCAGCGCTCAAAAGCCTGCCGGGCGGACGACGCGCACATTCTCGCTATTTATGAGATTTTTTCTGAAGTGATGTCCGGTTAGAGTTGGTGTTAACTCATTGATATATATCGATTGCACTTATTAAATAACCGGACATGGTTTTTTTGTTCGTTTTTATCAAGCTCCAGCGCTTTTCATAGCTGCAGGCCGATGGTTTAGCCCTTTCTCCTCATTGCCGGCCGCCAGGCGTCACTGATGTTTGGCTGCTGGTTTGAAGAAGCGGTGGCGCGCGGCGTGATCACGTTGCCGGCCAGGGCCCGGTATGGTTTTTACGAAGCGCGTAATTCCTGGGCCCATGCCCTGTGGATTGGCGCCGGGCGCATGGCCATTGACGGACTGAAGGAGGTGCAGGAGAGCGCGATGCGCATCACCACCGGTCTCAGCACCTACCAGCATGAACTGGCGCTGCAGGGGATGGACTACGAAGACGTATTTGAACAGCAGCAGTTTGAGATTGAGCGTCGGCGCGAATCGGGGCTGGCCGATCCGGACTGGGCTGTCAGGCTGCCGTCACAAACGGATGATGAACCGGGAGAACAACATGCAATGGCCTAGTTACCAACATCTGGCCGCCAGAGTCTTCAATCAGCCGCTGCTACTTGAACCCGCCTATGCGCGGGTTTTCTTTTCTGTGCTCGGCGAGCGTCTTGGCGCCAGCCGGCTGGTGGATGCCGTCACCGGGCAGGCTTATGCCGGCGACGCGCTGAAAAAACTGGCGTTCGGCTGGGATGACGATGAGGGCGGGCGCCGCACCAAATCGTACCGGGTGGAAAACGGTATCGCCGTACTGCCCGTCACGGGAACGCTGGTGCACAAATTTGGGTATGTGCAGCCGTTTTCCGGCATGACGGGGTATGACGGCATCATTACCCGCCTGCAGCTGGCGCTGGATGATCCGGCGGTGAAAGGGATCCTGCTGGACATTGACTCACCGGGCGGTGAGGTGGCGGGGGCGTTTGATACCGCCGACCTGATTGCCCGGGCCCGGGATAAAAAGCCGGTCTGGTCGCTGGCCAATGACATGGCCTGCTCGGCGGGATACCTGCTGGCCTCCGCCTGCAGTCAACGACTGATCACACAGACCGGCGTGGTGGGCTCGATAGGCGTCGTCGTGGCGCACCGCAGTTTGGAAAGGGCGCTGGAGCAGGCTGGCGTGGATATCACGCTGATTTACGCCGGCTCCCACAAGGTCGACGGCAATCCGTATCAGCAGTTACCCGACGACGTGCGGGCGGACATTCAGATGCGGGTGGATGAGAACCGCGAGATGTTTGCCGCGAAAGTGGCGGAGTACACCGGGCTGACGAAAGAGGCGGTGCTGGCCACCGAGGCGGACACCTATGAAGGTGAGGCGGCCATCGAGGCCGGGTTTGCCGGCCGGGTGGTGAATTATGCAGATGCTGTCTCGGTCATGGCGGCATCGATGAAACCGAAAGGAGTGTATATGTCTGAACCAGAAAAGAAAGTACAGCTGCCGGAAGGACTGCAGGCGGAGGCATCGACGCAGGTTGATATCCCCGTGTCCCCGGCCGCGTCGGTCGATGCCGCGGTGGTGGCCAGCGATGAAATGCATCGCATCATGTCCATTCTGGAATGTGATGAGGCGAAGGGGCGGGAGCCGCAGGCTAAAGCGCTGGCAAAAGTACCGGGGATGACGCTGGATGCAGCAAAGGCCGTGCTGTCAGCCTCGCCACTCAGCGCTCAGGCGAAAACTGAAACGGCGCTCGATGCGCTAATGGAAAAAGAGTCCCCCGACGCGGTCAGCGGCGGGGAGCCGAAAAAAACTGACGCCGATACGCGTATGGGCGTGCTCAATGCCGCCGTTGAGCGTTTAACCGGAGAATAAGCATGAGCCAGACAGAAACGTTTGAACAGGATGATTTTATCCTCGGCCCCGACCTGCCCTTGTCGGTGGTGGGTACGCTGGCGCAGGGTGTGGATGTTCCCCGCCTGACGCCGGTGATGGTGGATTCCTCGGGCTCCTCAGGGGACGAGTTCGTGGCGTGGGACGGTACCCCCGGCACTGCCGTGGGGCTGACCTGTTTTGCCGAGAGCAGCACGCTGGGTGTGAAAGGGTTCAGTTACTACAACAAGGGCTCTTTTCGTTCGACGGCCATTAACTGGCCGGAGGATCTGACGGAAGGCCAGAAACAGACCGCGTTTGTCGGTACGGCCATCAGCATTGGCTGAGCAGCAGACGTCACGGCCCCGGCCGGCTCGTGTCAACGACTCCAACCGCCCCTGTGGCGGCTTTTATACAGGAATTTTGTATGTCCGAAAATACAGCAGTAACCTCCTGCTACACCATGCGTGAGTTGCTGGGTGCGGTGACTCAGAAATTCAAATTCAGGCAGCTTTTTCTCGAGCTGTTTTTCCCTGACACCTTTACCTTTCAGACCGAGGTGGTCTACCTGGATAAAATCCCGGGCGAAGTGCCGATGGCGGTGTATTGCGCACCGATGGTGACGGGCAAGGTCGATCACTCCCGGGGGTCGACAACCAGCAGCTTCAAGCCGGGGTATGTCAAATCCAAACATACGGTTAATTCCGGCCAGAGTATCAAGCGGCGCCCGGGCGAAGATCCGTCGCAGCCGCTGTCGCTGACAGAGCGCCGTGCCGCCATCATCGCGCAGAACCTCAGGGATGAAGAGATGTCCATCTTGCAGCTCGAGGAGTACCAGGGGGTGCAGGCGGTGCTGTATGGCAAGTATACGCTGACCAGCGATAGGTTTCCGACGCAGGAAATCGATATGCAACGCAGTCCGGAAAACAACATCATCCAGTCCGGCAGTACCGCGTGGTCCGCACAGGATCCGGACACGTTCGCTCCGACGGACGATACGAGACGGCGCTGAAGAATTTGGGGGATGTGGTCAGCTACAAGGGGTTTTATGGTGACGTGATGATTGTCGTTTACAAGGGACAGTACATCGATCCGGATACCGGCGAGAAAACACCCTGGTGCTGGGCAACAACCTACGTACCTACGGCGCCATCACGGATGAAGACGCTATCCGTGAGGGGCTGGTGGAAGGGACTCGTTTTCCCAAAACCTGGACCATCACTGGCGACCCGGGTGTCACCATGACCATGACGCAATCTGCGCCGGCGATGTTCCTGCCGGATCCGGACGCATTTGTGGTTGTGCAGCTGACGTAGCCTGTTTGGGGCCTAAATAAGCGTTTTGCCCTGTACGCCGGGCTCGCCCCCACGACGTTCGACAGGGCTTTTATTGGGAAACGTTACGGCTATCGCAGCGTCTGGATCCGCGGTGACGACGGACGCATCAGGGAATCCCGCATCCCGGTGGCGGAAGGAATGGAAGATGCCATCGACGACCACATTTTTAACAATATCTGGCCGGTCTTCTGGCGCTATTTCGAACAGGATCTTAATGCGTGCGTGGCGAGCAATGTTCACTTTGATCTGAAAACCGGGAGGCGCAGATGAACGGATTACTGAATTTTGAAGACTACATATCGGCCGTAGAGGCCGCGCTCCGGGGTATGGATATCTTTAAAACGGTCGGGATCTACAGCGAGATGAGACCCCGGTGGACGATACCCCTGCCCCGCCGGCCGATTCAGTGATGGAAGGGGACGACGCGTTTCGCCTGCGTATCCGGCTCAGCTGGTACGCACGCAATACGGCAGGCTCGATACAGGCCTATGAGTATTTTGCGCTGTCTGCCGACGGCGCGGTACGGGATGCCAAAGCCTACGGGCCACAGGAAGATAAGGCGATTTCTCCCGGCCACGTCGAGGTGTATGTGCTGAGTAATGACGGTAGCGGGGTACCCGGCCAGGCGCTGCTTGATACCGTTGATGCCGCGCTCAACGCCGATTTTATCCGTCCGCTGACGGATTATGTCGTGGTGAAGGCGGCCACCCTCATAGAGTATGCCGTGACGGCGACCCTGATAACCGGCAGCGGACCGGATGCACAGGCGGTGATGGCGGCGGCGAAGCAGGCCATGCAGCATTATGCCGACAGCGTTCACCGGATTGGCGTGCCGCTGTCGATTGCCGGGGTCTATAAGGCCCTGAAGCAGCCGGGTGTTGAGGATGTGACGCTGACGGCACCGCTGGAGACCCTCGATGCCGGCACCGGCGAGGCGACGTATTGTACCGCCATTCCCCTGACGACGTCCTCCGCGTCGAGGCTGGGTGCGCCGCGGAGGGATTATTACAGACTGGTCATTGCTGCCGCCGAACGCCTCGTAGCAGGAGCTGGCGCTTTTTGCCACCACGGATGTCACGCTGGAGATGACGGATACGGCCTATCTGAACGAAAAGCAGGCCGGCACGCTCTACCTGCGGCAGGATGAAAATCTAGGTGAAATTGCGAAGACGGGTGATACCGCGTAGCAGGCGACGCGACAGGGAGGTTAACCACCACCGTGCTCGCTGCGCGCAATGCCACGACGGGCAAAAGGATGTCGTGGATGTGCAGGACTCTCTGCCGTTAATGATGTGTTGATGTCCGCGTTTTCAGATGGCACGCATAAAAAACTCGATTATGCTGACACGCAGGGGGGGTATCGCTCTGGCGAAACATTGCCGACGGCAGCGTCTCCCTGCAGGTTAACGGTGCGATGAATGCCGACGTGATCATCAATGAAGCCGGTCAACGGGTGTATAGCTCAAATAATCCCCAGCGCATCGATTTAAGCCCATATCTGCCCATATCAGAACTGACTACCCCTGGCGTTGTGCACAGTGTGATGTACATGGCCAACATCAGTTGGACAGATGATTACGGTGTTGGCACGGACGTTCCTGGTGGGAATTTGCGTCCGACAGGGATTATGGTTCCTGTGTGGCAGGAAATGTCCACTGCGGGGACTTATTACAATGATGGCTGGATACCGTCAGGCACCTGGCTCTGCCTAGGGTGTGCCCGGCATCGTGACGACGTCAACATGTTTTCCTTATATATTCGCATCGCCTAAGGATAATCATGAATAAAATCATTCATGTGTTGTCCCCTGCGTATGCCAATACAGAGGGAACCGTAATCAATTGCATGCTGATTTTGGCGAAATTCCGTTTACCGCATCGCCTGATGACACGTTCACGGATTATGGCCCTGATATTTATAACCGAGCCGTCGCGGGTGAGTTCGGTGATGTTGCTGCTCATGTTCCCCCTCCAGCACCAACACCGGAAAAAACACGCTCGAATACACTCGCCGTCTTCGTATTGCTACCGATGCGGCTTTTCCCCCGCAGTCAGCTGTTGACCTGGGCGCTGCGACCGAAGAGCAAAAGCAAGCCTTGGCAGAATTGCAACAATACGCTGTTGACCTGTTGACCTGTTGACCTGTTGACCTGTTGACCTGTTGATTTAACGTAGTCACCGGTTACCTGGACAACGTCGCCGGCGGCTCTTTCTCTTCAGAAGGACGCATGAATCACTGTTATCAATTCCGAAAATGCCATTCAGGTTTTTCCAGAACAGTATTTTTTCATTATTGTCAGTGACGGTGGCTGTCACAGTGTTACCCAGAACTGCCAGCCACCGGTATCATTTTAAGAAATATTATTGGGACGATTAGATTGTTTCCCTACTGGTCTCAACAAAAAAAACGCCGGTACTCATGCTTTCATAGGGGGTAACGGAAGCGCGGACTGTGCAACCGCCTGATGTAGTACTGGTCAACGCTGCGAGGGCTAGTCCTTGAGCATCGGTTATCACCGGACTTTGAATATTTGCGCCTGTGCTGACCTTGAAAATTACAACCTGGTCGGGTAACGGATCTGCATTGTCATCGCAGATTTGGACAAGCACGGTATTTCGGTCCACACCGTCGGCCAGGGCGCGATTATGAGTGACTTCTAGTGAGTTGATGGTTGCATTGGGGCTATTGCTATTTGACATAAAAGTATTCCTTGATGGTTTTCTATAACATTGACGAGGTGGTTTTGCTGGCAATCGTTGATTTTGATGTTGCGAATTTAATTATAGTGTGGGCTTTTGTTTTTTCATTGGTGTTTTCTTTTTTTTTGCTTTCACTTAGTGTTGGGATATAAAAGTGAGTGAGGTGCGTTTTAAATGTTTTTGTAATGTGTTATTTAAGCATTTAATTGTGTATGGCTGGTGGTTCGCTTGTCATTTCAAGTGATTTTGTCTCATGCGGTTGGTTTGTGGTTTATAATGATATGTGTCAGGTGTGATTTATGTATTTTCATGATTAATTGTTAATGGTCGGGGGCGTTTTGTGTGGTGGGTATAATGCTTTTGTATTTCACTTTGTGTCTGAAAATTATATCTTTAGGGGATTGAGGGTTTTTTTTACAAATAAACCAACTTTGTGAGAACTTGCCAATGTGTAACTGTGATCAATATCAAAGCCGGGAAGGTGTTTTTTCCGGAATAGCGTTCCGTATGCGTATGAGTGCCATGTGGTTCAGTGGCAAAATCAATCATGCACAGACCGACTGTCTGTCCGGATTCACTGCAGCGTACGCGGTTTACAACACGACACTCGGCCGCCACATCCCGGTGAGCTGGCTGGCGTATGTGCTGGCCACCACGTACCACGAGACCGCCTTAACGATGCAGCCCATCGAAGAGTACGGCAAGGGCGCAGGACACGCCTATGGCACTCCGGATCCGGAGACGGGGCAGACCTATTACGGGCGGGGCTATGTACAACTGACCTGGCGGGATAATTACGAAAAGGCCCAGGGCGTGGTGGTCAACCTCAACACGCTGGCATATGACGTTCCGCTGGTGGGGCAGCCTGACCTTGCGCTGACGCCGTGGGTGGCGGCGCAGGTGGCGATTAACGGTATGGCCAACGGCTGGTTTACCGGCAAGAAGCTCGCCGACTATCTGACCGAGACCCAGACCGATTACGTCAACGCCCGGCACATCATCAACGGTACCGACAAGGCACAGACCATCGCGGCGTATGCCGAAGAGGCTGAAGCGGCGCTGCGGCTTGCCCGCGGGGAAGGCATCGCCCGTAGCCTGGTGCAGATGGGCAGCCAGGGAGGCGACGTGCGGGAACTGCAGCTGATGCTGGGCTGCGACGCCGACGGCGTGGCCGGCAATGCGACCCTCGGTGCGCTGACCGACTTTCAGCGGCGTCACGGCCTTGATGCTGACGGCATGTGCGGGGCGCAGACGTGGGCGGTACTCGACCGGGAGATTTACGGTATCAGCTGATAATCCACCAGGGATACAAAAAGACAAAACCCCGACTGTTGACGCAGTGCGGGGTTTTTATTTGGAGCAAAGGAATATTAATTCTGCATGAGAAATTATAAACGAATACTCATGAGGTTGACTATGAAAAATGGCCTGATGTTAGATGCGCCTGTCACAAAAGAGATGTCCAGCGCGATTGGCTGGGTGCTGCGCGCTGTGGCAGTGTGCGTAGTGCTGTACGGTGTCGCACATCTTGCACTGCTCACCGGCTGCAGTGCCACCCTGGTCAGCTACCGGTCGGACAGCGACAACGCTTGTCCACCGATGGTCAGCGTGCAGAGTCTCGGCAGCAGCGTCACGGTGACAGACGGCACGACATGCAAGGTGGTCGGTGAATGAAAAAAGCGGCTTTTATCCTGGGGGCGCTGGCGCTGAGTGCCGGCATTGCCGCCTGCTCCAACGTCCTGACGTACATCCGGCACGATGAATCTGTCCAGTGCAGCAGCGACAAGGCCCTCAAGCGCGACAGTATCTGTAACGTTCAGCCCGTCTCGAAATAACGTTCCCATCTCATTATCCCGCTCCGCAGCCCTCCCTGAAGGATGCGAAGTATGTTGATGGCGGCAGCACCAAACATGTGGAGAAAAAGCTCAGGGGCTAGTCTATACGGGGGATTTTAGCGCCTGCTGAAGTTGCAGCAACAACGGTTACAGTGATGGCCCGTACTGACGGCACCACCTTACTGACACCAACAGCAATGCTTGAGATCACTAGGTTGGCAGCGAATGTGTGACATTGGTGGTATTCCTATCCGGACAAAACCAGTTCTGTGGATTGTGAAATATTGGTCAATGGCCAGTGGCATCCATTTACTGCTATGAAATCAGACCGTACTTCCTACGGGCCGATTATTTATCGGAACGCGAAGGTGGGGAGGTACGGGAGATTAAGTCGTATCAGAAGTCAACCTACTGGGTGCAGGTTGAGCGCGCTTTTATATCATCTTGTTGTCTCCTAGAAGAGTGTACACCTAGACTTCAAATAAGTTGGCGCAGAATGAGGCGGTGAAGTTCGGGTGCTACTGTACGTCCGTGTCACGGAATCCTCACTTAGCCATAATTAGAAAGATGGCCTACTAACGCTGGTAAGGGCAAATGAAAATTAAAAATTTGAAAATGATAATTTTATTTAAATCATCTATTTTTACTATTAACTGGTACATTTCAAGTTCAATAAGTAATCATTTGTGATTCATTATTGAATTTGAGTTATTTAATTGACACGTCATCTCCGTGTACTACATTTAATTTCAATGACCGTCTGCTTTTATCTACTGGATGGTTTTGGTTTTAAATATCGATGTCGGCATGTGATTTTTGATAGGGGGATGGTGTTTGCAAATGTAGGAAACATTGAAATGTTTTGATGTTACCATGTAATAGGGCGCCCCTTCTTTTTGTATGGTTGTTTTCCATGACCTAACCATGTGGAGAAGTGAGGATTTTATTATGTCAAAAGAATCTCAAAATAAACAGAATGAAATGATACTTGAACTCTTAAGAGTGTCATTAAAGAACAATGGAAAGTTATTGTTCTGTAGTATCAGCTGGATGATTTATCGCCGTGGATTTAGTGTTTGAGTCAGCACTGCAAGGTGATGAAAATGGAATCGGTGCAACGCCTTGTTAGCAGTGATTGTTATATTCGCTGTTTTCTGAGCAGCAGTAATAAATTTTTCAATCCACTTCACATGGTGCAAACATCAGGCCTTGGTTATTATTTAGCCGGGGGGATACCAGGAGGAATTTGTGGACAATATTATTCCTAACGTCGTAGTATCGATGCCATCCCAACTTTTCACGCTTGCCTGTGCATTCAAGGCAGCGGCGAACGGCAAAATCTACATCGGCGAAATTGACAAAGACCCGACCATTCCAGAACACCAAATTCAGGTGTACCTCGAAAACGAGGACGGTACGTACGTTCCTGTCGCACAGCCGTTGATGATTAATTCCGGTGGCTATCCGGTATACAACGGACAGATCGCGAAGTTCGTGACCGTACAGGGCCATTCCATGGCTATTTACGACGAGTATAACGCACTGCAGTTCTATTACTCCAACGTGCTGAAATACGACCCGGATCAGCTGCGCCCCATCGTTGAAAAATTCATTGAAGATATTAAAGGGCCTGGCGGAGCGTCGATCGTCGGCAACGAATATGGCGGTAGCGTACAAGATTCTATTAATGCGATCACTCCTGAGATGTTTGGCGCCAAGGGTGACGGTAAGACTGACGATGCAGCAGCCCTGCAGGCAGCCATGGATTACGCGCTGAACAATGATAAACGCCGAGTCGTTGGGATGGGAAACTATACAATTAAAACGCCTTTGCGGATCGGCGGTAGTGCTGGTATTGGCTCCGCTGGAGTTAGCATCAATCTCGCCCGTCTGCGCGCTGACGATACCTGGCCGGCTAATACAGGGCTGTTCGATGCGACCCCGATGATCATTATGGGTAACGCTGCGGGCAACGATACGAATATTGAGCTGTCTATTGGCTATATCGATGGTGCAGGTAAAGCGGATGGCCTGCAACCGACCGGCTTTGGCTTCTCCCTAACTCGCATCCATTTCGGGGTCGCAATTAACTGCATCCGCGTTATCGGCACCGGTAAGCAACAATGGTCTAACGCCTCTGTCTATATCACTGGTAACAGCTGGCGCGTGAACTGGCTTGGCCTGCATCTTGAGCGAGGTACGTCCGGCACATCCCCGATAAACGAGGGGTGGGACATTAACATCGGCTTCACCTGTTCGAACCGTTACGGCGGCTTTCTCCTGCGTGGAGGTAGCCAGTACGCTAAAATCGCTGGTGATTTCGACTTCAATGGCAATTACGTGTCACTGCTTGAAGTTGATAAAATAACCGGAGTGAAGCGCGGCATGAAGCTGACGAACGGAACGACCGAATGCGATGTGCTATCTTTTTACAACTACCGAGGGAAAAACTACATTGCGTTGGCGGAGAATAAGGTGGTCGCTCGCGGGGCCAGTTCGTACAAAGTCGATGATTCGTTGTCTGGTGCACCATCGGTGATAAAAGTTCTCTCTGTGGCCACCACTCAGACTAATGCCACTGGGAACAACTTTTTCGATATCTGGCATGACTTCCAGGGTGAGCCGTTCGCTGCTATCAATATCCGCGCTGGCTATTGCGGTGGGGTTTACGGTGCGTTGCGGCATACGTCTCGAATTTTCTACAACAACAACTTCGACGGCCGACCGGATAACTGGCGTGGGTTCGGTGTCGCTAACTCTGGTAACACGCTGACAATGTACGATAAAGCTCGAAGCGACTCAGCTATCGCCACAATCAGCGCGGATTCCTGGAACATCGATCGCCGGCTTTACCTGAAGTTACGTCTTTACGAGGGCGTTCCTGTTGCGAAGACGCTCCCGCGCTCATCTACTGAGTTTACGCACATCTACACGTTCGGCGATGCAGATTACGATAAATATCTGGATGAGGGGTCTATGTATGAGATCACTCTGAAGGGTAATTTTGGCGGAACATATGGGCGTTGGTTGATTTTTATTAAAGGGACAAACTTGCAGGTTGTCGAAGAGAAGTACAACAACACCGTGTTCCAGTATCAATTTACCGATATGAGGTTCAGTCTGCGGCAATCAGCCCAGCCAAGCATCAATGTAGCGGTTAACATCCGACGGGTGTAGACGCTGAGGCATCCGTAGGGCAAAAATAATCCTAGCGCAGCGCGCGTAGTCAGAAATTTTCTGCACGTTGTCAATTATGCCTGATTTTTTCTGCAATAAACTCACCAAATTTTTTCCGAGTCCCATCAAAAAATCGTATGTGTTTGATTTTCATACCATGCATGTACATGTATTTTTTGATTTAATTTTAATGACTTTTTAACTGCATGTTACATATAGCATTTAATGCATATGCCGGTAGTGGGCCGCATATCTGCGACCTTCCTATCAAATCAACCTCATCTTGGTTTCTACCCAAATGCCTCATGCATGCCACTGCCACTTTGCAGTGATGCCTTCGTCATTGTGTGGGTGACAGTGTGAGGACGACCATAGATCTCATTGCGTCGTATCCATGTTCTCGCGCTGAATCTCATCCCGCCATAATTCAAAAAAGCGCCCTGCGGAAACCGAGGGCGAAAAAAACGGATAGGAAAACCATCATGCACACATCGGGGAATGTGCAGCGATATAATGGTTTTTGTGGGGGCGGATTTCAGCTGTTTCTGTGTTTAATTTTGTATTTTCTTGGGGGGAGGTGCAGCAGGAGGTCATCAAAAAAAGTTCCGAGGCCTGTCCAGAAGAGTGAGGAGGTATCCTGGCTGCTGGAGGCCTACCGCATCGGGCTGCGGCGTGGTTGTCGTCTGATGATGCAGAGCCGCACGCTCTACCACTATCAAGGCAGACGCGACGATCGCGCCATCACGCAGCGCATCCATATCCTGCTGCACCGGGAAGGTTGGCTGATTAACCATAAGAAAACCCACCGTATTCACAGTGCCTGTGGCGGTCTTAGGCCGGAACAGTTTAAAAAACAAAACCTCGCTTAGGGCCGTGTCCACATTACGTGGGTAGGATCACTGTACTGATTATGGGCTAGGGTCAAAAGAGAGATGCCAAAAACTGAATATGAGATTTAAGGGGGTGAGTTGAGTTGTGACCCTATAATAAAGTATATTCCAATAATTATGAGCTTTCGGCTAAAAATTCATATAAATCGCTTCGAAAGTAACTAATGCTGTATTCTAAAGGCTGTTGTTCTCTATCAAGAAGCGTTTGTTTAATAACCAATATTGCTGATTTTTCGGGGATCTTTAGTTTTTCACATAAACCTTGGTCTGCTAATGAAGCACTAATTGTACTACTTAACCTTCCGAAAGGTAGTTTTTGTTTTCTGAGATAATCATATAATGAGGTTTCAATATCATTAATATCAGTAACCACTGAGGGTAGTATGTACGAGGTTGTGTAAGATGCAAGTTGTTCATCAATTGTTCCAATTCTTTCAAGTTTATATATCTCTTCACATTCCCTGATGTTCATTTTTTTTGAAACTAATGGCGTTGGCAATGTTTTCTTTTTCTCTATCCATATAGAACCAGGTACTCTATTTTGATTGTCTATTTCTTCAGCGAATCCATTGATTGTTGACAATGAATGCGATAAAGGGATTTTTACTTGAGTACCAAATCCACGCGCGCGTAAAACTAAATTATCTTGAACAAGACAGAGAAAAGCTTTACGAACCGTAATGCGAGAGACATGTAACTCTTCGGTGACTATCCTCTCTGTAGGAAGAAAGTCCCCGGGTTTAATAATGCACTGTTCAATAGCTTCTCTCAACGACTTATGAAGCTGTAGGTATATTGGCATTGCATTATCTTTAGATATGTCAGATTTTAATTTTTGAAAAAGTAGTTGATACTGTTCATAATAACTCACGTTTAAGCTCCATTGAGTTTGTGCACGGTAGTGCATTTCACCATGAAAAATTACTTGAATTTTTCTTCTTAGCATGCGTGTAAATTTAATAAGAGCAACCACTTACTCTTTGTGTGTGTTTCAGTATGTATAACATAGTACAAAAAAAAATTAGTGTGAGATTTTTATTTAAAATAATCGAGGTTAGTCAAGAAAATGTTTGATAACAAACAAAAAAAACATAATAAATTTTATCTTTAATTAAAGAGCTGATCTTTTATTTCAATTCTAATAATACCGCGCGTGAACTATATCAAGGAGTTTTATGTTATAGGAAGTAATGAGTTTTGTTATATATTATGCATGATGTCTGCGTTTTAATCTGGAGCTGTAGGTGCTTTTTATTTAATAATTGAAAATAGAACTATCATCAGGTGGGGTGTAGGTAAATAAAAAAGATATTCACTTTTCATGTCAAATTTATATCTATTTATATTCTTTTTTATAGTAAAATAATTACTTTTTTGAGAGATTTTTTATTTCAGTTTAATTCGCGCGATTGAAACGCAATTAATTGTTTTTATTGAAAAAAAAAGTGGCGCTGATGTTGACTTAAATTCTTGTTGTTATTTTTTTAAAAAAATAAAAATATATTTTTGACAATACCATTAATCGTAAGCTACAAATTTAAATTGAAAGGTAATTGAGGTTGATATGAAAAACAACACATAGATAGGAGGTTGTTATGAGTGTAACTATCAGTTTAACCGATACAAGTATAATCGTCGGCGGAACCGGTTCTGGTAGCATTACCGATGTAGATATTACTGATGGAACTGTATATACGATTACTAGTAGTGATGATACTGTCGCTACAGTCGATAACGCTTCAGTCACTTTGTCTTCAGGAGGGGCGACATTTGATATAACTGGAGTATCTGAAGGCAGTGGTATCACATTTACAGCTACACAAGATGATGATACAACCAATACCGCAACGACAACGGAGTCTTTGGATGTTACCGTAAACGCAGCAACTTTTACTGTCGAATTAAGTGCTGATAAATTAGCTATCGATGAAGATGTGGTAGGAACAATCACAGACACCATAAACCCAGAAGGCACGCTATTTGATATTACTGCATCTTCTCCTGATATTGTGGACTTACCACAACCGTCCGTAACGCTAGATTATACAGGAAAAGCTGAATTTACCATCACAGGGCTTGCTGAAGGAACAACAACTGTAACCGTTACGCAAAGTGATGATTCTAGCAATACTTATACAACTGAAGCAGTAACTGTAGAGGCTAGCGTTACCAATTATACCGTAAATGTTTTCAACACACCTCAGGATTACTGGACATCTGATTGGGAGTTACTTTCCACACCAATAACGATAGAGGTTATCGATCCCGAAACCGGACTCCCTGCGGGGGGCGTTGATATAGAACTAAGCGATGATTCAAATGCTAATATAATCTGGGGTGGCAATGGTAATATTGGTGTGACATCCTCTACAGGTCAATTTCATACCCTACTCTCTTTAGCTGGTCCTCCGGAAGAAGGTACGAATTCATATACAATTACTGTCAATGTTAATAACTCCCCCAGTGCTGACTTTGTTCTATTATTAGCTAGCCCAACATTAGCTGCACCGACTTTTCCATTGGCTGTCTCTAATTTCCTCAGCCAAGAGGCTGTTGATGCAGGAGTATACACAAGAATATTTTACCCTAATCAACGTGAAGGCGACACAATTAACTTATTCTGGGGGGGAGTATAATTCCTTATAATGTGAGTTCATCAAGTGAATCTATATCCATTCAAATTACAGATGAATATTTAATCCAAGGGTATTATGCAACAGGTTTTTCAGTTACTGACTTAAATAATAACACCTCGTTCTCTGCTGTGTATCAAGTGGTTGTTCAAAACTCTAATAATACGGGGGTGCTGGATCAACCGGCCCCAATTGTACCACTTGCTGGTGATGGTATTATAAATCAATCAGATTTGTATAAGGGGGTTACGGTCGAAGTTATGCCAGATGAATCTTGGCTTTATCTGTCACCAAGAGGAGTCAGTATTTTTTGGGTTGGCTATAATGAAGATGGCCTCACATCCCCCGCAGCTCAACAACACCAAGCATTCTCTGCAGAGGAGGCGATGGCAGCCATGACGAATGGGGCTCCTTTAGTCATGCCCGTAGATGAAGCAACACTGGTAGCTTTAGGGACTGGTACGGCAGATGCGTATTATACTGTTTTGGATAAAACAGCCGTTATACATTCTTCAAAAATGTATAACTCACGCGTTGACGTTGAGCCACCTGGGAAGAAAAAAAAATAAAACCGCATTATTATATCCATCATGGCGCATAAGTTTATGCGCCATTTATCCCTAAATAAACATCACTGTAGTGGTCAACAAAAACTGGCCACGGCTTTTGATTTTTTCCAGTATCGTTTTTCCGATTCGTTTGGTGGTAACCCATCGTTATATTCGTGTGGCCTGAGCGCGCTGTAATACCCAGCGATATAGTCCGTTATTGCGTGGACTGCATCGCTGAAGCTTATGTAACCCGTCACCGGTACCTACTCATTCTTCAGGCTCCGGAAGAAGCGTTTGTAAGCATCCCTGCAAAACGAACCATTCACTTTTAGAGATCTTCCGACATACTGATTATGTCCCTGAGGAGATCACCATGCGTAAAGCCCGATTTACCGAGCACCAGATCATCACTGTTCTGAAGTCTGTTGAAGCCGGACGTACCGTCAAAGATGTCTGCCGCGAAGCGGGAATATCTGAGGCTTCGTACTATAACTGGAAAGCGAAGTATGGCGGCATGGAAGCCTCTGATATCAAAAAGATGAAGGATCTTGAGGACGAAAACCGCCGTCTCAAACAGATGTTTGCCGACCTGAGTCTGGAAAATCGCGCGTTAAAAGACGTCATTGAAAAAAAGCTTTAAAACCAGCGATAAAGCGTGAGCTCGTCAGCTATGTGAAAGAGATGTTTTCGATGAGCGTACGCCAGGCATGCAGGACGTTATCGCTGAGCAGGACGGTGTATTTTTACCAGCCCGATACCCGGCGCGATGAGCCGGTGATCCAGGCGCTGACTGAACTGGCGGAGCGCTATCCGCGATACGGCTTTAAGAAGCTGTTCCAGTTGCTGCGCAGGCAGGGCAACAGGTGGAACCATAAACGCGTTCACCGGATTTACTGCCTGCTGAAACTGAATTTTCGCCGTAAGGGAAAGCAACGTCTGCCGGTGCGCAATCCGGCTCCGCTGGCGACGCCGGAAGCACTTAACCAGAGCTGGTCGATAGATTTTATGCATGATGCGTTGGTGTGTGGCAGACGCTTCCGGACCTTCAATGTGGTGGATGATTTTAACCGTGAAGCGCTGGCGATAGAAATTGACCTGAATATCCCGGCGCAACGCGTCGTGAGAGTGCTGGACAGGATAGTGGCAAACCGCGGCTATCCGCGGAAGATGCGTATGGATAACGGGCCAGAACTGGTCTCACTGGCACTGGCGTAATGGGCCGAAGAACATGGTGTGTTGCTGGAATTCATCAAGCCGGGAAAGCCGACGCAGAATGCGTTTATCGAGCGTTTTAACCGGACATACCGGACAGAGATACTGGATTTTTATCTGTTCAGAACCCTGAATGAAGCGCGGGAAATTACGGAGTGCTGGCTGGCTGAATATAACAGCGAGCGGCCTCATGAATCCCTGAACAACCTGACGCCAGAAGAGTACCGGTTGATGGCTGAAAAACCAGAAATCTCAAAAAGTGCCTGGAACTAAAACCGGTGTGCTTACACGTTCCATTGGGCTATTATCCCAGCAGTTTCTACGCCGAATCATATTCTGCCTGATCCGGTATCGCCACAATAACTGCCGGAACTGACTGCTTGTATAATGACTGCCCTAGACGCCCTTCTAAGAGTCAATACGTTATCTGAATGCTGTTGACCTGCCTGCTTTGACTACGCAGTAATGTATAAACTTCGCGTGAGATATAACGCTTCAGACAGCATATTGCTTCCATTTTTGTATGCCCTTCGGCTACTCGCCTGGCTACATATTCCTTTGTTTTTGCGTCAGTTCGTAATCGTCCGATGGCGATGATGTGAAGTGCGCTATTCGCTGCACGATCTCCGCCCCGGTTAAACCGATAACGGTTCGTTTTTCCAGAAGAGATAGGAACAGGGCTAACACCACACAGTGCTGCAAAGCCTGATTCTGATCTTAATCGTTGGGGATTGTCTCCGGCAGTGATCAGCAGCTGCGAAGAGCTTTCGTATCCAATAGCATTACGTTTAATCAGTTCAGGTGCCAGCTCATCGACAATTGCCGCAATCAGTACAGTGATCCTACCCACGTAATGTGGACACGGCCCTAAGCGAGATTCTGGTTTTCAAACTGTTCCGGGCTAAGACCGCCACAGGCACTGTGACGACGCCAGCGATTGTAATCGCACTCGATATAATTAAACACTGCCGTTCGCATTATTTCCCGGCTGGCAAAGTCCTCCCCGTGGATACATTCCACCTTCAGTGAGTGAAAGAAGCTTTCCGCACAGGCATTGTCGTAACAACAGCCTTTAGCGCTCATACTGCCCTGCAGATTATGCCGTTTCAGTAAGCTCTGGTAATCCGTTGAACAGTACTGACCACCTCGGTCTGTGTGCATGATGACATTTTCCGGGCGTTTACGCCGCCATAACGCCATCTGCAGTGCAGGCAAGCTGTGCCGTCATCCGTGAGGACATCGACCAGCCAATGACTGACCGCGACCACAGGTCAATCACCACCGCCAGATACAGCCAGCCTTTACCGGTGCGCAGATACGTGATGTCACCCACCCACTTTTGATTCGGGCCGCTGGCGTAAAAGTCCTGCTTCAACAGATTCTCGGATAGTGGCAGACCAGGCTCACGGTAACTGACCGGGCTGAACCGGCGCGAGGCTTTCGCCCGCAGCCCCTGACGACGCAGACTGGCGGCGATAGTCTTGATGTTGTACTCCGGCAGTTCATCAGCAAGACGAGGCGCTCCATAACGCTGTTTTGCCTTGGCAAAGGTCTGTCGAACCGCAGCATCGCAGACAAGTCGGAACTGTTGACGCCGGTTTATCTGGTGACGACGCTGACGCCAGGCATACCAGCCACTGCGGGCGACGTGCAGTACCCGGCACATGGCTTTGATATTGAACTCAGCCTGATGCTTTTCGATAAAGACATACTTCATTTCAGGCGCCTGGCGAAGTATGTCGCGGCCTTTTGGAGAATGGCCAGCTCCTCGTCCCGTTCAGCCAGTTGGCGTTTGAGGCGGGCATTCTCAGCGGCGAGTTCGCTCTCACGTTCAGAAGACGTTGCCTGTTGCTGCCGCTTGCTACGCCAGGTGTAAATTTGCGACTCATAAAGGCTGAGTTCGCGGGCGGCTGCGGCCACACCAATGCGTTCAGCCAGTTTCAGGGCTTCGTCGCGGAATTCAGGTGTATGTTGCTTGCGTGGCTTTTTGGTGGTTGATGCTGGTTTTGTCATGTGAGTCACCTCTTGCTTGAGAGTTTACTCACTTAGTCGCGTGTCCACTATTGCTGGGTAAGATCACTTTTCCACAAATCAGCGCCAGACTAAATCAGAAATCTGGGCTTTTTTGCAGACTTCGGAAAAACTTCTCCGAAGTCTGGTTATTTAACGAAAAATGGGATCTTTGCCGGTTATATTCCTGTTGCCAGCACTCGGATTTATCCTGCGCATCTTTCCAGTGACAGTAACCTGTGAACATTCAGACACTCGTCACGAAAGCTTCCGTTAAATGATTCGATTAACGCATTGTTCGCCGGCTTTCCCTGCCGGGAGAAGTCCATCGTGACGCCATTTTCATACGCCATTTATCCAATGCCTTTGAGATAAATTCGCTGCCATTGTCAGTCTGAAGCCGTTCGGGGACGTGCTGTTGTAACTGCTTCAACTGAGTTATTACCACACCGACATCGTTACCCCGCAGGTCCAGTTCCATTTCTATCGCCAGGCATTCTTTACGCCGGTACTGAACAAAGGGAAAAGGTCATCACCAGATAGCGAATAATACATAAACCATAACTTAAATGAAGTTGATGTCTATGGTTTTATGGCTATCATTTATAGTTGCTATAACAGTGAATTTTCCGGGCGTATTACTGGTTATGCTACTGGATGCATAACCAGCCTCATCGGTCATAACTGGACTATCGATAACAAGTTCGTTATCGGTCTGAAAAACAACACTTTGGCCTGAAAGTAGACCATCATTACCTACTATTACAACTCCGACAATGTTTTTATCAATACCATCTGCTTTAGCATTGTTATTATTTATACCTAAAACACCAATTTCAGCATTAATTATATTTTTGAAGTCAACATAGATGCTTTTACCGATTCCATTAACAGATGCAATGACCTTAACATTTCCTGTGTAAGGACTGGTAATCGTAGTGATGGCTTCCCCATCACTATCCGTTATTTTTGGGCTTTGAACGGTGGCTTCGTTGTCAGTGCTAAATATAACACTTTGCCCATAAAGTGGCTTTTCATTGGTTCCTATAACACGAACAATGATCTCATCAACAGAAATGTTGTCAGACTCGGCATAATTTGTCTTTATATCTATGTCAGTAATTATTGCATCATCACTATTGGTAAACATGACATCTATTGTTTGAGTGCTGTTGTTAACTGAAGCTGTGATTGATGAAACTCCTGCAACAATATTAGTTAAAGTTGTTGTGGCAAAACCATAGACATCACTAATTATCGGGCTGTTAATGATTGCTCCGTTATCGCTTTCAAACATTACGCTCTGATTTGATAGTTGTTTACCATCCTTGCCAATAACAAGAGCGGATACAGAGTTCTCTTCAATTCCATTTCCCTCAGCATTATTTTTTAAAATCCCTAAGAAGTTCACTTGAGATTCGGGGTCATTCATATCACTTTCTGAAAAATTAACATCTGTGCTCAAGTAACTATTGTTTATTATTGCTGTAGTTTTTGCAGTACCCTCTACCGTGTTCGTGAGTGTGGTTTCAGCCACACCATTTTCGTCAGTCATTACTGGACTGGTGATAGTAGCTCCATTACTTGTACTGAAAATCACATACTGCCCAGGAAGGAGTATATTATCACTTTTTACGGTCGCGAATACTGTATTAACATCTATACCATTGGCTTTGGCATTATCCTTTCTTATACCGATGACTCCTATTGTAGCATTGTCACCATTCGCTTGCATTACGTAAACTTCGGTATTGCTCGATACTGCTATTCCCCCACTGGCTAACAGTACCTTATAATAACCTAGAGCTTTCCCGTTACCAATAATTCTAATATTATCGGCAGGTACATGAAACTCTGCGAAGCCTTGAGCAATATCTTCTGCAGTTACGTCCCGGCTAGTGTTCCACGGGGAACCGGGGACTGGTGAGTCGGGGGTTGTAGTATAACCAACCCAATAGGTCGTTATATTATCTCCTTCTTGCATATTATCCCAAAAAATAGTCATTATAGTTCCATCACTGTTATTCACTTCTTCTCTATCAATGGTGTTGTCCTCTTCAGCAGAGTTAAAAACTGGCGGAGGTAGAGGGGCGCAATGAACATTATCTATATTGATATATGTATAGTCTGATATACCTATTGCTGATGGTTCAGTAACTTGGTACCAGAGTTGGGCATAACCGAGCTGGATTGGTGTCATCGCCGTTACTGGGATTTGCACATCAAAACCAGCTTTTGCTTCTTCTTCAGTTAAAGTGTGGGTTTCTTCATATACAGCATTGGATATTATATCACCATTTAAAGTATAACCTTGCCAATATACTGTTATTTGGCTGCCAGTTAAGAAAAGTGGATTGCCAAGGACGGTCACTATAACACCATCACTAACATTTTCACATCCTATCCATCCTTCATTATTTTCCGGGATTAGTAATGCTGGATACTGAACCATTGTATCCATATCTATTTTAACGCTAGCGGATTCTGATATTGTTTGGGTGAGTGATAGAGGAGGGGAAATAGCGTATGAAGCCCATGCGGAGCCTTGGTCAATTGCTGTAATAAATGGAGGTTCAACAAGAACATTCGCACCGCTTTCGATGTCAGAATCAGTGATGATGTGGGATATTATTGTAACGCTTTCTGATACAAATCCATTTTTTTCGTTAAAGCCTGCCCAGTAAACTTCAATATTAGCACCTTTAACAAATTCATCAGATGTATTAGGTATATGAATGTGTGACCCTAAATTAAGAATAACACTGGCATTATCTATTACATTTTCTACAGCATCAGGGAAAGATGGAGGAGGGAGCACGCCAGCATGTTTACGTTTAACTATTGCGGTTGATATTCCTGATTTTGACGAGTTTTGATATGAGTCTATAGCTGTAAACCAAGCATGATGTTTACCATTTGTAACTAAAGGCTCAGGCACGATTGAGGCCCAAGGAAAAGCACTGTCTATGTTTTTTGATGTCAAAAAAAGGTCGCTGACGAAATGGCCATCCCAGTATAATGCTAAGTAATCACCTTGTTTAGGGTTGCCGTAGACATTAACTACAATACTGACCCCGCCCGCAGTGACAAGCTCAACTTCACTAATGAAACCGTCATCTAGCATTTGAGGTAACAAAGGAGATGCCAAGGTTGAATATCCCATGAGTTTTCCTTTTTTATCTGGTTAGAGTCTGGCAAGCTAACGATAGCTAGTCGGTAATGACATTTTCATATGATATTTCAATTAAGTATTTGAATCTTTTTATATCCTTCATGGCTAGTTCACTGTAATCGATCGTTATCTCCCGGCATAGTTCGAAATTATCCATTACTGAAAATATAAACATTGGTTTTTTGGGGCATTTTCCTCCTAGTGAAACTTAATTAAGTTATTGTTTTCTATAGGTAATGATTCTTGCTTCGCGATGTGAATTCTGAACTTTATTTTTCATCTACCTCCGACATGAATCTAGTATCATTTGGAAATGAATAAGTTATCTATTTTACATGTTGGCAAGCTTAACATATATGCTATAAATCCACATTTGTCTATGTTGTGTGGTTTTTTTTATTCTCATTTAAAAATGTTCGAGCATTGTTTGAGATAAGATATTTATTTGTTTGTGATAGGTTTGTTTATTGTTGTGTTAATGGTTTGTCATTGTTTTTTTTGTTTTTTATTAAATTGTTTTATCTTGTGCCTGCGAATTGGTTTGGCTATTTTTTAAAACAAATTTGCGTTTTTTAATATTTTATCTAAGTTAACTGCTGTGGGTAGGTTAAATAAAATTGAAGAGGCTACAAATGCATACCATTAATAACACAAAAGCAAGATCAAGTAGGTGCATTGCTTTCTTTTGCTTGGTTTTTCAATTCTTATGGGTGTTTTCTAGTGCATACTTACCCTATTCGCTGGCATATGCAGGTGAAGGTGATAATGTAGCATTATCTAGCCATAGCTTATTTTCTTCAAGCACCGCTTTATACACACTCGGGGAAGGCGAGTCTGTTGCATCGGTGGCAAAAAAATTCGATTTGACAATTGATGAATTAAGAAAGGTCAATCAATTCAGAACATACTCTAAACCATTCGATAATCTTTCTCGTGGTGATGTTGTAGATATTCCTTCTGAAAAATTAGTCGCTAAAGGTTATCTATATGAAAGTAATGATCGAGATAAAGATGCAGATTATATACTCAACTCTATGTCAACTGTTGAGGGGATGTTGTCCTCTGGTGATATTGGCAGTCAGTCTAAATCCTTGGCGAAAGGGTTTGTTATCGGGGAGGCCAATCATCAATTAAGTGATTTTCTTGGCCGATTTGGTACGGCTAAAGTGCAATTAAACATGAATGACAAATTCAATTTTGATGGGAGCTCTGCAGATGTGCTCGTACCTATCTGGGATAAAGATAAGTATTTGGCTTTCAGTCAGTGGGGCATTAGATATAAAGACGAAAGGACAACCTGGAATATCGGTATTGGATTCCGATATTTTGAAAGCTCTTGGATGTTTGGCATTAATAGTTTTTATGATTATGATCTTACAGGGGATAATCGTCGTTGGGGGATCGGTGCTGAAGCGTGGACTGATTACTTAAAACTGTCCACCAATGGATATTTTAGGATAAGTGACTGGCATCAATCAAGAGACCAGGAAGACTATGATGAGCGACCTGCGGATGGATTTGATATTCAAGCAGAGGCATATATACCCAGCTATTCACAATTAGGTGGGAAATTAGCATTTGAGCATTATAAGGGGGAGAATGTGGCTTTGTTTGGCTCTGGCCATTTACAAAAAAACCCATCAGCTGTAACGATTGGTGTAAATTACACACCAATTCCATTGGTTACTATCGCTGTTGAAAATAAAAATGGTCAAGATGGCGAACACGACACGCAATTAAAACTAGATGCAACACTGCAGCTAGGTGTTCCTCTTAATCAACAGTTGGACCCCTCTAATGTTTCTAACTTGCGAACATTAGAAGGGAGCCGCTATGATCTTGTTGATCGTAATAACAACATAATTCTTGACTATAGAAAACAAGATTTAATATCACTTGAGTTAACACCTAAAACTCTAAGTGGAGAAGAGAGTGAAACAGGCACTATTGTTGCGAATGTAAGGGCAAAATATGGTGTTGAACGTATTGATTGGAATGCTGCTGATTTAATCGCGGCCGGTGGGAGTATACAAGAGACATCAAAGCAAACCTTAAGGGTTGTTTATCCAAAATACTATGTAAACTCTAAAAATAGCTATGATGTCAATGCAGTTGCATATGATTCTCAGGGTAATAGTTCTAATGCTGACGTATCTCATATATCAGTAGCCGAGCCATCAATAATCGAATCTACTATGTCTGTTGTTAAAGATAACGCTATCGCTAATGGAATAGACAATAATATTGTTCAGATTAAAGTTACAGATGGTAATGGTAATGCTTTATCGGATAAACAAGTTGTATTTAAGTCTGATCCCGGTGTTGAAATTGAATCGTCAACAGTAATCACTGATGCTCAAGGGTTAGGGCAAATCTCTTTGAGGAGCACTAATGCTGGGGCCTTTAAGGTTTCAGCCTCAGTGGACGGTATTAACACAGAGACTACAGTGACCTTCACCGCCAATGCCAGTGCGGCGACAGTCAGCAGCCTGAGCAGTGACGTGCCGACACAGGTGGCGGACGGCAGCAGCGCAATCACCTTTACGGCGGTGCTGAAGGACGGCAGCGGCAACCTGGTGGCGGAGGCGCCGGTGGCCTTCAGCACCACCGGCGGGACGCTGGCGCAGCCGAGCGTGACCACGAACGCTCAGGGCGAAGCCCGGGTGACGCTGACCAGCACCCAGGCCGGGGAGGTCACGGTAAGTGCGAAGGCCCAGGACAATGCGGCGGACAGAGGCCAGAGCCAGGCGGTGACCTTCACCGCCAATGCCAGTGCGGCGGCGGTCAGCAGCCTGAGCAGTGACGTGCCGACACAGGTGGCGGACGGCAGCAGCGCGATCACCTTTACGGCGGTGCTGAAGGACGGCAGCGGCAACCTGGTGGCGGAGGCGCCGGTGGCCTTCAGCACCACCGGCGGGACGCTGGCGCAGACGAGCGTGACCACGAACGCTCAGGGCGAAGCCCGGGTGACGCTGACCAGCACCCAGGCCGGGGAGGTCACGGTGAGTGCGAAGGCCCAGGACAATGCGGCGGACGGAGGCCAGAGCCAGGCGGTGACCTTCACCGCCAATGCCAGTGCGGCGGCGGTCAGCAGCCTGAGCAGTGACGTGCCGACACAGGTGGCGGACGGCAGCAGCGCAATCACCTTTACGGCGGTGCTGAAGGACGGCAGCGGCAACCTGGTGGCGGAGGCGCCGGTGGCCTTCAGCACCACCGGCGGGACGCTGGCGCAGCCGAGCGTGACCACGAACGCTCAGGGCGAAGCCCGGGTGACGCTGACCAGCACCCAGGCCGGGGAGGTCACGGTGAGTGCGAAGGCCCAGGACAATGCGGCGGACGGAGGCCAGAGCCAGGCGGTGACCTTCACCGCCAATGCCAGTGCGGCGGCGGTCAGCAGCCTGAGCAGTGACGTGCCGACACAGGTGGCGGACGGCAGCAGCGCGATCACCTTTACGGCGGTGCTGAAGGACGGCAGCGGCAACCTGGTGGCGGAGGCGCCGGTGGCCTTCAGCACCACCGGCGGGACGCTGGCGCAGACGAGCGTGACCACGAACGCCCAGGGCGAAGCCCGGGTGACGCTGACCAGCACCCAGGTCGGGGAGGTCACGGTGAGTGCGAAGGCCCAGGACAATGCGGCGGACGGAGGCCAGAGCCAGGCGGTGACCTTCATCGCCAATGCCAGTGCGGCGGCGGTCAGCAGCCTGAGCAGTGACGTGCCGACACAGGTGGCGGACGGCAGCAGCGCGATCACCTTTACGGCGGTGCTGAAGGACGGCAGCGGCAACCTGGTGGCGGAGGCGCCGGTGGCCTTCAGCACCACCGGCGGGACGCTGGCGCAGACGAGCGTGACCACGAACGCCCAGGGCGAAGCCCGGGTGACGCTGACCAGCACCCAGGCCGGGGAGGTCACGGTGAGTGCGAAGGCCCAGAATAACCCGGCGGACGGAGGCCAGAGCCAGGCGGTGACCTTCACCGCCAATGCCAGTGCGGCGACAGTCAGCAGCCTGAGCAGTGACGTGCCGACACAGGTGGCGGACGGCAGCAGCGCGATCACCTTTACGGCGGTGCTGAAGGACGGCAGCGGCAACCTGGTGGCGGAGGCGCCGGTGGCCTTCAGCACCACCGGCGGGACGCTGGCGCAGCCGAGCGTGACCACGAACGCTCAGGGCGAAGCCCGGGTGACGCTGACCAGCACCCAGGCCGGGGAGGTCACGGTAAGTGCGAAGGCCCAGGACAATGCGGCGGACGGAGGCCAGAGCCAGGCGGTGACCTTCACCGCCAATGCCAGTGCGGCGGCGGTCAGCAGCCTGAGCAGTGACGTGCCGACACAGGTGGCGGACGGCAGCAGCGCAATCACCTTTACGGCGGTGCTGAAGGACGGCAGCGGCAACCTGGTGGCGGAGGCGCCGGTGGCCTTCAGCACCACCGGCGGGACGCTGGCGCAGCCGAGCGTGACCACGAACGCTCAGGGCGAAGCCCGGGTGACGCTGACCAGCACCCAGGCCGGGGAGGTCACGGTGAGTGCGAAGGCCCAGGACAATGCGGCGGACGGAGGCCAGAGCCAGGCGGTGACCTTCACCGCCAATGCCAGTGCGGCGGCGGTCAGCAGCCTGAGCAGTGACGTGCCGACACAGGTGGCGGACGGCAGCAGCGCGATCACCTTTACGGCGGTGCTGAAGGACGGCAGCGGCAACCTGGTGGCGGAGGCGCCGGTGGCCTTCAGCACCACCGGCGGGACGCTGGCGCAGACGAGCGTGACCACGAACGCCCAGGGCGAAGCCCGGGTGACGCTGACCAGCACCCAGGCCGGGGAGGTCACGGTGAGTGCGAAGGCCCAGGACAATGCGGCGGACGGAGGCCAGAGCCAGGCGGTGACCTTCACCGCCAATGCCAGTGCGGCGACGGTCAGCAGCCTGAGCAGTGACGTGCCGACACAGGTGGCGGACGGCAGCAGCGCGATCACCTTTACGGCGGTGCTGAAGGACGGCAGCGGCAACCTGGTGGCGGAGGCGCCGGTGGCCTTCAGCACCACCGGCGGGACGCTGGCGCAGACGAGCGTGACCACGAACGCTCAGGGCGAAGCCCGGGTGACGCTGACCAGCACCCAGGTCGGGGAGGTCACGGTGAGTGCGAAGGCCCAGGACAATGCGGCGGACGGAGGCCAGAGCCAGGCGGTGACCTTCATCGCCAATGCCAGTGCGGCGGCGGTCAGCAGCCTGAGCAGTGACGTGCCGACACAGGTGGCGGACGGCAGCAGCGCGATCACCTTTACGGCGGTGCTGAAGGACGGCAGCGGCAACCTGGTGGCGGAGGCGCCGGTGGCCTTCAGCACCACCGGCGGGACGCTGGCGCAGCCGAGCGTGACCACGAACGCTCAGGGCGAAGCCCGGGTGACGCTGACCAGCACCCAGGTCGGGGAGGTCACGGTGAGTGCGAAGGCCCAGGACAATGCGGCGGACGGAGGCCAGAGCCAGGCGGTGACCTTTATAGCTGTTCTTAAGATCAGATCCTTACAAAGACTAAATAAAGAGCCGCAAAGCGAAGGTTTTTCGCCAAATGAAGGCTTCCCTACAACTGCAGTGAAAGATGGTAAAACATATTTCTCAATAAAATTAGAAGGAGGGCAAGAGCAAAGTAAAAAATGGTCAAGTTCAGACTCAAGCGTTGCAACCGTAGACAGTTCTGGGCATGTAATGTTGGCTGGTAATAAGGGAAATGTAACGATAACCATTTCTGACGATATCAGCAAAACTAATTACAGCTTTACAATTAAAAAAGTATTTACTTTATTAACAGGGCCTGCAGTGTCCCAAGTGGATGCTCAAATTCAGTGCTCAAAAGTTGGGCTGAGTCTTCCATTAGTCGAGGATATAACAAATGGCGGAACAACAAATCCTTATAAAGCAGTAGGGAATCTTTGGGGGGAGTGGGGTGATTTCCCAGCACTGTGGGGCCTGAGTCAAAGTCAATACATATATACGGGAACAGCAGACTCTAATAAATACACAATGGTTAATGGAATGGGGATACAAACATCATATTCTTATTCAGTATCTCATACATCTCAATTCTCTTGTATTTGAAATCATTTAGTGGTGTCTCACCGTTCGTTCTGGTAGACATTTAAAGTAAAAAGCCACCTCCTCAGGAGGTGGCTTAAGGTTGGCAACGAAAAGGCCTTTTCGAAGGCCCCAGGGCTCGGTTGTAGAAGACGTCAATGTAATCGAAGATATCGGCCCGGGTCAGTCCGATCCGGTATTCAGGATTATAGTAGACTGAGTATCCCAGTAACTACCACGCCAGCTCATATTCGGTGTCAGATTGTTGGCCCGGCAGAAGCGCTACAAGTCATCACTGCCATACTGACTGATCCTACTCACGTAATGTGGACACAGCCCTAAGCGAGGTTCTGGTTTTCAAATTGTTCTGGGTTGAGAGCACCACAGGCACTGTGGCTAGTCCAGTAATTGCACAACACTGCCGTTCGCATTATTTCCCGGCTGATAAAGTGTTCGCCGTGGATGCATTCCACCTTCAGCGAGTGGAAGAAGCTTTCCGCAAAGGCATTATCATAACAGTTACCTCTGACGCTCGTGCTGCCATATAGATTATATCATTTCAGCAAGGCTTGGTAATCCGATGAACAGTACTGGCCTCCAGGCTCGGTGTGAACGATAGCGTTTCTCGATTGCTTACGTCTCCACTGCACCATTTGCAGCGCATCGCAGGTAAGCTGTGCTGTCATACGTAGCCAATGACGATCCGAGACCACAAGTCGATGACCATGGCAAGATTATAGCCACCTTCATCTGTGCGAAGGTGCATGATGTCACCTACCCATTTCTGGTTCGGGCCACTGGCGCTGAAGTTCTGCTTCAACAGATTACTCTGCGACCGGCAGGCCATGCTCATGGTAACTGACCGGAGTGAACCGGCGCGAGGCATACCAGCTACTGCGGGCTGGTACATAGCTTTGATGCTGAAGTCAGCCTGATGCTTTCCGATAAAGACATACTTCATTTCAGGCGTTTGGTGAAGTATTTCGCGGCCTTTTGGATAAATAGCCAGCTCCTCGCCTCGTTCAGCAGGCAGGTATGTTCCAGGCGGGCATTTTGTACTGATGTTCCCTGTCGGACAACTGCTCCGATTCAGGTTTTCCATAAGACTCCCTGCACGGTAACGGCTCATCGGGACGCCGTTTTGAGTCAGCATGTTAGCCAGAGTGCGCGAGCCTGCTGGTTCCATACCCAGCGTATTTCGCTACACAGCCTGACTTACGCGGGGTTAACAGTGTCATGTCGTTTTTGCCAGTACCGGTAGCTGCTGCGGTGTATTGCCGAAGCGGAACAGAGGCTGACAACCGTGTGGCTCTCAATCAGTCTGGCGGTTATCGTGAACCGTTCAATTGAGTCGGACATCAAGAGTGCGGTAGCCTTTATTAATATCGAATTTTGTTCTTCCAGGCGGCGAAGCTGCTTTTCCTGCCCGCGAATATGTGCATAGGGCGTAACACCCTGACGCTCTCTCCTGAGCTGGCGTACCCAACTCTCAAACGTGGTAGAACCCACATCCATCGCTTCACTGGTTGGTCGGATATGATATGAGTAGCCCTTATTAACAATCAGCAGTGCACATCCCAGTCTGAATTCTGGGGTGAACGTACGTTTGGTTTTCTTGTTCATTAAGTCACCTGTTTTGTGTTGAGGTGAGAATATCACCTCAACACAAAACAGGTGGACGAATTTACTGTGCCACTATACCTCGTGTTTTGTATAAGGATTCGACACTCATATCAAAACCGGTAACTTTCAATCTTTCAAGGCTATGTGTCAGATAATGTCGCGATTAATATATTTAACTAATCGAAAAATTTAAAGGACCGTCCAAGCAGAACTAAACTCTTCATCCTGAAAAAGGTCTGCAAGGCCACTTATCTGTTTCAGGCGTAACACTTCATCTCTATCCATTCCCAGCTCCTGACCAATACGTTCATCCGTCCATCCGAGCCGAGTAAGGTCTCTAACAATATCCGACATCGACGTTATCTTATGTTTACCTCTTGCTCGATTATGCCTGATGGTGGAAGCTATCCGCTCAGGCTGTCCTTTCCGATTCGGATTGATACAACTGACAGGCAGCCAGCCTTTAAGACGTTTTCCTGCCTCAGACTCCCGTCTGGCCAGTAATTGCCGGTGAAAACCATCTACGACCAAATACTGCCCTTTGCCTTCAGATACCACTATGGGTTGAGTAAAGCCATCTTCCTGTAACGAATGTTGAAGCAGCTTTTTCTCTCCTGCCGCCATGACGTTGGGATTGTAATCATTGGCGACCACCTCTTCCGCTTTCACCCACAGTACGAGGTCCACTGGCTCATGGGCAAAAGGGCTAAGTTCATGGAATATCTTACGAAGATAATTGAGGGCTGCGATCTTTTCATCATCAGAGTCAAGCTGGCTGAAATACCGAGTAATGAATTTGGCGATTTGTTCCTTAGTTATAATATCCCCCATTCTTTCCTCCTTTGTTTAATGCGTTCCTGATAACGTTCGTAGTACCGGGGTTTATTAGGACTGAAAGACAATGTTCGACACCAATAGTCATTTTTGATCAAAGTCTTACATATCCTTCTCCAAGAGGGTATATCCCTGCTTCCCAAGTCATTATCCTGTTCATCCGGGATATCGTCCGGACAGCCGTGCGTCTGATACCAGCGCAGATATACGGCTATCTTATTCCGGTAATGCTCAGCCGTTTTTTGCGGCATGACATCCAGCAGAAACATGGCATAACTGCGCCATGAATGATGTGCAGGTTTGGAAATACGTTTACGCAGGGCAAAATAAGCGCCACTTTCATTGGCATAAATGGCCCCACTGGCCGCTCCGGATACACGGGTACACATTCGGGCCCAAGTCTCAGGCTCCAGAACATGGTATAGCCATAGTCCTCGGCGCTGTTCGGGGCCAAACGGCTCACAGACACGCATATTGTACAGAGGAACACCAGCCCTATACATCAGGTCATATAGCGGATTGTAAATTGCCCCCGTTCGGGCGTGGTAAATCCAGATATCCCGAGCTTTCCAGTCATACAAAGGATTCATCGTGTAATAAAACCCCTCCGGAGAAGCCGTTGTCCAAGGCTTGTCATCCGCATAGCGAAGTTTGCGCTGGTTGGTCAGGCTAATGAATCTATTCAGGGATTCATCTGCACGGACGCCGGTCAGTATGGCCACACCACATTGATTCCGTGTGAACCATGCCGAAAATGCCGGAACAAACTCTTCAAACGTCATGGCATACCTGTAAAAAGGGAAATACGCCATGTCGGTAATGGCATCTTCCGGAGGCTGACGGACCCATTCCAATCCTGGTTCCCAGCATACCCATTCCGGTTGAAACACAGATACGCCATTTACTGTGGTCAATGGGAGGGACACCCAGAAAAATGTCTCGCTCACATCACAGTATAGTTCCCGCATTTTCCGCACATGCTCAATCGTGCTCTGATACTGAGCTTCCCAGTCAATAAACAGAACGGAAAATCTCCGACGTTTCCTGCGAGCAACTGTGGCGACAATATGAAATAGGACTGTCGAATCCTTGCCCCCAGAGAAAGATAGGCAAACCTGAGTAAAGGTATCGAATATCCATTCGACACGGCGAGTTGCTGCTAACATTACGCTTTCATTAATTCTTATTTTTTTATGTCCCATAAAAATCCACCTAATTTAACCACAAGTAAACCAAGTTTGTGTTGATGCTACTCATCCACCTAACAGACCACCGACCAATATATATTAAATATATTTGAGGGTTGTTTCATCTATTTGTTGGTTTAATTTTGTATTTTGGTCGGACTGCTGGAGTCATGGTTAGCGACACAGTGAAAAAACACGCTTCTCAACAAAGAGGCGGAAAAGCTTGGTGTCATTTATGAATATTCTTAATTAACTCGTATTTTTAATGAAAGGTTGGGATTGATGGATGCACTTATATTTATTAAGGGGGTAATAAATATCCTGATTATTTTTATCTTATTTTTTTGTTAATGGATATGTGTTGGGGTTATAATCTATGCGAATCGTTATCTGTGGCAGATATGGACAGCCCTTTTAAACTGATTACCGTCAAAGCTTTATCATAGTCACTCATGAAAAATTAAATCTTACAGAAAGTATGGGTTTACCAAATAATTGATACGCCAAAAAGCGTTACGCCAGCTGTAACGGCATTCCTCTCTCTTTACAAAACTTCACCCAGTTTTCCTTATATCTGATAGGCGGCCACTTAACATAAAAGTGCTTATGCATCCCGTAACAGGTGACTAATCCTGACATAGGTTGACACTTTTCAACCTGAAAACGCCCTATGAACTTCATAAGGCATTTTGTATTTCAGCGACAGATGTGGTCGTCGAGTGTTGTAGATTTCCACTGACTCCCTGGCCATTTTTTTGTCTGCACGATGTCTTCCAGTTTGCCGAGCAGGTATTCCGTTTATCTTCTCTACCAACGCATTCTGATAGCAGTCATATCCGTCCGTCAAATTGACAGCTTTCTGTAGGATCGCTTACCCTAGCCGTGTTGTATCGTCGTCCTCGGACGACCATCCAATGTCTCAGCACTCTGTGAGAGACGCCTTCGGGTGAGTGCCATCCAATGTTTCATGTGATCTGTGAGAAACGCCTTCGGGTGGTCACAATATCCTCGTAGCCTGGAAGAGGATGCCCATGTGGCGGTACCTCCGTTTACCCTTTGAGAACGGAGATCACGACTGTGATGAAGGTTCATTAACGACTCAACCGCGCCAGTCCTGGTACGGTTCCTTTCACCAATGACGTATGTATTACGTCTTTCAGCGATAAAGCTCGCCATGGCGAGGTTTTATGCTTCAACGTTTTGATTCTTTTATCTTTTACGACGTGTTGCTGACGATGCGACTTTTGAACGCACGTATAAGGCTATTTGGTACATTTGGCCGCTTACGTGAGTCTCATTAGGAGCAGAGGAGCGCGCGTCACTTGTGAAGTGGCGAAGACACTACCAAGTGACGCGCGTAGCGCATAACGTCTCAACCCACGCACGACGTGGCTTTCAACGTTTTACTACCATCTGACCAACACGTACTCCGTGCCAGTACGGTTTTAAACATCCATTAACTTCAACGTAATTACGACGGAAAACACCGTTTTGAACGTTTCACTATCTAAAAGGAGGAAATCGACTCGGTATCGATGGCGACACTACGAACAGTAGTGTGTGGAAGCAGTCTGACGAACGTCAGCCCGGCGTAAGCCGCGAACAGGTCAGAGACCTGGGGAGCTTCGAAATAACTCAACATTTCGCCGCCCCGATGCACAGATACCAGTCGAGACGCAGGAAGCGCAAAAGTAACCGTGTCGTCGGGGTTGAAATTATCGGGATACAGATCCGTCTGCTTTGTGGAAAGCAGAGGGGTGTGTATCCCGTGGGAGGAGAAGTTATGTCAAAGCTCAGCAAGCAGTTGGTTACGCTCGCCCGCCAGGGACGAGGGAGTTTTAAAACCGTCGCAGACCGTTCGAGAATAGCAGAGCGTTTTGCTGAACGCCTTGCGAAATTAAATATCCAAATCCGTGATGTAAAACACGTCAAGACGTCTCATATCGAAAAATATATTAGTAGCCGTATGGCTGAGGATATATCAAAACGTACACTCCAAAATGAAATGGCAGCGGTCCGTTCGATCATGTCAGTCGCCGGACGGAATAAACTCGCTGACCCTTCGCATGATAAGTTGAGTAACCAGGCATTAGGCATCTCAGGGGCAAGTCGCGACGGAACTAAAACGCCACTTCCGGATGATAAGTTGGCTGCAATTGTTAACTATGCTTTTAAAAAAGACGAGGGCGTGGCAATTGGTGTGCAATTGTCTCGTTACCTGGGTTTGAGAACAGAAGAAACAGTTCAGTCGGCAAAATCTCTAAAAACCTGGACGCAAGCCATCTTGAATGGTAACGATAGGGTTAAGGTGATTTTTGGGACTAAAGGGGGGCGGGCCCGGGAAACAACAGTATTGAATCGCGAGAAGGTCTTGTCCATTTTGGATAAGGCGATAAAGCATTGTGGTGAGAATAGAGGGAAGCTGATTGATAAGCCGTCTCTGCATACCGCGATAGAACGATACAGAAATATCGTACGTGACGCAGGGATGATTGGAAAGGATGCACCCCATAGTTTGCGATATGCCTATGCCAGGGATGCTGTAACACATCATGTCAAAAATGGCATGAGCAGAGATGAAGCAAATGCATTGGTCTCGATGGATTTAGGTCATGGGGATGGTCGGGGACGTTATATTCGACAAGTCTATTTTAAAAATGATATTGAGTAAGTAGTGTTAAGCGGTCGCAGCTCACACAGGGCTGCGACCTCCAAAAAATTATTTAAAACCTACGTTTTATATTGGTCAAGATGTGATTTTGGATTATAATTTTATTTGTTTGTGATTGTTTTGGGGGGGGCGTATGCTCATTTTCATATCGTACATTTTATTCTTGGTAGGTTCGGTTGTCTTACCATACAAAAAACTATTCTCATATGTAAGTGGGTTTCCCAATGTTAGGATCATTGCCACTGGTTTGATTCTAATATTCCTGCCTTTCCAGAAGATAAATAGACAATGATGCTTTATTCCTTGCGATACGGAAACTAATTGATAATGAGCTTGTATCCGGTTTTCTGCTGCAGTATATGAAGGTGTCCATCATAGATATTGCACCTGCGCATTTTTGCAATATCACCACGACTATACATAGCCAAAGTATGCCGATGCTGTAAGAGTGTCAATATATCGTTTCTCTGGGGTTGACACATCTAAGGTTTGCTCTGAAAATGAACAGGCTTACTTGTTGTCTTCGGACAACCAGCCAATGCTTCAGCACTCTGTGAGAAGCGCCTTCGGGTGAGTGCCAACCAAAGTTTCAGCGGTCTGTGAGAAACGCCTTCGGGTGACTGCAAATAGCCTCGTAGCCTGAAAGAGGAAGCCCCCAGTGGCGGTAACCCTGTTTAACCTTTGAGAACAGGGATCACTTAACGGTGATGAAGGTCATGACTGATGTACTGACGATTGCGATTACCGCAGTCCAATCCCCCGGGGAGATACCTTCCCCTCGGGCTGGTGTTTCCCCATTACAGGAGATACACCATGTCTGTTTTTACTTCTTCAGTTGTTCCTGATTTCTTCTCAACCCTGCACCGTGTCAAATCGGCTGTACAGCGAATACCTTTTCGCATGACGCCGCCGCGTTTTACTGACTGGTACGTCAATGCAGCAGGTAATTTTGCCGTTCGCGCGCATGTTATCTGCAGTGATGATGGTTCGGTCAGCGCGTTACTGACGCTGCGCAAAGGTTGGTACAAAGGAGAATATACCTACGCAAGCACCCATGTTGTGCTGCCTTGCAAACATACCGAGCGCAGAAAAGCCTACCGACTCGCCTGTCAGCAGGCCGAGCATTTGGCCAGACTGCGTTACCGTTTTTAAAGCGGTCGCTTTAACACCCTACACCCTGACGGGATTTACTCCCGTTCAGGGGGTAAGTCCATATTATAAGAGGATTTACCGATGAATACGCAAATTAACTTCCGCACGAATGTTTTCGACCTCAAGACGTCACAGGACGTGCTTTTCTACCTTTGCGCGATTGAAAGCGAGCTCTATACCGCAAGAGCCTATCAACGACTCGGACTCTGCCAGCAGCGGGAAGCGCCTTGTGAGCTGACCGACTTGGAAAACATCGTTGTCAGTGTCGGTGAGGCTTTTGGTTTTTTCCTCTACTTTCTGCAGAGGGATGTTTTGCCGACGTTGTCTGAAGCTGGCCGGGAAGTATTGAGCAACCTGGACCGTCTTGGCAACGACGCCGGCAAAGACGCGTGGGCGTGGAGCATGTCCAACGGCAAGGTTAACGGTGAAGCCGATGAAGCCATTGCGGCGCTCGGCTTCTGAGTTTGAAAACAATGACATTGCGACGACGATACAGTTGTCGGCGCTCAACCCTGTCGGGGATTTATCCATGAATACCACTATCGATTATCTGAAAACCCCTCTCGATATGCTGCGCTATCTGTGCATGCTCGAAAGCGAGCTGATGAGCGCGCGAGCGTTCCATCGGCTTGGTTTTGACGTGGAGCGCGATTCGGCAAGCGGTATGACGCTCGTCGAGGTTGCGGTTCATAGTGCCGGCTTTGCGTTTGGGTATTTCCTGTTTGCTCTGCAGAGGAACGGCTTACCCTCACTTTCCGAAACCGGAAAGGGTGTGATGAATGCCCTGGACAAAATAGGGAAGGAAGTTAACGCATCTGTCTGGGAACGCGCCGTCAATGAGGGAAAACGTGACAGAGAATCTGACGAAGTGATTGCTGCTTTCAATACAGAGTATTGAAGCGCAGTGGTTCAATCGAATAACCAACACGGCTCCTGAGGGAGTCAGCAGTACACCCTGACGGGATTTATTCCCGTCCGGGGGATAAATCCCCCCATTTTTTGTATCTGGAGGATTTATCGTGAGTACTACCGTGTATTTTGACGCACCACCGTCCCAGGACGCGTGGATTGATTTTACCCTGGCGGTGACCGAGATGTTTTGGTTGTTGCCGGCATCCGCCAGACCTGCAGGTATTGATGCGGCGGGGCAGCTGTTTGCCGGCTGCGCATTTGCAGGTGCTGGTATCCGTCTGTCGTCATGGCCGGCCGATAACCTGCCCGTGCAGGAGATTGTCCCGGGGAACGAGGCGTCGGATTTCTTTAACCGCCTGGTACTCATCCTGATACACAATCTGTGTCCTGGATGCGTGCGCATTGAGCGGGAGCTGTCCAGCCAATCAGGCTGGGAGCAACCGCTGCTATGGCTGCGTCATCATCTGCAGCGTCCGGCGCTTTCTGCACCGGGAGATGTTGACGCCGCAGCGATGGGGGATAGCTCGATCCGTTTGCACCTTGAACGGTATCGAGACAGTTTGTGCAATGCCGAGATCCCGTACCACTGGCGCGTTATTACGTGGATGGATGAGGTGTTGTCCCAACGCAGAAAGTTGACTCAACGCGTCGCCTGATTGAGGCGCGCACTTACCCGGCAGGGCCTCCCTGCAGGGGAGCTCCTGTCTGTTTATCGAGAGGAGTGACCCATGGGGCTTGATATTAACTTTTTCCATCAGCGTAAAGCTGACTATCCGATGTTGCCGGTAAACGGCGACTGGACACCCGTTGGTGACTGGGTGCCGTGTTCACCAGCGTGGCTGGAGGACGGCGGTGATTGCGCGCAGGCGCCACGAATATACAACCATAAAACATGTAACCACTACCATCCGCCGCTGCTGGTTAACACCTGTCATTTTCGTGGGTTTACTGCGTTGATGCACTGGGTGGCCAACAGTGTCGGGGACGTCAAAAGCGGTGAGCTGATGGCGTTCGACCGCAACGACGTCCAGATGCTGCAGATGCTGTTGTCACGATTGAATGAAGCGAACTGCCATGAGGAGCTCCCTTCAGAATGCCGCGACTACGGCGATGTCTACTGGATGCTGGTCGACTCACTGAAAACGTACGTTAACAGCGTACTGACCGGCTTCGATTTTAGCCGGCATCACCTTTACTTCCGGGCATCGTGGTAACACCACCGCGCTGGCCATAACGTTTTATTTCCCTGGAGGGGCTTTCCCTCCGGGGGAAGTCGTCTCCGCTTTTTAAGGAGACTTAGCATGTTGCACTTTGACCCTGAGGCATTGCGCCTGGTCGTTGCCGAAGTTAAGGCCAATCAGTGCGAACTGGTGCTGGCCAAAGACGACGGCGTTTACCTGATATCAGCAGTGGCCGAACGTGGCGATACGGGCCGCGTGAAGCACATAGCGTATGCCGATGGCTGTCATCCGGAAAAGGATGACGCCTGGTACGAAACCTCCCGCGTGTTGGTGGGAGGCGACGACTTTTGTGAGCATCTGCAGCTGACCGACGAAAGCATAGAACGAATACTTTCAGACGGCTTTGAGCTCTGGATACACGTGCTGCACGACCAGATCCATGTGCATGAGTCACTCATCACCTGGGTGCCGGTGGCCGAGTACCGTCATATCATTAACCGCATGCAGCGCCTGGCTCATGTCCATTACCGGGCATGCGTGGGCAACGCGGAGTACAAACGATGGCGCGTCAGCGCCATCGACCTGCTGGCGATCGCCAGTCATACCGACGCTAAACGGGCGAAACCGGACGACAGGGAGGAATTTCTCTCTATGTTCGAACGTCTGTATCACCTGGCCGACACGGTTAATGCGGAAGGGGCGATCCGTTTCCCTGCACGTTAATCGTTAACCCATTCTTTGTCCCCTGGGGCGTATTCTTCGCCGCCAGGGGAGGAGTGTGCCTTATTACTGAGGAGCCTCCCATGAGAAAGAAATCATCATCACGACCAGCGAAAAAACAGCCTGAACGTCCCGACCTGTATCAACAGGTGACGGACAAAATCATCGCCGCCATCGAGCGCGGTACGCTGCCGTGGCGCAAGCCCTGGCAGACGGACCGCTCCCGGAGCGCACAGGGGGCGGTGATGCCGCTCAACGGCACCACCGGTAACTTTTACAGCGGCGTCAATGTGCTGCTGCTGTGGTTGTCTGCCTGTGACCAGGGTTTCAACTCTAACCGTTGGCTGACCTATCTGCAGGCGGAAGCCGCCGGTGGCCATGTGCGTGCCGGCGAGAAGGCGACGCTTGCCGTGGTCTTCAAGCCCTGGGAAAAGGATGCGAAGGATGCCGACGGCCGGCAGTTGTTTGACGACGAAGGGAACGCCCTGAAAGAGCGTATCCCGATGCTGAAGTCGCTGTACCTGTTCAATGTCTGCCAGTGTGACGGACTCCTGGATGACGTGGTTGGCGCACTGCCGGCAGACGCTCCGGAAGAGGAGTCCCGACAGGTTGATGAGCGAATACAGGCGCAGGTCAGCACAATGGTGGAGGACTGCGGTGTTCACCTTGAGCATGTTTACCAGAACAGGGCGTTTTACACCCCGAGCCGGGACCTGATTGTGCTGCCGGAAGTCCGGCAGTTTAAGACGGAATCGGACTACTGGTCGACGTTGTTGCATGAGCTGGTGCACAGCACCGGCCATGCAACACGTCTTAACCGGGAGGGGATAACCTCTTCTTCACGTAAGCGGGGTGACCCGGTCTATGCGTTTGAGGAGCTGGTTGCCGAGCTGGGCAGTGCATTTCTCTGTGCCCGTGTCGGCGTTGCCGGCGACGTCCAGCATGAGAACTACCTGGAAGGGTGGCTGAAAATCATGAAGGAAGACAAACGTGCGCTGTTCCGCGCGAGCAGCCTGGCGCGTCAGGCGACCGAATTTTTGTTAATGCCGGCGGCAGAGACAGAAGCGGTAAAGATTGACACCGCCCAGGCGGCCTGACGGGGAGGCACTATGACCGAGGAACAACACCACTGGCAGACCGTTGCCGGCGCGCTTTTGAGCCGGCATTACGGACTGGCACTGAACGACACGGACCTTTGCGAAGAGGTCTGCGTCATTGCCTTGCAGGAGGCCGGTCTTCGGCCGTATGAGGCGATTAACGACCTGGCTGAGAAATTCGACCTCGAACGTATCGATGTCAGTGACTATCAGCAGCTGTCGCCGGCGATCCGCCTGGCCCATGAGTTACGGGTTGTACGCGAACTGTCCGGCCACTGACGGCGGTTGAGCCAACAGGCTGACCGCCACTGTTTTACACCTTAACCCAACGGGGGAGATGCTCCCCCGATGGGGGACGTCTCTCTTTTTTCTTGAATGAAGAGGAGAACTACCATGTCTAACTGGTGCAAAAACCGTTTAGTTGTTACCGGCCAATCCGTGTTTGTCGACGAGCTGCAGCAGTGGGTGAATGGCCATGTCGTTCCTGACTACCGCCATGCCATCCAGCAAAGCTGCAGGATGTTCCTGGCAGGCTGTGCCGGCATCTTGAAGCCGGCCACGGTAAAACCGGGGGTTTATGTCCCTTATCCCGGTTTACTGGCACATCCTGGTGTGTCGTCGGCACAGAACCTGGCTTTTGAGCAGTGGTTCTGGTTGCTGAAAGCCGATGCGCCGTTAACGGCTGAAAACATCCGTCAGATTGAGCGGCTCTACAGCCAGTCCGGGATAGCGTCAGTCAAGTGGGAGAACATCCCGCCACTTGCCCAGGCGCGAATAGCGGACGTCATCGAGCGCCAGTTTGCCGACTGGTTCGGCATGGTGGGGCTTGACGGCCAGGTGGATGCCGGCAGCTGCTGGGAGCGGCTCGGGAATATGCCCGAGTATACCGTGCCCTGCGACATGCTGATGTTAATCCCCACGCGTCTGGCGACAGAGCTGAACGGCGCCGGCGGCGCGCTGCTGCGTGATGTGCCGGCAACGGTTGACCTGTACGGTCGTCAGTACGGCATTGAATGGCCCTGTGGCCACAACGTCGGTTGTGTGCGTGACAGCATCAATGTCCTGACGGTGCACTTTGATTCTCCGTGGTACGCGCCGGCAGGCGAAGTGATCGGGGAGCTGTCAAAGCAGTTCAGCTGCCAGGTTGAGCACAGCTGGCACATGTCCGACGCCGGTCGTAGCGGTTACGACCGTTACGACCATGGCGAACATGTCGATGGCGGCCGAATAGAGCCGGAAGTCCTGGGCGGTGAGGTGATCCAGTTTACCTATGCCGACAAGGACTCCTTGCCGTTACCACCCAACGCCGTAGCGAGTTAAGCGCCCGCTGCAGCACTGACGTTAAACGATGGCCACCGGATTTTTCCGGTGGTCTTTTTTCATCCCTCGGGGAACATTGTTTCCCGCCCGGGATACGTGTTCCCTTTTTTCGGAGAACACGTATGTCCGGACTTATTAACCATGAAAAAGCGTTCATCTCACTCTTCAATGAGACGGCGCGCTATCACCGGCGCGCGAAGGTGTTTGAGGACTTCGTCAGCTGCAGCGTCATCGCGCTGGAGAACCGTCTTTGCTTCAACCAAAAGCGGGAAGACAAGTACCTGCAGATCGTCAACGGCTATGAGAAAACGGACGTCAGTCGCATGGCGCAGCTGCTTGCCCTGGTGTCGACGAGCATGATGGATCAATTCAATGATTTCCTGGGAAAGGTCTTCATGCAGCTGGATCTGGGGGACAAATACCGCGGCCAGTTTTTCACACCCTGGGACGTCAGCAGGATGATGGCGCAGATATCCCTGGGCGATGTTGACACCATTTTCCGGGATAAACCGTTCATTACCCTTGCCGAACCGGCGTGCGGTGCCGGCTGTATGGTGCTGGCCTATGCCGATGTACTTAATCAGGCGGGCTATCTGTCACACCGCCATATGTGGGTGTCAGCGACGGATATTGACCCGCAGGCGGTATATCCAGCTGTCGCTCTGTGGTGTCGCGGGGGAAGTGGTGATCGGCAACTCACTGCATAACGAGCGTCGCCGAATACTTTATACACCTGGTCACTATTTGGGGAACTGGCCAGCGCGTTTGAAATCGAAACGGGTTGCCTGATGAAGGGGCGACTTAATTAACCAATTGCCGGCATATTGCCGGCTTTTTATGGTGTTCAGTCTTTCTGGATAATCAGTTGCGCATAAGTTTTGGTAGGATCAGGAGAATCAGCCTGATCAGTTTGCTGAACAATTTTCCAGCCCTCTTTTGCCAGTTGTGGAATAGTGCCGGAAACCCCGCCTCCGCAAGTAAATACGGTGCTATCATTCAGCGCGGGATTCGCCGCAGTTCCCGACACTGCTGGAGATTTACAAACGTGAGCTTCGCCAGCGCTGGCAACACCGACGAAAGACAGTGAAATCAGCGCGGCCAGATAAGTAAAGTATTTCATAAGCATCTCTCTTGTTTGGGTGAAGAACGAGTAGTTTCATTGTATCAAAAATGAACCAACCAGCTGTAACTTACTGGGATCTTATCAAATATCTATTATGTAATCCTTTTTAGTCGCCAACCGTTTTATTAATTTCCTGTGTTGCTTGCTGCAACATCAGTCTGGCGCCCCAGGTCGTCAGATCAGAAATTTCATTCTGATCCAGTCCGAAGGTGTCTTTGAGTATGGTCATGGCTTCCGTTCCGTACAGAACGGACATCAGCATGACCAGCTTTTCCACTTTTTCCGGTGGGAGTTGTGACTCTAGCGGTGCTAATGCCTCAGTGAGCGCTTCACGGCGGTTACTCTTTTTCAGCAGTCTGCTTTCTTCAGCAGACTCCTCATCTTGATGCCGGCTCTGCCAGCGCTGTTGCGCAATACGCATGGCATCGCGCATCAGGGCCTCATGGGAATTCAGCTCGCCATATCCCCAGCTCATCAGCCTGGCAATATTCTCTTCGGGATCGTCTCCCATTTTGGGTTTTTCAAAAGCGCCAATCACTTTATGCACGACATACTCCACGAATTCGCTGTGCGTGCTGAAATAGGTTTTGAGGGTGACTTTGGCGTACTCCGCTTCACGCGTGATTTCTTCAGCGGTTGGGAATTTGTTCTCCTTGTACAGCTTGAGTGCTGCGTTTGTTAACCGCTCTAAGGTTCTCCGACGGACCGGCGACAGGTTGTTTTCATCAAAGAGAATCATGGTCTTGGTGTAGCCCTCGATATAAAATTTATCTCACGATATAAAAATATCTTGTGAGATATAAAATATTAGCCTAGCTTTATATTGCACGATATCAATCAATCTTTCACCCCTTATCACGGAGTGAGTTGTATGGCCAAGTTTGTGTATGTCATAGGGACTGCAGACACCAAGCTGGATGAACTGGTCTGGCTGAAGTCCTGTTTACATGCCGCCGGCGTGGATTCTCACATCATTGATGTGTCCACTGGGAGTCCGGAGGCGTTAAGTGAAAACAGCAAGATAGATATCCCGTCGTCTCAGATCGCTGAATATCATCCTGAAGGCAGCAAAGCTGTCTTCTGTAATGAACGCGGGCGGGCGGTTACGGCGATGTCTGTAGCGCTGACGCGCTTTCTTCGCAGCACTTCGGAGGATATCTCGGGCTTGATTGGCATAGGCGGTTCGGGAGGCACAGCCCTGATAACGTCAGCTATGAAGTCGATGCCGATAGGCATACCCAAGCTGATGGTATCCACCATGGCGTCCGGTAACGTTGGCGGCTATGTCGGTGGTGTGGATATCGCCATGCTGTATACCGTCACTGATCTCAGCGGACTCAATTACCTGTCTCGCACCATTTTGACCAATGCAGCCAACATGATAGCCGGCGCGGTCAACCATGTTGTTGCGCCTGACCGGGCACAAAAACCGGTACTTGGATTGACCATGTTTGGCGTGACCACACCATGTATCAACCAGCTGATAACTGTTCTGAATGAACAGTATGACCCGTTGGTGTTCCATGCCACGGGTAACGGTGGTACGTCCATGGAAGGCCTCGTTGAGCATGGTGAGGTAGTGGGGGTTATTGATATCACGTTGACCGAAGTGGCTGACCTGCTGTTTGGTGGCGTCCTGGCATGCCCGGAGACGCGGCTCGATAGTATCGCCCAGACTGAAGTGCTCTGGGTGGGCAGTGCCGGCGCCCTGGACATGGTCAATTTTGGGGAGCCTGACAGCATACCTGAGCGTTATGCTCAGCGGCAGTTTGTCGAGCATAACGCTCAGGTGACGCTAATGCGCACAACACCAGAGGAAAACTACCAGCTCGGCGTGTGGATTGGGGAAAAGCTCAATCAATGCAATGGGCCTGTTAGTTTCTTACTACCAGAAGGCGGATTCTCCGCGCTTGATGCTCCTGGCCAGCCGTTTTATGACCCTGACGCACGACGGGCGTTTGCTGACGGGTTGGAGAAGACTGTGCTACAGACGAGCCGGCGACGGATTATCAAAACGCCTCACCATATTAACGCACCTGAATTTGCAGCACTTGTGATTGAGGAGTTCAACGCAGTCATGCAACACCAGGGAACCCCTCATCACTCAACACCAGGGAAACTTTAATGAATAACTACAAAGTACTTGTTGAAAGTCTGAAACAGAAAGTCGTCCGTGATGAACCTATTATTGGTGCCGGTGCCGGCACCGGTCTTTCCGCGCGTAGCGAAGAGGCCGGCGGTGTTGACCTGATAGTTATCTACAACTCGGGGCGTTTCAGGATGGCCGGCCGCGGTTCTCTGTCCGGCTTGATGCCGTATGGCAACGCCAACCAGATAGTGCGTGAGATGGGCGATGAAGTGTTGCCCGTTGTCAAAAAGACGCCGGTACTTGCCGGTGTCTGCGGTACGGATCCGTTCTGCAACCTCTCGCCGTTCCTGGACGAACTGCAGACCCAGGGCTTTGCAGGGGTGCAGAACTTCCCGACCGTGGGCCTCATCGACGGTAACTTCCGCAAGAACCTGGAAGAGACCGGCATGGGCTATCAGTTGGAAGTCGATATGATACGTCTGGCGCATGAGAAGGGGATGCTGACAACACCGTATGTCTTCAATCCGGATGATGCGGTAGCGATGACCCAGGCTGGCGCGGACATTATTGTCGTGCACATGGGGCTGACTACTGGCGGAGATATTGGCGCCGAAACTGCCCATGACCTTGAGGCCTGTATACCGATTATCAACGCCTGTGCCTGGGCGGCGAAAGCGGTGCGGGATGACGTGATTGTGCTGTGCCACGGCGGCCCTATCGCGGAGCCGGAAGATGCGGCGTATATCTTGGCGCATTGCCCGGATTGTCATGGCTTCTATGGCGCCAGCTCCATGGAGCGACTGCCGACTGAGAAAGCAATTAAAAATACCGTCGAAGTATTTAAAAAAATAAAACGGAATTAATTATTCATTTAATTCCCGAATAATAAACAGGGCTTAAATAATGATGGTAGCGCCCTGAGTATAATAAAAATATTTAATTTCGCCTCAAACGCCCACGTGGATGATTTATCCACGTGGTCTTTTTGCGGCCTTTTGCCTCACCAGACTGAAGCAGCATGAGAGTGATAACGGTATATCACCCTGAATACGCCTGAACAGGATAAATCTTTTCTTCCGGGAAAAGAGTTTCCTGTGGTGCGTATCGTGCCGACCTGCGCAGCATAGCGCCGGTCCCGTTTTAATGGAGTGCTGCTGATGTCTTATTCTGATACACCTGAACAGGCCGCTATTATCGGCTGGTCTGGTCATCGCCTGGTCGTCAGAGCGTTTGCCGGCACGGGCAAAACGTCCACCCTGGTGCGCTATGCCCTGGCGAACCCGAACAGCAGGATGCTCTACCTTGCGTATAACCGCGCGGTCAGGGATGAAGCCGAACAGAAATTCCCGTTCAACGTTGAGTGCAAAACGTCGCATCAGCTGGCCTGGCCAAACTTCGGCCGTCATTACCAGAAGCGGTTAGCAGGGAATCTGCGGATCACTGACGTTGCCCGCTTGCTCAATACCCGTCACTGGCCGTTGGCCAGAACGGCCATCATGACCTTCAATGCCTTTCTGTGCAGTGGTGACCACGAATTTGGGCCGCAACACCTGCCGGATGAGGATGACCGCAGCGGGGTGTCCGCTGAAAGGATCCTGGCGGCCGCACAATTGTTATGGCGCGAATCCGCGCGCCAGGACGGCACTTTCCCGGTTACGCACGATGTCTATCTCAAGCTGTATCAGCTTTCTCAGCCAGATCTCTCAAAACGCTGGCAAACGTTGCTGTTCGACGAGGCGCAGGATGCCAATCCGGTGACACAGAGCCTGGTGCTGGCGCAGAACTGTAATGTAGTGCTGGTCGGCGATCGTCATCAGCAGATTTACCGCTTCCGAGGTGCCGAGAATGCCCACGATGCGCCGGCATTGGTTGACGCTGAACGGTTGAATCTGACCCACAGCTTCCGGTTTGGACCTGCGGTAGCCAGCGTGGCCAACATGCTGCTGGCCCGCCAGGGAGAAACGCTGCCCGTTGTGGGTGATGGCGGTGAAGACGCAGTGGTCACACGTTTGCCAGAAGAAAACCGGGGAGAGCACGTCACGATATTAAGCCGAACCGTTGCCGGCGTGATTGGCGCAGCGCTTGATGCCAGTCTCGCCGGCCAGAAGGTGTTCTGGGTCGGCGGTATCGCCGGCTACAAGACTGAGGAGCTCGAGGACCTTTATTGGTTTTCGGCAGACATGCCGGAGCGTATGCGCTCGCCGGTGTTGACGCGGGAATATCGTGATTTTGATGAATTTGAATCGGCGGCCAAGGCCACGAAAGATCCGGAAATGAACCAGGGTCTGCGCCTGCTTGAACAATATTTCCCGTTACCGCAGAAACTGCAGGTGATGCGTGAGCATGCCGTCACGGACGAAACTCAGGCTCAGGTCACGGTTTCGACGGCGCACCGCAGCAAGGGATTGGAATGGCCGGTGGTCGCCCTGAACGAGGACTTTGCCGATATCACTGACCCGCTGTTACCAGAGGATGAGCGCACGGACGAAACCAATCTGCTCTATGTGGCCGTTACTCGCGCGCGGAATACCCTGGTCATCAATGCCTTGCTTCAGACGCTTCTCGATGAAGACGCCGGCGATGATATGGAAGGGGACATGGCGGAATGCTGAAGGCGATAAAGGAGCTGCTGATCGGCACGGCGCCGACCAGGGCTAAATCATCCTCAGTGGCTTCATCGCCAGCTGGGCCGGCGGGGTATTTTATGCCGCAGTCCGCCACGCAGCTGCTGGACATGCCTGCTCGTAAACAGTGCCTGCAGCAGCTGTGGGAAAACAGTGCGCTGCCAAAGGATTTGTACGAAAAGTTTTATCTGCAGCCGCTCCATCACCTGGTGACGTTGATGCAAGTGCTGCCGGCAACCCGGAAGGGTGAGTATGCCAGCGAAGGGGGCCTGGTTGACATCACGCTGCAGACGACGACCTATGCCGTTCGCCTGGCCAAAGGGCATATGTTACCCCCGGGCGCGGCGCCTGAAGATCAGTCGGCACAAAATATTCTGTGGAACGCGGTGGTGTTTTACGCGGCGCTCTGGCGTTACCTGCCGCAATTAGACCTGGTAGAAGGCGAGCTGCAAAGCGGCCGAGCGTGGTTACCTGGTGTTACGGTTCCCGCCGAACCTTACCGTTTTCGATTCAAGCCGGTGGTGCCAGAACCAGATATCACGATGAGCCAAAGCGCGTTAATAGCGTGCCGTCTGCTGCCGGCGGAAGCGCTCAACTGGCTGTCTACCCTGCCGGCTGCAGCGCAGGCAGTGATGCTGATAGCGTCACGTCAGCCGAGCTCCCTGCCGGTGATCGATGAAATTATCGGGGAGGCCGTCACGCTGGCACGCGGTGATGCCATTGCCAACCCAGTGGCCGTTGCCATTCCTTCCTCTCCAATGCCAGTGCCGTCAGAGACATCGCCAGTGCCTGTTAGCGCTCCTGCTGCGCAGGTTGTGCTGGAGAGCAGTGTACCTGGTGTCGATGTGCAAAGTGCTGTGTCGGGAGAGCCGGTTCCCGCTGAGGGCCAGGGCAATAGTGCTGACACTGCCGCTGCAGTCAGCTCGGAAGAAGCCATGCCTGCTCCATCCGGTGATGTACTGCTGAGCTCAGCGCTAGATACACCCGTTAATGATTTACCGCTGGCCGAGATGGTTGTTGCACCAGAGCCTGCTGTTGAGGTTGAGGAGGATATGCAGGCGCTGCTTTCGCTGCTGAATGTCAGTGTATCTGCGCCGGAAGCCCCCGAAATGTTGGCTCAGGAGGACGCGCCCCAGAAGGAGGCTCCGGAGCCTACAGAAAGTGAGCGACCGGCAGCAGATTTACTCAATGTAGTGGATACGGTGACGACGTTACCAGAGAAAACTCCGCCCCTTATACCTGAAGCAACTACTTCTGATGACGTTCCAGCTGTTGCCGAAGCAGTCATACCTCAAGACGAACCTGAAAATTCTGAACCGGTGATGGGGCAAGGAGCCTCTGAGGTTGGTAAAGGGGAAGTGCCGATCTCTGATGAGCATTCAGGGGAGCAGTTCCTGCAGTGGCTGAGTACAGGTCTGACTTCAGGGGAAATTCCTATCAATACGGCAGGCGCCAGGGTTCATCTTGTTGCCGGATTTGTCTTCTTAACTGTTCCAGGGATCTTCTACCTCTACCTTAAGCAATCGGGACTGGAAGGAAATCAACGCGAGGCATTACAGGAGAGCTTTGAGCGATTGGATAAGCACCGGCGTGTAAAGGGTAAGCGGTTTTATTTTGCTGAGTTGTACGGAAATCCTGAGCGTACAGGTCCTTTTAAACGTACCAAGGGGTATCTCATTAAAGCGAGTTTCCTCTATCGAGGGGCACCGGTGCCAGCCGACAGTCCGGTGCTGGTCATCCCTTGATAGGGATTGTCCGTGTCTTTATATGGCACTTAATTTCAACTGGGGGGATATATAATGAACAAACGAGGAATGATGGACTGGGAAACATTGCTTGAGGAATATTGCTTCTCAAAACCACTCCGACCAGAAACTGAAAGCAGCTACCGAAAAGTGGTCGCAGTTTTCCAAAAATTTATTGGTGAAGATAAGTTGCCGGACGAGGTGACGCATCGCGATTTGATTCTCTGGAGAAGGGATATGCTTGGACGAGGTCTGACTACAAGTACCTGGAATAATAAGGTTCGTCATTTACGGGCGCTTTATAACCAGGGGATCAAGAAAAATTGGCTCACGATTACAGCTAATCCGCTTGATGAAACGCAGGTTCCTCCGGGGAGTAAGCGGAAGAAGATACTAAATCGCAATCAGATCGTTAGGCTCAATTTAGTATTGGCGCAGTTTGAGGAGCGTGAAAAGTTACGAATAGGAAAGCCTCGTCCGTGTGCGCTGTATCCTGTCTGGTATTGGCGTACGGTCATTGATGTGTTGCGTTCTACTGGCATGAGACAAAATCAACTGTTGCATATCCGTCTGATGGATGTCGATTTGGAAGCAAACTCGATGCTTCTCTGTAAAGAAGGCAGCAAGACACATCGTGAGTGGCTAGTACCCATAGTTAGCTTTGTTCGCGAACGAATGCGAATACTCGTCGAAAGAGCTAAAAACCAAGGTGCTGAGCCAGAAGACTATCTGTTCGATGTGGACCGATTTAAAAATCCTCTGGGGGAAGTAGGGCTGGAGCCTGAAATACAGCCTGTACGATCTTTCTTTACCCGGCTGAGCAAGGAATGCGGTTTCAAGGTAAGCCCGCATAGGTTTAGACATACTCTGGCAACAGAGATGATGAAGTCGCCAGATCGCAACTTGGCCATGGTGAAAGGTCTGCTGGGGCACCGCAGCGTGAGTACAACCATGGAATATGTAGAGTTGGATTTGAAGATAACCGGGCAGGCATTAGAAGACGAGTTGTCTCTCTATATGGACGTGATTCCTGTCCGGGAAGAAGAAGTTAGGCTTGCCTTGACATAACTTTAACAAGCTGTAAAAATCAACAGTGATCGAGAAAAGGACGCCTGTGGGCCAACACAGGCATCCTTTTTAAGAGGAACCTAGTTATCAATATCGAGTGTGTGGATGTCTCATAAACACTGCGATGCTGAGTTTAAGTTCCTTTGTTCCGCCCGTTAAAGGGTATGCCTCTAACCAGCGTGCTTTCATGCAGAATTAGTGGTGCCCGGACTCGGAATCGAACCAAGGACACGGGGATTTTCAATCCCCTGCTCTACCGACTGAGCTATCCGGGCAACGGGGCGCATTAAACCGTAAAGGCCGGGAGTCGTCAACGGCTTTCTGCCGCAAAGCGTTTGGTTGCTCCATTTTTAGTCAATTCGTTGCACTGCGGCAGGGCGTTCGCAGGCTCTGCCGCAGTTGCCGTTCACGCACTCTTTCCCCGTCTGCCGCCAGGTTTTTCTCCCTTTTGCCGCCGCCTGCCCGTTTTAACGAAAATTTAACCATTAATCATGCGCTTCCCGTTGACCCATGGTTTTTTTGTGCTCAATGTCACTTTAATAACATTTATCCTCTGATATGTTCTCCTAATAACATTTTTATATGTGTGACTATGCCTCCTGACAGGGTGGTATACAATTTCCCGGGGAAGAAATATGAAGTATCTCATTGGTATATTAAGCATTTTTGTTATTTATGCTTTGGCGGTGTTGGTGAGTAATAACCGTAAAAATATTCGCTATCGGCCGCTGGGTGTGATGTTACTGTGTCAGTTTGTTATGGCATTGTTGCTATTGAAAACGGACGCCGGCAATACCGGCATCGCCGCCGTGGCCGGAGTATTTGGCCATCTGTTGGCCTACGCCAATGAGGGCGTCAACTTTGTGTTCGGCGGCCTGCTGAATAAAGGAGAGATCTCGTTCTTCCTGTCGGTATTGCTGCCTATCGTGTTTATTTCCGCACTGATCGGCATTTTGCAGCACTGGCGTATTCTGGGCTTCATCATCAAGTACATCGGTCTCGGGCTCAGCAAAATCAACGGTATGGGGCGTCTGGAGTCCTATAACGCGGTGGCCTCGGCGATCCTCGGCCAGTCCGAAGTATTTATCTCGGTAAAAAAACAGCTCGGCCTGCTGCCGGAGCATCGCCTGTATACGCTGTGCACCTCGGCGATGTCGACGGTCTCGATGTCGATTATCGGCGCCTACATGGTGATGCTGGAGCCGCGCTACGTGGTGACGGCGTTAGTTCTGAACCTGTTCGGCGGTTTTATCATGGCGTCGCTGATCAACCCTTATCAGGTGAACCCGCAGGAAGATCTGCTGGACGTCAGCGAAGGGGAGAAACAGAGCTTTTTTGAAGTGCTGAGCGAGTACATCCTCGACGGTTTTAAAGTGGCGGTGATCGTCGGCGCGATGCTGATCGGCTTTATCGCGTTAATCGCCATGGCCAACGCCATCTTCACCGCGCTGTTCGGCATCTCTTTCCAGGATATTCTCGGCTACCTGTTCTCGCCGCTGGCGTTCCTGATCGGCGTACCGTGGCATGAAGCCGTGCAGGCCGGCAGCCTGATGGCGACCAAAATCGTCAGTAACGAATTTGTCGCGATGCTGAACTTCTCACAGGGCGACTTTAATTTCTCCGAGCGTACCGTGGCGATCATCTCCGTCTTTATGGTGTCGTTCGCCAACTTCTCCTCCATCGGCATTATCGTCGGCGCGATCAAGGCGCTGGACAGCAAGCAGGGGAACAGCGCGGCGCGCTTTGGTCTGAAATTGCTGTACGGCTCAACGCTGGTCAGCTTCTTGAATGCGACGGTGGTAGGGCTGCTGTTTTAACCCGGTCACATCGGGGCAGTTTGGCCGCCGGGCGGCCAATTTTCAACACACAGGGAAAGTAGCATGAAACTATTAAAATCAGTCAGTAAAGTGACGTTATTAGCAGTGATGATATCCGGTGTCTGCCACGCCGCCACGGTGAATCTGCGGGTGATGGAAACCACCGATATGCACGGCAATATGATGGATTACGACTACTACAAGGATCGCGCAACGGCTCAGCATGGCCTGGTGCGCGCCGCCACGCTGATCGATGCAGCGCGGACGGAAGTAGACAACAGCGTGCTGGTGGATAACGGCGACGTGATTCAGGGCAGTCCGATGGCCGACTATGCCGCGGCGCATCTGAAAAAAGGCGACGTGCACCCGGTTTATCAGGCGATGAACCGTCTGGACTACGCGGTAGGCAGCGTCGGCAACCACGAGTTCAATTACGGGCTGGACTACCTGCAGCTGGCGCTGAGCGGCGCCAAATTCCCTTACATCAACGCCAACGTCTACCATGCCGACGGTGAGAAGCCTTACTTCAAACAGTATCTGATCGTCGATACGCCGGTGAAGGACAGCGAAGGCAAAATGCATAACCTGCGCATCGGTTATATCGGCTTTGTGCCGCCGCAAATCGCCCTGTGGGACCGCGCCCACCTGGAAGGTAAAGTGGTGGTGAAAGACATCACCGAAACGGCGAAGAAACTGGTGCCGCAGATGCGTAAAGAGGGTGCCGACGTGGTGATCGCCATTGCCCACTCCGGCATCTCCGCCGATCCGTACAAAGCGCTGGCGGAAAACTCGAGCTACTACCTGTCTCAGGTGCCGGGCATTAACGCTATCGCCTTCGGCCATTCCCACGGGGTCTTCCCGAGCGCCAGTTTCGCTTCACTGCCGGGCGTGGATATCGCCAAGGGCACGGTGAATGGCGTGCCGGCCGTGATGCCGGGGCGTTGGGCCGATCACCTGGGGGTGATCGATCTGGTCATTGAGGGTGAAGAGGGCAAATGGCAGGTGACGTCCGGCAAGGCCGAGGCGCGCCCTATCTATGACAGCAAGGCGGGCAAGTCGCTGGTGGATGCGAAGCCGGAACTGGTCGAGGCGCTGAAAAACGCCCATGACAGCACGCGTGAATACGTTAACAAGCCGATCGGCAAGCTGGCTGCCGGCATCGACTCCTATCTGGCCCTGGTGCAGGATACGGCGGCGATGCAGGTGATCCGCGATGCGCAGCGAGCCTATGTGGAACGTATGATCCAGGGCGATCCGGATCTGGCTGACCTGCCGGTGCTGACCGCCGCCGCGCCGTTTAAAGTCGGCGGCCGCAAAAACGCGCCGGATGACTTCGTCGATATCGCGCAGGGCGATCTGAGCTTCCGCAACGCGGCGCAGCTGTATCAATACGCCAACACCCTCGCCGCCGTGCGCGTGAAGGGCAAGGATGTGAAACAGTGGCTGGAATGTTCGGCGGGGATGTACAACCAGATCGACCCGAACAGCGAAGCGCCGCAGTCGCTGCTGAACTGGGACGGTTTCCGCGCCTACAACTTCGATATGTTCGACGCGCTCACCTATCAGATCGATGTGACCCAGCCGGCGCGTTATGACGTCGACTGCAACCTGATCAACCCGCAGGCGCAGCGTATTGCCTCGGTGACCTATCAGGGCAAACCGCTGGATGACAACGCCGAATTCCTGGTGGCGGTGAACAACTATCGTGCCTTTACCGGTAAATTCCCCGGCACCGGGGACAAGAACGTGGTGATCAATGCGCCGGATGAAGTGCGTTCGATCATCGCCGACTATATCAATACGCAAACCCAGCAGCACGGCCAGTACGCGCCGGCGGCGAAGAACGGCTGGAGCATTGCACCGATCAAATCGGACAAAAAGCTGGATATCCGCATGGAAACCTCGCCTGATGAGCATGCCGCACAGCTTATCAGGCAGTCAGCGCAGCATCCGATGACTTACATCGGCAAAGACGACATCGGCTTTGCGGTTTATAGGATCGATCTGCAACGTCCTTCTGCGAATAAAAAATAACGCCGTACCAACGGAATAAATAACATGCAGGCTTTACCGGAAAAGGTAAAGCCCGCAAACGCGCACCATCAACCGAGGGCGCGAGCCCTCTTTATAACGTTAATTTCAATACCTGGGCGAAATAGAAAACGGAGCTTTTCTATGAAAAATAAAAAAATGGGATTTAAAAAAAGTAATTTGTTAATGATGTTACCTCTGGCGGCACTGGCGGCGTTTAATGCCGATGCGGCAGAAAATAAAAAATTCGGCGGTGTTTTTGCCGGGTTTGTTGATGATAGCCATGCCGATCTTTCCTTCCGCAATGTATTTAAAAACCTGAGTACGGAAGATTACGGCTCGCGCTCTAACCAGACCGCGTGGGGGCAGGGAATTACGCTGGATTACCAGTCGGGCTATATCAACGATATGCTCGGGGTGGACGCGTCCTATTATGGCGTGGTCAAACTGGCCGCCAGCGATGATTTCTGGGGGCGCAGCGTGCTGTATAACGACGACGGCCAGGCGAAAGGTTTTAACAAGCTGGGGCAGCTGTATATGAAGGCGCGCCTGGGGGATGAGGATACCTATCTGCGTCTCTATGGCGGCTGGCAGCAAATTAAAAAGTGGGGCGCGCTGAATAACTCGACCCGCGCCATCCCGAGCACCTATCTGGGCTGGCGCGGCGAAACCGGCAGCGGGCCGCTGCGCCTGCGCGGCGCCTATGTCACGCGCTACAGCGACAGGGATTCCCCGGAGAAAGTGCATTTCCGCACCGCCGACAAGAAACAGATTAGCCAGATCGCCACCGGCGAGCTGAGCTACGCGCAGCGTGACTACGGCGCCCGCTATTTCTTTGGCGAAAGTCATAACTATCTTCAGCGTCACGGTCTGGAGTTTGACTGGCGGCCGGCGATGCTGGCGGACTATCGCGCCGCGCTCGGCACTCAGCTTTACATGAACCATGGCCTGCAGGACTGGACCAGCATGTCGCCGAGCAAGAAAACCTTTGATCGCGATGCCTACCACGCCGCGCTGTCGCTGAACTGGCAGGCCGGACGCTGGAAGAACAAGGCCGGTCTCTCCTATACGCGCGCGCATCTGTCGCAGGGGTTGGGGCGTTTTGAATGGCACCTGGCGAAGCTCAGCCGCGGCACCTTTAATTCGATGGCCGACAGCTGGGGCAACGACTATGTCGGCCATAACGAAAAAATGGTGGCCTGGACGTTTGGCTATGCCGTGACGCCGGACGTTGAAATGGGGATGGTGACCAACTACGGCTGGGGTATGAAGTATCAGGGACGCGGCATCCAGCGCGGCGAAACCCTGATGTATTCGCGCTGGACGCCGTCTGCGGTGAAGGATCTGAGTCTGCAGCTGTCCGGCGGGCCATCCTGGAACTATCAAAGCCAGAACAACCGGCCGAAGCTGACCGCCGACGGCAAACCAATGCGGGCGCAAAATCACTCGGTCGAACTGCAGGTCGATTACAAATTTAATCTGTTCTAACGCCGCTTGATTCAGCGCAGCGTGGCAAACTGCGCTGAATTATTAGCCTGTCAATATAGTTTCCTTTGTTACAAATCACTCTCGGCTCGAGCGTTGATTTTAACTGTCTGTATTTTATCTACTTATATTATTTTTTTGTTTTTACAGCAAAGGGTAACATAATTTAATCTAAAGTATTTATCGGCGGTGCTTCACTTTTCCATTTGCGCCCTTGCCGGGTGGCCGCAGGTTAAGCGTTTGGCTGTGCAGGATAATCGTCATTATTTTATGCAGGCTGATGGCGTCACTTCATTCCCCATTGTTTGAGAGTTGGCACAATGAAAGACTTGAAGATAGCAATCAGCACCGGTTTGTCCGCCAGTATTGAAACCCTGCGGCAAGTCGTGCGTGTCGCACACACCGATTACACCGACGTGGCGGCGGTGGTAGTCTCCGTCGATGATGTGAACGCCGGCATGCTGGCGCGTTTGCAGGCGACCGGATTTAATATCCCGGCCTTTGTTGCCGTTGAAGAGGAAGAACCGCTGTCGCCGGATTATCTGCCGCTGGTGACCGGCGTTTTCACCCTAAGCGGCACCAGCAAGGCGTTTTATATGGCGCAGCTGGAAGCCGCGGCAGACGCCTATGAGCAGGCGCTGCTGCCGCCGTTTTTCAAGACGCTGAAAACCTATGTAGAGATGGAAAATTCTACCTTTGCCTGCCCGGGGCATCAGGGAGGGGAATTCTTTCGTAAGCATCCGGCGGGGCGGCAGTTTTTCGATTTTTATGGCGAAACCCTGTTCCGTTCCGATATGTGCAACGCCGATGTGAAACTGGGCGATTTGCTGATCCATGAAGGGGCGGCGAAGGATGCGCAAAAACATGCCGCGCGGGTATTTAACGCTGACAAAACCTACTTTGTGCTCAACGGTACCTCCGCGGCGAACAAGGTGGTGACCAACGCGCTGCTGACGCGCGGCGATCTGGTGCTGTTCGATCGCAATAACCACAAGTCCAACTATCACGGTGCCCTGATTCAGGCAGGCGCCACGCCGGTCTATCTGGAAACCGCGCGCAACCCGTTCGGATTTATCGGCGGTATCGATGCCGGCTGTTTTGACGAAGCGTACCTGCGCCAGCAAATCTGCGAGGTGGCGCCGGACAAGGCCGAGGCGGCACGGCCGTTCCGGCTGGCGATTATTCAGCTCGGCACCTACGACGGCACCCTCTACAACGCCCGGCAGGTGCTCGACACCATCGGCCACCTGTGTGATTACATTCTGTTTGATTCCGCCTGGGTGGGCTATGAAGGCTTTATCCCGATGCTGAAAGAGTGCTCGCCGCTGCTGCTGGAGCTGGACGAGCACGATCCGGGCATCTTCGTCACTCAGTCGGTGCACAAACAGCAGGCGGGCTTTTCGCAGACCTCGCAGATTCACAAGAAAGACGATCATATCAAGGGGCAGAAGCGCCACTGCAACCATAAGCATTTGAATAACGCCTTTATGCTGCACGCATCGACCAGCCCGTTTTATCCGCTGTTCGCCGCGCTGGACGTCAACGCCAAAATGCACGCCGGTGAGGCGGGGCGACGCATGTGGATGGAGTGCGTGCGGCTGGGCATTGAAACGCGTAAACAGCTGCTACAGCGCTGCAGTCAGCTGCGACCGTTTATTCCGCCGCAGGTGGACGGGCAGGCATGGCAGAGCTTTGACAGTGAACACATCGCCGGCGACGCACGTTTCTTCACCTTCGAGCCGGACGCGGCCTGGCACGGCTTTGCCGGCTATGCGCAGGAACAGTATCTGGTCGACCCGTGCAAACTGCTGCTGACTACGCCGGGCATTGATGCCCAGACTGGGCAGTACGGTGAATTCGGCGTGCCGGCGGTGATTCTGGCCAACTTCCTACGGGAAAACGGCATCGTGCCGGAAAAGAGCGATCTCAATTCGCTCCTGTTCCTGCTGACCCCGGCGGAGAAACCGGCCAAAATGGCGCGCCTGGTGGATAAGCTGGTGCAGTTTGAGCGCTATATTGAACAGGATGCGCCGCTCTGTGAGGTGTTGCCGACGGTATACCGCAAACATGAGCGGCGCTACCGCAACTACAGCATTCGTCAGCTGTGCCAGGAGATGCACGACCTGTATGTCAGCCATGACGTGAAACGGCTGCAGCAAGAGATGTTCCGTCAGGCGCACTTCCCGCCGGTGATGATGAACCCGCAGGACGCCAACGTGGCGTTTATCCGCGATAACGTCGAGCTGGTGCCGATATCGCAGGCGGCGGGGCGTATTGCCGCCGAAGGGGCGCTGCCTTTTCCGCCGGGCGTGCTGTGCGTGGTGCCGGGGGAGGCGTGGGGCGGCGCGGCGCAGCGCTATTTCCTGGCGCTGGAGGAGGGAATCAACCGCCTGCCGGGCTTTTCGCCGGAGCTGCAGGGCGTGTATGTCGAGAAAAAGGACCACGGCTGGAAGCGGATTTTCGGCTACGTGGTCAAGCCGTAACCGCCGCGCGGCGTGAGGAAAAAAACAGGGGCGCATTGCGCCCCTGTTTGCATGACTTAACGGCGACGATAGCTCTTCTGCGCGGTGTTCACCTTCACCAGATAGCGCCGCGACTCGCCGGCCGGGTGCTTGGTGGTCAGGGTGGTGTACACATCGCCCGGCTGCATGTCGTTGATGACGTCAAACGCCTTGCTGCGGTTGCTGGAGAACACGCGCAGCACGCTGCCGGCGCCGCCGTTGTAGGCGGTGATCACCGCGTAGCGCCGCGAGGTCGGGTTCTTGATGCCGCCCAGGTAGTTGTTCTGCAGAATCGCCAGATAGGCGGTGCCGGTATCGATATTGTTCGCCGGATCGAACAGGTAGCTGCGGCTTGGTTTGCCCCATTTGCCGTGCATCTGGAACACATCCTTACCGGCGGTGTGCTGCACCACCTGCATCAGGCCGAGCGCGTCGGAACCGCTGACCGCATACGGGTTAAAGCTGGATTCGGTCTGCATAATCGCCAGAATCAGCGACGCTTCCACGCCGTATTTCTCCGAGGCTTTACGCACCATCGGCAGGTACTTATGCGCACGTTTATCCAGGTGGTTCGGCACCAGCTGAATGGTGACCGAGTAGATCACGTGCAGGCCGGAGGTGCGTTTTTGCAGCTTGTTCTGCACCAGATAGTCGGCGAAGTGCGCGGCGCGCCACTCCCAGCGGATCGGCTGGCCTTTGTTATCCACCACCTGGCCGTAAAGGAACGGCTCTTTGCTGATCTGGATATCGTTGGCGTCGGAGTAAAGGTCAACCGAGCTCGGGTCGTCGCCCATCAGCAGGGTGGTGACGATCGCCTTGCGCAGGCTGGCGGCCGGGTCGGTCGGCGAAATGGTTTCAAAGGTGATGGTGCCGGCATCAAAGTTGATGTGGCTGCGCGTCAGATACTGATCGGTATATTTGACGTAATCCTTCGGCCCGGCGATCAGAACTTCGTTCAGACCCCAGATATTTTCGATGTTGTGGGCGAACTGGCCCATCAGAATGTCGAAGCCGTTGGTGTCTTTCACCCAGGCTTCGTTGAACTCATCGCTTTTTTTACCGGAACAGGAAATCAATAAAGGTGCTATCACTAGCAAAGCTAAAATTTTCTTCATCTTAAGCCGTATTTTGATGAATGTAATCGGGCATTGCAGGGGCCAGCGCCGGCCCCGAAACAGGTTATTCGCTCGGCGGCGTGTAGCCTTCGATATGGACGTCGTGGCCTTCAAACAGGAAGCGCACCATCTCCGCTTCCAGCAGCTTGCGGTCGTCCGGGTTCATCATATTGAGCTTTTTCTCGTTGATCAGCATGGTCTGCTTCTTCATCCACTCGCCCCAGGCTTCTTTGGAGATTTCGTTGAAGATGCGTTTACCCAGATCGCCCGGATACAGCTGGAAATCCTGCCCTTCGGCGTCACGCTGCAGGTAGGTACAAAAAATGGTTCTGCTCATGCTAGTTCCTCATCGGTGGCGCTGTTGCCAAATAGATTCGATTGGGTCGGCGGCTGCTTGACCAGCTGTTGCAGCAGTCGCTCAACAGGCGCGGCCAGTCCGACCGACGGCGGCTGCGCCAAGTTATACCAGAGACCGTCGCCTTCATCCATGGCGCCGCCGGCACCGTCGAGCGGTAGCCACATCGGCACGATATCCAGATGAAAATGGCTGAACGTATGGCGAAACGCCGTCAGTTGTTGCGCGTGCTCTGCGTTCAGACCCCGCTGTTGCAGCCAGAGTTCCATTTCCTGACGAACGGCGAACTGCGGGAAACAGAACAGGCCGCCCCACAGGCCGACCGTCGGACGCTGCTGCAGCCAGACGCGCTCGCCCTGTTGCAGCAGCAGGAAATAGGCGGTTTTTTCCGGCAGCGTCTGTTTCGGCTTCTTGCCCGGATAGTTGGCCCAGCTGTGGTTGGCATAGGCGATGCAGCCGTTGCTGAGCGGGCACAGCTCGCATTTCGGTTTCGAGCGGGTGCAGACCAGCGCGCCAAGATCCATCATCGCCTGGTTGAACTGGCCGACGCCTTCCGCCGGGGTGACTTCGTCGCTGATTTGCCACAGACGGTTCTCCACCGGCTTTTTGCCCGGCCAGCCTTCTACCGCATAGCAGCGTGCCAGCACGCGCTTCACGTTGCCGTCGAGGATCGGATAGTGCTGCCCCAGCGACAGCGACAGAATGGCGCCGGCGGTGGAGCGGCCGATGCCGGGCAGCGCGGCAATTTCTTCAAAGCTGGTCGGGAATTCGCCGCCGTGTTGTGCGACAATGGTCTGCGCCGCTTTGTGCAGATTACGCGCACGGGCGTAGTAACCGAGCCCGGTCCACAGATGCAGCACTTCGTCCAGCGGCGCGGCGGCCAGCTGGCTGACGGTGGGAAAGCGCGCCATAAATCGCTGAAAGTATGGAATGACGGTGGCAACCTGAGTCTGTTGCAACATCACCTCGGAGAGCCATACTTGATAGGGCGTTTTATCTAATTGCCACGGCAGCGTTTTGCGCCCGTAGCGTTGGTACCATTCAAGCACCTGGTGCGAGAACTGGCGTGCTTGCATCATAATCGGGTTTCGTATCAGACAGATATTGATGCGCGATTGCAGCATAGTGCGCTGGTGGTGTAAACCGGAACTTTCCGACGGTGGCGATATCGCTGCTCCTCACAACGGGAAAGATGCCGGAGAGAGAAGATGAACACTTGCTAAACCGGGCTATCTTTGCATAATGCGCCTTTCCCTAATTGGCAGCCAAACAGACAGAAAGCACTATGATTAATGACGTCATCTCCCCGGAATTCGATGAAAACGGCCGCGCTATGCGCCGCATCCGCAGTTTTGTGCGCCGCCAGGGGCGGTTGACCAAAGGTCAGCAGCACGCGCTGGACCACTACTGGCCGGTAATGGGCGTGGAATATCAGACGCAGCCTGTCGATCTGAAGGAACTGTTCGGCCGCGATGCGCCGGTGGTGCTGGAAATCGGTTTTGGCATGGGCGCCTCGCTGGTGGCCATGGCGGGCAACAACCCGCAGCAGAACTTTTTAGGGATTGAAGTACACTCGCCGGGCGTCGGCGCCTGCCTGGCCGATGCCCATGAGGCGGAGCTGAGCAACCTGCGCGTGATGTGTCATGACGCGGTTGAGGTGTTGGAGAATATGATTCCGGACGGCTCGCTGGAGATGGTGCAGCTGTTCTTCCCGGATCCGTGGCATAAGGCGCGCCATAATAAACGCCGCATTGTGCAGACGCCGTTTGTCGAACTGGTGCTGCGCAAGCTGAAAGTCGGCGGCGTGTTCCATATGGCCACCGACTGGCAACACTATGCGGAACATATGTTAGAGGTGATGAACGGTGTTGCCGGCTACCGTAATCAGTCGGAAACCGGCGATTACGTCCCGCGTCCGGCATCGCGTCCGTTAACCAAATTTGAATTACGCGGCCAGCGTCTGGGACATGGCGTTTGGGATTTGATGTTTGAGAGGAAAGTATAATGGCTAAGAACCGCAGTCGTCGTTTACGTAAAAAGTTGCATATCGAAGAGTTTCAGGAACTGGGTTTCTCCGTCGCCTGGCGCTTTGCCGAAGGCACCGCGGTTGAGGACATCGACGCGACCCTGGACGCCTTCATTGACGAAGTGATCGAACCTAACGGCCTGGCCTTTGACGGCAGCGGCTATCTGCAGTGGGAAGGCCTGATTTGCCTGCAGAAAATGGGTCACTGCACCGAAGAGCACCGCGAGCTGGTGAAAAACTGGCTGGAAGCGCGCAACATGACTGAAGTGAAAGTCAGCGATCTGTTTGATATCTGGTGGGACTGATCGCCGGCTGTGAATAGCGGGGCCGGATACGTCCGGCCCGTCATACCGCGAAATTGTCAGAAGGTGCCTGAGGGCGCCTTTGTTTTGTCCGGAGAAAAGAGTTGGTAACAGCATTGGATAACGCGCTGCTGGCGGAGGTTCTGCAGCAGGTGCGTCCGTTGATCGGCAGCGGCAAGGTCGCTGACTATATTCCCGCGCTGGCGGAGGTGCCGGCGGATCGTCTGGGGATTGCCGTGTGCACCGTCGATGGCGCGCTGTATCAGGCGGGCGACGCGGCGGAACGCTTCTCCATCCAGTCAATCTCCAAAGTGCTGAGCCTGACGCTGGCGCTGACCCGTTATCAGGAGAGCGAAATCTGGCAGCGGGTGGGGAAAGAGCCTTCCGGCCTGCCGTTCAACTCGCTGCTGCAGCTGGAAATGGAGCAGGGCAAGCCGCGCAATCCGTTTATCAACCCGGGGGCGCTGGTGGTGTGCGACATGCTGCAAACCCGCCTGAGCGCGCCGAAGCAGCGGATGCTGGAAGTGGTGCGTCAGCTGGCCGGCGAAGACGATCTGGCCTACGACGCGCGCGTCGCCCGTTCCGAATTTGAACACTCCGACCGCAACGCGGCGATTGCCTACCTGATGAAGTCGTTCGGCAACTTTGAAAATGACGTGCTGACCGTGCTGCATACCTATTTTCACTACTGCGCGCTGCGGATGAGCAGTATTGAGTTGGCGCGCAGCTTTGTTTATCTGGCTAATAACGGGCGCGATCTGCAGGGCAATGCGGTGATCTCTCCGCTGCAGGCGCGGCAGATCAATGCGCTGATGATGACCAGCGGCATGTACGACGGCGCCGGTGAATTCGCCTACCGGGTCGGCATGCCGGGCAAGTCGGGCGTCGGCGGCGGCATCGTGGCGATCGTGCCCGACGAGATGGCGATTGTCGTCTGGTCGCCGGAGCTGGACGCCTCCGGCAACTCGCTGGCGGGAACTGCGGCGCTGGAACTGTTGTCTCAACGAATTGGTCGTTCGATTTTTTAGATCCCGCTGTGGTTACCCGCGTACGGGTATACGGTTGGAAGGGAATCTCAGGAGAAATTATGTTGAAGAAAACCGGCTTGGCATTATTGCTGTTCACCGCCGCGCAGGCGCATGCCGCCTACCAGTGCAATGTTAAACCTCAGGACGATGTGATTATCAGCCCGCAGAGCGTGCAGGTGGTGGGCGCCAGCGGCAATCTGCAGATCTCGCCGGACGGCGATGTGACCCGCGACGGCCAGGCGCTGACGCTGAGCGACAGCCAGCGCCAGCAGGCCTTCCGCTACCAGACGGCGCTGCGTAAAGAGCTGCCGTGGATCGATGACGGCGCGCAGCAGCACCTGGAAAAGGCGCGCGTGGCGCTGGATAAGGTGATCGTCAAGGAATTGGGCGGAGACAGCAACGTGCGTAACCGTCTGACCACCCTGAACGGCCAGCTGAAGCAGCAGATGAACCGGATTATCGAGCACCGCAGCGACGGCCTGGCGTTCCACCATAAAGCCATCGCGCAGGTGGAGCAGGATGGCCGCAATCTGGTGCAGCAGAGCATGGGCGGCGTCCTGCAGGACAGCCTGAATGAAATGGGCGTCAAGCAGGCGGCCAACAGCGGCGGCAACCCGCTGCAGGCGATTATGGGCAACCTGGGCGGCCTGCAGAAGGCGATCCAGAACGAGTGGAACAACCAGGAGCAGGATTTCAAAAACTTCGGCCACGACGTCTGCAACCGCGTCACCTCGCTGGAAGAACAGCGCAAGGCGCTGCTTGGTGCGTTGAAATAAACATAGTCAGGCCCGGCATCATTCAGCGTCGTTATCCGCATCCTTCATCCCTGTGGGATATCTCTGCGGCGGCGCATGGACATTGATTCAGCCGCGCCGTCTGCGCTATTGCTGCCGGAGAGAGCATGCCGTGCGCTCTGGCAGCCGTTCCAAGATAGCTGCGCAGGCGCGGTCGCTGCAGGGGTATAGGGTGTTTGCTACGCTTAACGTTTCCTGGCTGTTCAATGACGGACCGCCTTGCCGCACCCAGTGGTACCGCTCGCTGTTGCGAGAGAGTCCCTGTTTTTGCTTGATGTTGCGTTGATGATGACTGGCGGTCCCACGTTTCGCGCTGATTAAGCCCTCACACCAATATCTATACCTCAACGATTTTCCAAATCGATATCAGGTTAGGTATTGGCGATAACTTTAATTCTGCTGGTTGCGGTGTTGAATACCGTCTGATAATACTCCAGAGGCGTACCATCCTGAGTGCGTCCCACGGATTCAATCCCAATAAGTGGTTGCAGCAGAGGGATATTTAACAACTCCGCTTCTTCACGCGTTGGCATGGTCGCCTCAAACCAGCGCTCTGAATGTGCGATACGCAGGCCAAAGCGATCCCGCATGGTGCCATAAACAGAAACGTTATCCTGAATCCATTTCTCAATACCAGGAACACGATGCCCGGCTATCCTGAGCATGGACACCGAAGTCGCTTTGCCATCGACAAAGTAGACACGCCTGATCCTGAAAACATCAGCCGGAGGTGGCAACAAAAGCATCTCTTTTTCATGCTTGGTTGGTGTTCCCCTTTCGATGTGCAAAATTCTGGTTGTAACTAAGTGTCCTTTTGAGATCTCACCGAATAACCCGCTGTTTTGGGAGGCGAAATCGACTTCCTGCCGGCTTTTTGAAACAAAGTTTCCCTGACGGGCCACTTTAGTAACCATTCCAGATGCGACTAACCCGTCCAGTGCCATGCGCACAATGGGACGAGATACGCCAAGCTGTTCACAGAGCGACTGTTCAGAGGGAAGCCGCGTATCATGTTCCACAGAAGAGTGAGCGATTGCAGTGAGTAGCAGTTCCTTTACCTGTTGCCACAATGGGGATGCATTATGCCTGTTAAGTGGCAGCTGTTGTTCAATCAGATAGCTAAGCTGATCCACATTCTGTTTTTCCTCAATCATTTATCTGGATCCCACCTCAATTTAACCCAAAACATCACTATAGATGACCGATTGATTACCGTCACCACCCTCCGTCCACATGAAGCCAGGTATTGTGTTGTGCGTTTTTTGATCACACTCGCAAAATTTAACAAGCCCGCTTTCCTCTTGCACATTTACTGGTTATAACCAGAACTGTATTGGTAATAACCAGTGCGGGGTATTGTGCCTTATCCCGTATGTCATGTCACAGACTAATGAGGATTTATGGGTATTAACGCGGATATAAAAACAGTATTGATCACCGGTGCTAGCCGTGGCATCGGCAAAGCGATAGCGCTGGCATTTGCAGAAGCTGGATACAAAGTCATCGCCACGGATATTGAGCGTGAAATCAACGTGCTGGCTTCACTCAAGAATGAGATTGAACATATCGGCAAATCCTGCCTGACCTATTCGCTGGACGTCACCAGTAAAACAGAACTGGATCAATTAGTTGCAAATTTACGTCGTGACCGTCAGGCGGTGGATGTACTGGTGAACAACGCAGGTATTTTGCAAATTTCTACGCTTCAGGATCTGCAGGAAAGTCAGTGGAATGCTCACTTTGATGTCAACGCGAAGGGCGTTTGGCTCACTACCCAAGCGTTTGCTCCTTACATGAAAGAGCAAGGTGACAAACGCATCATTAACACCGCATCACTCGCCGGCCGTTGCGGTGTTCCCGGCCAAGGCCACTATGCCGCAACTAAAGCGGCCGTCATTTCGCTGACACGCGTTGCAGCTCAGGAGCTGGGACCAGACGGATTTACCGTCAACGCGATTTGCCCGGGCATCATTCTCACTGAAATGGGGCGTAACAATCTGGGCAGTGAAGAAATGATTACCTACTGGGAAGGCCGCACCGCATTACGTCGGCTTGGTCAACCTGAAGACGTTGCCGGAGCGGTGCTGTTCTTTGCTTCCCCTATGGCGGATTTTATCACCGGACAATCAATCAACATCGATGGCGGGATTTATTTCCACTAATAACAGGGGATCCTATGCGCAAAGGTTTATTCGAATTCAAAGATAAAGTAGCCGTTGTGACCGGTGGCAGTAAAGGCATTGGGCTTTCAATTGCTAAGGGATTACTTGAGTTTGGTGCGGAGGTCTGGCTACTGGATACCGATGTGGTAGCCGGAGAACAGGCGGTTCACGATTTAGGATCTAAAACGCATTTCTATCAGCTGGACGTGACCGATCCCGCTGCCGTTAAGGTTTGCGCAGAACAGGTAGCCAAAGAGTCAGGTCACATTGACATGCTGGTTAACTGCGCGGGTATTTCGTGCATCACCCCGGCGTTTGAGGCTGAAGATGATGAATGGCGTCTGATTATGGACGTTAATCTCAACGGCACATTCTGGTGCTGCAGAGAGTTCGGTCGCCAGATGGCGAAGCAGCAGAGCGGGAGCATCGTCAATATGGGGTCGATGTCAGGCGATATTGTTAACCGTCCGCAGGCTGCTACGGCATACATTACCAGCAAGGCGGGTGTGCACCTTATGACCAAGTCGCTGGCATGTGAATGGGTTAAAGATGGCATCAGAGTGAATGCTCTGGCGCCAGGCTATATCGCGACAGACATGACTTTGCAGATGCGCTCTCGCCCTGAATTGTTCGATGAATGGATGAATTGCACACCAATGAAGCGCTGTGGTGAACCTGATGAAGTCGCCAACGCCGCGTTGTTCCTGGTTTCAGATGCGGCGAGTTATATCACCGGAACCATTCTGGCTGTCGACGGCGGTTATACCGCCTGGTAATGAGGTAAAGATGAAATATCAAAATATTTATCAGGCCCGCAGTGCCGTTGTGGATGCCTGTAATCAGATGACCAAACTGGGCATCAATCAGGGAACATCAGGCAATATCAGTCTGCGCTATGACAACATCATGCTGATTTCACCTTCAGGTATACCTTATGAAAATATGGAGCCTGGAGATATTGTAGAGATGACGATGGATGGTGAGTGGCATGCCAGCAAGGGTATGGTGCCGTCCAGCGAATGGCGCTTCCATCTCGATATTCTGAAAAACAAACCGGCTGTTAACGCTGTCGTTCATGCGCATCCAACATATTGTACCACGCTTGCTATCCTGAATAAGCCCATTCCTGCGATCCATTACATGATCGCGGTGGGGGGGAAAAATGACATTCCCTGTGCGCCCTACGCGACTTATGGAACGGAAGAGCTGTCGGAGTATGCGCTGGCAGCATTGCGCGATCATCATGCCTGCCTGCTGGCGAACCACGGTATGATTGCCACTGGCAAAAGCCTGGAAAAGGCTATGTGGACGGCGCTGGAAGTAGAAGTCCTGGCGCACCAATATCATGCCTGCCTTCAGGTCGGTGAGCCGGTGTTACTGTCCGATGATGAAATCGATCGCGTCCTGAAGAAATGGGGCGAATATGGCCTGCGGGAGTCAAATTAATGTCGACACAACACACTACAAACCCTGCATATGACGCCAGCTTTGTGGGTTTTTATTGCCTCGATATTCTTGGCGTACCGGTTGAGGTGATCCCGCCAGGTGGCCAGTGCTACTTTATCGACGATATCCGTCTGACGGTTGCAGGCACCGCTGGCGGCAGCGTGGTTGATGCGGCAAAACTGGGCATTAACTGTTTGGCTCTTGGTGCCGTTGGCGATGATGAAAAAGCCGACTTTATGCTAAGCAAGCTTGAAAGCTTCGGCGTGGATACTTCGGTGATGCGTCGCTATCCGGGGGTATCGACTTCCTCTTCAATTTTGACGATTCGCCCGGACGGCTCTCGTCCTGCCCTGCATGTGCGTGGCGTATCAGATCGCTTCGAATTGTCTGAAGCGGCAATGAGCAAGGCGATCGATGCCAAAGTCGTCCATTTTGGTGGAACAGGTTTGCTTGCCAAGCTGGATGGGCAACCCACCGTTGATTTGATGCAAGCGGCGAAAAAGGCAGGAAGAATCACCACCTACGATTTGATAGCTGCCCGAAAAGAGACCGTTGAGTTAGTTCTGCCGGTGCTGCCATTTGTGGACTACTTTATGCCGAGCATTGATGAGGCAGCGGTGATGTGTGGAAACGATAACGTTGACTATTGCGCTGATTATTTCCTTGCAGCCGGTGCCAAGGTGGTGGCTATTTCTCTTGGTGCAGATGGTTCCCTTATTGCCGGTCAAAACGGTGAGCGCTTCCACGTACCAGCACATGATATTCAGGTTCTGGACACCACTGGATGTGGTGATGCCTACAGCGCAGGTTTTGTGGTTGGGTTAGTGAAGGGGATGGATCTTGAGCAGTGCGCGCGCTTTGCAACAGCCTGCGGAGCGTTGGTTGCAACTGGCCTCGGGTCTGATGCCGGGATCCTATCTTTTGATGACACGATGAAGGCAATGAACAACTTACCCAAGCGTGGCCGTTGACCCGTACCACGCACTTAATTAATTAGACCCAAGTACCGGCATCTCACCCTACGGCAGGGCGGGTTCTCGACGCCCTTTTTTCTGGAGCGTTACAATGCAAAACGATACAACACAAGTGCGACCAGGGATAAATCGCTTATTGACGTTAGCTGGCATTCCAAAGCCATTGCTCATAGGTTTTATTGGTTTCACCATCTTTATGATTGGAGATGGAATAGAGCTGGGATTCCTGGCCTCCTATCTGAATGAACAGGGACTTTCCTCAGAAAAGATTGCTCTGTTATTTACGCTATACGGATTAACCGGATCCATTTCTGCTTGGCTGTCAGGGGCATTATCGGATGGATACAGCCCATATCGCGTCATGTGGGTAGGGCTCATCATATGGATCGTGCTGGATATTGCCTTTCTTACCTTTGGCGTCAGCCAGTCAAATTATGAATTAATGCTCCTGTTCTATACGCTCCGAGGCTTTGGATATCCGCTGTTTGCCTATGGGTTCCTCTGCTGGATCGCTGCTGCATCCCCGGCCAAAATGATGGGTTCAGCAATGGGCTGGTTTTGGTTCTTTAGTACATTAGGCTTAATGACTCTCGCACCGTTGGTAGCAAGTGTTTCCATCCCGCGAATCGGTGAGATGAATACATTCTGGCTATCGATCGTAATGGTTATCATCGGCGGGCTGTTGGCATTGCTTGGTTTAAAAGAGCCGACAGGGAAGCATCCGTTATCCAACGATAAAACGGGAACCGCAAAGCTTCTGTTTAAAAGTATCAGCATATTGTGGCGTGAACCCAAAGCAGCAATGGGCGCCGTCACCCGAATGATCAATACCGCTTCGTTTTACGGGTTCATGCCGGTGATGCCTTTCTTCTATACGCATCAGGGGGGATTTACCCTGCCGGAATGGCTACAATTACTAAGCTTGGTTTTCTTTAGTAATATTATTGGCAATCTGGTTGCAGGGATTTTAGGCGATAAAATTGGACACCGAACAACGATTATCGTCATGGGGGGATTATTATGCGCCGTCACGACACCTCTCTTCTATTATCTGCCACTATGGTATCCAGGAAATGGGACACTGGTCAGCATTAACGGTGTTCTGTGGGGCATCGGTCTGGCTGGATTCGTACCTTTATCCGCGCTGATGCCGCTTATCTCGCCGGCGAATAAAGGCGCCATGATCGCTAGCCTGAGCTTGGGTGCCGGAATGAGCATGTGGTTTGGTCCTTTGCTGTTTACGTTATTCCAGAGTCACATTGGGATTGAAGGTGTCTGTCTGGTGTTCACGGGACTCTATATCATCAGCATGGGATTAACCGCGTTGTTAAAACCGAATGTGGGAGAAAGCGTAACAGCGCTGGAAAATAACACTCTTTCGGAACCTGTACGTGAGTAATCACGTAATACCAAGCATGAACGATACATAAGTGTTTTTATTTGACTAGCTTCCCTTAAAAAAGCAGAAAGTCTTTCGACTTGCTGATTTTACGGGTCATCATGGGGAAGGTCTCTGAGCAAAATATGTGCCAGGTCATACATATTCTACTCAGAGTATGGTAACTACAGGGCGGAAGATGGCGGTTTTTTCAATTTGCGGCAGTCAGGCTGCCCTGTTCGCTGAACGTGACGGCCTCCTGGTAGCCCCGTTACTCGTCGGCTAAAAACAGCTCCAGCAGCGAGTTGAGGAACAGTTTGCCATGTTCGGTAATCTGCCAGCGGTCGGCGTTCTCCGTCAGATAGCCTTTCGCCAGCGCCTGATCCAGCTGCGGGCGGATTGCGCTTTCATCCAGCCCGGTGTAAATGCGGAACTCGTCGCGCGGCGCGGCCTCCAGCAGCCGGAAGCGGTTCATAAAGAACTCGAACGGCCGATCCGCCATCGCTACCTCATGCTGCTTCGCCATATAGTTGCCCTGCATAAAACCGCGCGGATGCTTGGTTTTTTCGGTGCGCACAATGCGTCCGTTGCTGAAGGTCAGTTTGCCGTGCGCGCCGCAGCCGATGCCCAGATAATCGCCGAAGCGCCAGTAGTTCAGGTTGTGCCGGCACTGGTAGCCCGGTTTGGCGTAGGCCGAGGTTTCATACTGCTGGTAGCCGGCGGCGGTCAGCAGTTCATGCCCCTGCTGGAAAATATCCCACAGCGCATCGTCGTCCGGCAGCGGCGGCGGGCGTGAGCCGAATAGGGTATTCGGCTCAATGGTCAGCTGATACCACGACAGATGCGGCGGATTCAGGGCGATGGCCTGGCGCAGGTCATCCAGCGCTTCTTCCAGCGACTGGTCCGGCAGCCCGTGCATCAAATCCAGGTTAAAACTGCGCAGGCCGAGGCCGGTGGCCAGCTGCGCCGCACGCTTGGCCTCTTCCGGGCCGTGGATGCGCCCCAGGCGCTCCAGCTTCTGGTGGCTGAAGCTCTGCACGCCAATCGAAATACGGTTAACGCCGGCGCGCTGGTAGCCGCTGAAGCGGTCGGCCTCAACGGTGCCGGGATTAGCCTCCATGGTGATTTCGGCGTCGTCGGCAACGGGAATTCGCGCCCGCACGCCGTCCAGCAGCCTTTGCATCGCCTCCGCGCTCAGCAGGCTGGGGGTGCCGCCGCCGATAAAGATGGTGCTGATGCTGCGACCGCCGGCGAGCGGCAGGTCGGCGTCCAGATCCGCCAGCAGATGGTCGACATATTCCTGATGCGGCACCTCGCCCTTCAGCGCATGCGAGTTGAAATCGCAATAGGGGCACTTCTGCACGCACCACGGAATATGGATGTACAGGCTCAGCGGCGGCAGTTGTACGGCGTTACTGGGCATTGCGCATCGCTTCCAGCAGCAGTTTCAACGCCTGACCGCGGTGCGAGACGGCGATTTTCTCCTCGCGCGTCAGCTCGGCGGCGGTGCGCTGCAGTTCCGGGACGTAGAAGATCGGATCGTAGCCGAAGCCGCCGCGGCCGGCGGAGGTGGTGGTGATTTCCCCGGCCCAGCTGCCGTGGAACACCAGCGGCGTCGGGTCGGCGGCGTGGCGCAGGTACACCAGCACGCAGTGGAAGCGGGCGCCGCGCTGCCCGGCGGGCACCGCCTGCATGGCATCCAGCAGTTTGTCCAGATTCTGTTGGTCGCTGGCGTCTTCGCCGGCGTAGCGGGCGGAATAGATGCCCGGCGCGCCGCCGAGCACATCTACCGCCAGGCCGGAATCATCGGCGATTGCCGGCAGGCCGGTAACCTGTGCCGCGTGGCGCGCCTTCAGGATGGCGTTTTCGATAAACGTCAGGCCGGTCTCTTCGGCGGACTCAACGCCCAGCTCGGTTTGCGCCACGATGTCCAGGCCGAAATCGGCCAGCAGCGCGGCGAGTTCGCGTACTTTACCGGGGTTGCCGGTGGCAAGAACGACTTTTTGCATAGTGATACCTTGAAGCTTTAGTCAATCAGCGCCGCAATAACCGGCGGGCGCTGTTGCGGATGAATAATGCGTAACTGTTTATGCCGGCCCAGTTCGCCTTTTTCGATAGTGATGTTGCTCTTCGCCGCCTTGAACTGCTTGGCGAGAAACTTAATCAGATGGGCGTTAGCCTGGCCGTCCACCGGCGGCGCGGTGATGGCGACTTTTATTTCGTCGCCATGCAGACCGATAATCTGGTCGCGGCTGGCCTTCGGCTGAATATACAGCCTGATGACCAGCCCATCCGGCAGCAGGGTGACGGCGCTCACAGCAGGAACCAGATCTCGCCGAACAGATCCATACCCAGGTAGTTGATGAGATACAGGATCAGAATCACTACCATCGCCGAGAAGTCAATGCCGCCCATCGCCGGGATAATACGGCGGATCGGCGCCATTAGCGGCTCGGTCAACTGATACATCACGTAGTCAATCGGGCTGCGGCCCTGGCTGATCCAGCTCATCAGGGCGCGGATGATCATCACCCAGAAAATCAGATAACCGGCGGACTTCACCAGCGAAATCAGGCCGAACAGCAGGTTATACGGGCTGAGCGCCATGGCGCCGCCCTGAATCAGCAGCAGCAGCGGATATTTGATGGTCATCAGCAGGAACGCCAGCAGCAGCGAGGCGCTGTCGATCGGCCCCAGCGAAGGCAGGACACGACGCAGCGGGCCCACCACCGGCTGAGTGATTTTCACCACGAACTGGGAAAACGGGTTATAAAAATCGGTGCGCGCCCACTGCATCCAAATGCGCAGCAGCAGCACCATAACGTAAATATCAATAACGGTCTTGACCAGGAAAGTCAGCGTTAGCATTGCGTGGTTCGCTCCTTAATTAGAATGATTTTTCCATTTCCTGCGCACGGGAAACGGCCGCCTGCATCGCCTGAGCGACGGTTGCCGGCAGGTGTTGTTCGTTAAACACGCGCAGCGCTTCGGCGGTGGTGCCGCCTTTTGACGTCACCTGTTCGCGCAGGGTCGACAGCGACGTTTCCGGGTTGGCTTCCACCAGCGCCGCCGCGCCGCTGGCCGCCTGCTGCACCAGCTCGCGCGCCTGCTGGCTGCTGAAGCCCATCTGTTCGGCGGCCTGCTGCATGGACTCCATAAACAGGAAGAAATAGGCCGGCGCGCTGCCTGCGGCGGCAATCACGCCGTTAATGCCGTTCTCATCGTCCACCCAGCAGACTTTGCCCACCGAGCCCATCAGCGCGCCGGTGAAGTCGCGATCCTGCTGGCTGACCTGCGGCGGCGCGTACAGCCCGCTCATGCCTTTCCCGACCAGCGACGGGGTGTTCGGCATGATGCGCACGATATTGAGCGACCGGCCGAGCAGTTGATAGAAACGCTCGACCTGAACGCCGGCGGCGATCGACAGCACCAGCTTGCCGTCAAAACTGACCTGGCTCTGCAGCGCCTGGCAGACGTCGGCCATCAGCTGCGGTTTTACCGCCAGCACTACCACATCGGCGCCCTGCGCACAGGCGGCGTTGTCGGCGCTGCTGATAATGCCATAGTCGGCGGCCAATGCATCGCGATTGTTCGGCGACGGAGCGCAGACGCTAATCAGGTTGGCCGGATAACCGCCGCTGACCAGACCGGCGATGATAGCGCGCGCCATATTGCCGGCGCCAATAAAAGTAATCTTGCGGTGTTGCATATCGTTCCTCGTCTGTGCTGTCAGGCCTGCGAATAATCACGGGCGCCAAAAATCGCGGTGCCGATGCGTACCAGGGTACTGCCGGCGCTAATCGCCGCGGACATATCATCGGTCATGCCCATCGACAACGTATCCGCCTGCGGGTGCTGCTGTTGCAACTGCAAAAAGGCCTGCTGCATCCGGCCGAAGACCTCCCGCTGCCGTTGAGGATCTTCCTCCGGCGCCGGGATAGCCATCAGGCCGCGCAGCGTCAGGCGCGGCATGGCGGCGACGGCCTGCGCCAGCTGCGGCAACTCGTCCAGCCCGATGCCGGATTTGCTCTGTTCATCGCTGATGTTGATCTGGATTAACACATTGAGCGGCGGCATCTCGGCCGGACGCTGGTCGTTCAGCCGCTGGGCGATCTTTTGCCGGTCGACGGTGTGGCACCAGGCAAAGTGTTCGGCCACCTGGCGACTTTTATTGGATTGCAGCGGACCGATAAAGTGCCACTCCAGCGCCGCGCCCTGCGGCTGCGCGCTGAAATGCTGAATTTTCTCGACGCCTTCCTGCACGTAGTTTTCGCCAAAGGCCCGCTGCCCGGCATTGATAGCGTCTGCGATCGCCGCTACAGGTTTGGTTTTACTGACGGCAAGCAGCGTCACTTCTTCCGGAGCGCGTGCGCAACTTTCGGCAGCGCGAGCAATACGGCTCCTGACATCCTGCAGATTCTGTTGGATAGTGCTCATTCTTGACCCGGGAGATAGATATGGATATCGATGAATTTGTGGCCCTTAGTGTAAAGCATAATGCTTCCGATCTGCACCTTTGTACCGGCCAACCGTTGATGATGCGCATCGATGGTGAACTTCAGCCGCTGGCGGGCGACGCCGCCCTGTCTGCTGCAGACATGCAACCGCTGTGTACCGCGCTGCTCGACGAGCGCCAGCAGCGGCAGCTGCAGCGGGCCGGCCAGCTGGATTGCGCCTTGACGACCACGAGCGGCACGCGGCTGCGCGCCAACTTTTTTTATCAGCACGCCGGCATATCGCTGGCGCTGCGTCGCATTGCGGAACGTTGCCCGACGTTGGAGCAGCTGCAGGCGCCGGCGATTATACCGACGCTCACCGAGCGGGAAGAGGGGCTGATTCTGGTGACGGGAGCGACCGGCAGCGGCAAGTCCACCACGCTGGCGGCGATGATCGACCATATCAACCGTCACCAGCGGCGGCATATCCTGACGCTGGAAGATCCGATCGAGTTTATCCACCGCAGCGCGCTGTCGCTGATTCAGCAGCGACAGTTGGGCCGCGATACCCGCAGCTTCGATGCGGCGCTGAGCGCCGCGCTGCGTGAAGATCCTGACGTTATTCTGGTGGGTGAGCTGCGCGACGGCGCCAGCATCCGCCTGGCGCTGACCGCGGCGGAAACCGGCCATCTGGTGCTGGCGACGTTGCATACCCGCAACGCCCCTCAGGCGGTTGAGCGGATGATCGACGTCTTTCCGGCGGAAGAGAAAGCCTATGTGCGCGCCCAATTGGCCAGCGGTTTGCAGGCGGTAATCGCGCAGAAATTACTGCGCAGAGCCGACGGCGGCAGAACGGCTGTATTTGAAATCCTGACGGCGACGCCGGCGGTAAGCAGCATGATTCGCGAAGGAAAAACGCATCAGCTGGCCAGCGTGCTGCAAAGCGGGGCGCAGGCGGGTATGCAAACCTTTGCTCAGGGCAAACAGCAGCGTATTGCGCAGGGAATTTTATAATGACACAATCCAGACGCGAGAATGATAATATGGATATTGTGGTTTTTTATTTGTAATTGGCTGTCGCTCTGTCCTGTGATTATTTAATTTCACAGGGTGGGTAGCTATATGCGGATTACCTTGCCCATGAATAAGGATATTCTTATGGATACCTGGCTGGTTGTTGACGATCATCCGGCAATCTGTTTCGCCGTCAAAACAATGCTGGCGCAATTAGGTGATAATGTAATTATAACTGCGGCCAGCGGCACCGAGGCGCTGGCGAAAATAAAAGAGCACCGGCCCGGCATGGTGATTCTGGATATCATGCTGAATAAAATGGACGGCCTGCAGGTGCTTCAGCGCATTCGCCAACTGGATAGCGCCATCAAGGTTATTGTCTATACCGGTCTCCCGGCGGAAAACTACGCGGAGCGGGCCATGCGCGCCGGCGCGCGGGGTTTCTTTCATAAAGATCAGGATATCAGCCAACTGGTGCCGCTGTGCCAGCTGGTGCTGCAGGGCTATGCCTGTTTCCCTCATGATGCGGTAACGCCGCTGCTTAATACGTCGGTGCGGAATAATAATGCGCTGGCGCGCCTTTCCGATCGTGAATTAACGGTGCTGCGTTATTTGTCTGAAGGGCTGAGTAATAAGGAGATTGCCGACAGATTATTGCTGAGCAATAAAACAATTAGCACTTATAAGACTCGTCTTATTGAAAAGTTTAATGGCAAGGCCTTGGGGGAGGTTTATGCATTATTGAATAAGCGGCAAAGCCCGGTAGATAATGATTAAATACATTTTACTGTTCCTGACGCTGTTTTCCAGCGGCGCTTATTGCGCCGCGCTGCTGCCTTATCGTGAAGTCAATCTGGTTAGCCGCGAACAAATACAGCTGGCAGAGCCGGAAATCAGCAGCGACGACTGGCACTGGCTGCGACGTAAGCGCGCGTTGGTTTTTGGACTGGCACCGCCGAACTATCCGCCGTTTGATATTACCAGCGGCGCTAATGACTACGGCGGCATCAACGCCGATTTTCTCGGCATTATCGCCTATAACCTCAATGTGCAGATCAAAGTGCGTTATTACGAGAATGAAGCCGATCTATGGCGGGATTTCGCCAATGGTTCGGTTGATATGATCGGCAACATGGCGGCGATGGGGGAAGACGATCCCGGTCTACTGCTGACTCGTGCCTATGTGCCGGTGGCCCTGGCGCTGGTGGCGCGCACCGATAGCTTGCTGCGTTTCCAACCGTTTAAGGAGATCGCCATTGAGGGGCTGTACCGCAATAACCCGAACATTTTGAAGCGTTTCCCCGTTGCTAACTATCAGAGCCTGGATATTCCGCGCCGCGCGCTGGAAGCGCTGTCGTTCAAGAGTCTTGACGCTTTTATCGGCGATGCGACGGTGGCGCGCTATCTGATTAATCAGGGCAATCTGAACAATTTGCGCGTGCAGTTGCTGCCGCAGCAGGATGTGCGCGGCTTTTCCTTTGGCGTCGCGCCGGAAAACGTACGCCTGCAAAAAATCCTCGACGCGGTGCTGAAGCTGATCCCTGAAAGAGCCAAGGCGGAGATTCTGAGCCGCTGGAACGGCGGTATTCCGATGTCGCAGGGGGGAGAGCATCTGCTGCTCACTTCGCTGGAGCGCAAATGGGTGGAGGAGCACCCTCACGTCCGGCTGGTGGTCAACGGCGACTTTCCGCCGCTGAGTTTTTTCGACGTGCAGGGCGGCTTTCGCGGGCTGAGCGCCGATATTATCGACGCTATTTCCGAGCGTACCGGCCTGAAGTTCGATATTGTCCGCGCCAACTCGCTCAAGGAGTCGCTGAATATGGTAAACGCGGGCCAGGCGGACGTGGTGGAGGGCATAACGCTCGACTCCGTCTGGCCGAACGGCCTGATGACCACCCGATCGTTTCTGGTCAACTCCTGGGTGCTGGTGGGGCTGGCGAGTCAGAAGGTGCATGGCGATCCGCAGGTGATCGCCCTGGTCGACGGCCATCCGCTGCAGGCATTTTTGCAGGAGCGCTATCCGCAGAGCCGCATCGTCAGCGTAGACTCGCCACAGGCCGGGGTTGACGCGGTGAAAAAGCGCCGGGTGGCGGCGCTGGTGCTGCCGATGATTAGCGCGGATTTCTTCCTGGCGCATGAACAACCCGCCGGGCTACATATTCTGGAATCGCTGGATACTGAACCGGCGCACTTTGTGATTGGCGTTGCCGGCACCGAATATCCGCTGGCGACCATTCTGGATAAGGCGCTGCTCAATATACCGCCGGAAGATATCCATGCCATGACCAGCAACTGGTACAACAATACCTACCTGCTTGAGGGGGCGAAAAGCAGCGGCAAACGCTGGTTCCGTTACTATCCTGCGCTACTGATTGGCATGAGTTTATTGTTGGCACTGACGCTCGCGGCCAGCCTGATTGGCAGACTGCGCGGCAAACGGCAGTTGGCCCGGCGTTGCCAGTTAGTGATGGACGCCGTGCCTTTGCCGATCTATATGACCAATCTGCAGGGCCAGATCGTGATGGCGAACGCGTCGTTTTACCGTGCCATTGACGCCACGGCGCAACAGATTATCGGCGCTTCGCTGGACGATATGACGCTGGGGCAGCCCGGCGCGTCGGATATTGCGCTGACCGACGGTGAGAAGGGCAAGGGGATGTTCGTCACCCGCTATTTACAGATAGGCGAGCAGCGGCACACCCTGCAGCAGTGGAATTCGCTGTGGATCACCGAAGGGCGCCGGGCGGAGGGTAAAATCGGCGGCTGGTTTGACGTGACCGAGCGCGATCGTCTGATTGAGCAACTGCGCCAGGCGAAAGAACATGCCGACGATGCCAACCGCGCCAAAACCACGTTCCTGGCGACGATGAGTCATGAGATTCGTACGCCGCTAAACGCCATTATCGGCATGTTGGAGTTGTTGCTTAACCGCCAGCCTGGCGACGTGGTGGCCGACAGAGAGTTGTTGGGCGTGGCGCATGAGTCCGCGCACTCCTTGCTGACGCTGATTGGCGATATTCTGGATATTTCACGCATTGAATCCGATCGCCTGATCCTGCATCCCCAACGCGCCGACATCCGGCGTTTGATCGAGTCAATAGCGATGCTGTTTGACGGCGTGGCGCGCCAGAAAGGCTTGGATTTCCGTCTGGAGATCGACGCTGAGATCACCGGCGATGTGCTGGTCGATCCGGTGCGTTTCAAACAGGTGCTGTCGAATCTGGTGAGCAACGCCATCAAGTTTACCGAGCAGGGACAGGTGACGTTGAGCGCGGCGGTGGAGAAAGCCGCTGAAGAACATTTTAACCTGCGTCTGCAGGTTTCCGACACCGGGCGGGGTATCGACGCCCAGACGTTGGGGCGGCTCTTCCAGCCTTTCACCCAGGGACAGGGCGACGGCGGCGGCGCGGGGTTGGGACTGTATATTAGCCGCAAACTGGTTGCGCTGATGGACGGCTTTATCAGCGTCAACAGCGAAGTCGGTTTAGGCAGTGATTTTACGGTGGTGATCCCCGTCACTCGCTTATTGCATGTTGAAATGCCGCATTTGGAAATACAGTCGTCCGCGCCGCCGGCACAGCGTTTGCGAGTATTGGTGGTAGAGGATCATCATGGGGGGCGTATGCTGCTGGCTCGTCAACTGACGTTTCTCGGTCACCAGCCGACGGCGGTTGAGGACGGCGAACGGGCGCTGGCGCTGCTGGATCAGGCGCATTTCGATCTGATTATCACCGATTGCCATATGCCCAAGCTGGACGGCTACAGCCTGAGCCGTCAGATACGGTTGAATGAACGTGAACGCAATCTGCCGGCTTCCATTGTCTGGGGGTTGACCGCCAATGCGCAGGAAAGCGCGCGCGAAGCCTGCCTGCAGGCCGGTATGAATGACTGCCTGTTCAAACCGGTCAACCTGGTGATGCTGGAAAATAAATTGCTGTCTCTGCCGACGGCGACGGAAGACGAAGGCGGAGAGGATATTCTCGCCAGGCTGCCGCCTGAGCTGAGGCAGCCGGAGGTGCTGCGGGAGTTTATCGACACCATGCTGAGCTGCCTGCAGGAGGACGGAGAGCAGTTGCGCATAGCGCTGCAGCAGCGTCCCGTTTCGCGGGACAATCTGCAGGCGTTGGCGCATAAGCTTGCGGGCGCCGCGCGTCTGCTGTACGCCGAGCCGTTGGATCAGGCCTGTAAGGCGCTGCAGCGTTATCCGGATGCGCTGCATGTTGGGTTGGTGCTCAAGGAAAGCGAGAAGCTGGCGGCGTTGCTGAAACGCAAACAGCGGACTACAGGAGAATCATCCTTTCCTACAGCGTGATTAAGATGCTGTTGGGTTTTCAGGTAAAGGGCAACATTTTAGACTTGTTGCGGACAGGAAGGGGAGTATTGGACTCCCCGCGTCCAATGATTTTTAAGGATAATATCATGAAAAAGATGACTAAAATGGCAATTATGCCTGTAGTTCTGGCCTTAGGCGTAGGCTTCTCTTCAATGGCGTCAGCCGGCGGCTATGACTGCAACGCCAAGCGGGCGGCGATTGAGTATCAAATCCAGCAGGCGGAAAAATACGGCAATTACCACCGCATCGCCGGTTTGAAGCGTGCGCTGAATGAGCTGAACGCACACTGCACCAACGGCAGCCTGATCAAAGACGCTCAGAAGAAAGTGGAAAAATTAGAGCGTAAGCTGGCGGACAAACAGCAGGACGTGCGTGAAATTAAAGGCGATCTGCGCGAAGCCCAGGCTAAAGGCGACGCCAGGAAAGTTGCTAAGTACCAGCGTAAGCTGCAGGAAAAGCAGTCTGATATGAGAGAAGTTGCTGCTGACCTGCGTCAGGCGCAGGCTGAACTGGCCGCGCTGCAAAAATAATCCCTGTGCTGCCCTGCGCTGATGGAAAGCCGCGGGCAACCTAGTTGGGAGCGAGGCGCGCAAGCGCCTCTTTTGCGTTGGTTAAACACGTTGGAATAGTGTGGTTGGTACTCAAGGATCGAATGAAACCCGCCCTGCGCTTTACCCTGTTGCCTTTAACGATGGCCGCCACTTACGCAATGGCGGAAGTGAGTAAGATCTATCTTATTGTTAATGACACCTATAAGGGGCGTGCGGCTATTGCGCCGGATGTGCGCAATAGGCCTTGCGTGACGCCTGCGTTGCTCAGTGCATGGGGCGTGCGGGAGAAGGTCGTCGCGGGCGTGGTGAAAACGCCTGACGGCTGCATCGTGCCCGGCGCGTCCGGCATACAGCTCTTTTATGAGCCGGTGGCGCAGCTGCTGACGGTGGAGGTGCCGCCAAATTTGATCGGCGGCGAGCAGAACGCGCTGAGCCGCCGCTGGGATGACGGCGTCAATGCAGGTTTTCTCGACTATCAGCTGAATTACGGCCATTACTCTGCCGAAAGATATCGCGATGCCGAGCGGCATTACAGCCTGTTTGTCGATACGACCGCCGGGCTAAATCTTGGCGCCTGGCGTTTTCGCTATCGTCCGGTCTACCAGAAAGACGCCTGGGGTAAGCCAAGCTGGCATACGGAAAAGGCGGTGGCTTACCGCGATATCAAGGCTTGGCGCGCGTTGCTGAGCATTGGCGACAACAATACGCCTTCCGCCCTGTTTGACAACGTGAAGTATCGCGGCATCCAGCTGGCGTCGGACGATCGTATGTTGCCGGAGAGCCTGCGGCAGTTTTCGCCGTGGATCCGCGGTATGGCGCGCAGCAACGCGGAAGTTAAGGTGCGTCAAAACGGCGAGGTGATTTATCAGACCTTTGTCTCTTCCGGCGTATTTATTTTGAAGGACGTTTACCCCCCGGATCCCGATGGCGATATTACCGTCACCCTACGTGAAAGCGACGGCACGGAAACCGAACGCAAACTGCCTTACTCGGCGATGCCGAATCTGGTGCACGGCGGCAGGCTCAAGTACGACCTGACGCTGGGTAAATACCGACCCTATTTCGGTGTCGAACAGCAGCAGCCGCAGTTTGGCTTACTGTCTGTCAGCTACGGTTTGCCGGCGAAGGTTACGCTGTACGGCGGCGTGCTGACGTCCGGACTTTACCGCAGCGCCGCGCTGGGGGTAGGTAAAAGCCTCAATCAGTGGGGCGCACTCTCCGTGGATTACAACTATTCGTCGGCGCGGCAGCCTCGTCGCTCAAGGCCCGATCGCGGCGGAATGTGGCGTCTGCGCTACGCCAGAGCCATTCCTGCCTGGGAGTCCTCCGTCAGCCTGCTGGCACAATACTATCCGCGGCAGCGTTACCGCACCTTCGGCGATGCGGTCGAACAGCAGAGTGTTTACTGGTGGGACTGGGAAGACGGCATTTTTGTCGGGGATTTCGACACCGAGAAAAAATACCGGCTGGAGGCGCGCTACAACCAGTACTTCTCCGAGTCGGACAGTCTGTATCTGACGATGGCGCGCGAGGCCAGACGCGGTCAGGACAAGGACGAAACCAGCATAGAGCTGGGCTACAGTGCAACCTGGGGAGAGATTGACGTCAATCTGTACGCCGAATACAGCCGCAGAAATTATGGTAAGGAGCAGGGGCAGGTTGGGCTGTCGTTCTCTGTGCCGCTGGGCACGCTGCTTCTGCCGCGCATGAAGCTGAATTACGATCATCAGTTTGTGAAAAACGGCGCTGACAGCCGGCGTGTCGGCGTCAGCGGCACCATGCTGGCGGACTACAGCCTGAGTTATGACCTCAGCACCAGTCAGAGTCAGAGCTATGGAGCCAGTCAGGATTTCAGCGCCAGCTATCAGTACAATGCCGGCTCTATGCGGTTTGGCTATTCGCGCGGCAAGGATTACCGTCAACAGGAGGTAGAACTGGCCGGCAGCCTGATGGCCCACGCCGACGGTGTGACGCTGGGACAAACGCTGGGGGAAACCATGGCGATCGTACAGGTGCCCGGTTCATCGGGCATCGGCATCGACAACCAGTACGGCGTCACCACCGACTGGCGCGGTTATGCGGTGGTCAGCACGCTGACCCCTTATCGGATTAACCGGCTGTCGCTGGATACCTTTGAGCTGCCTGACGACGAAGAATTGCCGCAGCCGGAAATCGAGGTGGTGCCGACGGCGGGGGCAATCATGTTCAGCCGTTTCGCGCCGGCGCAGAAGCTTACGTCCCCAGATGTTGCTCGAACCAGCTCTCCAGAATAACCACCGCTGAGGCGGAATCCACGCTGCCTTTATCCAGCGCGCGGAAGCCGCCACGGTCAAACAGATGCGAACGCGCTTCCACGGTGCTCAGCCGCTCGTCATGCAGCTCCACCTGAACGCCGAAGCGGCCATGCAGGCGGTTGGCGAACTTGCGCGCCCGGGCGGTCAGCGGCTGTTCCGTGCCGTCCATATTGAGCGGCAGGCCGACGATAACCAGATCCGGCTGCCACTCCTGCAGCATTTTTTCTATTTTCTGCCAGTCCGGCGTGCCGTCCTGCGCTTTAAACGCCGCCAGCGCGCGCGCGGTACCGGTAATTTCCTGACCGATGGCCGCGCCGATGCTTTTGGTGCCGAAGTCAAAGGCGATGAGGGTACGGTTGCTCATCAGGCGTGTCCTGCATGGTTGGCGATGCTGCGGATATCGACGCCGAGACGGTTGGCCGCTTCACGCCAGCGGTTGGCGATCGGCGTGTGGAACAGGATTTCGCTGTCGGCTTCTGCGGTCAGCCAGGCGTTTTCCAACACCTCCTGCTCCAGCTGGCCTTTTTCCCAGCCGGCATAGCCAAGGGCAACCAGCACTTCCTGCGGCTGCTCCGGGGTGCCCAGCGTTTCCAGCACGTCCCGGGAGGTGGTAATCATGGTCTCCGGCGAAATTTGAATGCTGGCGTCAAAACCCGGCTGCGGCGTATGCAGAATAAAGCCGCGGTCGTCCGCCAGCGGGCCGCCGGCATACACCGGTTTATCCAGGCTGATGGCCGGGTCGCGATCGGCCGGCGCAATCTTCAGCTTCTCCAGCACGCTTTCCACCGTAAATTGTTCCACGGGTTTGTTGATCACCAACCCCATGGCGCCGTCTTCGTTATGCTCGCAGATATAAATCACCGAGCGTTTGAAGCGGGGATCCTGCATGGTTGGCATGGCGATAAGAAAGTGGTGCTGTAAATTCATGTCGGTCTGTCGATTAGTGAGTAGGGTGGATAGTGGCGCTGCCGCACCTATGAAGGGCGAAAACGACGTGAAATCGGCAGCGCGGACGATACGCCCGCACTGCCGTCAGCTTAGCGCGTAGCCAGACGTTTTTCGATAGCATCCATCAACATACCGGTGATGGAGATCGGGAAGGCCGCTTCGATTTCACGCACGCAGGTTGGGCTGGTGACGTTGATTTCGGTCAGGCGGTCGCCGATCACGTCCAGGCCGACAAACACCAGGCCTTTTTCTTTCAGCGTCGGCGCGACGGTACGGGCGATCTGCCAGTCGCTTTCGCTCAGCGGGCGCGCTTCGCCGCGGCCGCCGGCGGCCAGGTTGCCGCGGGTTTCCCCCTGCGCCGGAATACGCGCCAGGCAGTAAGGCACCGGTTCGCCGTCGACCACCAGAATGCGTTTGTCGCCTTCTTTAATCGCCGGCAGGAAGTTCTGCGCCATGCAGAAACGGCCGCCGTGTTCGGTCAGCGTTTCGATAATTACCGACAGGTTCGGGTCTTCCTGCTTAACGCGGAAAATTGAAGCGCCGCCCATGCCGTCCAGCGGCTTGAGGATAATGTCGCCGTGCTGCTGGTGGAACCTGCGGATGTGCGCGGCGCTGCGGCTGACCAGCGTGTCCGGCGTCAGCTCCGGGAACCAGGCGGTGAACAGTTTTTCGTTGCAGTCGCGCAGGCTCTGCGGTTTGTTGACGATCAGCGTGCCTTTGACCTCGGCGCGCTCCAGAATATAGGTCGCATAAATATATTCGGTATCAAACGGCGGGTCCTTACGCATCAGGATCACGTCCAGTTCCTGCAGCGCCAAGTCCTGCTCGGCGCCGAAGCTGAACCAGGATTCTTTGTCTTCCTTGACGCTCAGTACGCGCGTGCGGGCGCGGCCGTCGCCGGCGTGCAGATAGAGATCGTCCATCTCCATATAGTGCAGCTCCCAGCCGCGGCGCTGTGCTTCCAACAGCATGGCGAAGCTGGTGTCTTTCTTGATGTTGATGGATGAGATGGGGTCCATCACTATGCCGAGCTTAATCATTGTTCTTTCTCCTTTAACCCAGATCGCCGAAACGCACCTGGAGGGCGGTAATTGCGGTGAGCGCGGTAGTTTCGGTACGCAGTACGCGTGGCCCCAGCAGGATATCGGTAAATCCGTGCCCGGAGGTCATGGCTATTTCATCGGCGGACAGGCCGCCTTCCGGCCCGATCAGCAGGCGGACGTGGTTCACCGGCAGCGGCAGCGTATTGATGCTGTGGCTGGCGCGCGGGTGCAGATTCAGTTTCAGGCTGTCGTCCTGCTCGGCGCACCAGGCTTCCAACGCCATGGCCGGGCGGATCTGCGGAATACGGTTGCGGCCGCACTGTTCGCAGGCGGCGATGGCGATTTTTTGCCACTGCTGGAGTTTCTTTGCCAGCCGCTCGCCGGACAGCGAGACGCCGCAGCGTTCGGAAAACAGCGGCGTAATGGTGTTCGCCCCCAGCTCGATGGATTTCTGGATGGTGAACTCCATCTTGTCGCCGCGTGAGATGACCTGGCCGAGATGCAGGTTCAGCGGCGATTCGCGATCTTCCAGCCGGCCGTCGGCGATGCGCACCCGTACGCTTTTTTTATCCGCCTGGGTGATTTCAGCGTCGAACACCTGGTTGCTGCCGTCAAACAGCTGCAGAGCCTGGCCCGGACTCATGCGCAACACGCGTCCGACGTGGTTGGCCGCGTCTTCGCTCAGGGCGATTTCCGAATGGGAACTCAGCGGTTCCGGGTGATAGATGCGAGGTATGCGCATAATGACGTTCTAATCCTGACGAAATTCGCAGCCGAAGCGCTGCGTCCTGAAAGACCAAGAGTATATACCCAAAGGCGGCCGATCGGCAGCGGCGCCGTTGCCACTGCCTTTATGCAGACTATTTAGCTTTTGCGCTGCTGGCAAGCCTGCTGAATATACGGGTTATGGTTTCCCTGTACCTTAGCGATGCGTGCCTCGCGGCGACATTCCCAGTCGCTGACCGGGTACTGGCGGTCCCACACCTCAAACAGCCGGGTCTGCTGGCGTGACAGACGCAGCCGGTAGCGATCGCGCATATAGAAATAGGTGCGGGCGATGGCACCGCGGGCGCGGGCCGGCGGTTCCGCCTGTTTGTGTTTGAAGTCGACCTTCATCGGACACTGGCCGTATTGGCCTTCACCGCCGCGCCACTGGCTGTACATAAAGTTACTACGGTCGCCGTTTACTTCGCCGATCGCCGGCTGCAGGTTGTGCAGATCGGTTTCGATTTTACGGTATACCGGATCCTTGTTGCAGTTTTTACGCCCGCCGTCGCGCCAGCACTGCAGCTGGTGGCCGAACTGCCAGGCTGGCACCACGTGTTCCCATTCGATTCGGCCGGCGCGCTGGGCATTTTTACGCGGCTGAAAGCCGCAGCCGTGGAGGTTGGGGATGCCTTTCTTGCCGTGCCACTGAATTTGGCAGCCGCAGTAGAAGCTGCCGGGGGCGTCCTGATTGATTTTGACCGCTGTCGCTTTGGCCTGGGAGAAGTTGTTGATGCCATGCGCGTTAACCGCGCCAGAAATGAAAACCATTGCGAACAAAATTTTGCGAAGCATATTCCAAAACAGCTCAAAATCGGAAAAGCACGCAGGGTAGCGGAAGTCGCAGGCAGTGGCAAATCAGGCTAATTATTTGTTTATCCGGCAGACTTGCCGGCGTTATGCATAGCGAGCCGTGCCGGCCGCTGGCGGAAAGCGGCGGCCGGAAGCGAGGTGAGGGATGGCGGAAAGTCTCAATCGCGCAGTTCGCGCGTTTCGCCGGCGGAGAAGACCAGTTTTTCGCCGCAACGGCGGCAGCGGTACTCGCTTTCGCCGCGCTGGATGCGGTTATGGCGACGCACCGTCAGCTGATGCAGCTGGCAGCGGCACTGGTAGGGAAAGGTTTTGCTCTGCACCGAAGCGATGCCGAATTGATGGGTACGGCTGGCCGGCGTCTGCAGCACTTCTTCCATCATCCAGCGCCATTCGCGGCCGTGCGGCGCTGCCGCCTGACCGAAACGGCGGAACACCAGCAGGTGCGCCAGTTCGTGCGGCACCACTTCATCAATAAACGGCTGCTTGTTTTCCATCAGCAGCACCGGGTTAAGGCGGATCTCCCAGTCTTGCAGCCAGGCAGTGCCGGCGCTGGTGCCGCGCTGCTGGTAAACGACCTTGGGTTCCGGAAATTCTTCGGCAAAATGTTGCCGGGCCAGCTGCAGTTTTTCCCGCAGGCAGCGCATCACTGCTTGTTGCAGTGCGATAGGGATTCTGATTTTGTTCATCGCCGCTAGCATAGACGCGGCGCGCGGGGCTGGCAATATGCCTCAGGATGAAAAAAACGTATCGGTTTATGTAGGCTTACGTGCTTTTTTCACCACAATGATAAGCCGATCGGGCGGTGCGGATTGTAATCAAGGTGTTAACTGCGGGATAATAAAACGTGCCAGATAAGTCTGTACCCGCAGTTCTCACAGGACGTGGTCGAAAAAGCTCAAACGGCATTGCACCCGCGATTCAGGGGCGTTTTGCGATTTAGCGCAATAAGCGGCTACCTAAAAATAAGTAAGGTGTGGTGAGTTTTTTTGACGCAGCGACCCGAGTCATGCGCTGAAAGTGTGAATTTAACGCAGCTAATTGTTGCAAGTGAGAGATAAATGTCGAATAAACCGTTCCATTATCAAGATCCGTTTCCACTGAAGAAAGACGATACCGAATACTATCTGCTAAGCCGCGACCACGTTTCCGTCGCAGAATTTGAAGGGCAGGAAGTCCTGAAAGTTGCACCGGAAGCCCTGACCCTCCTTGCCCAGCACGCCTTCCACGACGCCTCATTTATGTTGCGCCCGGCGCACCAGCAGCAGGTCGCCGATATCCTTGCCGACCCGGAAGCCAGTGAAAACGATAAGTACGTTGCGCTGCAATTTCTGCGTAACTCAGAAATCGCCGCCAAGGGTATTTTGCCGACCTGCCAGGATACCGGCACCGCGATCATCGTCGGTAAAAAAGGCCAGCGCGTCTGGACCGGCGGCGGTGATGAAGCGGCGCTATCGCGCGGGGTGTACAACACCTATATCGAAGACAACCTGCGCTACTCGCAGAACGCCGCGCTGGATATGTATAAAGAGGTGAATACCGGCAGCAACCTGCCGGCACAGATCGACCTCTACAGCGTCGACGGCGACGAATACAAATTCCTGTGCATCGCCAAGGGCGGCGGCTCCGCCAACAAAACCTATCTGTACCAGGAAACCAAGGCGCTGCTGTCGCCGGGTAAACTGAAGGATTACCTGGTGGACAAGATGCGTACCCTGGGCACCGCGGCCTGCCCGCCGTACCATGTGGCCTTCGTGATTGGCGGCACCTCCGCCGAAGCGACGCTGAAAACGGTCAAGCTGGCTTCCACCAAGTATTACGACGGCCTGCCGACTGAAGGCAATGAGCACGGCCAGGCGTTCCGCGACGTGGCACTGGAAGAAGAATTGCTGAAAGAGGCGCAGAACCTGGGGTTGGGCGCACAGTTCGGCGGTAAATATTTTGCTCACGATATCCGGGTGATCCGCCTGCCGCGCCACGGTGCGTCGTGCCCGGTCGGCATGGGGGTATCCTGCTCCGCAGACCGCAATATCAAGGGGAAAATCAACCGCGACGGTATCTGGCTGGAGAAACTGGAGCACAATCCGGGCCGCTATATTCCGCAGGAACTGCGTCAGGCGGGCGAAGGGGAAGCGGTGAAGGTGGATCTGAACCGTCCGATGGCCGAGATCCTCAAGCAGCTGTCGCAATATCCGGTGTCCACGCGCCTGTCGCTGAGCGGCACCATCATCGTCGGCCGTGATATCGCGCACGCCAAGCTGAAAGAGCGTCTGGAGCGCGGTGAAGGGCTGCCGCAGTATGTGAAAGACCACCCGATTTACTATGCTGGCCCGGCCAAAACGCCGGACGGCTATGCTTCCGGTTCTCTGGGGCCGACCACCGCCGGGCGGATGGACTCCTATGTGGATCTGCTGCAGTCCCACGGCGGCAGCATGATTATGCTGGCGAAGGGTAACCGCAGCCAGCAGGTGACCGACGCCTGTAACAAACACGGCGGCTTCTATCTTGGCAGCATCGGCGGCCCGGCGGCGGTGCTGGCGCAGCAGAGCATCAAGAGTCTGGAGTGCGTGGAGTACCCGGAACTGGGGATGGAAGCCATCTGGAAAATTGAAGTGGAAGATTTCCCGGCGTTTATCCTGGTGGATGACAAGGGCAATGACTTCTTCCAGAAGATCCAGAGCTCTCAGTGCACCCGCTGCGTGAAATAACGCGGCTGAAATAAAAACGGGGACGGGCTGCGCGCCCATCCCCGGATAAGGTTTCCCATAAGGGCGCGGCGGATGTCGCGCCCTTATCTGTTTTAGCGTGAGCCGATATCGCGCAGCGCTTTGCCGGACATCAGATTACGCTCGATCTGTTCCAGAGAAATGTTTTTGGTTTCCGGAATCAGCACGATGGTCAGCACGATAAACAGCAGGTTCAGCGCGGCGTATACCCAGAAGGTGTGCGCACTGCCCAGGCTGTTCAGCATGGTCAGGAAGGTGGCGCCGACGATCATATTGGCGATCCAGTTCACCGCCGTGGAGCAGGTGATGCCGAAATCGCGGCCCTTCAGCGGCTGAATTTCCGAGCACAGTACCCAAATCAGCGGGCCGGCGCTCATGGCGAAGCCGACGATAAACATCAGCAGCATCAGGACGGCGAAGTACTGTGCGGCGGTGCTGGCGATGCCGATGTTCATCATGGTGCCGAGTACGCCCATACCGACCGCCATCACCAGGAAGCCCAGTTTCAGCGTCGGCTTGCGGCCCCAGCGGTCAACCAACCCGATGGCGATAAAGGTCGCCAGCACGTTGACCAGACCGACGATCACCGTACCCCACATTTGCTGTGAGGTGCTGGCGAAACCGGCCAGATCGAAGATTTTCGGCGCGTAATACATGATGACGTTCATGCCGGTGAACTGTTGCATAACTTGCAGCAGAATGCCGAGATATACCGCGCGGCGGAAATTCTTGTTGTCTTTAAACAGCGACCAGCCGCCCTGTTTGATCTTCAAGCTTTCGCGGATTTCATCCAGTTCGGCCTTAGCCTGTTCGGTGGTGTCACGCAGCATGTCCAGCACTTGGCGCGCCTCTTCATGCCGTCCGCGTGACGCCAGCCAGCGCGGGCTGCGCGGCAGGAAGAACACGCCGATCAGCAGCAGCAGCGCCGGGATGGTGATGACGCCCAGCATCCAGCGCCAGGCGCCGCTGTAGCTGAACGCGGTATCCGACAGGTAGGCCGCCAGAATGCCGATGGTGATCATCAGTTGGTACATGGAAATCATACTGCCGCGGATGCGCTCCGGCGCGATTTCCGACAGGTACAACGGCGCGGTGAACGAGGCGATGCCGACGGCCAGCCCCAATAGCACGCGGGAAACCACCAGCACTTCGACGTTAGGGGCGAAGGCGGAACACAGCGATCCGATGACAAACAGCACGGCGCCGATCATCAGGCTGTATTTACGTCCCAGTCGGTAGGAGAGCCAGCCGCTGCCGACTGCGCCGACCGCCGCGCCGAACATCATGGAGCTGACTACCCACTCCTGCTGGTGCGCGGTGATCTGGAACTCATTGGTAATAAACGGCAGCGCACCGGCAATAACGCCGATATCCAGGCCGAACAGCAGACCCGCCAGTGCGGCGAGGAAACAGACAAAGAAAGTCATTTGGGCATTTGACCGGCTTTTGCCTGTGGTTGTTACGGTACTCATAACGCCTCCAAAAGGGGGATATAAAACGCCGAGTGGCTTTGGGGGATAATGTTATTGATCATGATGATGGTTAAAAGTGCGCCGGATCACATTAATGTAATCGCTTACATCAGTGGGGGCTTTTGAGAGGATTCCAATCGCCTAGTAAATAAAGATAAAAGCCACTATAGCCAGCCATAGGCGGTCATATTACGGTACTTTTATTGTAATCGTTTTCAATTTGGGGGCAGACGCGCTCCCAAATTAACCAGGGGGAAGCGCTTCCCGCCCGGTTCAGGAGAAATTATGCCATGAGAGAAGGGCTCAGTCCGAGGAAGGACGGATATTTTTTTGTTTCACAATATCAGCCATGACCGCCAGGGCGATTTCCGCCGGGGTCTTGCTGCCGAGCGGCAGGCCAATCGGCGCGTGAATGCGGCTTAGCTGCTGCGGATTAAATTCGGCAATGTTTTGCAGCCGCTGGCGGCGGCGGGCGCTGTTCTGCTGGGAGCCCATCGCGCCGATATAAAACGCCGGGGTATGAATGGCTTCCATCAGCGTCAGGTCGTCCATACGCGGGTCGTGGGTCAGCGCGACTACCGCCGTGTTGCCGTGGCAGCCGCCTTCCTCAATAAATTTGGCCGGAAATTGCCGCACCAGCGTGACCGACGGCGTCAACTGGGCGGCGAAGTTCTCCAGCGCCTCGGGACGGTTTTCACACACCAGCACTTCAAAACCCAGCGCGGCGGCGAAGTCGGCGCAGTACAGCGCCACGCTGGACAGGCCGGCGATCAGCAGGCGCGGCGCGGCGGCGATATGCAGGGCGATCTCCTCACCGCGGCGTTCAATCTGCGTGGCGCTGGCAAAGGGCGTTTCTTCCAGCACGGTGCAGGCGTGCGGCAGCGTCAGGCGTTTGACCAGCGCGTGGTGGCCGTCCAGCGCCGCGGCCATCTGCGCCAGATAGCGAATGCTATGTTCACCGGCCGGCAGGTACTCAATCAGCACCTCCAGCACGCCGCCGCAGGGCAGCGCCACGTTCGGCGTCAGGCCGCCTTCGCCGTAGCGCACCACCTGGCTGGCCGCCTGATAGTCGCCGGCGGCGATGCGCTGCAGAAAATCCTCCTCCACGCAGCCGCCGGAGAGCGAGCCGCAGTAGCGGCCATCGGCGCCGGCCGCCATCAGCGCGCCGGGCGATCGCGGCGAAGAGCCGTAGGTGGCCAGCACGGTGCACAGCCAGACCGGCTGCTGTTGCAGCCAGGACATGGCCTGACCGACGACGGTGATATCGAGATGTTGCATGGAGCTACTCGCTGTCCGCTAACTGAGAGGGAAGATCAATATCCTGTACGATGCCCGGGTTATCAACCGAAATCAGGTGCACTTCCCGGCCAAACAGCACGGAACGTCCACCGTCATCGCCGCGCAGGGCGCACAGCGCGTTGCGCAGCGTAGCGGAAAAGCCGACGGGATGCCCCGGGCGCCCGTTAACGCAGGGGCGGGCGATCGCATATTTTTGTAGCGCCGCTGCGGTTTGCCTGAATATTTCAGCGGGCACAAAGGGCATATCCGCCAGATGGATCAGCCAGCCGTCCCACTGCGGGCGGGCCGCCACGCCGGCGGCGATGGAGTCCCCCAGCCCGCGGCTGTCCAGCAATACCGTCTCGACGTGATGTGCGGCGCAGTGCCGGCGTACGGGCTGATTGTCCGGCCGGGTCACCACCACCAGCGGCAGGCCGCTGGCCTGCGCCTGCTGCAGCGTCTGAGCGAACAGGGTGCGTTCGCCCAGGGGCGCATTCAGTTTGTTTCCGCTGCCGCCGGCCCGGATAAAGCGTTCACTGCGTCCGGCGGCGGCAATCACAATACCTGTCGTCATATTGATCACCTGTTTTGGCTATAGGCATATGCCAACAGCGTTAGGGTAAGCCGGAGCCGCTTATGAAACGGCGCCGACTACAAAAGAAGGGAATCATTATGAATATTGTAACCTGTCACGGCGTCATTTTAGTCACCGCGCCGTAACGGCGGAAGGCGGCATCACTGATTATCCGCCGGTGGTTCGCCAAACAGCGGCATGCCCTGTTCATCCCAGGACAGGGTTTTGATGCGCGTATGCCGGTTAGGGTCGTACAGCGGATCGCCGTCAATCTCGGTGTAGTTGCGTGCGTGGTACACCAGCACGTCGTTGCCGTCCTCATCCTGGGTAAAGCTGTTGTGGCCGGGGCCGTACTGGCGGTTGTCGTAACTGGTGCGAAACACCGGCTGCGGCGACTTATGCCATTGTGCCGGGTCGGTCAGGTCGGCGTCGATATCCGCCCACAGCAGCCCGAGACAGTAATTCTCGTCGGTGGCGCTGGCGGAGTAACTGATGAAAATCCGCTGCCCGCGGCGGATCACCGCCGGCCCTTCGTTCACCCAAAAACCCCGCGTCTCCCAGGGCAGTTCCGGCTTGCTGAGCATCACCGGCTCCCCTTGCAGCGTCCACGGGTTGGCCATTTCCGCCAGATACAGGTTGGAGTTGCCGCGAATGGCCGGATCTTTTTGCGCCCACAGATAGTAATGCCTGCCGCGGTGGTTAAAGTAGGTGGCGTCAAGGGAGAAGCTGTCGAGATGGCTGTGAATGCGTCCTTTCTCCTGCCATTCGCCGGTGAGCGGATCGGCGTCGCTGCAAGCCAGTGCGAACATGCGGTGCTGAAACAGACCGTCCTTAATCTCCGGGCTGTGGGCGGCGGCGAAGTAGATATACCAGACGCCGTCGATCACATGCAGCTCCGGCGCCCAGATCAGGGCGCTCATCGGCCCGCTGGCCGGTTTGCGCCAGACGACGTGCGGCGTGGCTTGCGCCAGACCTGTCAGGCTGGTGGCGCGGCGCAGCTCCAGCCGGTCGTACTCCGGCACCGACGCGATAAAGTAGTAGTTGCCGTCGCTATGGCGCAGGATAAAGGGATCGGCGCGTTGCGTAATCAGCGGGTTGGGATAGATTTTCATCATTTTCTCTCTTAGCTGTGCCGGGTTTCAAGCTGGCGCTCACGGTAGTCGGCCAGTTCCTGGTAGTTGGCGCGGCGCTTGGCCAGATCGCTTTGGATTTGTCGCATCAAATCGCGATCCACTTTCAGCAGCCGCACCACGCCGGCGGTGATCAGGTAGCCGATACCGGGAATGACGGTAAACAGCAGGACGATGCAGTCAAGCGCGCCGGCGCTCTGGCTGGCGGCGTCCGCCTGGTAGCCGGACAGCGACATCAGGAAGCCGACCATCGCGCCGGCCACCGCCAGCCCCACCTTCAGGAAGAACAGATTACCGGAAAAGCTGATGCCGGTGATGCGTTTGCCGGTTTTCCATTCGCCGTAGTCATCGACGTCGGCCATCAGAGACCAGTGCAGCGGCGACGGGATTTGGTGCAGGATATTCAGCAGGAAATAGGCCACCACGATGGTCCAGGTCAGCTGCGGGTTGAGGAAATAGAAGGCGCAGGAGAACAGCGCCAGCGCGATATTAGTCCAGAAGAATACCTGCAGTTTGCAAAAGCGGTCGGTGAGCGGTTTGGCCAGCGCGCTGCCGATCATCATCCCGACCACGCCGAGCGCGATGAACAGGCTGGCGAAAGACGATGACTGCTGCATCACATAGGTGACGTAGTACATGGTGGCCGCCATGCGGATAAAGCCGGGGCAGACGTTGCAGAAGGTCAGCAGCAGAATGCGCACCCACTGATCGTTTTTCCAGACGTCTCGCAGGTCGGCTTTCAGCGCGTCGTTGGTCGGCACCGCCGGACGGATACGCTCTTTGACCGTCGCGAAGCAGAACAGAAACATAAACAGCGCCACCAATGCCAGCACGCCCATTGCCATCTGATAACCGCGCGCCTTGTTGTCGCCGCCGAACCAGTCGGCCAGCGGCAGCAGCGTCAGCGACAGCAGCAGGGTGGCGATGCCGACCATGATAAAGCGGTACGACTGGCAGGAGACCCGCTCATGCGGGTCGGCGGTGATGACGCCGCCCAGCGAGCAGTAAGGAATGTTGATGGCGGTATAGGTCAGCGACATCAGGAAATAAGTGGCGAAAGCGTAGATTACCTTGCTGTTATAGCTCCACTCGGGGGTGGTGAACATCAGCACGCTGAACAGCACATAGGGCAGGGAGAGCCATAGCAGCCAAGGGCGAAAGCGCCCCCAGCGGCTCTGGGTGCGGTCGGCGATGGCGCCCATAATCGGATCGGTGACCGCGTCCAGCACCCGCACCGACAGCAGCAGAATGCCCACCAGCGCCGGCGTCAGGCCGAAAATATCGGTGTAGAAATAGTTGAGAAACAACATGATGGCGCCGCCAATAATATTGCATCCGGCGTCTCCCATGCCGTAACCGATCTTTTCTTTTATCGAAAGGGCATTGCTCTTCATGGACATTTTCTCCGTGCTGACAGGATCAGACTTAATGATCATGATTATTGTCTTGTCTAGCGCTGTCTGGTCAGGAGCTGATGGTTATAGAGCTGGACAAACCTGCCATGGCGGAAGAAGTGTGAGCTTGTTAGCAAACTTGACCCGGAGAAGGGACGGCAGAAGCCGATGGCCCATAGAAGAGAACACGGCGTGAGCCGTGTTTTTTCAGGATGGCGTGGGCATTCAGTGGCTCACGATATGGGAACTGCCGAGACGATGTCCCGGTTTGAAAGCGTATTCACGGGACGACCAGGCGATGGCGAACGCAACGGCCAGCAGGATCAGCAATGCCCAGGGGAAAACGCTGGCCTCCCAGGTATCAAGCAGCATGCCGCCGATCACGCCGCCGCCGGCGATCGCCGAGTTCCAGGCCACCACATTCATGGAGAGCGCCACGTCGGCGCCGTCTCCCGCCGCATCGGCCAGCGCGGTTTGCAACAGGGTTGCCGCACCGCCGAACGTGATGCCCCATACGATCACCCCCAGATAAATCACGGCGGGATCTTGCGCACCGACGCCGAAGGCGAACGCGGTGAGCGCGAAGGCGGCGAGACTGGCCAGTACCGTGGCGCGCAGGTGGCGCTCCACCAGCCGGCCGGTGATCCAGATGCCGGCGAGCGCCGCTGCGCCGAAGGCGAACAGCACCAGATCGGTTCGGTCAGCCATTCCCGCCGGCGCGATAAACGGAGCGATATAGGTATAGAGAATGTTGTGCGCAAGCATCCAGGTGACCACCACCGCCAATACCGGGCGTACGCCGGGCGTGGTGAAGACCCGGCGCAGCGGTATGTGTTGATGGGCGGACTGGCCGGGGTAATCGGGGACTTTGGCGTATACCCAGACGATCAGCAGCAGCGTCAGGGCCGACATGATCCAGAATGCGCTGCGCCAGCCGATAGTCGATCCCATGAAGGTCCCCAGAGGCACCCCCAGAGAGAGAGCGATCGGGGTTCCCACCATGGCGATGGCCAGGGCGCGTCCTTGCTGATAAGGCGCGACCATCCGCCGGGCGTAGCCGGCCAGCAGGCTCCAGGCCAGCCCTGCGGCGACGCCGGCAAAGAAGCGGGCGACCAGCGTGACGGCATAGTGGGTAGATAGCGCGGTGGCTGAGTTGAAGAGAAGGAAGCCGATGATAGTCAGCAGCAGGACGTTACGCCGCCGCCAACTGCGTGTTGCAATCGTCAGCGGGATGGCGGCCAGCAGTGAGCCCAGCGCATATGCCGTCACCATTTGCCCGGCCAGAGCCGGATTGACGCCGAGTCCCTGACTGATTTGCGGTAGCAGGCCTGCAGGCAGCGTTTCGGTCACGATACAGATAAATCCCGTCATGGCCAAAGCCAGCAGGGCGGCGACGGGCAGGCGGGCGGCGGTGGCCGATGTCGCCTGAGTGGATGAGTGATTCACGCAAAAGATCCTTTCGACGATGAGAAGGTTCCGGCGTCGCTTGGTGCAGCCGGCGTCTGAAGCATATCGATATCTATACCGATCGGTATAGATGTAATCATCATCGTCGCTGCGTTGTCAATAAATTATATATCGATTAGTATATATATCGTAAAAGATAAGGAGTCAGCGATGGCGCAAATGGGACGTCCCCGCAGCTTTGACCGCCAGCAGGCCATCGAACAAGCGATGCACCTGTTCTGGGAGCAGGGCTATGAATCAACCTCGCTCAGCCAGCTAAAGGCGAGCATTGGAGGTGGTATCTCCGCCCCGAGTTTTTATGCGGCTTTCGGGTCGAAAGAGGCGCTGTTCAACGAGGCGGTGCAGTGTTATCTGGCGAGTTATGCGCGCGTCACTGCGTGCCTTTGGAACGACGCGCTGGCGCCTCGGGAGGCCGTTGAACTGGCGCTGCGTCAGTCGACGACCATGCAGTGCGAGCCGGGGCATCCGAAGGGGTGTATGGTCGCTTTCGGCGTCATGAGTGCGCCGACGCCCGCGCATGCCGACGTGGCCAAACCGCTGGCGGAATCGCGTGCGCGAACGTATGCCGGATTTATCCGCTGCGTCGAACGTGCCATTGCCGCCGGCGAGCTGACGGCGAACACCGACGCCCGGGCGCTGGCGACCGTATTCAACAGCTTTTTGCTGGGCATCTCAACGTCAGCTCGGGATGGTGTTGACGTAGCGACTTTCCAGGGAGCGATTGCCGAAGTGATGAAAGTCTGGGACGCGCTGCGTAAGCAGGCGTAGCGGGCGGGAAAAGGCGTGATATGAAACAGGCCCGCCGTGGCGGACCTGCGGCAGAGATGAAATCAGCGCGTGGCGCTGCCGAGCGCCCGCTGGCTGCGCTGCTTGATGGCGTAGCCAATCGCCAGCACCGCCACCCAGAGCGGGATCAGCAGCACGGAAATGCGAATGCCCGGCGTCAGATACATAATCACCAGAATACCGGCCATAAACAGCAGGCACAGGTAATTGCTCAGCGGGTACCAGAACGCCTTGAACTTCGGCTCCACGCCTTCACGGCGTTTTGCCGCGCGGAATTTCAGGTGGGCCAGGCTGATCATCGCCCAGTTGATCACCAACGCGGACACTACCAGCGCCATCAGCAGTTCAAACGCGCGCCCCGGCAGCAGATAGTTAATCAGCACGCAGAATGCGGTCGCCAACGCCGAGACGCCGATAGCGACGATCGGCACGCCGCGGCCGTCCACTTTCAGCAGGCTTTTCGGCCCGTTACCCTGCTGCGCCAGGCCGTACAGCATGCGGCTGTTGCAGTAGACGCAGCTGTTATACACCGACAGCGCCGCCGTCAGCACCACGATATTCAGCACCGTTGCCACCAGGTTGCTGTTCAGCGCGTGGAAGATCAGTACGAACGGGCTGCCGCCTTCCACCACTTTGCCCCACGGGTAGAGGGAGAGCAGAATCGTCAGCGAGCCGATATAGAAGATCAGGATGCGGTAGATCACCTGATTGGTGGCTTTGGGAATGCTTTTGGCCGGGTTATCCGCCTCGGCGGCGGTGATGCCGACCAGCTCCAGGCCGCCGAAGGAGAACATGATCACCGCCATCGCCATCACCAGCCCGCTGACGTCGTTCGGGAAGAAGCCGCCCTGCGCCCACAGGTTGCTGACCGTGGCCTCCGGGCCGCCCATGCCGCTCAGCAGCAGGTAGGCGCCAAAGACGATCATGCCGATAATCGCCACCACCTTGATAATGGCGAACCAGAACTCCAGTTCGCCATATACCTTGACGTTGGCAAGGTTGATGGCGTTGATCGCCAGGAAGAACACCGCGGCGGAGACCCAGGTGGGGATCTCCGGCCACCAGTACTGTACATAGATGCCGACCGCCGTCAGTTCGGCCATCGCCACCAGCACATACAGCACCCAGTAGTTCCAGCCGGAGGCGAAGCCGGCAAAGTTGCCCCAGTATTTGTAGGCAAAGTGGCTGAACGAGCCGGCGACCGGCTCTTCAACCACCATTTCACCCAGCTGGCGCATAATTAAAAAGGCGATAAAGCCGCCGATAGCGTAGCCCAGGATAACTGACGGCCCGGCCATTTTTATTGTTTGCGCGATGCCCAGAAATAGCCCGGTGCCGATTGCGCCGCCTAAGGCGATAAGCTGAATATGGCGGTTCTTCAGCCCGCGTTTCAGTTGGTCGCCCTGTTGTTGACCATCCATCAGTGTTTACCCTCTGTCGTTGCAAATGCTCACACGTTGTAAAAGTGTGATTACGATGTGTGTATATTTTTGTTTACGGCGTTGTAGGTATTAATTAAACGGCGCCGCTACCGTTTCATGAAGAATAATGTTATGTGAAAAAGTTTGCATCTCCTTTGTTTTGGTGGTGATTAAGATTTCAGCAGTTTAGGCAACAAAATGCGGATTGTGTGATGAGAACGGCTGTTGCGTGCATGAAATAAGCAATAAATCACATAATTCGCAAAAAGATTGTTCTTACCTCCAACCGATGTCTCATCTTGCCGTTTCCCTCCCGTAACTAACCCTTTATGGTCATAGCTATTCACCAAAGCGTCATAAACATGCAATAAATCTCTGGCATTGACGGTTCACTCTGGAGGGGGAACGGCGAGCCTAAATGATGGAATGTGACCTGTGTCACATAAGGTGGCGACGGCGTCTGGGTAAAGCTTTGTAAATGGTATTACCACTTAAGAGTAGCCAGCAGCGGCGGGGGCGTATTTCAGGTAGTAAAACGTGCGGGCCGCACGGATTTCGGCAGGCGGCCATATGGACAGGAGGTGAATACTTTGTTACTTTACCGTCACGTTTGTGAAATTGGTATTACCAATTGACTCCGCGCTATTCGCAGAGAAGAAATCACCCATGGCCTATAGCAAAATCCGCCAGCCCAAGCTGTCAGACGTTATCGAGCAGCAGCTCGAATACCTGATACTCGAGGGTACGCTGCGCCCAGGAGAGAAGTTGCCTCCGGAGCGCGAACTGGCGAAACAGTTTGACGTTTCCCGCCCTTCTCTGAGAGAGGCAATCCAGCGCCTGGAAGCAAAGGGGCTGCTGTTGCGCCGTCAGGGCGGGGGAACCTTTGTGCAAACCAACCTCTGGCAAAGCTTCAGCGATCCGCTGGCTGAACTGCTGGCCGATCACCCTGAATCACAGTTCGACCTGCTCGAAACCCGTCATGCGCTCGAAGGCATCGCCGCCTATTACGCGGCCCTGCGCGGCACCGACGAAGATCTGGCGCGCATCCGCGATTGCCATATCGTGATTCAGCAGGCGCAGGACAGCGGCGATCTGGACGCTGAAGCCGACGCGGTCATGCAGTATCAAATTGCCGTTACCGAGGCGGCGCACAACGTTGTGTTGCTGCATTTGCTACGCTGCATGGGGCCGATGCTGGAACAGAACGTCCGACAGAACTTTGAATTGCTCTACTCGCGCCGTGAGATGTTGGCGAAAGTGAGCAGCCACCGCGCCGGGATTTTTGAGGCGATAGTGGCGCGCGAGCCGGAAAAGGCCCGCGAAGCCTCTCACCGCCACTTGGCGTTTATTGAGGAAATCTTGCTGGATCTCAGCCGGGAGCATACCCGTCGTGAGAGATCGCTACGGCGGCTCCAGCAACGCAAGGAGTAAGAGCGGTTCCCGTCTTGGGGTAACACCAGCCCAATATCAGGGATAAAGCTCGCAGTGCTTAATTAAGTACTTTAGCGGCAACTAAACTGATGAGCCTGTCTTCGTGCGCTTTGCCGCAGAGCGCAGGAAGACAGGCTCCAAATAAACCATTAGACAGATAAGGAATACCACCATGTCAGAACGTTTAAACAATGACGTGGATCCGATCGAAACCCGCGACTGGCTGCAGGCGATCGAATCGGTCATCCGTGAAGAGGGTGTTGAGCGAGCTCAGTTTCTGATTGATCAGGTATTGGGTGAAGCCCGCAAAGGCGGCGTTAATGTAGCGGCCGGTTCCGCTGCTAACGACTACATCAACACCATCGCGGTGGAAGACGAGCCTGAATATCCGGGTAACCTGGATCTGGAACGCCGCATCCGCAGCGCGATCCGCTGGAACGCCGTGATGACCGTTCTGCGTGCTTCCAAGAAAGACCTGGAGCTGGGCGGCCACATGGCTTCCTTCCAGTCTTCCGCGACCTTCTATGAAGTCTGCTTTAACCATTTCTTCCGCGCACGCAACGCGAAAGATGGCGGAGATCTGGTGTACTTCCAGGGCCACATCTCTCCGGGCGTTTACGCACGCGCCTTCCTTGAAGGCCGCCTGACCGAAGAGCAAATGAACAACTTCCGTCAGGAAGTTCACGGCAACGGCCTGTCCTCTTATCCGCATCCAAAACTGATGCCGGAATTCTGGCAGTTCCCGACCGTGTCCATGGGCCTTGGCCCGCTGAGCGCCATCTACCAGGCTAAATTCCTGAAATATCTGGAACACCGCGGCCTGAAAGACACCTCCGCACAGACCGTATACGCCTTCCTGGGCGACGGTGAAATGGATGAGCCGGAATCCAAAGGCGCCATCACCATCGCCACCCGTGAAAAACTGGACAACCTGGTGTTCGTCATCAACTGCAACCTGCAGCGTCTGGACGGCCCGGTAACCGGCAACGGCAAAATCATCAACGAACTGGACGGCATCTTCTCCGGCGCAGGCTGGCAGGTGCTGAAAGTGATCTGGGGCGGCCGCTGGGACGAGCTGCTGCGTAAAGACACCAGCGGTAAACTGGTTCAGCTGATGAACGAAACCCTGGACGGCGACTACCAGACCTTCAAATCCAAAGACGGCGCCTACGTGCGCGAGCACTTCTTCGGCCGTTATCCGGAAACCGCCGCGCTGGTTGCCGACTGGAGCGACGAGCAGATCTGGGCGCTGAACCGTGGCGGTCACGATCCGAAGAAAGTCTTTGCCGCGCTGAAAAAAGCGCAGGAAACCAAAGGCAAGCCTACCGTTATCCTGGCCCACACCATCAAAGGTTACGGCATGGGCGACACCGCGGAAGGCAAGAACATTGCTCACCAGGTGAAGAAAATGAACATGGAAGGGGTGCACCACTTCCGCGATCGTTTCAACGTGCCGGTTGCCGATGCCGACATCGAAAAACTGCCGTACGTCACCTTCGAGAAAGATTCCGAAGAGTACAAATACTTGCACGAGCGCCGCGAGAAGCTGGAAGGCTACCTGCCGAGCCGTCAGCCTCACTTCAGCGAGAAGCTGGAACTGCCTTCTCTGGAAGACTTCGGCCCGCTGCTGGAAGAGCAGAACAAAGAGATCTCCACCACCATCGCCTTTGTGCGCGCCCTGAACGTGATGCTGAAGAACAAGTCGATCAAAGATCGTCTGGTGCCGATCATCGCCGATGAAGCACGTACCTTCGGTATGGAAGGTCTATTCCGTCAGATCGGTATCTACAGCCCGAACGGCCAGCAGTACACCCCGCAGGACCGTGAGCAGGTGGCTTACTACAAAGAAGACGAGAAAGGTCAGATTCTGCAGGAAGGGATCAACGAACTGGGCGCCGGCGCGTCCTGGCTGGCGGCTGCGACCTCTTACAGCACCAACGACCTGCCGATGATTCCGTTCTACATCTACTACTCGATGTTCGGCTTCCAGCGTATCGGCGATCTGTGCTGGGCGGCGGGCGACCAACAGGCGCGCGGCTTCCTGGTCGGCGGCACCTCCGGCCGTACCACGCTGAACGGCGAAGGTCTGCAGCACGAAGACGGCCACAGCCACATTCAGTCGCTGACCATCCCGAACTGTATCTCTTACGATCCGGCGTATGCCTATGAAGTGGCGGTCATCATGCATGACGGTCTGGTGCGTATGTACGGCGAAGCGCAGGAGAACGTTTACTACTACCTGACCACGCTGAACGAAAACTACCATATGCCGGCGATGCCGCAGGGCGCCGAGGAAGGCATCCGCAAGGGTATCTACAAGCTGGAAACGCTGGAAGGCAGCAAAGGCAAGGTACAGCTGATGGGCTCCGGCGCGATCCTGCGTCACGTGCGCGAAGCGGCACAGATCCTGGCGAACGACTACGGCGTTGGTTCCGACGTGTTCAGCGTGACCTCGTTCACCGAACTGGCGCGCGACGGCCAGGACTGCGAACGCTGGAACATGCTGCACCCGACCGAAGAGCCGCGCGTACCTTACGTTGCTCAGGTGCTGAGCGATGCGCCGGCGGTAGCGTCTACCGACTACATGAAACTGTTCGCCGAGCAGATCCGCAACTTTATCCCGGCCAGCGATTATCGCGTACTGGGCACCGATGGCTTCGGTCGTTCCGACAGCCGTGAGAACCTGCGTCACCACTTCGAAGTGGATGCATCTTACGTGGTGGTTGCTGCTCTGGGCGAGCTGGCTAAACGCGGCGAAATCGATAAGAAAGTGGTTGCCGAGGCGATCGCCAAATTCGATATCGATGCTGATAAAGTAAACCCGCGTCTGGCCTAAGAGGTAAAGAATAATGTCTATTGAAATCAAAGTACCGGACATCGGTGCAGATGAAGTCGAAATCACCGAGATTCTGGTGAAGGTCGGCGATAAGGTCGACGCAGAGCAGTCGCTGATCACCGTAGAAGGCGACAAGGCGTCGATGGAAGTGCCATCGCCGCAGGCCGGCGTGGTGAAAGAAATCAAGGTTGCGGTCGGCGATAAAACCGAAACCGGCAAACTGATCATGATCTTCGAAGCAGAGGGCGCAGCGGCTGCAGCGCCTGCTCAGGAAGCGAAGCAGGAAGCGGCGGCTCCGGCAGCGGCGCCTGCTGCTGCGGCGGCAAAAGACGTTCAGGTTCCGGACATCGGCGACGACGAAGTGGAAGTCACCGAGATCATGGTGAAAGTGGGCGACACCGTGACGGAAGAACAGTCGCTGATCACCGTGGAGGGCGATAAAGCCTCCATGGAAGTGCCTGCGCCGTTCGCCGGCACCGTGAAAGAGATCAAAATCAACACCGGCGATAAAGTAAAAACCGGCTCGCTGATTATGGTGTTCGAAGTAGCTGGCGCCGCGCCGGCCGCAGCGCCTGCTCAGGCGGCGGCACCGGCGGCCGCTGCGCCGGCGGCTTCCGCAGCGAAAGACGTGGCCGTGCCGGATATCGGCGGCGACGAAGTGGAAGTGACCGAAGTGATGGTGAAAGTGGGCGATAAAATCGCCGCTGAACAGTCGCTGATCACCGTGGAAGGCGACAAGGCTTCGATGGAAGTGCCTGCGCCGTTCGCCGGCACCGTCAAAGAGATCAAAGTCAGCACCGGCGATAAAGTGAAAACCGGCTCGCTGATTATGGTGTTCGAGGTGGAAGGCGCAGCCCCTGCCGCCGCCCCGGCTGCCAGCGCCGCTGCGCCGGCTCCGGCTCAGCAGGAAAGCAAAGCCGCCGCGCCGGCCGCGAAAGCGGAAGGTAAAAACGAATTCGCCGAAAACGACGCCTACGTGCATGCGACGCCGGTTATCCGCCGTCTGGCGCGCGAATTCGGCGTTAATCTGGCGAAGGTTAAAGGTACCGGTCGTAAAGGCCGTATCCTGCGTGAAGACGTTCAGGCCTACGTGAAGGACGCGGTGAAACGCGCCGAGTCCGCACCGGCTGCCGCAGCCGGCGGTGGTCTGCCGGGTATGCTGCCATGGCCGAAAGTGGACTTCAGCAAGTTCGGCGAGATCGAAGAAGTGGAAATGGGCCGCATCCAGAAGATTTCTGGCGCCAACCTGAGCCGTAACTGGGTGATGATCCCGCATGTTACGCACTTCGATAAAACCGATATCACCGAGCTGGAAGCGTTCCGCAAGCAGCAGAACGAAGAAGCCGCCAAGCGCAAGCTGGACGTGAAGTTCACCCCGGTGGTGTTCATCATGAAAGCGGTTGCCGCAGCGCTGGAGCAGATGCCTCGCTTCAACAGTTCACTGTCTGAAGACGGCCAGAAGCTGACGCTGAAGAAGTACATCAACATCGGCGTGGCGGTAGATACGCCGAACGGCCTGGTGGTTCCGGTGTTCAAGGATGTTAACAAAAAAGGCATCACTGAGCTGTCCCGCGAACTGATGGCGATCTCCAAGAAAGCGCGCGACGGTAAACTGACCGCCGGCGAAATGCAGGGCGGTTGCTTCACCATCTCCAGCCTGGGCGGTATCGGGACAACCCACTTCGCGCCGATCGTCAACGCGCCGGAAGTGGCTATCCTGGGCGTCTCCAAGTCGGCGATGGAGCCGGTCTGGAACGGTAAAGAGTTCACGCCGCGTCTGATGATGCCGATGTCGCTCTCCTTCGACCACCGTGTGATTGACGGTGCCGATGGCGCACGCTTTATCACCATCATCAACAATATGCTGTCTGACATTCGCCGTCTGGTGATGTAAGGAAAAAAGGGCGCAGCATGCTGCGCCCTTATCGCTTCGGTAGCAGTTTTGTCGGTTTTTGCATGATTCGACAAGATTGTTGAGACACGGGTCACTTCGAACATGCTTTGCAGATTATTAACAATTCTGTAAACTGCTCGCGGTGTAAGCGTCCCGGTGGATGAAGGGCGTTATGAATTCGATTAAAAATATACCCTATAGATTTCACATGGCAGCTAGGCGGCAAATTCTTGAATTCTCAGGAGCTTACTGAAGTAAGTGACTGGGGTGAGCGAATGAAGCCAACAACGCGGCAAGGTGAAAGATGACGGGTATAAAAATGACGTCTGACCCGCCGGACAATAAATTAAGAGGTCATGATGAGTACTGAAATAAAAACTCAGGTCGTGGTACTTGGGGCGGGCCCAGCAGGCTACTCTGCTGCCTTTCGTTGCGCTGACTTAGGTCTTGAAACCGTTCTGGTTGAACGTTATTCCACGCTGGGCGGGGTTTGCCTGAACGTGGGATGTATCCCTTCCAAAGCACTGTTGCACGTTGCCAAAGTGATTGAAGAAGCCAAAGCACTGGCTGAACACGGCATCGTTTTCGGTGAGCCGAAAACCGACATCAACAAGATCCGTACCTGGAAAGAGAAAGTCATCACTCAGCTGACCGGCGGTCTGGCGGGTATGGCTAAAGGCCGTAAAGTTAAAGTGGTTAACGGTCTGGGCAAATTTACCGGCGCTAACACCCTGGTTGTTGAAGGCGAAAACGGTCCGACCACCATCAACTTCGATAACGCCATCATTGCCGCAGGTTCTCGTCCAATCCAACTGCCATTTATCCCTCATGATGACCCACGCGTGTGGGATTCCACCGATGCGCTGGAGCTGAAAACCGTCCCAGAGCGTATGCTGGTGATGGGCGGCGGTATCATCGGTCTGGAAATGGGCACCGTCTACCACGCGCTGGGTTCTCAGATTGACGTGGTGGAAATGTTCGATCAGGTGATCCCGGCGGCTGATAAAGACGTGGTGAAGGTGTTCACCAAGCGTATCAGCAAGCAGTTCAACCTGATGCTGGAAACCAAAGTGACTGCGGTAGAAGCCAAAGAAGATGGTATCTACGTCACGATGGAAGGCAAAAAAGCGCCTGCGGAACCACAGCGTTATGACGCGGTGCTGGTGGCTATCGGCCGTGTGCCGAACGGTAAACTGCTGGATGCCGACAAAGCGGGCGTGGCGGTTGATGAGCGCGGCTTTATCAACGTTGACAAGCAGATGCGCACCAACGTACCGAACATCTTCGCCATCGGCGATATCGTCGGCCAGCCGATGCTGGCGCACAAAGGCGTGCATGAAGGCCACGTGGCGGCGGAAGTTATCTCCGGTCTGAAGCACTACTTCGATCCGAAAGTGATTCCATCCATCGCGTATACCGAGCCGGAAGTGGCATGGGTAGGTCTGACCGAGAAAGAAGCGAAAGAGAAAGGCATCAGCTATGAAACCGCCACCTTCCCGTGGGCGGCGTCCGGCCGTGCTATCGCTTCCGACTGTGCAGACGGCATGACCAAACTGATCTTCGACAAAGAGACTCACCGTGTTATCGGCGGGGCGATTGTCGGCACCAACGGCGGCGAGCTGCTGGGTGAGATCGGTCTGGCTATCGAGATGGGTTGTGATGCGGAAGATATCGCGCTGACCATCCACGCTCACCCAACCCTGCACGAATCGGTAGGTATGGCGGCTGAGATGTTTGAAGGCAGCATTACCGACCTGCCTAACCCGAAGGCCAAGAAAAAGTAATTTTTCCGGCTTAAACGGTTGATAAGCGGCTCCTGAGAAGGGGCCGTTTTTTATGACGCCGCTAAAAGGCCGCTCAGAGAGCGGCCAGTAGCTTACTTGTTCTGGACTATCACGTTCAGCGTCAGGCTGTTGCCGTTGACCGACCAACCGCCTTTATCAACCCCAAACGCCGCGCCCAGTACAATGAGCAGGATAAATAACGAACTCCTTTTCATTGCGCGATCCCTGTGGAACCACGACCACCGCGACTTCACCGGGAAAATCCCGGTGGAACAAGCGCTTTGTGACGCTCGCATCGCAGTTGTGGCAGAACTGTCCTCAAGCCCGGTGACCGGCTGCTAAACCGGCAGAACAGACCCGGTGAGATAGTAACGTGGAATCATGTTTTCCACATTCTTTTTGTTGATTTTTTAAGCGTGATTGCGCAGAATGTCTCTGCTTTGTGGCGCTTGTATCGTACTTAATCGATGTAAGTATTCCGTCCGGTGCCTGCTAACGCCGTACGGAACAAAGGAACCGCCTTAACGGCGGTTTTTTTGTTTTTGTCTCCGGCGTTTTTTCCGCTGTTCAAACAATAGTTATTGTAATAGTGTGGCTATTACGATGCGCCCGACCGCCTTGTCCTGCCTGCATTGCAGCCGATTACTCTGTGCTCAACGATTCAGCAAAGATTTAATGTTGCTTTTATGTGAACGAATTAACAACCGATTCAAATCCTGATATGCTGGCTGGGCGGAACCGGGCACTGTACCTTACAGTCCAGGACATCGACAGCAGTGCCTCGTAATATCGCCGTGCGCTAAAAAACCCGGCTTTGATAACAAATCCGGAGTCTCAGAGGCTGCAGCCGACAGCGCTGCCGTTTCAGCGACGCAAGGTATGGACGCCAGGCACAATAAATGACAATGAGAGCGAGGAGAAAGTCGTGCTAGAAGAATACCGTAAGCACGTGGCCGAGCGTGCTGCAGAGGGCATCGTCCCTAAGCCATTAGATGCATCACAAATGGCAGCGCTGGTCGAATCATTAAAGAATCCGCCGCAAGGCGAAGAAGAATTCCTGTTAGACCTGCTGATTAACCGTGTTCCACCAGGCGTCGACGAAGCCGCCTACGTCAAAGCAGGTTTCCTGGCAGCCATCGCCAAAGGCGAAGCCACCTCCCCCCTGATTACTCCGGAAAAAGCCGTTGAACTGCTGGGCACCATGCAGGGCGGTTACAATATTCATCCGCTGATTGAAGCGCTGGACGATGACAAGCTGGCGCCTATCGCCGCCAAAGCGCTGTCTCATACCCTGCTGATGTTTGACAACTTCTACGACGTGGAAGAGAAGGCCAAAGCGGGCAACGCCTACGCCAAGCAAATCATGCAGTCATGGGCCGATGCCGAATGGTACCTGTCCCGTCCGGAACTGGCGGAAAAACTCACCGTTACCGTCTTTAAGGTAACCGGTGAAACCAATACCGATGACCTGTCTCCGGCGCCGGATGCCTGGTCACGCCCGGATATTCCGCTGCACGCGCTGGCAATGCTGAAAAACGAACGTGACGGCATCGTACCGGATCAGCCGGGCAGCGTCGGCCCGATCAAACAGATTGAAGCGCTGAGCGAAAAAGGCTTCCCGCTGGCTTACGTCGGCGACGTGGTCGGCACCGGCTCTTCCCGTAAATCCGCCACCAACTCGGTGCTGTGGTTTATGGGCGACGACATCCCTCACGTGCCGAACAAACGTGGCGGCGGCGTGGTGCTGGGCGGTAAAATCGCGCCTATCTTCTTCAACACCATGGAAGATGCCGGCGCACTGCCGATCGAAGTGGACGTTTCCGACCTGAATATGGGCGATGTGATCGACATCTTCCCGTACAAAGGCGAAGTGCGTAACCACGAAACCGGCGAGCTGATCGCCAGCTTCGAGCTGAAAACCGACGTGCTGCTGGACGAAGTGCGCGCCGGCGGCCGTATCCCGTTGATCATCGGCCGCGGCCTGACCACCAAGGCGCGCGAGGCGCTGGGCCTGCCGAATACCGACGTATTCCGCATCTCCAAACCGGTTGCGGCAAGCGATCGCGGCTTCTCGCTGGCGCAAAAAATGGTTGGCCGCGCCTGCGGCGTAGCCGGCGTGCGCCCGGGCGAATACTGCGAACCGAAGATGACCTCGGTCGGCTCCCAGGACACCACCGGCCCGATGACCCGTGACGAGCTGAAAGATCTGGCCTGCCTGGGCTTCTCCGCCGATCTGGTGATGCAGTCCTTCTGTCATACCGCCGCCTATCCGAAGCCGGTTGACGTGACCACGCACCACACGCTGCCGGACTTTATCATGAACCGTGGCGGCGTCTCGCTGCGTCCGGGCGACGGCATCATCCACTCATGGCTGAACCGCATGCTGCTGCCGGATACCGTCGGCACCGGCGGCGATTCCCACACCCGTTTCCCGATCGGCATCTCCTTCCCGGCCGGTTCCGGTCTGGTGGCGTTTGCCGCCGCGACCGGCGTGATGCCGCTGGATATGCCTGAGTCGGTGCTGGTGCGCTTCAAAGGTAAAATGCAGCCGGGCATTACGCTGCGCGACCTGGTGCACGCCATCCCTTACTATGCGATCCAGCAGGGTCTGCTGACCGTTGAGAAGAAAGGCAAGAAAAACATCTTCTCCGGCCGCATTCTGGAAATTGAAGGCCTGCCGGAACTGAAGGTTGAACAGGCCTTCGAACTGGCGGATGCGTCCGCCGAACGTTCCGCCGCCGGCTGTACCATCAAGCTGGATAAGTCGCCGATCGAAGAGTATCTGAACTCCAACATCGTGCTGCTGAAATGGATGATCTCCGAAGGTTACGGTGACCGTCGTACGCTGGAGCGCCGTATTCAGGGCATGGAAAAATGGCTGGCGGATCCGCAGCTGCTGGAAGGCGACGCCGATGCGGAGTACGCGGCGGTGATCGAGATCGACCTGGCGGAAATCAACCAGCCGATCCTGTGTGCGCCAAACGATCCGGACGACGCGCGTCTGCTGTCCGACGTGGCCAACAGCAAAATCGACGAAGTGTTCATCGGTTCCTGCATGACCAACATCGGCCACTTCCGTGCGGCGGGCAAGCTGCTGGATCAGCACAAAGGCCAGCTGCCGACCCGTCTGTGGGTGGCGCCGCCGACCAAGATGGATGCGGCCCAGCTGACCGAAGAAGGCTACTACAGCGTATTCGGCAAGAGCGGGGCGCGTATCGAGATCCCAGGCTGCTCGCTGTGCATGGGCAACCAGGCGCGCGTTGCTGACGGCGCGACGGTGGTGTCGACTTCAACCCGTAACTTCCCGAACCGTCTGGGCACCGGCGCCAATGTTTATCTGGCATCGGCAGAGCTGGCGGCGGTGGCTTCGCTGCTGGGGCGCTTACCAACGCCGGACGAGTATCAGACCTATATGGAGCAGGTGGATAAGAGCGCGGCCGACACTTACCGCTATCTGAACTTCAACCAGCTGGAGCAGTATACGGAGAAAGCCGACGGTGTGATTTTCCAGACCGCCGTGTAAAAACCGCACGCTGTTAATGCGCTATCAGGGGAGCCGCCAGGCTCCCTTTTTTTATGCCTGAACTGTGACCTTTTCCGCATTTGTATGTTTTTAATTAACTAAAAATTAAAGGTTATTTTAAATCATTAACCTTTGGCTAATGATTGCCTCTGGTGGTTGATTGATGGTTAATAGTTAGCGTCCTAATCTAATCCTGTCCGTAATTCTTACTGCGTGAAGCGTAAATCAATTAAACCGGGGAGGTTTAGCTATGTCGCTTTATCAACAGCCCGCCCGCGTCTGGGATACCCGGCGTCAGGAGAAACAACGCCGGCTGGCCAGCGTACAGGGGCAGGTGCAAGGGAAGGTGATCCCTACCGCAGATTTAACCGCGGCGCTGGAACGGCTGCTGGTGCCGGGGGACCGCGTGGTGCTGGAAGGGAACAACCAAAAACAGGCAGATTTCCTTTCCCGCATGCTGGCGCAGGTCGACCCGTCGACCGTGCACGATCTGCATATGATTATGCCGAGCGTCGGCCGCGCCGAACATCTGGATATTTTCGAAAAAGGCATTGCCCGCAAGCTGGACTTCGCCTTTTCCGGCACCCAGAGCCTGCGTATTTCTCAGCTGCTGGAAGATGGCCAGCTGGAAATCGGCGCCATCCACACCTATATCGAACTCTATTCGCGTCTGTATGTTGACCTGGTGCCGAACGTGGCGCTGGTGGCCGGCTTCAAGGCCGACCGGCAGGGCAATCTGTATACCGGCCCCAGCACCGAGGATACCCCGGCGCTGGTGGAGGCCGCGGCGTTTAAAGACGGGATCGTGATTGCTCAGGTCAACGAGCTGGTGGACGACGAAACTGACCTGCCGCGGGTCGATATTCCCGGTTCGTGGATCGACTTTGTGGTGGTGGCGGATCGGCCGTTCTTTATCGAACCGCTGTTTACCCGCGATCCACGGCTGATCAAACCCGTCCACGTACTGATGGGCATGATGGCCATCAAAGGCATCTATGCCGAGCATCAGGTGCAGTCTCTTAACCACGGTATCGGCTTCAACACCGCCGCTATCGAACTGCTGCTGCCGACCTACGGCGAGCGGCTGGGGCTGAAAGGCAAAATCTGCAAACACTGGACCCTGAACCCGCACCCGACCCTGATCCCGGCGATTGAAAGCGGCTGGGTGGAAACCGTGCACTGTTTTGGCGGCGAACTGGGCATGGAGGATTACATCGCCGCGCGTCCGGATATTTTCTTCACCGGCCGCGATGGTTCGATGCGTTCCAACCGCGCCTTCTGCCAGATGGCGGGCCAGTACGCGGTGGATATGTTTATCGGCTCCACGCTGCAGATTGACGCCATGGCGCACTCGTCCACCGTAACGCGCGGGCGGCTCTCCGGCTTCGGCGGCGCGCCGAATATGGGCCACGATCCGCATGGCCGCCGTCATGCCACTCCCGCATGGCTGGATATGATCGAGGAGCCGGATCCGCTGGCGCGCGGCCGCAAGCTGGTGGTGCAGATGGTGGAAACCTTCCAGGCCGGCGCGAAGCCGACCTTTGTCGAGAAGCTCGATGCAATCGACGTCGCCAAAGACGCCGGCATGCCGCTGGCGCCGGTGATGATTTATGGCGATGACGTCACCCACGTACTGACCGAAGAGGGCATCGCCTATCTGTACCGCGCCCGTTCGCTGGAGGAGCGCCGCGCGATGGTCGCCGCCGTGGCCGGCATTACCGATATCGGCCTGGGCGTGGACGCCGCGCGGGTGGCGCAGCTGCGCCGCGAAGGCAAAGTGGCGTACCCGGAAGATATGGGCATCCGCCGCACCGAGGCCGATCGTTCGCTGCTGGCGGCGGGCAGCGTGGCCGATCTGGTGGACTGGTCCGGCGGTCTGTACAACCCGCCGGCTAAATTCCGGAGCTGGTGATGACACTTTCCCCCTGCAGCAGTGCGTCGCGGGTCGATGCCGTCGCGCTGAGTCTGGCGGACGCCGCCACTCAGGCGCTGATTGACGAGGCGCGCCTCAGCCCGAAGCCGGGGCTGGTGGACGCGCGCGGCAGCGGCGCGCATCAGGATCTGACGCTGGCGCTGATGGAGCGCTCTGCTCTCAGTCTGCATGACACCTTTTATGCGTTGGCGATCGCCGGCTGGCAGCGCCCGGCGGACGGCGCGCTGCGTCAGGAGGTTGGCCGCATCGGTCGCGAGGGCGAACGGCGGATGATGGCGGCGACCGGCGGGGTGAACACCCATCGCGGCGCCATCTGGGCGCTGGGGCTGCTGGTGACGGCGCTGGCGATGCGGGAGGGGCGCGCCGACGCGCGGCAAACCTGCCTGCGGGCGGCGCAGCTGGCGCAGTTGGCAGACCCGGCCAGCCCGAAATCGTTCAGCAACGGGCTGCGCGCTTCCCGGCGCTATCGGGTGCCTGGCGCGCGGGAAGAGGCGCAGCAAGGGTTTCCGCACGTGATGCGTCTGGCGCTGCCGCAGCTGTGGCGCAGCCGCGCAGCCGGCGCCGACGAACAGGCGGCCCGGCTCGACGCGCTGATGGCGATCATGACCAGCCTGAGCGACACCTGCGTACTGTCGCGCGGGGGCTGGCCGGCGCTGCAGGCGATGCGGCAGGGCGCGCAGGCGGTACTGTGCGCCGGCGGCTATCAGCGGCCGGAAGGGCGGGTGCAGCTGGCGCGGCTGGAACAGCGGCTGCTGGCCTGCAACGCTTCGCCGGGCGGGGCGGCGGACTTATTGGCGGCGGCGCTGTTGCTCGATCGGGCGGCGGGCCGCTGAACATCTATTCGGGAGGACGTTATGGAACGTATTGAATTGAGCTATCCGGCTGCGGAGCGCGTGGTCGGCCAACGGTTGGCCGGCGTGGTTGGCTCCGGCGATATGGAGGCGCTGTTTGAGCCTGCAGAGGGCGACGTGCTGCGGGTGGTGATTAAAACCTCGGTCGACGGCAGCCAGCAGCGTTGGCGGCATCTGTTCGAGCGTTTGGCTGCGCTGCGCAGCCTGCCGGCGGGGCAACTGGAGATCAACGATTTCGGCGCGACGCCGGGGGTGGCGCGTCTGCGGATTGAACAGGTATTTGAGGAGGCCGGCCATGCGTGAAGATCTCAGCTTTATTGAACTCAGCGCCCGCGAGCGGGCGCGGCATTTACTTGACGACGGCAGCTTCCGCGAACTGCTGGGGCCGTTTGAACGTATTACCTCACCGTGGCTGGAGCCGCAGGGCATCGTCACCCAGGCGGATGACGGCATGGTGGTGGCCAAAGGCACCCTGAACGGCCAGCCGGCGGTGGTGGCTGCGGTTGAGGGGGCGTTCCAGGGCGGCAGCATGGGCGAAGTCTCCGGCGCCAAAATGGCGGCGGCGCTGGAGCTGGCGGCAGAGGATAACCGCAACGGCATTCCGACGCAGGCGGTGCTGCTGCTGGAAACCGGCGGCGTGCGTTTGCAGGAGGCCAATCTGGGGCTGGCGGCGATCGCCGATATTCATGCCGCCATCGCCGACCTGCGGCGCTATACCCCGGTGGTGGGCATTATCGCCGGTACCGTCGGCTGCTTCGGCGGCATGTCGATTGCCGCCGGCCTGTGCAGCTACCTGATCGTCACCCGCGAGGCGCGCCTGGGGCTTAACGGTCCGCAGGTGATTGAGCAGGAGGCGGGAATTGACGAGTACGACTCCCGCGATCGGCCGTTTATCTGGAGCATGACCGGCGGCGAGGTGCGTTACCGCAGCGGTTTCGCCGACGTTGAAGTGGAGGACGCGCTGCATCAGGTGCGCGCTGCGATGCTGGATTGCCTGGCGCGCGGCGTGCCGGGGCAGCACCGCAGTGAACGCTATGACTATTACCTGCCGAAACTGACGCAGTTTGACAGCCGTCAGCAGGCGGACGCCGCCGTGGTGGCGCAACTTTTCACTCGGGAGGATCGCGCATGAGCACGCAGACAAAAAGCCGCGGCGACTATTGGTTTTCGCTGCTGACGCAGGGGGGTGAGGAACGGTGCGGACAGTGCGCCTCGGTCAGGGTCGCCGACGGCGATCTCGACGGACAGGCGGCGCGCTTTATCGCCGTGGTACCGGACGCCGACAACCATTACCCGCGCGCCGCGCGCGGCGAGGTGGGACTGCTGGAGGGCTGGACGCTGGCGCAGGTGGTGAGTGAAGCGGTGGCGGCAGACCAGAATCAAACGCAGAAACGCGCCATCGTGGCGATTATCGACGTACCGAGCCAGGCCTACGGCCGCCGCGAAGAGGCGTTCGGCATTCATCAGGCACTGGCGGGCGCGGCGGGTGCCTACGCGGCGGCGCGGCTGGCCGGGCATCCGGTGATTGGGCTGATCGTCGGCAAGGCGATGTCGGGGGCGTTTTTGGCGCACGGCTATCAGGCTAACCGGCTGATCGCCTTTAACGATGACGGCGTGATGATCCACGCCATGGGCAAGGCATCCGCCGCGCGCATTACGCTGCGTTCGGTCGAGGCGCTGGAGAAGCTGGCCGCCTCTATCCCGCCGATGGCCTACGACATCGGTCACTACCGTTCGCTGGGGCTGCTGGACCAGTTGCTGGACATCCGCGATCCGCAGCGGGCGACGCAGCAGGAGCTGGCGCTGGTGCGCCAGACGCTCGCCACGGCGATCGCAGACAGCCGGCAGCAGGGCTGCGGGCTGGAAAATCGCCTGGGGGCGGACAATCGCCGCAGTTCCGCGCTGGTGCGCGAGCGCATGCGCGCCGAATGGTAAGACAGGCTTTCGTTAACGTCAGTTCGTCATAACCGGGCCGGGGAGGGAGCGAACCCTTTCCGGCTGATAACAACCAATCGCTACCTTCATCTGCATCTTTGCTACGGGCACGACAACACCAGTAAATAAGAAACACATCGCACCTGAACTGACTGAATTTTTTTCTTTTTAACAGGTGATTTATGACATACATCATTATTCATGCGTTGGCACCGATTTTTGTCATCATGCTGCTGGGGTTTTACGCCGGCAAGACAAAAATGGTCGATAACCAGAATGTTTCTTTGCTTAATATTTTTGTGATGGATTTTGCTTTGCCCGCGGCGCTGTTCAGCGCCACCGTACAAACCCCGTGGTTGGGCATCGTGCAGCAGTCGCCGTTGATTGTGGTGCTGGTGTTGGCGATGTGGCTGACCTACGCGGCGATTTATGCCGTCAGCACCCGGCTGTTTCACAAATCGCCGCAGGATGCGGCGGTGCTGACGCTGACCGTGGCGCTGCCTAACTATGCGGCGCTTGGCCTGCCGATCCTCGGCAGCGTGTTGGGCGAGTCGCCGGGCACCTCGCTGTCGGTGGCGGTTTCCATTGCCTGCGGCTCGGTGCTGATGACGCCGTTTTGTCTGCTGATCCTGGAGCGAGAAAAAGCCCGCGCCGGCGGCGGTGCACAGCAGGCGGGGTTGCGTATGCTGCCGCTGCTGATGTGGCGCTCGGTGATTAAACCGATTGTCTGGGGGCCGCTGTTGGGCGTGGTGCTGTCGGCCATCGGCGTGCGGATGCCGGAGATGGTGCTGGCGGCGATCAAACCGCTCGGGCTGGCGGCCACCGCGGCGGCGCTGTTCCTGACCGGGGTGATCTTGTCGGCGCGCCGCCTGCAAATCAATGCCTCGGTGCTGCTGGCCAGCGTCACCAAACTGCTGATCCAGCCGTTTATCGCCTGGGGCATCGTGCTGGCGTTAGGGCTGCACGGCAGCGTGGCGATCACCGCGATCCTGATGATTGCGCTGTCGGCGGGCTTTTTCGGCATCGTGTTCGGCAACCGTTTCGGCGTCCAGTCGCCGGATGCGGAAGCCACACTATTGATAAGCTCGGTGCTGTGTATCCTGACGCTGCCGCTGTTTATCACTCTGACTGCCGGTCTGTAACGGAGGAAACCATGATACGTCCGCATGACCTGCTATGGACGGAAAGCGTCGAGGCGCTGATATTTCCCGGCGTTTCACCGACATGGGTGGCGCGGCAGCAGCTGCGCGACTTGCCGCTGGTGGTGCGGCGCGATATGCCGCGCGACGGCGCCGTTCCGGTGGGGATCCGCGGCGAAACGCGCGCGCAGCGGGCGGCGGCCTGGTTGCCCCCTGCGGCGGTGCGCCGGCGGGTGACGCCGGAGTCGCTGGTGGCCGGGCTGTCGGCGGCGTCGCCTTTCGCCGCCCTGCCGCCGGTGCGGGCGCTGCGCGAACTGGCGGCGCAACCGTGGCGCTGGGCGTGGGGCGTGACCGGCAGCTGCGGCTATGCGCTGGCCACCGGCCTGCCGGTGATGCATCCGGACAGCGATCTGGACCTTACCGTACGCTGCCCGCAGCCCGTCGGGCGTGCGGCGCTGCATGCGCTGGCGCAGCGGCTGCGCACGCTGCCGTGCCGGGTCGATCTGCAGGTTGAAACCCCATACGGCGGTTTTGCGCTGAACGAGTGGCTGCGCGACGGACGGGTGCTGTTAAAAACCAACGGCGGCCCTTATCTGACCGATGCGCCATGGTCGGCGCCGCAGGAGTGACGATGAAGATTCTGTTTACCTTTCCCGGCCAGGGGCCGCAGACGCCGCAGATGCTGCATCAACTGCCGGATAACGCCGTCAGCCGCGAGCTGCTGGCGCAGGCGCGCCAGGTGCTGGGGGAGGATCCGCTGTTGCTGGACAGCGCGCAGGCGCTGCGAAAAACGCGCGCGGTGCAGCTCTGTCTGCTGATTGCCGGCGTAGCCTATGCCCGCGAACTGGAGCAGAACGGCGTGACGGCCGATTTCGTCAGCGGCCTGTCGATCGGCGCATTTCCGGCGGCGGTGGTGGCCGGCGCGCTGAGTTTCGAGGATGCGCTGCAGCTGGTGGCGCTGCGCGGCGAGCTGATGGAGCAGGCTTATCCGCAGGGCTATGGTCTGGCGGCGCTGGTTGGTCTGTCGCAAGGCCGGGTGGAGGCGTTAATCGCGCAGCTGCATGGCGGGCAGTCGCCGCTGTATCTGGCCAATATCAACGCCGAAGATCAGATGGTGGTGGCCGGCAGCGACGACGCGCTGCAGCAAATTATGGCGCTGGCAAAGCAGGACGGTGCGGCGAAGGCCAGCCGGCTGGCGGTCAGCGTGCCGTCCCACTGCCCACTGCTGGCGCAGCCGGCGGACAGGCTGGCGGCAGCTATGCGGGCGGTGACGCTGCGGCGTCCGCGCATTGCCTATCTGAGCGGCAGCAGCGGGCGGGTGCTGTGGCAGCCTGAACGTATCGCCGACGATCTGGCCTATAACATGGCGCGCACCGTGCGCTGGCATGAGGCGATGACGGCGGCGTATGAACGGGAGGTACGTCTGGCGGTTGAGATGCCGCCGGGGGCGGTGCTCACCGGGCTGACGCGTAAGGTGATGACGCAGGGAGAAGCGCTGTCCCGCTGCCAGCTGGGGCTGGCGGCGGTCGTCGGCATCGTCGCGCGCTATCGCCGCGAGGTTTAACGGGGCCGCTCCCCGCGGGCGTACATGCGGCTCTCCGCCGTCAGCGCCAGCAGGTTCGGATCCTGCTGCTGATTGCGGTTGAACACCAGCGCGATGGTCTGGCGCATTTGGTAGCGTTCGCACAGCGGCATCAGACGCACCGTGTGCTCGTAAACCTTTTTCATGCGGCCGGGCAGCAGGGTATAGCCGACGCCGGCCTGCACCAGACTGAGCATCGAGAAGATATCGTTGACCCGGGTGACGATCTCCGGCTCAAAACCGGCGATCTGAAAAGCTTCGGTAAAGCCGTGGTAGGTGGCGAACCCTTCGGTCAGCGAGACAAATTTCTGGCTGCGGAAATCCTGCAGGTCCGCCGGGCCGTCGACGATCAGCGCGGAGCTGGCGGGCGCGGCAAGAAAAATATCGTCTTTAAACAGCGGCTGGATCTCAAAGCGCTGCGGATCTATCTGGCTGTCGGAGACGGAAATCAGAATCGCGTCCAGCTGCTGCGTCTGCAATTGCGCCAGCAGCGCGGCGTTAGAACCCATCGTCAGATTGATTTCCAGCTCCGGGCGGCGCAGTTTAAGGCCCATAATCAGGCGCGGCACCGTTTCCAGCGTCAGCGAATAGAGCGTGCCGAGCCGCAGGCGCTGCTGCCCGAAGCCGGCCTTCAGCCGCGTCTCTTCAATACCTTTATGGGTCAGCCCGACGATATCGCGGGCGTAGTCCGCCAGCGTATGGGCGGCGGGCAGCGGCTGCAGGTTGCGCCCCTGATGGATAAACAGCGGGCAGCGTATGCCGGCTTCCAGCGTATGCAGCGCGCGGTGGACGCTGACGCCGCTCAGCCCCAGCCGTTCGGCGGCGCGGGCGATGTTTTCCGTCTCCATAAAGGCCAGAAAGATTTCCAGTTTTTTCAGGGTTATTTCACTGTCGATCATTGACGCGTCCCTTGGCGGTGTCTGCGCATCATCATAACAACAATCGCGGCGGGCGGCTTCCCATTGCCGCGTCAAGCCGCTATATTGCCCGCCGCAAAAAAGAGCTGAACTTTGCGAGCGCTCGCTGAAATCTGGGCTGAACAAAGCAGTACACTTACCATAAACAGGCCTGGGGAGGGCGCACGATGGATTACGAATTTCTGCGGGATGTGACCGGTCAGGTAATCGTCAGATTTTCTATGGGACATGAAGCCATCGGCCATTGGATCAATGAAGAGCTGAAAGGCGATCTGAATCTGCTGGACCGGATTGAGAGCGGCGCAGCGCAGGTGAAGGGCAGCGAACGTCAGTGGCAGCTGGAAGGGCATGAATATACGCTGCTGATGGACGGCGAAGAGGTGATGATCAGAGCCAATCAGCTGCTGTTCGAAGGCGACGAGATGGAGGAGGGGATGAGCTATTACGATGAAGAGAGCCTCTCCTTCTGCGGCGTGGAAGACTTCCTGGCGGTGCTGAAGGCCTACCGGCACTTTATGTTGAACTACTGAACCAGGCTGTTGCTGACCGGGCGGCGTCCGCCGCCCGCATATTCTTATTTTAGCCACCACCTTGTTGATTAAATAAAATCAAAAAATCATCTTCCGGTCGTGATAACTGCGATCGCGCTCTCTATTTTTTATAATTTGATTCAATATAATCATTATGATTAAAATGAATCAAAAATGAGGGTGCTATGAAACTGAAAGCGGCAATAGAGAAGATCCCCGGCGGGATGATGGTTGTTCCGCTGGTGCTTGGCGCGCTGTTGAACACGTTTACACCAGAGGCTTTAGACATTGGCGGCTTCACCACCGCGTTATTCAAAAACGGCGCCGCGCCGCTGATCGGCGCTTTCCTGCTGTGCATGGGGGCCGGCATCAGTTTTAAAGCGGCACCGCAGGCGCTGCTGCAGGGCGGCACCATTACGCTGACCAAACTGCTGGTGGCGATGGCGCTGGGGCTGGGCGTGGAACGGCTGTTTGGCGCCGACGGCGTCTTCGGCCTGACCGGCGTGGCGATTATCGCGGCGATGAGCAATTCCAACGGCGGCTTGTATGCGGCGCTGGTCGGCGAGTTCGGCAATGAGCGCGATGTCGGCGCTATTTCCATTTTATCGCTCAACGACGGCCCCTTCTTCACCATGATCGCGCTCGGCGCCGCCGGCATGGCCAACATTCCGCTGATGGCGCTGGTCGCGGTGCTGGTGCCGCTGTTGGTGGGTATGTTGCTGGGCAACCTCGATCCGAACATGCGCGAGTTTCTGACCAAAGGCGGCCCGGTGCTGATCCCGTTCTTCGCCTTTGCGCTCGGTGCCGGCATTAATCTGGAAATGCTGCTGCAGGGCGGGCTGGCGGGCATTCTGCTGGGGGCATTGACCACCTTTGTCGGCGGTTTCTTTAACATCCGCGCCGATCGGCTGGTCGGCGGCAGCGGTATCGCCGGGGCGGCGGCTTCCAGCACCGCGGGCAATGCGGTGGCGACGCCGCTGGCGATTGCACAGGCGGACCCCTCGCTGGCATCGGTCGCTGCGGCGGCTGCGCCGCTGATTGCCGCCTCGGTGATTACCACGGCGATCCTGACGCCGGTTCTTAGTTCCTGGGTGGCGAAGCGTAATGCAGCAGCGAAGGAGAAGGCGGCATGAAAATGATTGTGATTGCCGATGATTTTACCGGCGCCAATGATACCGGCGTGCAGCTGGCGAAAAAGGGCGCGCGCACCAATGTGCTGTTGAATGACCGGCAGCAGGCGCCGCGCGGCGGCGATGTGCTGGTGATCAATACCGAAAGCCGTGCGCTGCCGGCTGCGGAGGCGGCGCGCAAAGTCAGCGATGCGCTGCGTCCGTACTGCGACGATGAACGGCCGCCGCGGGTGTACAAAAAGATTGATTCCACCTTCCGCGGCAACGTCGGGGCGGAAATTGCCGCAGCGATGCAGGCCAGCGGCGCACGGCTGGCGATTGTCGCGGCGGCGATCCCGGCTGCCGGACGGGTTACGCGGGATGGGGCGTGCTGGGTGCACGGCGTGCCGCTGCTGGAAACCGAATTCGCCAGCGATCCGAAAACGCCGATTGCCTCGTCACAAATTAGCACCCTGATTGGCCTGCAAACCGATATTGCCATCCATGAACTGGCTCTGGCGACGGTGCGCGGTGCGCAGTTGGATGAGCGACTGGCGCTGCTGGCGCAGCAGGGCGGCATTGTGGTGGCGGACGCCGAACTGGATGGCGATCTGGCGCTGCTGGCGCAGAGTATCGGCCGGCTTGCCACGCCCGTTCTGCTGGTGGGCGCCGCCGGCCTGGCGAATGCGCTGCCGTCGGACTGGTATCTCAGCGACCGGCATCGGCTGCCGGTGCTGGTGGTGGCCGGCTCGATGAGTGAGGCCACCCGTCGGCAGATTGCCTTCGCCGAGCAGGAGAAGTCGCTGGGCATCGTCGATATCGATGTGCAGGCATTGCTGTCGGCACATGGCGCGCAGGTGTGCAGCGACATCGTCGCGCAGGCGGTGGCGATACTGCAGGCGCGTCAGCACTGCGTACTGCGTACCTGCCGTGACGACGATGCGCGTCAGCAGGTCGAGCAGCTGTGCGCCGAATTGTGCATCAGCCGCCAGCAGTTGGGCGATCGCATCAGCCAGTCGCTGGGGGAGATGACGCTCGGGATTATCAACCACACGCGTATCGGCGGCCTGTTCCTGACCGGCGGGGATATCGCGATTGCCGTCGCCCGGGCGCTGGGGGCGGAAGGCTACCGCATTAACGGCGAAGTGGCGCCCTGCGTACCGTGCGGCGCCTTTATCAACAGTGAAATTGACGATCTGCCGGTGATCACCAAGGCCGGCGGCTTTGGCGGCGAAACCACGCTGCGCGATGCGCTTTATTTTATTGAGGAGATGTACAGTGGCAAATAACATCATAGCGATTACCATGGGCGACCCGGCGGGCATCGGGCCGGAAATTATCATCAAGGCGCTGGCCGAGGGAGAGCTGTCCGGCGCCCGCGTCGTGGTGGTGGGCTGCTTGCAGACGCTGCAGCGTATCCAGGCGCTGGGCATTACGCCGGCGGCGGAACTGCGGCCGATAGCAACGGTGGCCCAGGCGCGTTTTGCGCCGGGGGTGATCAACGTGATCGATGAGCCGCTGGCGGATCCCGCGGCGCTGGAGGCGGGCAAAGTACAGGCGCAGGCGGGGGATCTGGCCTACCGCTGTGTAAAACGCGCTACCGAGCTGGCAATAGCGGGTGACGTGCAGGCTATCGCCACCGCGCCATTGAACAAAGAAGCGCTGCATCTGGCGGGACATATGTACCCGGGTCATACCGAGCTGCTGGCGACGCTGACCCACAGTCGTGATTACGCCATGGTGTTGTATACCGATAAACTGAAAGTGATCCACGTTTCCACCCACATTGCCCTGCGCACGTTCCTGGATACATTGAGCGCCGAGCGGATCGAAACGGTAGTGTCGATGGCGGATACCTTCCTCAAACGGGTGGGCTTCAGCCAGCCGCGCATCGCCGTCGCCGGCGTTAACCCGCACGCCGGGGAAAACGGCCTGTTTGGTGATGAAGAGATCAAGATTGTCAGCCCGGCGATTGCGGCGGCGAAGGCGCGGGGCATTGATGTCTACGGGCCTTGCCCGCCGGATACGGTTTTCCTGCAGGCCTATGAAGGGCAGTACGATATGGTGGTGGCGATGTACCACGATCAGGGACATATTCCGCTGAAGCTGCTGGGTTTTTATGACGGGGTGAATATTACCGCCGGGCTGCCGTTTATCCGCACCTCCGCCGACCACGGTACGGCCTTTGATATTGCCTGGACAGGTAAAGCCAAGTCTGAGAGCATGGCGATCTCGATACAATTAGCCACGCAGCTTGCCTAATCAAGGGACTATGAAGCCACAACATCGTCTGGACCAGATTCTGGACTATTTAAAGGGCCATAATCTGGTCACGGTTGAACAACTGGTTGCGGCGATCGACGCATCGCCGGCCACCATTCGCCGCGACCTGATCAAACTGGATGAACAGGGCGTTATCAACCGCAGCCATGGCGGCGTGGCGCTCAATCGTTTTATTCCCGCCCAGCCCACCACCAATGAAAAACAGCTGCGTCATCTGCAGGAAAAGCGCGCCATTGCCCGGCAGGCGCTGGCGCTGATTAAGCCCGGCGATGCGGTGGTGCTGGACGCCGGCACCACCATGCTGGAGCTGGCGCGTAATCTGACCCATCTGCCGTTGCGGGTGATCACCGCCGATCTGCGCATCGCCCTGCTGCTGTCGGAGTTCAAACAGATAGAGGTCACCATTATCGGCGGACGCATTGATGACAGCAGCCAGTCCTGCATCGGCGACCATGGCCGCCGGCTGCTGCGCGGCGTCTATCCGGACATTGCCTTTATCAGCTGTAACTCCTGGAGCCTGGAGAAGGGTGTCACCACGCCGACGGAAGAGAAGGCCGGGCTGAAGCAGGATCTGGCGGCCAACGCGCGCCGGCGCGTGTTGTTGGCGGACAGCAGCAAATACGGCGCCTATTCGCTGTTTTGCGTGACGCCGCTGGCCGAGCTGACCGACATTGTGACCGACGGCGCCCTGCCGGCGGAGATACAGCAGCAATTAACGGCGTTGCCCGCACAGTTGCATCTGGCGTAGCCGTCCGCAGGCCTGGCGGGCCGCTCGTCCGCCAGGCGTTATTCCCCCCCTCTATTTTCCCCGTGTATGTCACCGACGGACAACGTGACCTACCCCCGGTTTAATGCCGATTTATTTTGTATCCCTACCATTTTTAGGTTACATCTTGTTAATAAATATAAATCATTTTGTTACAAATAAGGCAGGGGGAAGCGATGGATTGGGTGATCGCGGGGTTGTCGGCCGTTAATGGCGTGGTATGGGGTGTCCCGATGCTGATCGGCATTCTGGGCATTGGTATTTTTCTGCAGGTTCGGCTCTCTTTTTTGCCGATTCGCCGGTTAGGCACCGGCTTTAAGCTGCTGTTCGAGCGTAATCACGACCGTGGCGACGGGCAGATCTCACCGTTCAACGCGCTGATGACCGCGCTGTCCGCCACCATTGGCACCGGCAATATTGCCGGCGTTGCCACGGCGGTGGTGCTCGGCGGCCCCGGTGCGCTGTTCTGGATGTGGATCACAGCGCTGGTGGGCATGGCGACCAAGTATTCCGAGGCGGTGCTGGCGGTGCGCTTTCGTGAGGTTGACGATCGCGGACACTATGTCGGCGGGCCGATGTACTACATCAAGCACGGGTTAGGCAAAAAATGGATGTGGCTGGGGACGCTGTTTGCCTTTTTCGGCAGTATCGCCGGCTTCGGCATCGGCAATACCGTGCAGGCCAACTCGATTGCCGAGGCGCTGAACAGTAACTTCGGCATTTCCCACGGGATGACCGCCGGCGTTCTGGTGGTGCTGGTGGGGGCGGTGCTGATCGGCGGTATTAAACGCATCGCCGACGTGGCGGGGAAACTGGTGCCGCTGATGACGGTGGGCTATTTCGCCGCCGGCATCATCGTGCTGGGGCTGAACGTGAGCGAGATCCCTGCGGCCTTCTCGCTGATTATTACCTCCGCCTTTACGCCGGTGGCGGCGCAGGGCGGCTTCGCCGGCGCGGCGGTCTGGGCGGCGATTCGCTTTGGCGTGGCGCGTGGGGTGTTCTCCAACGAGGCCGGTCTGGGCAGCGCGCCGATCGCCCACGCGGCAGCAAAAACGCAGAACCCGATTCGTCAGGGGCTGATCGCCATGCTGGGCACCTTTATCGACACCATCATCGTCTGCTCCATCACCGGTCTGACCATCATTATCAGCGGTAAATGGATCAGCGGTGAGACGGGCGCGGCGCTGACCTCGACGGCCTTCTCGTCGTCTCTGCCGGGCGGTAACTACATCGTGGCGGTGGCGCTGGCAATTTTTGCCTTTACCACCATTCTGGGCTGGAGTTTTTACGGCGAAAAGTGCATTCAGTATCTGTTCGGGCCGAAGATGATCGTGCCGTTCCGCATAGCCTGGATCATCGCGCTGCCGATTGGCGCCACCCAGTCGTTGGAGTTTGTCTGGCTGCTGGCCGATACGCTGAATGCAATGATGGCGATCCCGAACCTGATCGCCCTGGCGCTGTTAAGCCCGGTAGTGTACCGCCTGACGCGCGCGCATATTAATGACGTGAATGCGCCATCGGTGCAGGCCGACAGCACTAATCAGTAGCGTTGGTCGCTAAAACAGCGGGGCAGCCTTGGCTGCCCCGTGTGGTTTACAGGTGAGGAATATTCCGCCCGTAATAGATCTCCTGCATCTCTTTCCACAGCAGATCGGTAATCCGTTGTCGTTCTTCCTCGCTCAGCGCCTCGGGTTTGGCGTTGAACAGATAGTGCTTCAGGTCGAAATCTTTCAGCAGCATCTTGGTATGGAAGATATTTTCCTGATAAACGTTCACATCCATCATGTGGTACAGCGCCTTCATATCCTCAGACATAAAGTTCTGGATCGAATTGATCTCATGATCGATATAGTGCTTCACGCCGTTAACGTCACGGGTAAAACCGCGTACGCGGTAATCCATGGTGACGATATCCGACTCCAGCTGGTGGATCAGATAGTTCAGCGCCTTCAGCGGGGAAATCACGCCGCAGGTTGAGACTTCTATGTCGGCGCGGAAGGTGCACAGACCGCCCTCCGGATGGCTCTCCGGGTAGGTGTGTACGCAGATATGGCTCTTGTCCAGGTGTGCCACCACCGTATTGGGCAGCGGGCCGGGGTGCTCCGAGGTATCAACATCTTTCGGATCGACCGGTTCTTCGCTCACCAGAATGGTGACGCTGGCGCCTTGCGGCTCGTAGTCCTGACGTGCGATGTTCAGAATATTGGCGCCAATGATCGAGCAGGTCTCGCTGAGGATCTCGGTCAGGCGATTGGCGTTGTATTGTTCGTCAATGTAGGCGATATAGCCATCGCGGTCGTCCGCGGTTTTGGCGTAACAAATATCGTAAATACAAAAACTCAGGCTTTTGGTCAGGTTATTGAAGCCGTGCAGTTTCAGCTTTTGCAATTTGGTTCACCCCCTTTGTTTTTCTCGGGTCTAGCGTGGAATGCGCTCTTTGCCGCTTATGCCGGTGCGTTGGCCAGGGCATTGAGCAGGTATTGCGGCAAGGCAAAGCTGCCGCTGTGGACCGCCGGGTTGTAATAACGGCAGTGTAAACCGCTTTGGTTAAAGCGCTGTTGCAGCGTGGCGAGGTCAAGCTGACGCAGCGCCGGGTTCTGGCTGGCCCAGGCAAAGGTCATAATGCCGCCGTAATAGGTCGGGATTGCCGCCTGATAAAAGCTGACGTCCTGGAAATAGTGGCTTAACCGGGTGTGGCTGTTGACGGCCTCATCCTGCTGCAGGAAGCAGACGCCGTTCTGCGCGACGAAAATGCCGTTCTCATTCAGGCAGCGGGCGCAGCCTTCATAGAATGCCGAGGTAAACAGGCTTTCGCCGGGGCCGATCGGGTCGGTGCAGTCGGAGATAATCACATCGAATTTTTCATCGGTCTGATTAACGAAGTTAACGCCGTCGTCGATCACCAGTTTGAAACGCGGGTCGTCGTAGGCGCCGGCGTTGTGGTTGGGCAGGTACTGGCGGCAGAACTCCACCACGCCGGCATCAATTTCCACCATGGTGATCTGCTCAACGCCGCGGTGGCGGCTGACTTCACGCAGCATACCGCCGTCGCCGCCGCCGATGATCAATACTTTCTTCGCCTGGCCGTGGGCCAGCAGCGGTACGTGAGTCATCATCTCGTGGTAGATGAACTCGTCGCGTTCGGTGGTCTGCACCACGCCGTCGAGCGCCATCACGCGTCCTAACACTGCGTTTTCAAAGATCACCAGATCCTGATGCTCGGTTTTTTCACGGTACAGCTCTTTCTCTACCGCGAAGTACTGACCAAAGCTGTCGTGCAGCGTTTCATACCAAATTTCTTTTTGGGCCATGTCGGGATGCTCCGTAATAACAGCCATGAAAAATCGGCGCAACATAATAGCTAACTCTGCTACAGGTTGCACGGTGGAATTTCACACAATCGGCGGGAAAAGGGACGAGCGGCGGCGGGGGAGCCGGCCGCCTTTAGTTGGCGTAGGCCAGCAGGCTGAGGGAGTCGCGTGCCAGCGATTTGCACTTGGTCGGCGTGGGGATGGCGATGCCGCTGAGATCGCGGTAGCTGTCCTCGCCCAAGGCTTTCATATCAAAGTGATTATAGTTGCTGAGATCCCAACGGTTCTGCTGGGCAAAATAGACGATGGCTCGTTTGACCTGCTCGTTAGGCAAATCTTTGTAACCACAGTTGTTTTTCAGGTACACAAACACCGCGGTCAGATCCGCCAGGTCTTCCGCCTCTGATTCATTGAGCGCCAGGCTGGCGTTGGAAAAGCCCAGCGTACTCAGCAACAGTATCAATAAAGTTGTCTTTTTCATCGTGACAATGGGGCCGTTGGTTGTCTGCAGACGTTACCACACTTTTTCCCTTCCCACTCTACTTTCGTCTGCGGGGGATGCTTTGCAGTTTATCCGGCCTGCACGTATGATTTCTGTTCGTTTCACAGGAGGGTAGGCACAAGGAGTGTATAACGATGACGGCATTAATGTTCCCCTGTACGGTATTCGAGACCCAAAAACGGATGGATGACTACGGAGCGGAGGATATGCGCAGCGGCGACCTGACGGCTGGCCAGTTAAAGACGCAGTTTCGTTTAACGGACATCTCTACCAAGGTAGAGCCGTACACGCTGAGGCGGCTCGCCGCTTTTGGCGGCCGGTCGTCAATGTTCAGGCCGCCGGCTGCGGGTGGGCCGGTAGGGCGTCAGGAATGCGCCCGGATACTGTTTGATGAGTTCCGGGAACTGTCAGCGACCTTTGCGCTATACGGCCCGTATCGGCATTTGATTGGCAAGATGATCAACCATATGCAATACGGTAACGGCACGCCGTTTCGGGATGCGTTGTTAGACCAGGCGCTGAAGGAGCATATTCTTAATGATAGGACTGACGAGAGTTCATTAATAAGAATAAGGGATACATTAAAAACATATATTAACAAGGATAGGAAAATATACCCATCCGGAGATTTTGATAAAATAAACTCAATCATACGTGGGAGTAAACTTCCTAAGTTTGATCGGTTCCAGGATAACTTTAATGGCATGGGGATTACAGTTCATGATACATGGGCTACACATATAAAAATAAAGTCTTTAAAGATAAATGACGCTGGTTATTTAGCTGTGGTGAACTACAAAGTACAAGATCACTTCGGTTTGGATGCAGAGGATGTTTTAAAATTCAAATTTCATCAGTTTCGTTTTTTTCGCATCTGGTTTGTACTTCAGCGCTATAATCAATTTGGTTTCAAACCTTTCATGACAAATATGGAAGTTGATATCCATGTTAAGGAGATGATATGAGAGATGCTAAGAGTGCTAAAGGAAAGGTTTTTTTTATCTTTATTAGTGCTGTATTTACTGTTTTTTTATTATACTTAATGCTTCGTCCAGTTAAAATTATTGGGTTTCATTCCCTTAGTGATGATGTTAACGTTATTTTAGTAGATAATTTTCCGCTAACTGATAAAGGAAAGATTGACTGGTGGTTAAAAAATGAAAAGAAATTAGAAGAAATGAATGAAATACCTGATGGAAATGGAGATGGGTATTATCATATTGATTTTCTTGATTTTGGTGATGGATATAAAGAAGAAGGTAAGTATGATCGCCTTTGCTTTTATGATATGAATACAGAAAAAAACTGCATTGATAAAAACATCGTTTTTTCTGTTAGTAAAAGTCGTAATTTGGGAACTGTGTTTACAACTTATGAGGGACGCTACAGATTGGGGAAAAACGATGAAATTATTGAGGATAAGATTTCCTTTAAAGTCTGGTGAACTGATGGGGGCGAGTCTTAAATGCTCAGTGATTGAGTCAAAAATAGCGCGTTGGTCACACATCATTGTACTGTTGTCATGATTATTGCAGGCATCGGTTGTCGAGCCCAAATAACTTGACGTAACTTAACAAAACAAGACGAATCAAACTATTATTGATACTTGACCTTCCACCAAGGGGAGGGTTTAGGCTGGCCTGATGCTTTCATGTAACTGGAAAAGGGAGTCAGCTATGTTACGTCGTGATTTTATTAAGTTTACCGCTGCGCTGGGCGCGGCCAGCGCATTACCGCTCTGGAGCCGGGCCGCCTGGGCGGCCGATCTGCCCGCGCTGCCGATACCGCCGCTGCTGATGCCGGATGCGCAAGGAAAGCTGGCGCTGGCGCTGCAGACCGGCGAGATGAACTGGCTGCCGCAGGCGGCGACCAAAACCTGGGGCGTCAACGGCGCTCTGCTGGGGCCGGCGGTGCGTTTGCAGCGCGGCAAGCCGGTGACGGTCGATATCAACAACCAACTGCCGGAAGCCAGCACCGTACACTGGCACGGGCTGGAAATTCCCGGCGACGTCGACGGCGGCCCACAGGCGCTGATCGCGCCGGGCACTACCCGCACCGTACATTTCACCATTGACCAGCCGGCGGCCACCTGCTGGTTCCACCCGCATACGCACGGCAAAACCGGCCATCAGGTGATGATGGGGCTGGGGGGGCTGGTGCTGCTGGAAGATGAAGAGAGCGGCAAGCTGCCGCTGCCGAAAACCTGGGGTAAGGACGATATCCCGGTGATTTTGCAGGATAAACGCCTGGGCAAAGATGCGCAGATTGAGTATCAGCTCGATATCATGAGCGCGGCGGTGGGCTGGTTTGGCGACCGCATGTTTACCAACGGCGCGCAGTATCCGCAGCACATCGCGCCGCGCGGTTGGCTGCGCCTGCGTTTTCTTAACGGGTGTAACGCGCGCTCGCTGCAGCTGGCGACCAGCGATCGGCGCCCGCTGTATGTGATCGCCAGCGACGGCGGCTTCCTCGGTGAGCCGGTGAAGCTGACGGAACTGCCGATGCTGATGGGCGAACGGTTTGAGGTGCTGGTTGACGCCAGCGACGGTAAACCGTTTGATATCGTCACGCTGCCGGTACAGCAGATGGGCATGACGCTGGCGCCGTTCGATCGGCCGCTGCCGGTGCTGCACATTCAGCCATCGCTGGCGCAGGGGATTAAATCCATGCCGGACAGCCTGGTGAAACTGCCGGCGCTGCCTGCCGCCGCCGGCGTACAGCAGCGTGAGTTCCGTCTGATGATGGATCCAAAGCTGGATATGCTGGGGATGAAAGCGCTGATGGACCGCTACGGCCATCAGGCGATGGCCGGCATGAGCATGGATCACGGCAGCATGGGCCACGGCGCACCGGAGAGCGGCGACAAGATGGCCGGTATGGATCACGGCAAGATGGATCACGGCAACATGGCCGGTATGGATCATGGCAAGATGGACCACAGCAAGATGGCGGGGATGAAGCACGGCGAGCAGCCGTATGATTTCAGCCACGGTAATACCATCAACGGCAAGGCGTTTGATATGAGCAAGCCGATGTTCGCCGCCAAGCGCGGACAGTATGAGAAGTGGGTCATCTCCGGTGAAGGCGACATGATGCTGCATCCTTTCCACATTCACGGCACCCAGTTCCGTATTTTGAGTGAAAACGGCAAGCCGCCGGCGGCGCATCGCGCTGGCTGGAAGGACACGGTGCGGGTGGAAGGCGCGCGCAGTGAAGTGCTGGTGCAGTTCAACCATGAAGCCAGCGCGGAGCACGCCTATATGGCGCACTGCCACCTGTTGGAGCATGAAGATACCGGCATGATGATGGGCTTTACCGTCGCCTGACGGTAAAAATAGCAGGGCGGCGCGCTCGCGTCGCCTCTGCTGTCAGGCTATGCTAGAATCTGCGCCTTTCTTCCGGCAATAGACCTGAAAACTATGAAACACACTGTAGAAGTAATGATTTCCGAGCAGGAAGTTAAGACCCGAATCGCCGAACTTGGCCGCCAGATCACCGAAAATTACCGCGACAGCGGCAGCGATATGGTGCTGGTCGGGCTGCTGCGCGGCTCATTTATGTTTATGGCCGACCTGTGCCGCACCATTGAGGTGTCGCATGAGGTTGATTTCATGACCGCCTCCAGCTACGGCAGCGGCATGTCCACCACCCGCGACGTGAAAATCCTCAAAGATCTGGATGAAGACATCCGCGGCAAAGACGTGCTGATCGTGGAAGATATTATTGATTCCGGCAATACGCTGAACAAAGTGCGCGAGATTCTGGCGCTGCGCGGCCCGAAATCACTGGCGATCTGTACGCTGCTGGATAAACCGGAGCGTCGTGAAGTGGATGTGCCGGTAGAGTACGTCGGTTTCTCTATTCCGGACGAGTTTGTGGTCGGCTACGGCATCGACTATGCCCAGCGCTACCGCCATCTGCCGTATGTCGGCAAAGTGGTGCTGCTCGACGAATAATCAAGATTGGGGGCGGCGCGGTTTAACGCGCGCCCCGCCAGCTTACCGCTATCTATCAGACTTCGCTTACGGCTGCTGTAAGCCTTTACTCTGCAACAGCGTCGAAATGCCTTTGTTATAGCCCAGCTCCAGGCTTTCGCGGCTGGTCGCCGTAACGTCCAGATCGCGCAGACGCCCGTCCTGAATGCCATATACCCAGCCGTGAATCATCACTTTCTGGCCGCGCTGCCAGGCGGACTGCATGATGGTGGAGTGGCCCAGGTTATGCACCTGCTCGATCACGTTGATTTCGCAAAGGGCGTTGAGACACTCTTCCTTTTCGAGTTTTTCCAGTTGCGGGCTATGCTTGTACCACAGATCGCGGATATGCAGCAGCCAGTTGTTGATCAGCCCCAGTTCCGGGTTTTCGACCGCCGCCTGCACGCCGCCGCAGCCCAGGTGGCCGCAGATGATGATATGTTCGACCTGCAGGACGTCAACGGCGTACTGCACCACTGACAGACAGTTCAGATCGGTGTGTATCACCAGGTTGGCCACATTGCGATGCACGAACAGTTCTCCCGGCTCCATCCCGGTCAGACGTTCGGCAGGCACGCGGCTGTCGGAACAGCCAATCCACAGAAAACGCGGTTTTTGCGCCTGCGCCAGACGTTCAAAGAATTCGGGGTCTTCCTGGTTGATGTTAGAGGACCACGCTTGGTTGTTGGCAATTAGCCTTTCGATCTCTTTCATGGAGGTTATGCACCTGTAATGAACACTTTGCGTTTGAGTAATATAGGACAAGCGTCACAGTTTTGAAATCGGAACAGTGGCGTTAACCGCACGGATTCAACTCGGCAGGCGCGCCGTTGATGGTAAGATCAGAGAAATTATTCAATAACATCAGTCTCGAAGACATGGTCATAGGGTACCCTTATCGCTTATGAATTATGCACTGGAATTAACACAGTTGACCAAGACCTACGCCGGCGGGGTCAAGGCATTGCGCGGTGTCGACCTTCGTGTCGAAGCCGGTGATTTCTATGCCTTGCTGGGGCCGAACGGCGCGGGGAAATCCACCACAATCGGCATCATCAGCTCGCTGGTGAACAAAACCTCCGGCAAGGTGCAGGTGTTTGGTTACGACACTGACAAAGACATCGTCAACGCCAAACGCCAGCTGGGGCTGGTGCCGCAGGAATTCAACTTCAACCCGTTTGAAACCGTGATGCAGATTGTGGTCAATCAGGCGGGCTATTACGGCGTGACGCGGCGCGATGCGCTGTCGCGCGCGGAAAAATACCTGACGCAGCTGGACCTGTGGGAAAAACGCAACGAGCGGGCGCGCATGCTGTCCGGCGGGATGAAACGCCGCCTGATGATCGCCCGTGCGCTGATGCATCAGCCCAAGCTGCTGATCCTCGATGAGCCGACCGCCGGGGTGGATATTGAACTGCGCCGCTCCATGTGGGGCTTCCTGAAAGACCTCAATGCGCAGGGCACCACCATCATTCTGACGACCCACTATCTGGAAGAGGCAGAGATGCTGTGCCGCAATATCGGCATTATCCAGAACGGCGAGCTGGTGGAGAACACCTCGATGAAAGGGCTGCTGGCGAAGCTGAAGTCGGAGACCTTTATCCTCGATCTGGCGGCGAAAAGCCCGCTGCCGGCGCTGGACGGCTATCACAGCCGCCTGGTCGACACCTCGACGCTGGAAGTGGAAGTAATGCGCGAACAGGGGCTGAACGGGCTGTTCAGCCAACTGAGCGCGCAGGGCGTACAGGTGCTGAGCATGCGCAACAAGGCCAACCGGCTGGAAGAGCTGTTTGTCACCCTGGTTAATGGTAATGGAGAAAAAGCATGACACGTTTGTACTGGGTGGCATTGCAGAGCATCTGGGCGAAAGAAGTGCACCGTTTTGCGCGCATCTGGGTGCAGACCCTGGTGCCGCCGGTAATCACCATGACGCTGTATTTTATCATCTTCGGTAATCTGATCGGTTCGCAAATCGGCAGTATGCATGGTTTCACCTACATGCAGTTTATCGTGCCCGGTCTGATTATGATGGCGGTGATCACCAACTCGTACGCCAACGTCGCCTCATCGTTCTTCAGCGCCAAATTCCAGCGCAATATCGAAGAGCTGCTGGTGGCGCCGGTGCCGACCCACGTGGTGATTGCCGGTTACGTCGGCGGCGGTGTGGCGCGCGGCATCTGCGTGGGCGTGCTGGTGACGGCAATCTCGCTGTTCTTCGTGCCGCTGCAGATCCACGCCTGGTGGGTGATTGCCGTCACGCTGCTGCTGACGGCGATCCTGTTTTCGCTGGGCGGCCTGCTTAATGCGGTCTTCGCCACCACCTTTGACGATATCAGCCTGATTCCGACCTTCGTGCTGACGCCGCTGACCTATCTGGGCGGGGTGTTCTACTCGCTGTCGCTGCTGCCGCCGTTCTGGCAGGCGGTGTCGAAGCTGAACCCGATCGTGTATATGATCAGCGGCTTCCGCTACGGCTTCCTCGGCGTGCACGACGTGCCGCTGACGCTGACCATGGCGGTGCTGCTGGCGTTTATCGCGGTGTTCTACCTGCTGGCCTGGTATCTCATTGAGCGCGGCCGCGGTCTGCGCACCTGATGTTTTCTCCCCTCCCGCATTGTTTACAGCGGGAGGGGATGTTGCTTATCCCGCCTTTTTCTCCCCGCTGTAAATCATGCTATGCTGACGCACCCCCGACTTCTGGTCATTACGCACGGTTAAGCAGAACACTCTCATGCGGTTTCACATCAAAATAGCGGCCACGCTGGCTGGCGTGTTGACGTCGCTGCTGGCGCCTGCGGCGTCGGCCGGCCTGGTGTCGGCAGACAACGCGCTAAAATCCGGTTATATGGAAGCAAAACGCGACAGCGAAATCTATTCGCTGATTGGCGAACAGGTCATTCCGGTGGGAGAAGTGAAGGAAGGGCAGCTGGTGCAGGTCTTTCCGGCGGACGCGGAATATTATGAGCTGAAGTTCGGCCACGGCGTGGGGTTTATCGATAAGGATGACGTCGATCGCCTCAACAGGGCGCAGGCGGAAAAGGTGAAAGATCCGTTGGGTGAGCTGAACAAGCCGCTGACCAATCAGAACCTGATTACCCATAAAGCAATCAACGTCTACACCGCAGCGGATAACAAAAGCGAAATCTTCGGCATTCTGGAAGAGAACCTGCGCTACCCGATTATCGGCCGGCTGAAGGATCGGTTGAATAACACCTGGTATGAAATCAATCTCGGCGACCGGCTCGGTTACGTCAGCGAGCTGGACTGTGAGGTCGATAACGGTATCCCGGTGCTGACCTACCACCACCTGCTGAAAAACGACGAGAATAAGCGTTTTCGGCATACCTCCACTACCACCTCGGACGTGGCCTTCAGCAATCAGATGACCTACCTGAAGCAGGCCGGTTATGACACCATTTCGCTCTATCAGCTGGAAGCCTATCTGAAGAACCGGATTAACCTGCCGGGCAAAGCGGTGGTGCTGACCTTTGACGACGGCCTGAAATCGGTATACCGCTATGCCTATCCGGTGCTGAAACAGTACGGCTTCCGCGCGACGGCGTTTATTATTTCGTCACGCATCAAGCGTCATCCGCAGAAGTGGAACCCGGACTCGCTGCAGTTTATGAGCATTTCAGAGCTGAAGCAGCTGCAGGATGTGTTTGATATCCAGTCGCATACCCACTTCCTGCACCGCATCGACGGCTATAAACGGCCGATCCTGCTGAGCCGCAGCCTGCACAATATCACGTTTGATTTTGAGCGCTCACGCCGCGCGCTGTCGCAGTTCAACCCGCATGTGCTGTACCTTTCCTACCCGTTCGGCGCCTATAACCAGAAGGCGGTGCAGGCTGCAGAAGACGCCGGCTTCCATCTGGCGGTGACGACGGTGCAGGGAAAAGTAAAGCCGGGCGACAACCCGTATAAGCTGAAACGGCTGTATATTCTGCGCACCGATTCGCTCCAGACGATGGCGGACCGCATCGCCAATAAGCCGGGCACGGTGGTGCAGTAACGCCGATAAAAAAGGGGCTGAACCCGGTTCAGCCCCTCGTCATGTTTTCCGACCGTCAGGCAACCTGTACCGGCACCGCTTTTGCTTTGCGCTGCAGCTGGTTATCGCCCTCAAAGTAGGCGACTTTCGGGTGATGCTGGCGGGCATCGGCATCGCTCATCTGCACGTAAGAGCAGATAATCAGCAGATCGCCGACGCAGGCGCAGCGGGCCGCCGCGCCGTTGACGGAAATAATGCGCGAGCCGCGTTCGGCGGCGATGGCGTAGGTCGAAAAACGCTGACCGTTATCAACGTTATAAATATCGATAGCTTCATATTCCAGAATGCCGGCGGCATCCAGAAAATCCTGGTCGATGGCGCAGGAGCCTTCATAATGCAGGTCTGCCTGGGTGACTTTTACCCGGTGCAGTTTGCCTTGCAGCATAGTACGTATCATAGCGTTACCTTTCACAGGCGTGAGTTAAGTTCCGACAGCGAACAGCAATATCGTCACCGATATCTCCGGCCTTGTCTACTTGGCTGCGGGGGAAATGGTGACGACTGTACAAAAAATGGTTACTCGGTCAGGTCGACCTGCTGATTATCAATCAGCCGGGCCTTGCCCAGCCAGGCGGCCATCAGCACCACCGCGCGCCGGCTGTCGGTGCCGAGCGGCTGCAGGCTGTCGGCGTCGCGGATAAACAGCTCGTCCGGGGTGAAGCCGGCGTTGCGCAGTTGCTCGGCGGTCTGCGTCAGCAGTTCATCAATCTGCCGCTCGCCGTTGCCCAGCCGTTCGGCCAGCGCCTGCATGATGCGGCTGAGCTGCGGCGCCTTCTTGCGTTCGTCCGCCGTCAGATAACCGTTGCGCGAGCTGAGCGCCAGGCCGTCTTTGGCGCGCACGGTCGGCACGCCGACGATCTCGATGTCATAACCCATATCGGCCACCATTTTGCGAATCAGCGCCAGCTGCTGGTAGTCTTTCTCGCCGAAGCAGGCCAGATCCGGCTGCACCAGGTTGAACAGTTTGCTGACGATGGTCGACACGCCGCGGAAATGGCCGGGACGGCTGGCGCCCTCCAGCATTGCGGAAATGCCGGGGACTTCGACGAAGGTCTGCTCGCCCAACCCTTGCGGATAGACCTCCGCCGGCGCCGGCGCAAACACCAGATCGACGTTGTTGCGGGTCAGCTTCTCGCAGTCTTCCTGTAGGGTGCGCGGGTAGTTGGTCAGATCTTCCGGCCGGTCGAACTGCATCGGATTGACGAAGATGCTGACCACCACGATATCGCCGCGGGCGCGGGCCTCGTCGATCAGCGTCATATGACCGTCGTGCAGATTGCCCATGGTCGGCACCAGCGCGATGCGTTTTCCTTCCTGACGATAGCGGCGAATATGCTGGCGCAGCAGCGGCAGGGTTTGAATAATTAACATGTTGGCTCCCGGTTCAATAGGGCTGACGCTTAGTTAAATGAGTGTTCGGCCGCAGGATAAATACCCTGTTCGACTTCCTGAATATATTGCTGCACCGCGCTGCGCAGATCGCCGCTTTGGGCGAGGAAGTTTTTGGCGAATTTCGGCGTATGGCCGCCGGTGATGCCAAAGGCGTCGTGCATCACCAGAATCTGACCGTCGGTGCCGTTGCCCGCGCCGATGCCGATCACCGGAATAGACAGCATGGCGGTGATTTTACGCGCCAGCTCGGTCGGCACGCACTCCAGCACCAGCAGCTGAATGCCGGCCTGCTCCAGATTTCTGGCGTCTTCAATCAGCTGGTTGGCTGCCGCCTCATCGCGGCCCTGCACCTTGTAGCCGCCGAAGATATTGACCGACTGCGGGGTCAGCCCCAGGTGGCCGCACACCGGTACGGCGCGATCCACCAACATCTTCACCGTATCGCACAGCCAGCTGCCGCCTTCGATTTTGATCATATTGGCGCCGGCGCGCATCACTTCCGCCGCGTTGGCGAAGGTCTGTTCCGGAGTGGCGTATCCCATAAACGGCAGATCGGCCAGCAGCAGGCAGGCCGGCGCGCCGCGGCGTACCGCGCGGGTGTGATAGGCGATGTCGGCCACGGTGACCGGCAGCGTGGAGTCGTGTCCCTGCAGCGTCATGCCCAGTGAGTCGCCAACCAGCATGAGTTTGATACCCTGTTCTTCAAACAGTCTGGCGAAGCTGGCATCGTAGGCGGTCAGCGTCGCAAATTTGCGCTGCTCCTGTTTCCACTGGCGTAAGTGGGTCACGGTGGTGGGTTTCATCACAACGTCTCCTTGATAGCGCCGTGTGGCGTGCACCGGCGCTGACGGAAAAAAAGTGCAGTCATTCTACTGTAACCCTTCGGGGGTGGGTAGCGACGATAGTTATGGTTAAGATGTTCTTAAGAACCTTATGATGTAATAAGTAAATATCTCTTTCCAGACGGCCCGGCGAGCGCTGAAAACATGGCCGCCTGCGGCGAACAAAAGGACGCGCATGAGAATTCTGCTGATTGAAGACGACAAGATTATCGGCGACGGCATCAAGGTCGGGCTGAGCCAGCTGGGTTTCACCCTCGACTGGTTTACCGACGGCAAGCTCGGCAGACAGGCGCTGGGCAGCGCGCCCTATGATGCGGTGATCCTCGATCTCAGCCTGCCGGGCATCGACGGCCTCGATCTGCTGCGCGAATGGCGTCAGGCCGGCGAGGACGTGCCGGTGCTGATCCTGACCGCGCGCGATGCGCTGTCGCAGCGGGTGGACGGTCTGCAGAGCGGCGCCGATGACTACCTGTGCAAGCCGTTTGCGCTGGCGGAGGTGGCGGCGCGCCTGCAGGCGCTGATTCGCCGGCGTCACGGCCAGCTGAGCGCGCAGCTGACGCACGGCCGGCTGGTGTTCGACACCGCCGCGCGCAGCGTCACGCTGGACGGCGGGGTGGTGACGCTGACGCCGCGTGAACTGGCGGTGCTGGAGCTGTTCTTGCACAACAAGGGGCGGGTGCTGGCGCGGCCGCTGATTCAGGAAAAGCTGTACAGCTGGGACGATGAGGTGAGCAGCAACGCGGTTGAGGTGCATATTCACCACCTGCGCCGCAAGCTGGGCAACGGCTTTATCCGCACGGTGCACGGCGTGGGCTACACGCTGGGGGATGCCGGGTGAAACGTCTGAGCCTGCGGCTGCGTCTGATTATCCTGTTCAGCCTGCTGGCGCTGCTGACCTGGTGCGTCGCCAGCGCGGTGGCGTGGAACATCACGCGCGATAACCTGAATGAAGTGTTCGACACCCAGCAGATGCTGTTCGCCAAACGGCTGGCGACGGCCAACCTCGGCGATATCCCGCGAGCCGCGAGTCTGCCGAAAACCAAAAAGCTGGTGCGCCACGGCAAGCGCGGCCAGCAGGATGACGATGCGCTGGCGTTCGCGATTTTCGACCGTCAGGGGCGCATGCTGCTGAACGACGGTGAGAACGGCAAGGACATCGAATTTGACGGCCAGACGGCAGGGTTCGTCGATGGCCGGCTGAAAGGTGATGACGACCGCTGGCGGCTGGTCTGGCTGACCAGCCCGGACGGCCGCCAACGCATCGCCGTCGGCCAGGAGATGGAGTATCGGCAGGATATGGCCTGGGCGCTGGTGACCGGGCAATTGACGCCGTGGCTGGCGACGCTGCCGCTGCTGATGCTGCTGATCGCCATTGTGGTCGGGCGCGAGCTGCGTCCGCTGCGCAGCGTGGCGCAGGAACTGCACCGCCGCGCGCCGGATGATGACGCGCCGCTCAGGGCGCACCGGGTGCCGAGCGAAGTACGCCCGCTGGTGGAGGCGCTTAACGCGCTGTTCGCCCGCATCAGCGCCATGCTGCAGCGCGAGCGGCGCTTTACCTCAGACGCGGCGCATGAGCTGCGCAGCCCGCTGGCGGCGCTGCGGGTGCAGACCGAGGTGGTGCAACTGGCCGGCGATAACGTCGAGGTGCGCGCGCACGCGCTGGAGAACTTGACCATCAGCATCGATCGCGCCACGCGGCTGGTGGACCAGCTGCTGACGCTGTCGCGGCTGGATGCGCTGCCGGATCTGCATCAGCAGGAGCGGGTTGACTGGCATCAGCTGGTGACGGCGACGCTGGCCGAACAGGAGCACGACGCTCATCGCGCGGGGATCGTGCTGCGTTATGAGGCGCAGGGAGCGCCGGCGCCGAGGCCGGGGCAGTCGCTGCTGCTGTCGCTGCTGGTGCGTAACCTGGTGGATAATGCGCTGCGCTATACGCCATCCGGCGGCACGGTGACCGTGACGTTAGAACAGCGCGTGCTGACGGTGGAGGATAACGGGCCGGGGGTGACGGATGAACATCTGGCGCGGCTGGGGGAACGTTTTTATCGTCCGCCGGGGCAGGAACAGACCGGCAGCGGGCTGGGGCTGTCGATTGTACAGCGGATTGCGGCGCTGCATGGTTTGCGGGTCAGCTTTGCCAACCGGCAAAACGGGGGCTTTAAAGTGCGGGTGATGCTGTAGCCGGCGTCAGGCCGAGTGCCACAGCGTCATGCCGTTCATCGGCACACGCTGCAGGCAGGCGGCCAGCGGCTCGCCGTCCGGCAGAATCAGGTCGGGGGCGATTTCCGCCAGCGGGTAGAGCATAAACTCGCGTTCTTTCAGGCCATAATGCGGCACCGTCAGGCGCTCGCTGTCAATCACGCTGTCGCCGTACAGCAGCATATCGAGGTCGAGCGTACGCGGCCCCCAGCGCTCATCCTTGCGCACCCGCCCCTGGTTGCGCTCAATCTCCTGCGTGTGATCGAGCAGCTGTTCGGCGGGCAGCAGCGTATCCAGCGCCGCCACGGCGTTGAGAAAGTCCGGCTGGTTCTGCGGCCCCAGCGGTTTGGTGCGATAGAACGATGAACAGGCGATCAGCCGGCTGCGCGGGAGATGCTCCAGCGCCTCCAGCGCGGCGTGAACCTGTTGCAGCGGCTGCGCCAGGTTGCTGCCCAGCGCGATATAAACGCGGATCATTATGCCCCTTCTTTACGCGGCGCGCGGCGGCGCGGGCGGCGCTGACGTGAACGGCGCGGCGCGGGATCGTCGCCCAGCGAGCTGAGCATGGTTTTTTGTCGCGCCGGCGTTGCATCCTGGAACTCGGCCCACCATTCGGCCAGGCGCTGCATCTCCGGGTTGTTCTCCACCTGGGCGCGTAGCGCCAGCAGATCGTAAGCGGCGCGGAATTTCGGATGTTCCATCAGCTTGTGCGCACGCTTGCCCTGACGACGCGACAGACGCAGCTGCAGCTGCCAGATATCGCGCACCAGCGTGGTGATGCGTTTCGGGATCGCCAGCGAGCGGCACTGCTCGTCCAGCACGTCGTTCATCGCCAGCGCGAAGGCGTCGTAATAGGCCAGGCCGCTCTCCTGCGCCAGTTTCTGCGCGTGCTCCAGCAGCGGATACCACAGCATGGCGGCGAACAGGAACGCCGGGTTGACGCGCATATTGTTCTGCAGACGGTGGTCGGTGTTTTTCAGCACCTGCACCAGAATACGCTCCATCGGCGTATTGTGGTTCGGCGTGAACTGACGGGCGATCAGCGGGAACAGCGGCTGGAACAGCTGGTATTCGCACAGTTTCAGGTAGGTCTGGAAGCCGTAGCCGGACTGCAGCAGCTTCAGCGACTCTTCAAACAGGCGCGCCGGCGGAATATCGTGCAGCAGCGACGCCAGGCGCGGAATCGGCTCGGCGGTTTCTTCGCTGATGGTCATATCCAGCTTGGCGGCGAAGCGCACCGCGCGCAGCATGCGCACCGGGTCTTCGCGGTAGCGGGTTTCCGGATCGCCAATCAGGCGAATCACGCCCTGTTGCAGATCGCGCAGGCCGCCGACATAGTCGCGCAGGGCGAAGTCCGCTACGCCGTAGTACAGGCTGTTGATGGTGAAGTCGCGACGCTGGGCATCTTCCTCAATGGAACCGAAGATATTGTCGCGTAGCAGCATGCCGTTCTGGGCCTGCTGGGAGGAATTCTTGTCGTGCTCCGGATTCTGCTCATGATGGCCGCGGAACGTGGCGACCTCAATGATTTCCGGCCCGAACATCACGTGCGCCAGACGGAAGCGGCGGCCGACCAGACGGCAGTTGCGGAACAGCTTGCGTACCTGCTCCGGCGTGGCGTTGGTGGTGATATCAAAGTCTTTTGGTTTCTTACCCAGCAGTAAATCGCGTACGCCGCCGCCGACCAGGTAGGCTTCAAAGCCGGACTTATTCAGGCGGTACAGCACCTTCAGGGCGTTTTCACTGATATCTTTACGCGAAATCGCATGCTGCTCACGTGGGATCACGGTCATAGGGCGCGTTCCCTCGGCGGCGGATGACGGCGCGCGTTTACGCGGCGCAGGGCGACGGCCGGCATGCTCCCGGCCTTTATCGTCGGAGCGCGGGCGCGGTGCGGCAGGCTTCTGGGCGTCGGCGCGCTCTGCGCGAACCGGCTCGTGATCGTTGGCCGGCGCATCATCGCGGGCTGATTTGTCGTCGCCGATGAGTACCTTACGGCAGAAATTGGCTACTCGGGTAAAAATGGTACACCTCGATAGTGACGGATAAAAATGGCTCTCCCTTGCCGATGGCAAACCACAGCCGTATGGGGTTGCTGTGGTTTGACATCACTCGGGCTTATAAAAAAATAGCGGCTAATCATAGCTCACCATGGCGCCTTTGAGAATGCCGTTATGTTTTGCGGCAGGGCGAGGGCGGTCTGCCGCGGCACCTTCGCCAGCGTCCAGTTTTCTATTGCCCAGCTCAATAATAACGGCAGATCAAGATCTTGCCAGCTTTGCGGCAGCGGTTGCCGCAAAAAATGCAGCGCGGCGATCAGCACCGGTCGCGGATCGCCGTCTGGCAGCGGCGGCGCGTGATTTTGCTTCGACAGCTTCAGTCCCTGATTCCCCAGCGCCAGCGGCAGGTGGATATAATCCGGCACCGGCGCCTGCAGCTGACGGTACAGCGCAATCTGGCGTACCGTCGGTTCAATCAGGTCGGCGCCGCGCACGATTTCTGTCACGCCCTGAAAATGGTCGTCGACCACCACCGCCAGGTTATAGGCGAACAGGCCGTCGCGCCGGCGGATGATAAAATCTTCCTGCGCCAGCGCCGGGTCGGCATGCAGCTCGCCCTGCAGGCCGTCGTGGAAGCCGTAGACCGGCGCGCTCTGCCGCAGGCGGATGGCGGCGTTCTGTGGGCCGAGCCGCAGCGCGCGGCAGTGGCCGTCATACAGGCCGCCCGCCTGCTGAATACGGCTGCGGGTGCAGGTGCAGTAATAGCTGAGCCCCTGGCGTTGCAGCCAGTCCAGCGCGGCGCGGTAGGCGTCGTGACGTTGGGATTGATAGAGAACCTGGCCGTCCCAGTGGAGGCCATAGTGGTCGAGCGTGGTCAGAATACGGTCGGCGGCGCCGGCGACTTCGCGCGGCGGATCGATATCTTCAATGCGAAGCAGCCACTGCCCGTGGCGGGCGCGGGCCTGCAGAAAACTTCCCAGGGCGGCGATCAGCGAACCGAAGTGCAGATCCCCGGAAGGAGAGGGGGCAAAACGCCCCACATAATGACTTTCTGGCATAATAACTCTGTGCGGCGCGCCGGTATTGCGCGCCGCGGGTAATAACGACTGAATCAGCCGGCCATCTGCTTTTCGCGGATCTCGGCCAGGGTTTTACAGTCGATGCACAAATCGGCAGTCGGACGCGCTTCAAGGCGACGAATGCCAATCTCTACGCCGCAGGATTCGCAGAAGCCGAAATCATCGTCTTCCACTTTCTTCAGCGTTTTCTCGATCTTTTTGATCAGTTTACGTTCACGGTCGCGGTTACGCAGTTCGAGGCTGAATTCCTCTTCCTGAGTGGCGCGGTCCGCGGGATCAGGAAAGTTTGCTGCCTCTTCCTGCATGTGCGACACGGTACGGTCTACTTCGTCCCTGAGCTGGTTGCGCCAAGCTTCAAGAATGCGCTTGAAATGCGACAGCTGGGCGTCGTTCATATACTCTTCGCCCGGCTTCTCTTGATACGGCTCCACCCCAGCGATGGCGAGAATGCTCAAGGACGAGGTTTTACGGTTTTGCCCTTCTTGCATGTTGCTTCTCCTACATACACACGCACTATCGAATCCCCAATGCGGGGGAAAAACAGGCCGCTATAAATAACAGATGGTGAGTAGGTTGGCAATTATTCCTGTCGCCCGCTTGACAATGGTGTGAAGGAAGGCGTATTTGGCGATCTAATAATCGGCGGCCGATTTATTGGCAGCCAGACTATCTAATCGATAAAAAACGGTAACTTATCGGTGAGACTGATACCGTCAGGTGATAATTTAGCCCCATAACACACCACTTCTACTCCCGCCTGCTGAACCTGAGCCAACAGTGCCGCATAATGCGCATCTATATGATGAGCCGGGGCGACCTGGTCAATACCGCTGTGTAACACGGCAAAAAACAAGACCGCCCGCTGCCCGCTGTCGACCACGTTTTGCAGCTCGCGCAGATGCTTCTGGCCCCTGAGCGTCACGGCGTCAGGAAAGTAACCACGTTGTTGTTGCAGTAACGTGACAGACTTAACTTCAATATAGCAGTTAACCCGATTTTCTGCCTGTAATAACAAATCGATACGGCTGTTTTCGCTGCCGTATTTCACTTCGCTGCCAATTTTACTGTAACCAGATAATTCACTGATTAAATTGCGCTCAATTGCCTCGCGCACCAGCGCGTTGGCGCGCAGGGTATTGACGCAGATCCAATCCCCCTGTTGGGTGTGCGTCAGCTCCCAGCTGTGGGCGTATTTGCGCTTGGGGTTGTCCGAAGTGGAATACCAGACGGTATCGCCGGGCGTGGCGCAGCCGGTCATGGCGCCGGTATTGGCGCAGTGCAGGGTAAAGGTTTCGCCCTGCGGCGTGACGACGTCGGCCAGAAAGCGCTTGTAACGTTTAATCAGGGTGGCGGATTGCAGCGGTGGCGTAAATTGCATGCGGTGTCTGTCCTAACTGAGCGCCCACTGTTCCAGCGGGTGGTAACGGGTGCGGCCGTTGTCAAACGACGACTGGTATAAGGAAAAATGCGTGACCGGCAGGCTCCAGCCCGGCGTGGCCGGCGGCAGCGCCACCGGGCGCACGGCGGCGCGCAGCAGGGTGATATGCGGGTGAAACGGCAGCGGGCTCTGATAACAGCCGCTGCGCGCCGCCTGCGAGCGCAGCATCTCCGCCAGCTGCAGCAGCCCGCGCGGCGCGCGTTTGCAACCGAGCCAGACCACGCCGGGGCGCGGCCAGTGGCCAAGATCGTCAAGCTGTAGGCTGAAGCCGGGCTGGCTGATGCGTCCCGCCAGCCTTTTTAGCGCCGCCTCTTTCTGGCTGCTGACCTCACCGAGAAACGCCAGCGTCAGGTGCAGATTAGCGGCGGCAACCGGTCGGCCGTCCTGCGGCGCAAAGGCGCCGGCGCGCCAGCGGATGACCTGCTGCTGCAGGCTGTCCGGCAAGGGCAGGGCAAAAAACAGACGGCGCGAACTGGACATGTTTCCTCGGTAACTGAATGAATCTCTGGGCGCAATGCTACAATGAGCGCCGTTGATTAACTACCCCGTGGAGCGTTTTGTGTCTTTATTGCCCGTCAGCCAGGTGTTGGATGAATTGCTTGCCGCGCTGCGCAGCGCGCCGCAGGTGTTGCTGCATGCGCCGACCGGCGCCGGTAAATCCACCTGGCTGCCGCTGCAGATCCTGAGGCAGGCTGGCCAGCCGGGGCGAATCATCATGCTGGAGCCGCGGCGTCTGGCGGCGAAAAACGTCGCTTATCGCCTGGCGCAGCAGCTGGGTGAGGAGCCGGGCCAGACGGTGGGTTACCGCATGCGCGCAGAAAGTAAAAGCGGGCCGCAGACGCGGCTGGAAGTGGTCACCGAAGGCATTCTGACCCGCATGCTGCAGCAGGACGCGGAGCTGCAGGGCGTCTCGCTGGTGATTCTGGATGAGTTTCATGAACGCAGCCTGCAGGCCGATTTGGCGCTGGCGCTGCTGCTGGACGTGCAGCAGGGGCTGCGCGACGATCTGAAGCTGCTGATTATGTCGGCGACGCTGGATAACGTCCGTCTGTCGCAGCTGCTGCCGGACGCGCCGGTGGTGGTATCACAGGGGCGCAGTTTCCCGGTGGCGCGCCACTATCAGCCGCTGGCCAGTCATCAGCGGCTGGAGGACGGCGTCGCCTCGGCGGTGAAACGCCTGCTGGTGGAGCAGTCTGGCTCGCTGCTGCTGTTTTTGCCGGGCGTGGCGGAAATTCAGCGGGTGATGGAGCGTCTGCAGGGTGAAGTCGCCGGCGATGTCGACCTGTGCCCGCTGTACGGCGCGTTGCCGCTGGCGCAGCAGCAGCGGGCGATTCAGCCGGCCGTCGCCGGGCGGCGTAAGGTGGTGCTGGCGACCAATATTGCCGAAACCAGCCTGACGATTGAGGGGATCCGGCTGGTGGTGGACAGCGGTCTGGAACGCACGGCGCGCTACGATGTGCGTAACGGCCTGACGCGCCTGATGACGCAGCGCATCAGTCAGGCGTCGATGGTGCAGCGCGCAGGGCGCGCCGGCCGTCTGGAGGAGGGAGTCTGCTGGCATCTGTGTGCCAAAGAGCAGGCCGAGCGCGCCGCCGAGTACGCCGAGCCGGAAATCATGCACAGCGATCTCGGCGCTTTCTGGCTGGAGCTGCTGCAGTGGGGCTGCGTTGACGCCGGCCAGCTGAACTGGCTGGATCTGCCGCCGACTGCGGCGCTGGCGGCGGCTCAGCGGCTGTTGCAGACGCTGGGCGCCACCGATGAACAGGGCAAGCTGACGGCAGACGGACGCCGGATGGCGGCGCTCGGCTGTGAACCTCGCTTGGCGGCGATGCTGTGCGCCGGCGCGGCACTGGGGGAGGACGGCCTGGCGACCGCCGCGCTGCTGGCCGCCCTGCTGGAAGAGCCGCCGCGCAGCGGACAGCTGGATATGGATTACTGGCTCAGCCGACCGCAGCCGAACTGGCAGCGGCGCGCCCGCCAACTGACGCAGCGCCTGAAGGGGCGCGGCGGCCATGTGGACGCCACGCTGGCGCCGCAGCTGCTGGCGCACGCCTTTGCCGACCGCATTGCCCAGCGTCGCGGGCAGGACGGCCGCTACCTGCTGGCAAACGGCATGGGGGCGGCGATGAACCAGGACGAGGCGCTGTCGCGCGCGCCGTGGCTGATCGCGCCGGCGCTGCTGCAGGGGGCGAACAGCCCGGACGCGCGTATTTTGCTGGCGCTGCCGGTGGACGTCGAACGGCTGGCGGCGCAGCGGCCGGAGATTGCCCACCAGCGCACCGCGGTGGAGTGGGATGAGGAAAAAGGCACATTGCGCGCCTGGCAGCGTCTGCAGATTGGCCGTTTGACGCTGCGCGCCCGGCCGTTGGCGAAACCGGCGGATGAGGAGCTGCAGCAGGCGCTGGTCGACTGGGTGCGTGGCCAGGGCTTATCGGTGCTGAACTGGGAGGGCGCCGCCGGCCAGCTGCGCGCGCGTCTGCAGTGCGCCCGGGAGTGGTTGCCGGAGGCCAACTGGCCGGCGGTGGACGACGAGGCGCTGTTGGCGGGGCTGGAGCAGTGGCTGCTGCCGGCGCTCGGCGGGGTGCGCGATCTGCGCGGTTTGCGGCAGGTCAATCTCGCCGAGGCGCTGGGCAACCTGCTGGAGTGGCAACAAAAACAGCGGCTGGATAATGCGCTGCCCACTCATTACACTGTGCCGACCGGCAGCCGCCTGCCGATCCGCTATGAGGCCGGCAGGCCGCCGCTGCTGCCGGTGCGTTTACAGGAGATGTTCGGCGAGCGGCACAGCCCGATGCTGGCGGAGGGTCGCATCGCGGTGGTGCTTGAGTTACTCTCTCCGGCGCACCGGCCGCTGCAGATTACTGCCGATCTGGCGGCGTTCTGGCAGGGCACCTACCGGGAAGTACAAAAAGAGATGAAAGGGCGCTACCCGAAGCACGTCTGGCCCGATGACCCGGCCAATGCACTGCCGACGCGGCGCACCAAGAAGTATCAGTAGCTGAATTCGGATGTTTCTTCTGTTCAGCCGGCTGATGCGGGAACAGATTAAGCACAAACTTTCACGGCCATCCTGGCCGTGCAGCGTGGAGAGTAACAGCAATGGCCGGGGATGACCGCGAGCCCATCGGGCGCAAAGGGAAACCACCCAAGCGCAGCGCGCCGCGCAGGCCGCCGCGCCGTCGTCTGGATGACGACGATGATGACTACCAAGCAAATAACTTTCAGGATGAGTATGACGATGATGAATATAACGACGAGGAAGAACGCATGCCGCGTAAGGTAAAGGCCGCGCCGCCTCGTAAGAAACGCCGTTGGCTCGGCTTGATGCTGAAAATCATACTGGTGATCGCCGTGCTGCTGGCCGGTTACGGCGTCTATCTGGATTCGCAGATCCGCAGCCGCATCGACGGCAAGGTCTGGCAGCTGCCGGCGGCGGTGTATGGCCGTATGGTCAACCTGGAACCCGGCATGCCGTACAGCAAAGGCGAAATGGTCAAGCTGCTGGAGGGGATGCAGTACCGCCAGGTCAGCCGGATGACGCGCCCGGGCGAGTTTACCGTGAAGGCCAACAGCATTGAGATGCTGCGCCGTCCGTTTGATTTCCCGGACGGTAAAGAGGGGCAGATTCGCGCCCGTCTCGACTTCCAGAATAACCGTCTGGCGAAGATCGAAAACCTGGATAACCAGCGCAGCTTCGGCTTCTTCCGCCTGGATCCGCGCTTGATCACCATGCTGCAGTCGCCGAACGGCGAGCAGCGTCTGTTCGTACCGCGCAGCGGCTTCCCCGATCTGCTGGTGGACACGCTGATTGCCACCGAAGACCGCCACTTCTACGAGCATGACGGCATCAGCCCTTACTCGATCGGCCGTGCGGTGCTGGCTAACCTGACCGCCGGCCGCGCGGTGCAGGGCGGCAGTACCCTGACCCAACAGCTGGTGAAGAACCTGTTCCTGACCAACGAGCGTTCGCTGTGGCGTAAGGCCAACGAAGCCTATATGGCGCTGCTGGTGGACTACCGTTACAGCAAAGACCGCATTCTGGAGCTGTATCTGAACGAGGTGTACCTCGGGCAGAGCGGCAGCGACCAGATCCGCGGCTTCCCGCTGGCCAGCCTGTATTACTTCGGCCGTCCGGTGGATGAGCTGAGCCTCGACCAGCAGGCGCTGCTGGTGGGGATGGTGAAAGGGGCGTCGCTGTACAACCCGTGGCGCAACCCGAAACTGGCGCTGGAGCGCCGCAACCTGGTGCTGAAGCTGTTGCAGAACCAGGGCGTGATTGACGCGGAGCTGTATAACATGCTCAGCGCGCGTCCGCTGGGCGTTCAGCCGAAGGGCGGGGTGATCACACCGCAGCCGGCCTTTATGCAGCTGGTGCGTCAGGAGCTGCAGAGCAAGCTGGGGGACAAGGTGAATGACCTGTCCGGCGTGAAGATCTTCACCACTCTGGATCCGGTGTCGCAGGACGCGGCGGAGAAAGCGGTGGAAGCCGGCGTGCCGGCGCTGCGCGCTGCGCGTCACGTGAAAGATCTGGAGGCGGCAATGGTGATCGTCGACCGCTTCAGCGGGGAAGTCCGCGCGATGGTCGGCGGTGCCGAACCGCAGTACGCCGGCTTTAACCGTGCGCTGCAGGCCCGCCGTCTGGTGGGGTCGCTGGCCAAGCCGCCGACCTATCTGACCGCGCTGTCCGAGCCGGACAAGTACCGCCTGAACACCTGGCTGGCGGATGCGCCGCTGTCGCTCAAGCAGCCGAACGGCAGCGTCTGGCAGCCGAATAACTACGATCGCCGTTTCCGCGGCAAGGTGATGCTGGTGGATGCGCTGGCGCATTCGCTGAACGTGCCGACGGTAAATCTGGGGATGGCTGTCGGGCTGGATCAGATCAGCGCCACGCTGCAGCGCCTGGGCATTCCGAAGTCGGAAATCAATCCGGTGCCGTCCATGCTGCTGGGGGCTATCGGCCTGACGCCGATGGAAGTGGCGCAGGAGTACCAGACCATTGCCGGCGGCGGCAACCGTGCGCCGCTGTCTGCGGTGCGTTCGGTGATTGCCGAAGACGGCAGCGTACTGTACCGCAGCTTCCCGCAGGCGGAGCGCGTGGTACCGGCGCAGGCGGCCTATCTGACGCTGTACGCCATGCAGCAGGGTGTGGCGCGCGGTACCTCGCGTTCACTGTCGGTGAAGTTCCCGAACTATCATCTGGCGGCGAAAACCGGTACCACCAACGATCTGCGCGACAGCTGGTTTGCCGGCGTTGACGGCAAGGAAGTGGCGATCGCCTGGGTTGGGCGCGATAACAACGGCCCGGCCAAGCTGACCGGCTCCAACGGCGCGCTGACGCTGTATCGCCGCTATCTGGAAAACCAGACGCCGCTGCCGTTGCAGCTGCAGGCGCCGGAAGGGATCAACCAGATGAGCATTGATTCCGACGGTAACTTCCTGTGCGGCGGGGGCGGCTGGCGCACCATCCCGGTGTGGACCGATAACCCGGACGGCCTGTGTCAGGCCAGCCAGGCCGCGTTGCAGCAGCAACAGCAACAGGAACAGCAGACGCAGGAAGAGCAGAAAGGCTCCGACGGCGTCGCCGGCTGGATCAAGGATATGTTCGGCCAGTAAGGCCGAAGCGATAACGGCGGCTGCGACCGGCGGCGCGCCGATGCTAAAAACCCGTAACGGACGTTGCGGGTTTTTTTATTTTTCCGCTTAAGTTATTTCCATAGGGTTAACGGGGCTGAATCAGGTGACGGCCGTGGATTAGCGCGCCGAAATGCGCTTGCAGTTAAACTTCCCTTCTGCATAAAATGCGACGCTTATAATAATTATTATCGTTTACATTCTTCATTTAAATACATCAGAGAAACTAACATGGCTACCAAGCGTCCATCACCATCACCAACGGCGTTCAACCGTTTCCCCGTGCGCGGCAGCGCGATAGCCATCGCCGCCGCCCTGAGCGCCCTCAGCCTGTCGGTGCAGGCCGCCGAGAATAAAGCGGCCGGAGCAAAAGAAGATACCCTGACCGTGGTCGGCAGCAGTAACCGGCAGCAGGAAAGCGCCTGGGGCCCGGTCGGCACCTATGCCGCCAAGCACAGCGCCACCGGCACCAAAACCGATACCCCGCTGGTGAAAACGCCGCAGTCGGTCTCGGTGGTAACGCGCGAAGAGATGGAGATGCGCCAGTCGGAGACGGTGAAAAGCGCGCTGGGTTACACGCCGGGCGTGATGGTCGGCAACCGCGGCGCGTCCACCGCCTATGACTCGGTCAATATCCGCGGCTTCAGCTCGGTCGGCACCAATCTCTATCTGGACGGCCTGAAACTGCAGGACGACAACTACTCGATCTATCAGGTTGATCCCTATTTCCTGGAGCGCGCCGAAGTGCTGCGCGGGCCGGTTTCCGTCCTGTACGGTAAAAGTAACCCGGGCGGTCTGGTGTCGCTGGTCAGCAAACGGCCGACCGGCGAAGAGCTGCGTGAAGTGCAGTTCAAGATGGGCACCGATAACCTGTTCCAGACCGGCTTTGACTTCGGCGGCACGCTGGACGACGACGGCGTTTACTCCTACCGCCTGACCGGGCTGGCGCGCAGCGAAGACCAGCAGCAGGTGGGGGAACAATCCAAGCGTTATGCCATCGCGCCTTCCTTCAGCTGGCGGCCGGACGATCGCACCACCTTTACCCTGCTGAGCAGTTTCCAGGACGATCCTGACGTCGGCTACTACGGCTGGCTGCCGAAAGAGGGCACGGTGGAAAACGGCGTCAACGGCAAGCTGCCGACCAGCTTTAACGACGGCGAGCCGGGCTACAACAACATCTCGCGCAAGCAGCAGATGATCGGCTACAGCTTCGAGCATGCCTTTAACGACACATGGAGCGTGCGGCAGAACCTGCGCTACTCCAAGATGGACGTCGACTACCGCTCCATCTACGGCCTCGGCATCAGCCCGACCAACCCGAGCGAGCTGACGCGCGGCGTGATGAACTCCAAAGAGCATCTGTCCAGCTTTGCGGTTGATAGCCAGGCGCAGGCCAAATTCGCCACCGGCGATGTGGATCACACCCTGCTGATGGGCGTCGACTATATGCGTATGCGCAACGATATCGTGTATGAATACGGCACGGCGTCCAATCTCAACGTGGTGGCGCCGAACTACGGCAACGACAGCTACACCATCAACGGCAGCGCCAACCAGGTGAACCGTCAGGAACAGACCGGCCTCTACCTGCAGGATCAGGCGGAATGGAACAACTGGGTGCTGACGCTGGGCGGCCGCTACGACTGGAGCCAGACCTCCACCACCAACCGCGCGGCGCAGAATACGCGCAGCGAGCAGAACGACAGTGAGTTTACCGGCCGCGCCGGGCTGAACTATGTGTTCGACAACGGCATTGCGCCGTACTTCAGTTACAGCGAGTCGTTTGAACCGACCGCCGGCACCGACGCCTTCGGCAAACCGTTCTCGCCGTCGAAGGGCAAACAGTATGAAGCCGGGGTGAAATATGCGCCGGATAACCGGCCGATCACCGCCAGCGTGGCGCTGTACCAACTGACCAAGACCAACAACAAGGTGGCCTACCCGGACAACCCGGTGTTCAGCATCCAGGGCGGTGAAATCCGTTCCCGCGGCGTAGAAGTCGAAGCCAAGGCGGCGCTGTCGGCCAACGTCAACGTGCTGGGCTCGTACACCTATACCGACGCCGAGTACACCAAAGACACCACCAATCAGGGCCATACGCCGGCGGCGATTCCGAAACATATGGCGTCGCTGTGGGCGGATTACACCTTCCATGAAACCGCGCTGAGCGGCCTGACGCTCGGCTCCGGCGTGCGCTATGTCGGCTCCAGCTACGGCGACGAAGCGAACACCTTTAAAGTGAAAGACTACACGGTGGTCGATGCGGCGGTGAAATACGATCTGGCACGATTCAACCTGCCGGGTTCATCCGTTGGCATTAATATCAACAACCTGTTTGATAAAGAGTACGTCTCCAGCTGCTTCAATACCTACGGTTGCTACTGGGGCGCGGAACGTCAGGTGGTTGCGACCGCAACTTTCCGTTTCTAACCGGACAACCCCGGAGCGGCCGCGCTGCTCCGGGTAAAAATAGGGCCTATGCAGGATAAACATCTTCTCCAAGAGGCGACGTTCACGCTGGATAACGTGAGCTTCGCCGTCCCCGGCCGCATACTGCTGCAACCGCTGTCATTGACCTTTCCGCACGGCAAGGTCTGCGGGCTGATCGGCCATAACGGCTCTGGTAAATCCACGCTATTGAAAATTCTCGGCCGTCACCAGGCGGCGACCGGCGGGCAGGCCTTGCTGAACGATACGCCGCTGGCGCAGTGGGACAGCAAGGCGTTCGCCCGCGAAGTGGCCTATCTGCCGCAGCAACTGCCGGCCGCCGAAGGCATGACGGTGCGCGAACTGGTGGCCATCGGCCGTTACCCGTGGCACGGCGCGCTGGGACGCTTTTCCGCCGCCGATCGTCAGCACGTTGAAGAGGCGATCGCGCTGGTGGGCTTAAAACCGCTGGCCGGCCGGCTGGTGGACAGCCTGTCCGGCGGCGAACGTCAGCGCGCCTGGCTGGCGATGCTGGTGGCGCAGGACAGCCGCTGCCTGCTGCTGGACGAGCCGACCTCGGCGCTGGATATCGCCCATCAGGTGGAAGTGCTGGCGTTGATTCAGCGTCTGAGCCGCGAGCGCGGCCTGACGGTGATCGCGGTGCTGCACGATATCAATATGGCCGCCCGCTACTGTGACCATCTGGTGGCGCTGCGCGGCGGAGAAATGATCGCTCAGGGCGCGCCGCTGGAACTGATGCAGGGGCCGGTGCTGGAGCAGATCTACGGCATTCCGATGGGCACGCTGCCGCATCCGAGCGGCGGTTCACCGGTGAGCTTTGTCTACTGATGCATGATATGTCTTTTGATCCCTTTCGCCGCCGCCTGCTGGCGGCGCTGGCGCTGTCGCCGCTGCTGACCTCGCTGCCGGGCCGTGCTGCCGCGCCGCCTGATCTGGGGCGCATTGTGGCGCTGGAATGGCTGCCGGCCGAACTGCTGCTGGCGCTGGGCGTAACGCCGCAGGCGGTGGCCGATATTCATAACTACAACCTGTGGGTGCGTGAGCCGGCTCTGCCGGCGACGGTGGTTGACGCCGGCCAGCGCACCGAACCCAATCTGGAGCTGCTGCAACAACTGCAGCCGTCGCTGGTGCTGCTGTCGCAGGGCTATGGCCCGTCGCCGCAGCTGTTGGCGCCGATTGCGCCGACCATGGAATTCGCCTTTAACGACGGCAGCGGCAAACCGCTGACCGTCGCCAAAAACTCGCTGCGTCAGCTGGCGCAGCGGCTGGGGCTGGAAAGCCGCGCCGAGCGGCATCTGCAGCACTTTGACGCCTTCATCAGCGACGCGCGCGGGCGGCTGCAGGATTACACCCGCCAGCCGCTGCTGCTGTTCTCGCTGATCGATAACCGTCACGCGCTGGTGATCGGCCATCAGAGCCTGTTCCAGCAGGTGATGGACCAGCTCGGCATCGCCAACGCCTGGGCAGGGGAGACCAACTTTTGGGGCTCGGCGATCGTCGGTATTGAACGTCTGGCGGCGGTGAAAAATGCGCGGGCAATCTATTTCGATCACGGCAATCAGCGGATGCTGGCGCAGGTGAGCGCGACGCCGCTGTGGCAGTCGCTGCCGTTTGTGCGTCAGCAGCAGCTGCGTCGGGTGCCGGCGGTCTGGCTGTACGGCGCCACGCTGTCTGCTATGCGCTTTTGCCGACTGCTGGAACAGGCACAGGAGGCGCGCGCATGAATCACAGACTGCGTATTTTACCGATCGCGCTGCTGGCGTTGCTGGCGGCCGCCGCCGGCGGTCTGAGCGTCTTTAACCTGTTGCAGCAGCTGCCGCTGGCGCAGTGGGGGCAGGCGCTGCGGGCGCCGGACATCGATAACGTGCAGCAGATGGTGTTCCATTACAGCCTGCTGCCGCGCCTGTGCATTGCATTGCTGGCCGGCGCCGGCTTGGGGCTGGTGGGCGTGCTGTTCCAGCAGGTGCTGCGCAACCCGCTGGCCGAGCCGGCGACGCTCGGCGTTTCAGCCGGTGCGCAGCTGGGGCTGACTATCGCCACGCTGTGGATGCTGCCGGGCGGCGAGCTGACCGAACAGCTGGCCGCGATGGCCGGTGCGATCGTGGTGGGCGCGCTGGTGTTCGGCGTGGCCTGGGGCAAACGGATGTCGCCGGTGACGCTGATTCTGGCCGGTCTGGTGCTGGGGCTGTACTGCGGCGCGGTCAGCAGCCTGCTGGCGCTGTTTAACTATGAACAGCTGCAGGGGCTGTTCCTGTGGAGCACCGGTTCGCTGAACCAGCAGGACTGGAGCGCAGTGCAGTTTATCCTGCCGCGTCTGCTGCTGGCGGCCTTATTGGCCGCGCTGCTGATCCGCCCGCTGACCCTGCTGGGACTGGATGACGGCGTCGCGCGCAACCTGGGACTGGGGCTGGCGCTTGCCCGCTTCAGCGCGCTGGCGCTGGCGATCGTGTTCAGCGCCATGTTGGTCAATGCGGTGGGGGTGATCGGCTTTATCGGCCTGTTCGCGCCGCTGATGGCCAAAATGCTGGGGGCGCGCCGGCTGGCGCATCGGATGATGCTGGCGCCGCTGCTGGGGGCGCTGCTGCTGTGGCTGACCGACCAGCTGATGGTGTGGCTGGCGCTGGTCTGGCGTGAAATTCCGACCGGCGCCGCCACCGCCCTGATTGGCGCGCCGCTGCTGCTGTGGCTGCTGCCGCGCCTGCGCAGCGCCGCTACGCCGCCGCCGATGAACCTGGGCGACCGGGTGCCGGCCGAGCGTCAGCATCTGCCGCGCTGGCTGGTGTTGGGCGGCGTGCTGCTGCTGGCCGGGCTGGCGTTGGCGCTGATGCTGGGGAAAAACGCCGCCGGCTGGCACTGGAGCGTCGGCACGGAGTTTGAATCGCTGTGGCCGTGGCGCTGGCCGCGGGTGCTGTCGGCGCTGGCGGCGGGCGTGATGCTGGCGGTGGCGGGGACGCTGATTCAAAAGCTGACCGGCAACCCGATGGCCAGCCCGGAAGTGCTCGGCATCAGCTCCGGCGCGGCATTCGGCGTGGTGGTGATGATGTTTATCGTGCCGGGCGATGCCTTTGTCTGGCTGCTGCCGGCGGGCAGTCTGGGGGCGGCGCTGACGCTGCTGGTGATTACCGTGGTTGCCGGACGCGGCGGCTTCTCGACCGAGCGGATGCTGCTGGCGGGGATTGCGCTCAGCACCGCGTTCACCACCACCATCTATCTGCTGCTGGCCAGCGGCGACCCGCGTATGGGCGGCCTGCTGACCTGGATTTCCGGCTCGACCTATGCGGTAACCGGGGCGCAGGCAATCCGCACCGCGCTGATTGCCGCGCTGCTGGTGCTGCTGGCGCCGCTGTGCCGCCGCTGGCTGACCATCCTGCCGCTGGGCGGCGCGACGGCGCGTTCGGTCGGCATCGCGCTGACGCCGGTGCGCCTGAGCATTCTGCTGCTGGCGGCGACGCTGACCGCGATGGCGACGCTGACCGTCGGCCCGCTCAGTTTTGTCGGCCTGATGGCGCCGCATATGGCGCGTATGCTGGGCTTCCGCCGCGCGCTACCGCAGATGCTGATTGCCGCACTGCTGGGTGGTTTGCTGATGGTGTTTGCCGACTGGTGCGGACGGATGGTGCTGTTCCCTTACCAAATCCCGGCCGGCCTGCTGGCGACTTTTATCGGCGCGCCGTATTTTGTCTATCTGCTGCGCAGGCAGACCTCGTAGCGGCTCCGCCGGATTCTCCTCAAGTGCCCGGCCTACCGTAATGCCGGGCACTGAAGGTTATCGACATTGTTTTCAAAGGGATATTTTACCTTTTTAGTCCGATCTTTCTCATACTCCCGTACGGTCAGCATTAGCCTTCTGGTCGGTTTTTTTTGTCAGGATAGCGATATACTGAGAGGCAATAGGAGGTGGTGATGTGGGGATAACTGAAGAAGCATTATTGAGGTCAGGTTTTACGGCGAAAGACATACGGAAACTCAGAAATAATAGTGCCAACTATGGCTCAACCATGGATGTCATAGTTTCAGACTTGGCAAACCGATTTTTGATCAATGTGTGGGTAACATTGGGTGTTTTTGCTGTCTGCCTGATAGCCTTGGTTCTAGGTTCCGTTGGCAGTGTTTTATCAGGCGTAGTTGCCGGTTTATTTGTCTTGTTAATCGGCTGGTTCACCGTCCCTGCGGGTCTGGCGTATAAGTCCTGGCGTTTAAGAAAACAGACTTACGAGCAATCTATTCGTTGAGTATCGGTATCTAAGGTTTTTGTGTATTGGTTTTTTGATTCTATTGTTTTTTTATTGTGTACACCCTTGGGTACACGGAAAAAGGTCGTGCCCCATCATTCTGCCTGCTTTTTGCTCACACACTGCCGCCCTGGTCACTCAAGGGAGGTCTGCTTAGTGGACCAACTGGTGACTTGCGGGGCTAATAGCCGAATTTGTTCCAAAAAAATCCTTTGCCGTTGTTCCCATAGCTCTGGCAACACATCGTTCCCCCATCGAGCACTGAATTCCTCATCAATCGACTCTGGATATGTCTCTTCAAATTCGACGATATCCGCGATCAAGGTATCGATCTTCGATGATGGGTTGTCTTGAAGATAGAAACCTCTATAACGCAGGGAAGGGTTGTCGCCCCTGTGATTTCGCAGCTATCCTGTCCGAAATAAATTTGTATCAGATGTTCTGAGTGCGGAAAAGTTACCCATGACCTTTACTCAAGGTTTGAATGACTTTTTCGAGGAACCTCCGGGTGGAGTATCCCCATGCTGTTGGAGAAAATTCCCCTTCAGCTAGGTTTATAAAGGCAAACTCAAGTTGCGTATCATCCGGGTATAAACCCAGAAATATTTGGGCTTCATTCACTGTTTTTTGCACAGTCATAACATTTTCGGTGTCCCTGTAAGACTCAAGAATCTCCTCTACGGACTCCCCGAATAAATCACAATCTTGTCCGAAAAAAACACGGACCAGAGTACCAAGGTTAGGTGTTTGAGATGCCATACATTTCCTTATCTGATAATTGGATAGGCTGTCAAAATGTAATAGGGTTTACCGTTGTACACTTTCTTTAGCAGAACCACGCGTACGGAGTTAGAAGTTAACTTTATGGAGTTCCCTTGCCTGTAGCCAAAACCAATCGGTTTACCTGCGTTGTGTGTCAGTTCAAGCACGTTAGTTGATGTTGGCTGTTGTGCCCATCTCTTAATTAGCGCTTTATTGAATCTCAGTGTTCGACTTATCGCCTGTTCGGCGGTACGCAAATCAGTAAACGTTGATGCGGATTGCATGGTTGGGCTCTTAGCTAAACGCTCAAGTAGTTCCTCGGGTGTTTTGGCAATATGCTTGCTAATCGTATGTCCGCCGCCTTTTATACCGGGGACAGACTCATGCTCAATCAGCTTTACCTTACCCATACGAACAGAGGAAACACGCGCCGCGCCTATCACTGTCGCAAACACCAATGGCACCGCAACATCTACTGTAAGCCCTACGTTATAGGCCGTCTCATCATCCGCGCCTAGGGTTTTAGCCATTGCGACAGCAGATTGATAGGTATCGGTAGTTGTCGGCTGACCGGTGACGATCTGATTGGAAGCGGCCTTGATGCTGTCCAGGCTGTGAGTGCCCATAATAACGCAGCCGACTTTGGTTAAAAGCGTGGGGTCAGGTGCATAACACATCGCGCCAGCACCAATGAGTTCAACAACGCCACCAGCAAGACCCAAACCGCCAAACAGGCGATTGCTTAAGGTTTCCCCCTCAGTGACATTCTTGTCTGACATGGCTGCCGCCAGTTGTACCGGCGAAAGCACAACCCTTAAACCTTCCTCTTTTGTCATATCATTTCCATCCATTAGATTGGTTTAATAGAACACATAAATAACATGGAGGGGATTTTATGATCAGTATGAAATTACGATTTTAAGCTCCCCTTGCCTAGGCGTTATAAATCGTGAGGTTAGTTTAACACTGGGCTATTCCCCAAATCAGCGCCAGGATACGTAAAGGGAAGAGGTCACAAAAAAAAGGTCAAAACTGCCAGTAAAGCGGCTCGCCAAACGCCTCCACATAGTGATCGATCACCGCCCTGACGTTCAGCGGCGGGCGGCGGGCGTGCGGATAGACGGCGGCGATCTGCTGCGGCTCGGTCTTTATCGCCGTCTCAAACTCCGGCAGCAGCCTGACCAGCTCGCCGTTTTGCAGACGCTCGCCCATCAGCCAGTCGGGAAACAGCACCAGCCCCATGCCGCCCAGCGCGGCGACCAGCAGCGTTTCCGCATTGTTGGACGTTAACAGCGGGGAGAGCGGATAGTGCACCCAGGCGTCGCCGGGGGCGCGAAACAGCCAGCGGTTCGGCCCGGACGAGCCGCGGTACACCAGACAGCGGTGGCGGCTGAGCTCCGCCGGGCTTTGCGGCGCGCCGTAACGGCGCAGATAGGCCGGCGAGGCGGCGAGGTAGTAGCGCAGCTCGCCAAACACCCGGGCGTGGAAGGAGGAGTCCGTCAGCGTACCGATGCGGAAGATAACGTCTGCGGCATCGCGATGCGGATCGATAAAGTCATCGGTCTGCACCAGATCGATCAGCAGGCGGGGGTAGCGGGCGGCCAGCGCGGGCAGGGCGGGCGCCACGTGGCGCTGGCCGAAGAACACCGGCGTATTGATGCGCACCAGCCCGGACGGCTCCAGCGCCCGCTCCTGCAGTTCCTTGCGCGCCTCGTCCAGCTGTTCGGCCATGCTGCGCGCATAGTCGATAAACAGCCGCCCGGACTCGGTCGGTATCACCGCGCGCGTATTGCGGTAAAACAGCTGCTGCCCCAGCGCATCTTCCAACTGGTGAATAATGCGCGAGACCTTGGAGGCTGAAATGCCGCGCTGTCGCGCGACAACGGAGAAGTTCTGTGCGTCAAAGACATCAATAAAAATCTTTAACGCGCTGACATTAATCGCGTCGGTATCCAGCATTGATGCAAATCCTGCAAAGGTGTTTAACGGATTATACCGTTTTTCTTCGTTTTCTGCCGCTGTAAGCTTCTCCGCCTGATTCATCGGAGAGCATTTGCTATGCAACTTTTACTGATTTTACTGGTTATCGCAGGCGGGATGGGCCTGTCGGTAGAGGCGGGATTGCTGGGGCCGCTGGGCGGCGAGGTCGGCGATCTGTGGGCGACGTTCAGCATCTTCGGCGTTGGCGCCGCGCTGACTTTCCTGCTGATGCTGTTTTTCAGCCCGCGCAACAGCCCATCCTTTTTTGCCCAGCCGGGCTGGCAGCTGCTGGGCGGCGTGCTGGGGCCGATCTACGTGGTGATTCTGACCGTGGCGACGCCCGCCATCGGCGTGGCGCTGACCATGATCGGCATTCTGGCCGGGCAGGTCTTCAAAAGCCTGATTATCGACCATTTCGGCCTGTTGGGTACGCCGCACCGGAAAATAGACGCCAGACGCATTCTCGCGCTGGTTTTCATCATCGCCGCGCTGGCGCTGGTCGCGCAGGGTTAAGGGGGACACCATGACGATATTGATGATTTTACTGGCGGTGGTTGGCGGTGCAATGCTGAGCATTCAGGCGGCGATCAACGGCCAACTGGGCAGCAAAGTGGGCGTGTTCCGCAGCGCCTTTCTGACCTTTTCCGTCGGCGCGCTGGTGACCGCGCTGCTGATTTTCTTCTTTGAACCCAAACAGGCGGTCAGCCTGCTGGATGTGCCGAAATGGCAGCTGGTGGGGGCGCTGTTCGGCGTGCCTTACATTGTCATTATGGTGCTGGCGGTGCAGCGTATCGGCACGGCGGTGGCGACGGTGGCGGTGATTTTCGGCCAGTTGACGATGAGCATGCTGATCGACAACTTTGGCTGGCTGGGCAACGCCGCCATCGGCTTTTCCGCCAGCCGGCTGGGCGCGATTGTCTGTCTGGCGATTGCGCTGGGCTTTATCTACTCCAGCAGCCGGACATCGGCGAAGTAGGACGGTTTGGCAGGGTAAAAAAAAGGCCGGGCATGATGCCCGGCCTTTTTGTTTGGCGCTGGTTTATTTCAGACCGGCGGCGTCGCGCAGCAGGGCAGCCTTGTCGGTCGCTTCCCATGGGAAGTGTTCGCGGCCGAAGTGGCCGTAGGCGGCGGTTTCGCGGTAGATAGGCTTGAGCAGATCCATCATCTGAATCAGGCCGTACGGACGCAGGTCGAAGAATTCGCGCACCAGCAGGGTCAACTGCTCGGTCGGTACTTTCTCGGTGCCGAAGGTTTCCACCATGATGGAGGTTGGCTCCGCCACGCCGATGGCGTAGGAGACCTGGATTTCGCAGCGGTCGGCCAGGCCGGCGGCAACGATGTTTTTCGCCACGTAGCGCGCGGCGTAAGCGGCGGAACGGTCAACCTTGGACGGATCCTTGCCGGAGAAGGCGCCGCCGCCGTGACGCGCCATGCCGCCGTAGGTATCAACGATGATTTTACGCCCGGTCAGGCCGCAGTCGCCCATCGGGCCGCCGATAACGAAACGGCCGGTCGGGTTGATGTGGTACTTGGTGGCGGCGCTCAGCCACTCGGCAGGCAGAACCGGCTTGATGATCTCTTCCATCACCGCTTCTTGCAGATCTTTTTGCGCAATCTCTTCAGAGTGCTGGGTAGACAGCACCACCGCATCGATGCCGACGATTTTACCGTCATCATACTGGAAAGTGACCTGGCTTTTCGCATCCGGACGCAGCCACGGCAGCGTGCCGTTTTTACGCACTTCAGACTGACGCTGCACCAGACGGTGCGCATAGGTGACCGGCGCCGGCATCAGCACGTCGGTTTCGTTGGTGGCATAGCCAAACATCAGGCCCTGATCGCCTGCGCCCTGTTCCAGCGGATCGGTGCGGTCTACGCCCTGATTGATATCCGGCGACTGCTTGCCGATGGCGCTCAGCACCGCGCAGGAGTTGGCGTCGAAGCCCATATCGGAATGCACGTAGCCGATGTCGCGCACGGTGTTACGGGTGATCTCTTCGATATCGACCCAGGCGCTGGTGGTGATTTCGCCGCCAACCAGCACCATGCCGGTTTTCACGTAGGTTTCGCAAGCGACGCGGGCTTTCGGGTCCTGCTCCAGAATGGCGTCGAGTACGGCATCAGAGATCTGGTCGGCGATTTTATCAGGATGTCCTTCAGAAACGGATTCAGACGTGAAGAGGTGTTTAGCCATTGTATTCTTTACCTTGCATAAGACGGGTGGAAATTACTGCACAGCGCTGGAGATCCGGGCATCGAAGCGAAGGGTCTTCCGCTGATGGCGCGAGATGCATCCTGCAACGCCCCTCAGGCAAAGCCGTTAAGCAGTTTTTTCGGTTAACCAGTATATCCCTTCGTCTTCCACTCAGGCGGCGTCTTTGGCAGCCCGTTGACGTTCATCAGGTATATAGATGGATTAACATCTGGACGTCTATTTTAGGTTATGCTTTAGCCGGATTGCCAGTATTTTTTTGCCGTTTATCGCTTTTCCTCTGGCGCACCGACGCCATTTTCATCGCTTGAAACAGTTTGCGGCAAATTTTCATTTTGCATTTTGCCCGGGTTATCGGTATAAACTGCGCGCACGGCTCATTTGCTGGCCAATACGGCGACATAAGTTGTAAAGGTCTGTGAATCCGCTGCAGGCGTCCCGACGGACGCTGCCGCTTCATAGAACGGTCACGTTCTTACACTACTATTAGAGGCCTGGTCGTTCTGCTGAACGACGCGCGTGGAGGTGGTTGGATTAATGATCCGTTGTCTACCGGCTGTTGGTTCCCGACAGCAGTGCCAGTCCGGCACCAATTCTTCTGTCATCTCCCGTCTTTTCTCTATTTCACCTACCCGGTGTGATAAACACCTGGGCGCTACTCAGGATTCTCGGGCCGGCTAATCCCGCCTGACCGACGTTGCCGTCAGGCTGCGCCGGGCCGGCTGGTATTTCGCTCGTCTGAAGCACTGAACAAGGGTAGCCTGCAGCCTTCCTGTGGGATGTTTCTTGGCCTGATTCACGAGGTTTGAACAGGGTGTCTTACAATTATAGGGGTAACCAACCGATCGCCAGACGCGAACGGCCGGCTGATGTGCCGCCGCCAATGCGTCAGGCTGGGTTGTTCTCGCGGGATGTAGCTGCGATAGTGGCTGACTACGTCGTCAGAACGGGAAATGAGGCGAATTAATGTCTGATGATCTAATGAATAACCGCGCGTCAGCAGCGGGTGAACCAGTTTCTTTGCGCTCCATGCAGGAGGTTGCCATGAATGACCGTAACGCCAGCAAGATGCTGCGTACGTATAACGTCGCCTATTGGGGCAATAATTATTATGACGTCAATGAACGCGGCCATATCAGCGTGTGTCCGGACCCGGACGTTCCCGAAGCGCGCGTCGACCTTGCTGAACTGGTGAAAGAGCGTCAGAAAGAGGGGCAACGCCTGCCGGCGCTGTTCTGCTTCCCGCAGATCCTGCAGCATCGCCTACGTTCGATTAACGCCGCCTTTAAGCGTGCACGCGAGTCGTTCGGCTATCAGGGCGGCTATTTCCTGGTGTATCCGATCAAGGTCAACCAGCATCGGCGCGTTATCGAGTCGCTGGTCAACTCCGGCGAACCGCTGGGGCTGGAAGCCGGCTCCAAGGCGGAGCTGATGGCGGTGCTGGCGCATGCCGGCATGACCCGTTCGGTGATTGTCTGTAACGGTTATAAAGACCGTGAATATATTCGTCTGGCGTTGATCGGTGAAAAGCTGGGTCACAAGGTGTACCTGGTGATCGAGAAAATGTCGGAAATCAATCTGGTGCTGGAAGAAGCGGAGCGCCTGAACGTGGTGCCGCGCCTGGGCGTGCGTGCGCGTCTGGCGTCTCAGGGTTCCGGCAAATGGCAGTCCAGCGGCGGCGAGAAGTCCAAGTTCGGCCTGGCGGCGGTGCAGGTGCTGAAGCTGGTGGAAACCCTGCGCGAGGCGGGGCGTCTGGACAGCCTGCAGCTGCTGCACTTCCACCTGGGGTCGCAGCTGGCCAACATTCGCGATATCGCCACCGGCGTGCGCGAGTCGGCGCGTTTCTACGTTGAACTGCACAAACTGGGCGTCAATATCCAGTGCTTCGACGTGGGCGGCGGCCTGGGGGTCGATTACGAAGGCACCCGCTCGCAGTCCGACTGTTCGGTCAACTACGGCCTGAACGAATACGCCAATAACGTGATCTGGGGCATCGGCGACGCCTGTAATGAACACGGCCTGCCGCACCCGACGGTGATCACCGAATCCGGCCGCGCGGTGACCGCGCACCATACGGTGCTGGTGTCCAACGTGATCGGCGTAGAACGCAACGAGTTCAGCGAGCCGGAGCCGCCGGTGGCGGATGCGCCGCGCGCGCTGGAAAGCATGTGGGAAACCTGGCTGGAGATGAACGAGCCGGAAAACCGCCGCTCGCTGCGCGAATGGCTGCACGACAGCCAGATGGACCTGCATGACGTACACACCCAATATGCGCACGGGATGCTGGATCTGACCAAGCGCGCCTGGGCGGAGCAGCTGTATCTGAACATCTGCAACAAAATCCAGCAGCAGCTGGATCCGAGCAACCGCGCTCACCGGCCGATTATCGATGAACTGCAGGAGCGGATGGCGGACAAGTTCTACGTCAACTTCTCGCTGTTCCAGTCGATGCCGGACGCCTGGGGGATCGATCAGCTGTTCCCGGTGCTGCCGCTGGAAGGGTTGGATCAGCCGCCGGAAGGGCGCGCGGTGCTGCTGGACATTACCTGCGATTCGGACGGCACCATCGACCATTACGTCGACGGCGACGGCGTGGCGACCACCATGCCGATGCCGCCGTACGATCCGGAGAACCCGCCGGTGCTGGGCTTCTTTATGGTCGGCGCCTATCAGGAAATTCTGGGCAATATGCATAACCTGTTCGGCGACACCGCCTCGGTTGACGTGTATATATTCCCGGACGGCACCATCGAAGCCGAGCAGTCCGACGACGGCGACACCGTGGCCGATATGCTGCAGTATGTGCAGCTGGACCCGACGGCGCTGCTGGCCAAGTTCCGCGATCAGGTGAAAGAAACCGATCTGGATAACGCGCTGCAGGCGCAGTTCCTGGAAGAGTTCGAAGCCGGCCTGTACGGTTATACTTACCTGGAAGACGAGTAACGCCGCGGCGCGGATGGCGTCATCCGCGCCGACTTGAAGCCTGAGGAAAATCGGGCGATAATTCAGGCCATCAGCAGCGCTGAAAGCTGAAAAGAACGTTTACATCAATCCCTTCCTCGTCGGGCTAACGACGCGGAAGGGATTTTTTTTTGTTGGGCCTGTGACGTTGCGCCGCGGGCGAAATGTTGAACGATGAGGATTTACTATGAGCACCTTAGGTCATCAGTCCGATAATTCTTTAGTGTCCAATGCCTTTGGTTTCCTGCGCTTTCCGCTGAATTTCATGCCGTATGACAGCGATGCGGAGTGGGTGATTACCGGCATTCCCTTTGATATGGCGACTTCCGGCCGCGCCGGCGGGCGTCACGGGCCGGCGGCGATCCGCCAGGTGTCCACCAACCTGGCGTGGGAAGGCAACCGCTGGCCGTGGAGTTTTGACCTGCGTGACCGGCTGAACGTGGTTGACTGCGGCGATATCGTGTTCAACTTCGGCGATGCGCAGGACATGAGCGACAAGCTGCAGGCCCATGCGGAGAAACTGTTGCAGGCCGGCAAGCGCATGCTCTCCTTCGGCGGCGACCACTTTGTCACGCTGCCGCTGCTGCGCGCGCACGCCAAGCACTTTGGCAAGATGGCGCTGGTGCACTTTGACGCGCATACCGATACCTACGCCAACGGCAGCAAATTCGACCACGGCACCATGTTCTACCATGCGCCGAACGAAGGCCTGATCGATCCGCATCACTCGGTGCAGATCGGCATCCGCACCGAATTCGACCACGATAACGGCTTCACCGTGCTGGATGCGGCGCAGGTTAACGATCGCGGCGTGGACGATCTGCTGACCCAGATCAAACAGATCGTCGGCGATATGCCGGTGTATCTGACCTTCGACATCGACTGCCTGGATCCGGCCTTTGCGCCCGGCACCGGCACGCCGGTAATCGGCGGCCTGACTTCCGATCGCGCGCTGAAGCTGCTGCGCGGCATGCAGTCGCTGAATATCGTCGGTATGGACGTGGTGGAAGTGGCGCCGGCCTATGACCAGTCGGAAATCACCGCGCTGGCCGCGGCGACGCTGGCGCTGGAAATGCTGTATCTGCAGGCGGCGAAAAAGCAGGCGTAAGCGAGAGTAGTGCAAAACCCCGGTCTTGCCAAAGACCGGGGGATTTTATGGAGACAGGCATGCTGGCCAAACCATCTGTACGGCTGAACAAATATATTAGCGAAAGCGGGATCTGCTCGCGTCGCGATGCCGATCGTTATATCGAACAAGGCAATGTTTTTATTAATGGCAAGCGCGTGGCGCTGGGCGATCGGGTATTTCCGGGAGATGTGGTCAAGGTTAACGGCCAGCTCATCGAGCCGCGTAGTGAAGACAACCTGGTCTTCATTGCGCTGAACAAACCGGTAGGCATTGTCAGCACCACGGAAAGCGGCGAAAAAGACAACATTGTCGATTTCGTGAATCACAGTACGCGTATTTTCCCGATCGGGCGGTTAGATAAAGACTCGCAGGGGCTGATCTTCCTGACTAACCACGGCGATCTGGTGAACAAGATCCTGCGGGCCGGTAACGATCACGAAAAAGAGTATCTGGTGACGGTCAATAAACCGGTCACCGATGAATTTATCCGCGGTTTAGCGGCGGGCGTACCGATGCTGGGCACGGTGACCAAAAAATGCAAGGTGAAGAAAGTCTCCGCCTCGGTGTTTCGCATCGTGCTGGTGCAGGGACTTAACCGCCAGATCCGCCGCATGTGTGAACATTTTGGCTATGAGGTCACCAAGCTGGAGCGGACCCGCATTATGAATGTCGGGCTGGCCGGCTTACCGCTGGGAGACTGGCGGGAATTGACGGATGACGAACTGATCGCGTTGTTTAAACTGATTGAGGATTCCTCGTCGGAAGCAAAACCGGCGACCCGAAAACCGGTGGTCAACAAGGCCAAAAAAGCCAGTAAACCCGCCGCGCTTCCCGCCGGGCGCAAGCGGTTCACCCAACCAGGCCGTAAAAAGAAAGGGCGTTAGCGACAGAGCTGCGCCGCCGGCAAATTTGTCCGGCGGCGTATGCCGTTACGATCCCATCTCCCTGCTTTTCCTGCATCGCTGACTTTTTCCGCAGCCTGAAGACGTCAGCCCTTAAAATCCGCAGTTTCGCAGCTTACGGGCGCTGTGCCAGCGGCCGGGCCGGGCGCATTTTGCCAAACAGCACGCCGCCCGCCAGCAGCGTGACCAGCTGCGAGGCGATCAGCACCGCAAAGCCGGATGACACCGTGCCCTGAGCGGCCATCACCAGCCCCATGATCAGCGGAATAAAGGCGGAAAACAGATTGCCGATGCCGTTGATGATGCCGTAGGCGCTGCCGACCGCCTGCGGCTTGGCGTAGTGCTGCAGCAGCGTCGGGATCGCCGCGCCCTGCAGGCCCCAGCAGGCGTTGGCCGCCAGCAGGAAAAAGGCGATCCAGCCGGTCTGAGCGCTGTTTATCAGTCCGGCCACGCACAGCGCGGTGGCGCCGCCGCCGACGGCAAAAATCAGCGGCGCCTGATGCCGCTGCATCCGGTCGAGCAGCGCGCCGCCGAGATATTTCGCGCCGATGCTGACGATAAACGGCAGCGACGCCATCGCTCCCATCTGTTTAATTGAAAAGCCTTTTTCGTCGATCAGGTAGGCCGGCAGCCAGGCGCTGGAGCCCCACAGATAGCTGAGGGTGGCGATCTCCACCAGCATAATCCAGCCGAGCATCGGCGTATGCCAGGCGTCGCTAAAGGTGCGCCAGACGCGCGCCAGCACCGGCGTGGCGGCTCGCGGCGGCGGCGCGCTTTGCGCCGGGCGGATAAACGCGCGGATCAGCCCCAGTCCGGCCAGCAGATTAAACGCCGCCAGTAGGTAAAACGACATCGCCCAGCCGAAATGGGCCATCAGAAAGCCGACCAGCGGAAAGCCGAGCGCCAGCCCGAGCGACACGCCGAGCGCGCTGACGGCGTTGGGTTTACCTAACTCATCGGCCGCGAAGTGGTCGCTGATATACATGGTTTTCAGCGAAAACAGCGGCCCTTCGCTGACGCCGAGCAGGGCGCGCACCAGCAGCAGCCACAGGACGCTGCCCGCCAGCGGCGAGGCGGCGGTCAGCAGCGCCCACAGCAGCACGCTGAGCGTCAGCGCACGGCGGTAGCCCATCAGCGTTTCCAGAAACGGCGTCAGCAGCAGCGCCGCCAGGCCGTAACCGAGCAGAAAGGCGGTCATCAGCGTGCCCTGATGCACCCGGTTATCCCCCAGGCCAAAGTGATGCAGAAAATCCGGATTGACCACCATCACGGCGATATTTACCCGATCGACATAGGCGATGACGATCAGGAACAGCAGGGCGAACACGCCGTACCAGCGCTGACGAGCATTCACAAAGCACTCCTTAACACGGTGATAAACCTGCGCGGCGGGCGGCGTGGAGCGTTTGCCGGGCCTGAAGGCGGGGAATATCCCTCTGAATGTAAAATTATTGTTGCATGAAAGCGCGCGGTTATCGGCGCGAGAAAACTTTTACGCCGCTTTTTATGCAAAAATCAACGCATTTTGGCATATAAATTCACGATGTAATGCATAAATACCATCGTATTTTCATATCGGTGCATTTTTTCGTGATCTCCTCCGCATTTGCAATCTTTAAACAACCTTTTATTAACAATTATCGTCCAGCTCGCTTGACGAAACATTCGCCAGTTTTATAGTGGGCGTATTAAATAAGAAACTGAGTTTCATATATGAAACAAAGAGATAGAGGGTTTTAGCAATGAGCTGGAAGAACGTGTGCGAAGTGTCTCAGGTAAAAGAAGATTTCCCTTACTCGGCGACGGTAGACGGCAAAGAGGTCGGGGTGTATCTGATCGACGGGCAATACTACGCGCTGGAAGATGTTTGCCCGCACGCCTACGCCTTGCTCAGCCAGGGGTTTGTTGACGACGGCAAAGTGGAGTGTCCGCTGCACGAAGCGCTGTTTGACGTACGCACCGGCCAGTGCCTGCGTGAGCCGGGCGGCCGCGACCTGCAAACCTTTCCCACCCGCGTGATCGACAATCAGATCCAGATCACCGTCATCGAGGAGGAGTAATTCATGCAACACATTACCGATTTCAACCCGTGGCTGCCGGACACCCAGCAGGTGATCCCGGCGCGTGAGGGCGGCAACGGCCAGATCCATCAGCCGGGCAGCTACCAGAATGTGATCTGGCAGACGCGCGCCCGCGTACCGGACGGTTTTGAAACGGCGCTGGTCGCCGCGCTGGAAGAGATCTTCGAGGGCGGGGCGAGCGAACTGGATCAGATCGTCAGCGCGCTGAATCAGCGCCGTCTGTTCGATCGCAACGGTCAGCCATGGAACGAAGCGGCGTTCCGCGAATTCCTTCACGTTAACGGTTTCTGAGCAGCACTGGGAGAAGACAATGACAGCAAACATAACATCCTCCGCGCAGACGTTACAGAACTACCTTGATCAGGGCTTACGCGGTATGTGGTATCCGGTACTGGCCAGCTGGGAAGTGGGCAACAACCCGGTCGGCATCACCCGTCTGGAGCAGCAGATCGTGCTGTGGCGTGACGCGCAGGGCGCGATCCACGCGCTGGAAGACCGCTGTCCGCACCGCGGCGCACGGCTGTCGATGGGCTGGAACCTCGGCGATCGCATCGCCTGCTGGTATCACGGCGTGGAGGTCGGCGGCGACGGTGAGGTGAAAGACGTGCCGGCGGTGGATCGTTGCCCGCTGGTGGGGCAGAAATGCCTGCGTTCCTACCCGGCGCAGGAGGCCTACGGCGCGGTGTTCCTCTATTTCGGCGTCACCGCCGACGAAGCGCCGTCTGAACTGACCTTCCCGCAGGAGCTGGCCGACGACGCGTCTTACAGCAACTTCCTGTGCACCGCCAGCTGGGACTGCAATTACCAGTACGCGCTGGAAAACGTGATGGATCCGATGCACGGCACCTATCTGCACTCGTCATCGCACTCGATGGCCGAAGGCGATCGCAAGGCGGATATGGCCCTGGAGCCGACCGACAGCGGCTTTATCTTCAAGAAAAACGGCCAGATCGGCGTCAACTTCGACTGGGTGGAGTTCGGCAACAGCGGCGCGTACTGGATGCGGCTGTCGATCCCGTACAAACAGCGTTTCGGGCCGGGTGGCCACTTCTGGATCATCGGCATGGTGGTGCCGGAAGACAAGGATCACTGCCGGGTATTCTTCTGGCGTATCCGCAAGGTGAAGGACTGGCAGCGCGATCTGTGGCGCTTTATGTACCGCAACCGGCTGGAGGCGCTGCACTGGGACGTGCTCGAACAGGATCGCATCGTGCTGGAGAACATGGCGCCGAACGCCCGCAGCCGCGAATACCTGTACCAGCATGACGTGGGGCTGTCGCGCCTGCGCCGCATAATGCAAAAAGAGGCGCAAAAGCAGCTGGCGATGCTGAGTGAGCTGGAGGCGGCGCAGTGAGCGGCCTGCTGACGGACAAGCGCATTGTGGTCACCGGCGCGGCGCGCGGCCTTGGCCGCAGTTTCGCCGCGGCGATCGCCGAAGCCGGCGGCAGCGTGGTGCTGTGCGACATCCTGGCGGACGAACTGCAGAGCACCGCGGCGGCGCTGCGCGAGCAGGGCGCGCAGGTTGAGACGCAGGTTATCGATCTGGCGTCGCCGGCCTCGATTCGCTCGGCGTTCAGCGCCATTGGCGCGGGCGGTGCGATCGACGGCCTGGTGAATAACGCCGCGCTGGCGACCGGCGTCGGCGGCAAAACCATGATGGAATACGATATCGAGCTGTGGGACCGCGTGATGCAGGTCAACGTGCGCGGCACCTGGCTGGTGAGCCAGGCGGCGGTGCCGCTGCTGGCGCAGCGACCGCACGCCAAGATCGTCAACGTCGCGTCCGATACCGCGCTGTGGGGTGCGCCGCGCCTGATGGCCTATGTGGCCAGCAAAGGGGCGCTGATTGCGATGACGCGCTCGATGGCGCGCGAACTGGGCGAGCAGAACATTTGCGTCAACGCCATCGCGCCGGGCCTGACGCGGGTGGAAGCCACCGAATATGTGCCGGCGGAGCGCCACCAGCTGTACGAGCAGGGGCGGGCGCTGACGGGGGCGCAGCACCCTGATGATGTGACCGGCAGCGTGCTGTATCTGCTGTCGCCGCTGGCGAATTTCGTCACCGGTCAACTGCTGCCGGTGAACGGCGGTTTCGTATTCAACTGACCGCCGGACGGCGAGAAGAAGGAACAGAGCATGGCGGATGAACAAACGTGTAAATATCTGATCCCCGGGCTGGATCGCGGTTTGCAGCTGCTGTTGGCGTTCGGCGAGCAGCACAAGGAGATGACCTTTGCGGAGCTGCACCGTCTGGTCGCCATGCCGAAGGCGACCGCCTACCGGGTGGTGCAGACGCTGGAACATCTGGGCTTTCTGGAGCGCAACCCGCGCACCAACACCTTCTCGCTGGGCATCAAGGTGCTGCGGCTGGGGTTTGAGTATATCGCCTCGCTGGACGTGGCGCAGGTCGGGCAGCCGGTGATTGAGCAGCTGCGCGATCGCAGCCAGTGCAGCAGTCATCTGGCGATCCGCGACGGACGCGACGTGATCTACATTGCCCGCGTCAGCGCCGCCGGATCGCAGATCAATCAGGTCAGCGTCGGCACGCGTCTGCCGGTGCATCAGACCTCGCTGGGACGCATGCTGCTGACCCGCACCACGCGCGAGGAGTTTGAACGTCTCTATCCGCAGCAGAGCCTGCCGGGCAGCGGGCCGGGTACGCCGGCCGACCGTGAAACGCTGTGGCAGATGGTGCAGCAGGATAAGGCGCGCGGCTATGTGATCGGCGAGTCGTTTTTCCGCCACGGCATCTCCTCGATCGTCTACCCGATCTTTAACCGCGATCTGCAGGTGGAGGCGGTGGTCAGCATTATGGTGCCGTTCGATCAGATCCCGGCCGAGGATCGCGAGCGGCTGCGGATGGAGGTGCGCGACGCCGCCGGGAAGATTTCCGACTTCCTTGGCGCCCCGCCGCGGGCCGACGTCGGCTAATACTATTTCATGTGGGGCGGGGAGCGATGCCCGCCCACGGGTTTTCCCAACGACAAGGTTTAGCTACCGCGTGAGGCGCCTGAAAAGCAGGCGCCGGGGAACGATCATGCCTGAAACAGGCGTTTCAGAGAACGTGAGGCACAAACAATGAGCGTAATTGGCATCGAACAGCTGGAATTTGGCGTAGAAGATCTGCCAAAGTGCGAAAAATTTATGCGGGACTTCGGCCTGCAGGCGACGGCGGGCCAGCCGTCGGCATTTACCACCCTGAGCGGCGCCGGCGTGCAGCTGCGTCCGCTGGACGACGACGACCTGCCGCCGGCTTTCGAAAGCGGTTCAACGCTGCGCCGCATGACCTGGGGAGTCGCCGGCCCGGCGGAGCTGGCGGAGCTGGAAGCACGGCTGGCGCAGGCGCCGGGTTTTCAACGCCAGGGCGAGATGCTGGAGTGCCGCGATCCCAACGGCATGACGCTGCGTTTTGTCGTCAGTCGTCAGCGCGAGGTGTCGCTGCCGGTGACGCCGATTAATCAGTGGGGCGACGTGCGTCGTATCGACCAACCCAGCCCGGTCTATGAGCAGGCGCAGCCGATCAATATCGGCCACGTGGTGTTCTTTGTCGACGATCTGGCGGCCACCGAGCGCTTTTACCGCGAGGCGCTGGGTTTTCAGGTGTCCGATCGCTATATCGACCGCGCGGTCTTCCTGCGCACTCAGGCGCGCGGCGGCCACCACAACCTGTTTCTGCTGAAACTGCCGAACCGTGCGCGCGGGCTGAACCACGTGGCGTTTACCGTACGCGATATTCATGAAGTGATCGGCGGCGGTCTGGCGATGAATAAAGAGCAGTGGAGCACCTTTATCGGCCCCGGACGTCACCCGATCTCTTCGGCCTACTTCTGGTACGTCAACAGCCCGACCGGCGGCGCGTTTGAGTACTACACCAACGACGATTTCCTGACGGAGAACTGGCAGCCGCGCGAGCTGGAGCATTCGCTGGTGTCATTCACCGAATGGGCGGTGGAGGGCGGCATCGATCACGATACCCGCCGCCAACATAAACCGGCGGAGGCGCTATGAGTCAGCCGATTTCCGCAGGCATCGTCATCGTCGGCGGCGGTCAGGCCGGCGGCTGGGCGGCGAAAACGCTGCGCGACCGCGGCTATAGCGGCACGCTGTCAGTGGTGAGCGATGAACCCTACGACTTTTATGAGCGTCCGCCGCTGTCCAAGGCGGCGCTGCTGGACGACGAAGCGCCGCTCAGCCGCCTGTTCAGCGCCGAGACGGTGGCGGCGCTGAATATCGACTGGTATCGCCCGCTGCGCGCCGAAGGCATTAATACCGACGACCAGACGCTGCAGCTCAGCGACGGACGTCAGCTGCGTTTTACACAGCTGCTGCTGGCGACCGGCGGTCGGCCGCGCCTGCCGGACGCCCGCTGGGCCGACTGCCCGCAGGTGATGACCCTGCGCTCCTGGGACGACGCCGCACGCCTGCGGCAGGGGCTGCTGCGCAGTCGCCGTCTGGCGATCGTCGGCGGCGGCTGGATCGGGCTGGAAATTGCCGCCTCGGCGCGCAAACTCGGCGTCGAGGTGACGGTGTTTGAGCGTCAGCCCGCGCTGTGCATGCGCAGCGTCGGCGCTGACGTCTCGCAGGCGCTGCTGGCGCTGCATCAGCAGCAGGGCGTGACGCTGTACTGCGACTGTGGCGATATTCAGCTCGAACAGCGCGGCGGCGAGGCGCGGATCGCCAGCGCGGTCAGTGAGGCGCAGCCGTTCGATCTGGTGGTGGTCGGCATCGGCGTGGAACTGAACCTGGCGCTGGCGCACGGCGCCGGGCTGCAGGTGGACGGCGGCGGCATCGTGGTTGACGGCCAGGGGCGCACCAGCCATCCGGCGATTTTCGCCGCCGGCGATGTGGCGCGTCATCCGACGCTGGGGCTGTGCCTGCAATCCTGGGCCTACGCGCAGAATCAGGCCATCAGCACCGCCGGCGCGATGCTTGACGCCGATGCCCCGGCCTACGACGACGTCGCTTGGCTATGGTCGGATCAATATGACGTCAATATCCAGATCCTTGGCGTGCCGATGGGCGGCGTACATCAGGTGACGCGGCGCACGCCGCAGTCGCAGGTGTTTTTTACCCTGAATGCCGACCGGCAGCTGGTGCAGATGGTGGTGTTTAACGACGCGCGCGCCATCAAACTGGGCAAGCGCTGGCTGGCCAGCGGACGGGTACTGGATCCGGCGCAGCTGGCGGATGCGGAATTTTCTCTGATGGCGTTGAAGTAATCCCGGCGGCTTGCAGGCCGGGCCTGTAAGCGCCAGAGGGTAACGCCCAAGCGACGGGAGCGTTTCATGACTCTGCAACAGATTGACGCCCGCGACGGCCGGGTGGGGGAGGCCGTTGTCGAAAATCAGCCGCAACAGGTGCGCTGGTCGGTGCCTATTGCGCTGTTTGCCTGCGTACTGCTGGCGTTTTTCGACAAGATAAGCATTGCGGCGCTGTTCTCCGACGCCGACTTCCAGCAGGCGCTGGGCATCAGTTTCGATCCGACGCGTCTCGGGCTGCTGATGAGCGCCTTTCTGTTTTCTTACGGCTTCTCCTCGATGCTGCTGAGCGGCATTGGCGACCGGCTGAACCCGGTGCGGGTGCTGATCGGCATGATGGTGGTCTGGGCGCTGCTGATGGTGATGATGGGCTTTACCCGCTCCTATCACACCATGATGACGCTGCGCATTCTGCTCGGCATTGCGGAAGGGCCGCTATTGCCGATGGCCTACGCCATTATCCGCCAGGCGTTCCCGCAGCGCCTGCAGGCGCGGGCCACCATGCTGTGGCTGCTGGGCACGCCGCTCGGCGCGGCGCTGGGCTTTCCGGTGACGCTGTTTATCCTCAACACCTTTCACTGGCAGGCGACCTTCTTCTTTATGGCGTTGCTGACGCTGCCGGTGATGCTGCTGGTGCTGTTCGGCCTGCGCCATCTGAAGGTGCAGCGGGTGGCGCAGAACCAACAGAGCACGCCGGCCGAGCGTAAGCAGCACCGGCACGAGCTGCTGCGCAGCCCGCATTTCTGGATGATCTGCCTGTTTAATATCGCGTTTCTGACCTACCTGTGGGGCATGAACGGCTGGCTGCCGAGCTATCTGATTAAGGGTAAAGACATCCATCTGGAGCATGCCGGCTACCTCTCCTCGCTGCCGTTTATCGCCATGCTGCTGGGAGAGGTGCTGGGCGCCTGGCTGTCGGACAAACTCGACCGCCGCGCGCTGGCCTGTTTCCTGTCGCTGGCGGGCGCCGGCGTGGGGCTGGCGGCGGTGCTGCAGCTGTCGGGCACCTACAGCGTGATTGCCGCCATGGCGCTCAGCACCTTTATGTGGGGCGCCGGGGCGCCCAACATCTTCGCCCTGCTGGCGAAAGCCACCAGCAGCAAGGTCAGCGCTACCGCCGGCGGGATTTTCAACGGGATGGGGAATTTTGCCGGCGCGCTGGCGCCGGTGCTGATGGGGGCGCTGATCGCCGCCAGCGGCAATATGGATAGCGGTCTGCTGTTTTTGGTGGTGACCGCCTTTGTCGGCTGCATCATTTTGCTGCCGCTGCTGAAGAAGTATTGAGTTTGCCAAATCAATTGAGGAGTGAGAACCATGTCTCAGGTTGACAACAAAGCCGGCATCAAGCCGCAGGATATCGCCATGGCGGACTGGGTGGAATCACGCATCGCCCGCTTTGAAGGCCGCAAATATGACTGGAACGCGCTGAAGTTCCAGGCGGATTTCGACCCGAAATACCGCCGCGCGCAGATGCGCTACATCGGCACCGGCGCCACCGGCGTGGCGAGCGATACCAATACCGTGCCGGCCGGCAATTTCACCTTCTCCACCATGGTGCTGCCGTCGAAGTGCGAAGGGCCGCTGCACCTGCATGACGATGTGGAAGAGGTGTTCTTTATGCTGAAGGGCACCATCACGCTGATGATTCAAGACGGCGAGGAGTATTACGAAACCGTGCTGAAAGAGCGCGATCTGATCTCGGTGCCGGCGGGGATTTACCGCGGACTGTTCAACCACGGCGAGGAAGAGGCGCTGATGTGCGTGATGCTCGGCACCGCCAAGCCGGAGATCCCGACCTATCCGGCGGACCATCCGCTGTCGAAAGTGAAGCGCAACGGATGAACGCGCTGCCGGAACGTCAACAGGCGCAGTGCGGCGACTACCGGCTGAGCTGGCGCGAGGCCGGTCAGGGACGGCCGGTGCTGTTGCTGCACGGCATCAGCTCCGGTTCCGCCTCATGGCTGAAGCAGTTTGCCGATGCGGCCCTGCTGGACGGCCACCGGCTGATCGCCTGGGACGCGCCGGGTTACGGCGACAGCGCCGCGCTGGCGAACGCCGAGCCGCAGGCCGCCGATTATGCCAACGCATTAGCGGCGCTGGTCAGCCACCTGGCACTGCGCCAGCCGCTGTTGGTGGGGCATTCGCTGGGCGCGCTGATGGGCTGCGCCTATGGCGCCGCCCATCCTGACGGCCTCTGCGGCCTGGCGCTGGCCGACCCGGCGCAGGGCTATGCGTCGGCCGATGCGGAGAAACGCCGGCAGGTGTTCGCGCAGCGCCGGCAGATGATGGACACGCTGGGGCCGCAGGGCTACGGCGAACAGCGCGCCGCGGCGCTGCTGCGTGCCGATGCCGATCCGCAGGATATCGCCTGGGTGCGCCGCGGTATGCAGCAACTGCAGCCGGACGGTTTCCTCAGCGCCGCCTGGATGCTGGCCAACGACGATATCAACACCTATCTGGCGCGCTATAGCGGCCCGCTGCAGGTGTGGTGCGGCGAGCAGGACGCCATTACGCCGCCGGCGGCGGCAGAGGCGCTGGCGGCGCGGCAGGGTGCGCCGCTGCGTCTGATCGCCGCCGCCGGGCACGCCAGCTATCTGGACGCGCCGGCGTGCTTTAACCGCTACGTGCGGGACTTTACGGGAGCGATTCAACCATGAATTTCCAGATTGAAAACCGGGTCGCGGTGGTTACCGGCGGCTCATCGGGCATCGGTTTTGAGACTCTGCGCCTGCTGCTGGCGGAGGGGGCCAGGGTGGCGTTCTGCGGCCGCAGTCAGGACAAACTTGACGGTGCGCTGGCGCAACTGCAGGCCGAGTTTCCGCAGGCGCAGATTTTGGCGCAGCGCTGTGACGTGCTGGTGCCGGAGCAGGTGGCGCAGTTTGCCGGGCAGGTCGAGGCGCGCTTCGGCGGCGTGGATATGCTGATTAATAACGCTGGGCAGGGCTTCGTCTCCCACTTTGACCAGACGCCGCGCGCGGCCTGGCTGCACGAGGCCGAGCTGAAGCTGTTCGGCGTGATTAACCCGCTGCAGGCATTTTTGCCGGCGTTGGAGCGCTCGGATATCGCCTCGATCACCTGCGTCAACTCGTTGCTGGCGCTGCAGCCGGAAGAACACATGATCGCCACCTCGGCGGCGCGCGCCGCGCTGCTCAATATGACGCTGACGCTGTCGAAAGAGCTGGTGACAAAGGGCATCCGCGTGAACTCCATTCTGCTGGGGATGGTGGAATCGGGCCAGTGGCGCCGCCGCTTTGAAGAGCGCAGCGACCGCGAGCAGAGCTGGGAATCCTGGACGGCGGCGATTGCCGAACGGCGCGGCATTCCGATGAAACGGCTGGGCAAACCGCAGGAACCGGCGCGTGCGCTGCTGTTTTTGGCGTCGCCGATGGCGTCGTTTACCACCGGCGCGGCGCTGGACGTCTCCGGCGGCTTCAACCGCCATCTGTAGGAGCAGAGTAATGAAGAAAATCATGATGATTGGCTACGGCGCGATGGCGAAGGAAGTGTTGTCCCGCCTGCCGGAAGGCGTGGAACCCGGCTGGATCGTGGCGCGCGAGCCGCATCATGCGGCGATTGCCGCCGCCTTTGACGGCCGGGTGCAGGCGCTGAGCGATCCGCGCCAGTGCGACGGCTGTCCCGATCTGGTGCTGGAGTGCGCCAGTCAGCAGGCGGTCGCCGAGTTTGGCGAAGCGGTAGTGCGGCGCGGCTGGACGCTGGCGGTGGTTTCCACCGGCGCGCTGGCGGACGCCGGGCTGCAGCAGCGCATCCAGCAGGCCAGCCGCGAGCATCACGGGCGGGTTTGGGTGCTGTCCGGCGCGGTGGCGGGCATGGACGGGCTGGCGTCGGCGCGCGAAGGCGGACTGACCAGCGTCACCTATCAGGCCAGCAAAAGCCCGGCCAGCTGGCGCGGCAGCCCGGCGGAAAGCCTGATCGACCTCGATGCGGTCAGCGAGGCGCAGGTGTTTTTCGAGGGCAGCGCGCGTGAAGCAGCACGGCAGTTCCCGGCCAACGCCAACGTGGCGGCTACCATTGCGCTGCACGGGCTGGGTATGGACCAGACGCGGGTGCGCCTGCAGGTGGATCCGCATACGCGGCGCAATACGCACCGGCTGCAGGCGCAGGGCGCGTTTGGCGAATTTCAGATTGAGTTAAGCGGCAATCCGCTGGCCAGCAACCCGAAGACATCGACGCTGGCGGCGCTGAGCGCGGTACAGGCCTGCCGTCGTCTGCTTGACGGCCAACTGACGGCATAAAGGGGAATAACAGTATGGCGATACAAAAGATTTTTCTGGCCGGGCGCTGGTGCGAAGGGCGCGGTGAGCCGATGCGCTCCACCTTCCCGGCCGACGGTTCGCTTAATGCGGAGCTGCGCGCCGCCGACGTGAATGACGTCAACGAAGCGGTTGAAGCGGCGGAGCGCGCCTGGCGTGACCCACAGTGGCGCGGCCTGGTGCCGCATCAGCGCGCGGCGATTTTATACCGCGTCAGCGATCTGATTAGCGAACGGCTGGAGACGCTGGCACAGCTGCAAACGCGCGACAACGGCAAACCGCTGGCGGAAACCCGCGGCCTGGTGGCCAGCGCGGCGGCCACCGCGCGCTATTTCGCCGCCGCCTGCGAAGTGCTGGAAGGGGAGTTGCCCACCCAGCGCAACCGCGAGGTGATGACGCTGAGCCAGTATCAGCCGCTGGGGGTGATCGCCGCCATTACGCCGTGGAACTCACCGATCGCCAGCGAAATGCAGAAAGTGGCGCCGGCGCTGGCGGCCGGCAACGCGGTGATCCTGAAGCCGGCGGAAGCCACGCCGCTGATGGCGCTGAAACTGGCGGAACTGTTTGAGCAGGCGGGTCTGCCCGCCGGCTTGCTCAGCGTGCTGCCGGGCAAAGGTTCGGTGATTGGCGAGGCGCTGGTGCGTCACCCGCTGGTGAAAAAGATTTCCTTTACCGGCGGCACCGGCACCGGCCGTCACCTGGCGCATATCGCCGCCGAAAAACTGATCCCCACTTCGCTGGAATTGGGAGGCAAGTCGCCGACCATCGTGCTGGAAGACGCCGATCTGGAACAGGCGGCGCGCGGTATTTGCTACGGCATTTTCAGCTCGGCCGGCCAGGCGTGCATCGCCGGTTCGCGGCTATTTGTGCACCGTTCACTGTATCAGCCGCTGCTGGCGCGGCTGTGCGAACTGGCGGGCGGGCTGCGTCTTGGCAACCCGCTGCAGCCGGGCGTGCATTTAGGGCCGCTGATTAATGACAAACACCGCCAGAGCGTGGCGGAATACGTTGCGCTGGCGCGGCAGGAGGGCGGTCGGGTACTGATCGGCGGCGAAGCGCCGGCGGATCCGCAGCTGGCGGACGGCAGCTATTACCTGCCGACCATCATTGACGGTTTGAATAATGACGCACGGGTCTGCCAGGAGGAGATCTTCGGGCCGGTGCTGGTGGCGATGCCGTTTGACGATGAACAGCAGCTGATCGCCATGGCCAACGATTCGGTCTACGGCCTGGCCGCCGGCATCTGGAGCCGCGATTTCCCGCGCGCCATGGCGCTGGCCGAGCAGCTGGAGACCGGCACCGTCTGGGTCAACACCTACAAAACATTCTCGATTTCCACGCCGTTCGGCGGCGTGAAACAGAGCGGCCTGGGACGGGAAAAAGGGTTGCACGGCATCAAGGCCTATATGCAACAGAAAAGCCTGTATCTGGCGCTGAGCCATCAGGTGAACCGCTGGAGCGACTGAGCGCGGCGCACGATGTATCCCTACGCATGACTATGATAAGAAGGCAGATGATGAGCGATAAAATAACGGTTGGTGAGGCGATAGCCCGGACTCTGGAGCAATACGCGGTGTCGGCGATGTACGGCATCATCTCGATTCATAATTTGCCGATCGCCGATGCCGTCGGACAGCGCGGCGCGATCCGCTTTGTGCCGGCGCGCGGCGAGGCGGGCGCGGTGACGATGGCCGACGCCCACGGTCGTTTCTCCGGGTTGGGCGTGGCGCTGACCAGCACCGGCGCCGGCGCCGGCAACGCGGTGGGCGCGATGATTGAGGCGCTGAACGCCAACACGCCGCTGCTGCACATCACCGGCCAGGTGGAAAAGGCGTATCTGGATGCCGACGCCGGCTTTATTCACGAAACCAAGGATCAGATGGGCTTTCTGCGCGCCTGTTCGAAGCGCGCCTACCGGGTCAACAGCGCCGAGCAGGCGGTGGCGGTGATTCAGCGGGCCATTCAGGAGGCGCAAACCGTGCCGTGCGGCCCGGTGGCGGTGGAGATCCCGATTGATATTCAGAGCAGCCTGGTCTCCCGCGCGGTGCTGACGCCGGCCATTGCTCCACCTGCCTTACCGGCGGCGGATACGGCGGCGGTCGAGCGTTTGTATCAGCGCCTGAAGGCCGCCAAGCGACCGCTGCTGTGGCTGGGCGGCGGCGCGCTGAGCTGTGAGGCGGCGGTGCGGCGGCTGGCGGACGCTGGCGTGGCGGTGATGTCCAGCACCCACGGCCGCGGTATTCTGCCGGACAGCCACCCGCGCAGCCTGCGCGCTTTCCATAATTCGCCGAGCGTGGAGCAGATCCTCAATCGCTGCGATCTGACGCTGGTGGCCGGTTCGCGCCTGCGCAGCAACGAAACCCGCACCTGGACGCTGCCGCTGCCGCGCCCGCTGGTGCAGATCGACATCGACCCGGCGGCGGCCAACCGCAACTATCTGGCGGATGAGCAGGTAAACGGCGACTGCGGCGCGCTGCTGACGGCGCTGGCGGCGCGTTTTGCACCGGGCGAGAAAGTGGACGCCGGATGGGACGCCGAGATAGCCGCTGCGGTGCAGCAGGCGGAGCAGGCGCTGCGCGAGCAGTCCGGCGAATATGCCAAGCTCAGCGACGCGATTGCCGCCGCCCTGCCGGATGACGGCCTGCTGGTGCGCGATATCACCGTGTCCGGCAGCGTGTGGGGCAGCCGTCTGTTCCGCGCCGTGGCGCCGCTGTGCAATATTCACTCGCTGGCCGGCGCCATCGGCATGGGGCTGCCGATGGCGATTGGCACCGCGCTTGCCAACCCGCAGCGTAAAGTTGTCGGGCTGGTGGGGGACGGCGGTCTGGCGCTGGGGCTGGGGGAGCTGGCGACCATGGCGCAGGAGCAGGCCAATATCACGCTGCTGATCATGAACGACGGTGGCTACGGCGTGATGCGCGGCATTCAGGATAAGTACTTCGCCGGCCGTCAGTACTACAACGAGCTGCATACCCCGGCGTTTACCCAGGTGGCGGAGGCGATGGGGCTGAAGGCCTGGAAGATTGACAGCGCCGCGCAGTTCGGCGGCGTGCTGGCGGAGGCGATCAACTACCCGGGGCCGTCGGTGGTGGAAGTGGATATGAAACAGGTCGGGCCGTTAACCTTTGCCGGGCCGCCGCAAAAGACGCTGTACTGAATCAACAACAGGGACGGCTTGCCGTCCCTGTTGTTGATAGCGATAAGCGGGGACTGAGCCCCGCCAATGGCCGGGTTACTTGCCTTCGGCGGCGATGCGATCGCGGATGTGCTGCGCGCGCGCTTCGGAGGACGGGTGATCGTCAAACATGCTGCTCTGACGCCCGGCTTCCATCTTGGCCAGTTTTTCGAAGCTGGTGGCCAGCCCGTTCGGGTTGATGCCGCGTTTCTTCAGCAGATCGAACGAGTAGTCGTCCGCTTCGCTCTCCTGCTTTTGGGAGAACTGGGCGCTGACCAGCTTCTCGCCGATATCCGCCAGCTGTGACTGCGACAGCGAGCCGATGATGCCGCCGGTCGAGGCCGCCGCGGTGCGCAGCGCGACCGTGCCGTACGCCACCTGCATCGCCTTGCGGGTATGGCCCAGCGCCACGTGGCCCATTTCATGGCCCAACACGCCTTCCACTTCGTTGTCGTTCATCATGTCCATCAGGCCGCTGTAGACGCGGATACATCCGTTGGCCATCGCCCAGGCGTTAACGTCTTTGGTGACGTATACCTTGTAGTTGGCCGGCGTGCCGTCAATATTATCGCCCAGCGCTGCCGCAATTTTGTTCAGGCGTTTGACGTAGCTGCTGTTGGCCGGCGCGATTTTTGCCTTGCTGTCCATCTCGACGCAGGATTTATCACTTAACGCTTTGACATCGTCGTTGCTCAGGGTCGCCGCCTGGAACGCCTGCGCGCCGGACTGCATCAGGGCGTTGGGATCAAGGCTTTGACAGCCGCTGACCAGGGTGGCAATGCCTAATGCAATCAAAGAGGTACGGATTTTCATGAAGCCATCTTCCTATGATAGTAACAAGGGAGTTTATACAAATGAGCAGAAACAATTTCGCTCGCAACAGCCTAGTGTACGACACTCGGCGGCAAAATAGTGTTATTC